>JABDMU010000039.1 GCA_013001285.1 Flavobacteriaceae bacterium
CGCAGTGACGTTAATATGTCATTCTGAGCAGAGCGAAGAATCTCTGGTAATTACAAGAATAAAGATTCTTCAGTCGTTTTACTCCTTCAGAATGACAAGAGAATTGTCATTCCTATCCTGAGACTGCGGGCGAAGTACCGAGAACTCAACGGGACAAGGACATCTCGATACAATTTTACTCATCACATTCGCAAAATCACTCGATGTGACGGTTGGATTCGTCATTCTGAGCAGAGCGAAGAATCTAATTGATTAAACCGAAAACATTCAGAAAGACTGCCGCGGCCTTACAGGCCTCGCAGTGACGTTAATATGTCATTCTGAGCAGAGCGAAGAATCTCTCAGCAAAAGAAGAATAAAGATTCTTCAGTCGTTTTACTCCTTCAGAATGACACGAGAATTGTCATTCCTATCCTGAGACTGCGGGTGAAGTATCGAGAACTCAACGGGACAAGGACATCTTGATACAATTTGGCTCATTGCATTCGTAATATCACTCGATGTGACTCTAGGAATAGCAAAAAAACAAATCCTATAGTCTTGAAATTTAGGAGAATAAAGATAAATCTGTATTTTAGTTGAAAATTAAAAACATCATGAGCTTCAATAAAAAATTGGGGACTGCCAATCTCTTAATGCTTATCCTCTGCGCGATCATTATCACGCTTGCCGAATATTTGTTCCTTTCGGGTGATCAATTGCATGGTATCTTTATAGGAATGTGGGCACCTATGTTAATCGGATTGATGATCTTCTTTAAACTCGTCGACAATGGAAAGTAATAGCATCGTTTTTTGGTTTTCTATAGTTGTTACGGTATGTGTCGTCATCTGGGCCATCTATGTCATACGTGTGTATGATAATATTGGAAGGAAATAGGTCAACGCCTAAGATCATCGGATAAATTGGCAACATAATGGTAAAATATACGTTAAACTGAAATATTTCCTAATTTAGTAGAAACGATTCATCTTATGAAATCCTTTTCCCTCACCCTCCTGTTCATCTGTTCTATGAGTATAAGTGTATTTGCTCAAGACGATGCCCTCAGCGGCACTGCCGAAGCCTTGTTCCGATCGGCTAACAGCACCCTCACCAATGCCGAAAAAAATCAGATCGCTACACTTAGCGGTTTCGAACTTACCGACAACGAAGAGCTATGGTATCGTACTACATATGAAAAGGAAGCGAATATCCCATTTAATGTCCGTTTGTATACGCTAGACCTCACCAATGATGGGGTTGAAGAAATTGGGATTATCTATGGTCCGCAAACAGGATCGGGAAAAAAAGGCCTGGCCTCACTCCTCTTTGTAAAAAATCCTGAGGGGCAATTTCAATTAAGTATTGATACACCTGGGGAATTCTTTTTTATCAATTTGAATAATATGGTTTTTCCTGATGTTCTGGTCAAAAGTGAGAGCTTCGAATTACCGATCTATCGTTGGGATGGCGCTCAGTATAATGAGCATAAATTACTGGCTCGTAAAAAACTGAAACGCCTTAATACGACCTCAATGTCGCAGGCTAGTAATAGGTATGTCGCAAATTTGATGCGGGAGTAATGGCGTCAGTTCGAGTTGAGCCCAAGGACTTGGGTGAAGTATCGAGAACTCAACGGGACAAGGACATCTCGATACAATTTGGCTCATTGCATTCGCAAAATCACTCGATGTGACGCTTGTATTCGTCATTCCGAATGCGGTGAAGGAATCTATTTGATTACGTGAAACATTCTTAAGACTGCCGCGGCCTTGCAGGCCTCGCAGTGACGATCGGTTTGTCGTTCCGAACGAAATGATGGTCTGTTGTCATTGCGAGAAGCGTAGTAACGCGGCAATCTCAGCGCAGGTACATAATGAGAAAGACTGCCGCGGCCTTGCAGGCCTCGCAGTGACGTATCCATAAAAAGCAAGATGCTGGATCAAGTCCAGCATGACAAACTAATACTCATACGGTTCCTTGAACTGTCACCCTGAACTTGATTCAGGGTCTTTACAATCGTAGGAAAGAAAGGAATCTATTTGATAATACGGGAAACATTCTTAAGACTGCCGCGGCCTTGCAGTGACGATCGGTTTGTCGTTCCGAACGAAATGATGGTCTGTTGTCATTGCGAGAAGCGTAGCGACGCGGCAATCTCAACGCAGGTACATAATGAGAAAGACTGCCGCGGCCTTGCAGGCCTCGCAGTGACGGTCACAATGATAATATCTACTTCTTATAAAATTTCTTGTACTTTCGGTATGAAAAGAATCCTAATAAGGCGATCACCACAGCCGCAATGGCAATGATATTCACACTCGCGATCTGTTGCCCGGACTGATACGAATGCAATCCTGAGAGATAAAAATTCACGCCGAAATAGGTGAAGATGATAAACGAAAAACACCAAATGCTACTCAAATTAAACCACCAGCGTCCGCGTAGGCCCGGGATCAATCGCATGTGAATCACAAAAGCATACATCATAATAGATATCAATGCCCAGGTTTCTTTTGGGTCCCAGCCCCAATAGCGTCCCCAACTTTCATTGGCCCACATACCGCCTAAAAAGTTACCTATGGTGAGCATGACCAGTCCAACGGTCAAAGCCATTTCATTCACTGTTGTCAGCTCCTTAATATTGAGATCCATTTTTGCTTTATTCTTCGAATTGGTCAGGATCATCAGGATCAAAACTACCGTTCCCAGGATCATCCCTAAGGCAAATGGTCCGTAACTACCAACAATCACAGCAACGTGTATCATCAACCAATAGGAATTCAAAACAGGCTGCAAATTGGCAATAGATGGATCCATCCAATTCCAATGGGCGATCATCAGGATCATCGCAACTACAAAAGCCGTAGAAGCCATGGTTAATGCGCTTTTCCTTCCAAAGAGCAATCCGAATAGCATGGTGGCCCAAGCCACATAGATCATCGATTCATAAGCATCAGACCATGGTGCATGTCCTGAAATATACCAGCGTGCAATTAAACCAGCTGTATGCAAAACAAATAGGCCGACAATGATGACCTGAAAGAACTTAACAACGCCATTCACATATTTGCTTCTATCATTAAAGATCTGAATGATTAGCATGATGAACATCAAGGTTCCAGCATACATATACCAACTGAAGAGCTTTTTGAAAATATCATATTTGTTATAAAGGATCTCGGCATTGACCTTCTCGTCGCTGAGCATGACCTCTGAACCCAACTTCTCCTGAGTTCTTTTTATCGCATCTAATAATTTATCGGCTTCAGAATAGTCGCCCGAGCTTTTGGCATTGTTCAAATTAATGAGATAGGCATTGAATCCTGTATTTATAAAATTGCCATACAGCGAATCTTCCAATTTATAATTCCCTTCTCGATATTCAATTGGCGACACCCAAGTGTTATTATCATCATTAGGAATTGGGAACAGCTTTAGTGAGCGTCCTTCAATGGTATTGTATAATAAATTAACGCGCTGGTCTGTTTCTTTAAATTCTTTCTGTATAGCTGTTGGCACCTGTGTTTTATAAGCGTCCTCTAAATAAGGTCCGAGTTTATAACTGCCATTCCCAGTAAAGAAATCGGCTAGGGTTGCATATTTTCTGGACTTATCTATGCCGATAAGATTTCGAATGGTATCGGCTTTTTTAGCTTTTAAATATATGATCGGAACGTTGTACCAGAGGATCGGACTTTCTTGCATTGACAAAAAGATCTGATCGGCGTTAAAGCCTTCGTAACTATCGTATTTACTGAGCTTCCGAAGCAACTCGGATGCATAGGTATTAATAGGTTTCATGCGCCCATCAAAATCCTGAATCACCAGCCTGCCTAGTTTGGCTGCTTCAGCTTCCGAAGTGATGTGTACCGATAAAATGGAATCCACTTGCTGCTTCGACGGTAAGTTTCGCGAATGACTTTCGGTTTGTGCCGTTAAGCCTAAGCTAAACAACAGTACGACCGCTGTTAGTGCAGCCTTTTTCGCCTTTACCTTTTTCAGATAATTTCTGAGATCATCAAAACGTGTGTTCTTTGCAAATAGGATCGCCATCAATCCGAAATACAATAAGAAATAGCCTAAATAGGTAATTCGAGTTCCCCAGGCATCGTGGTTGACCGAAAGGATGGTCCCCTTTTCATCGGGATCAAAACTGGCTTGAAAAAATTTGTAGCCACCATGATTTAAGATGTTGTTCATATAGATATGGAAATCGAAGTCACCAGCTTCCTCGTCGAATACCGTGACCTTACTTTCATAAGACGAATAGGAGTTTTCAGTACCCGGATAACGTTCGGCGATAAAATCGTTGAGCTTAATACTGAAGGGCAATTCAAGCACTTTCGAACCGTATTTAAAAGCGAAATCCAAGCCACCGATCTTGACCTGCTTAAAGGCATTGTTGCTACCCTTTCCACCTAAAAGTTTCACTTCTTCAAATGCATCACCAGCACGCACATGTAAGATGACGGCATCTTCATCGCTTTTTAGCAACTCCGATTTCTTAACAATATCGAATTTACCTTTTACAACGGGTTTGGGAAAAACCAAGGTTTGATTTCCAATCACATAACGCGACCGTAAAGCCAAGGGCTGAATGCTATCTTTGACCAATATCCCTTGTTGTCCGGTTGCCATGGTCATATATTCCCCTTGAAATGGCGATTCAATGGTCAATGTGCTATCGGTAAAGCTGATGTTTACGGCACCTTCGGTGTATTTGTTTAACGCGTATAAAACGTTGTGAATGTTCTCGATCTGACCTTCCTTTAGGAAGTGATTATGTGGAGCTCCCGATCCTGCTTCAACGATCTTTAAATAGTTGTCGCCTTCTTCATCTGGAACAATATCTTCTTCCGCGCCAGCGATAAAATCAACAAGCTCTATAGAAATAGGGATCTTATTATAATCAGTTCGCACCTTAAAATGATTCTCCATACGAGGCGAGAAATCGACCTCATCAAAACGCACACGGCGTTGGACCTTACCATCGATCTCAAAAGAGCCATCGATATAAGTGGTGAGATAAGTTTTATCAGAAAGGAATGTCTTTTCGGTTGCGCCTTCACGAATGGCCATGATACCTTCGTAGCCAATATAGCGTGTGACAAAAGCACCCAGAAGAATAAAAATAAAGGCCAGATGCAAGGTCAGTGTGGCCCACTTCTCTTTTTTATACAATCGGAATCTAAAAATATTTCCAACGAAATTGACCACGAACATGCCCATAATGGCTTCAAACCACCAGGCGTTATAGATCATATTTCGTGTGTAAGGGGTTGGCGAGGTATCCTGTCCAGCATCTAAAAAAGTACCGATGATCATGGCTGCCGCAAAGGCAATGAACAAAAGTGCAGTGAGTCTGGTTGAAAAAAGGATGTTGGCAATTTTCTTTTGCATGCTAAAAAAACGTCATTTGTGATGGACGTATACGGAGCGCAAAGTTAACCATTTTAGTTTGTTTTATTAACAGGAAATATTCCGAAATGTTTGTTAATTTCTAAGAGCGTGCTTCAAAAATTTTCAAGTACAGAAAGGTGCTCATTTTTCGGGCGCGGTTCTTGGCCATTTGTGCGCGTTCACCTTCAAAAAGTTGGTCAACTGTTTCATACCACAGATTCATCCATTGCCCAAAATGCTCCTGACCCATCGTGTTGCCATGCTCTTGATCGACCTTGACATGCGCTTTTAGCGGATCGCCATAATATTTGGTTTTTAAGAACAGGCTCGATTCCCAGAAGGTGGTAAGCCGTTCTAAATGTTCATCCCAATCTTCGATCCCAGAAAAAAACGGCGCCAGAAGTACATCTGATCTTACCTTATTATAAAAAGTAGACACTAAAAAATGAATGTCTTCGCGCGAAGTGATGTCTTTTTTTTCCATTGTTTACAAAGATACCTAAGATGGTTTTCATATCATAGATTACTTACTTATTTTTGCATAATGATTTCGGTGGTACTTCTTGGTGCAGGTAATGTTGCAACGCATTTATTTAAAGCTTTCAATAAAGCTGAACAAGTGACTGTAAAACAATGGTTTAATAGAACTGTTAAGCCATTACAGCCTTATAAGAACGAAGTCGAGATCACCAATGACATTCAGGCTTTAAAAGAAGTCAATCTGTATATTCTTGCGGTGAGTGATGATGCGGTTGCCGAACTTTCGGAAGCCCTGCCTTTTAGCGACAGATTTGTGGTGCATACCTCGGGTTCGGTGAACGTGCATGACCTCGATAAGAAACATCGTCGCGGTGTTCTTTATCCCTTGCAAACCTTTTCAAAAGATGTGGATATGGATTTCAAAAATGTGCCTTTCTGCATTGAAGCTTTAGACAAAAAAGACCTTCCTTTGCTTAAATATGTGGCCAATGCTGTTGGGAGTCCGCATTATAAAATCAACACTGAACAACGTCAAATACTGCATTTATCGGCTGTTTTTATTAATAATTTCACCAATCAATTATATCGCATTGCCCACGAAATTACCGATGAAAAAAATATTGATTTTGATATTCTAAAACCTCTTATCTTAGAAACGGCAAAAAAAGTACAGGAAGTTTCGCCATATATGGCACAAACCGGACCTGCAAAACGCTATGACAAAAAGACCATCAAAAAGCATTTAAAGCTAATCGAAAATGACTTGTATAAAGAAATTTACGACATGCTAACCAAATCGATTCAAAAAACCCATGGGAGAAAAAAGTTATAAGGAATACCTCAACAAAATAAACACTTTTGTGTTTGACGTAGATGGCGTGCTCACCGATGGCACCGTCATCGTAACCACAAATGGCGATATGTTAAGACGTATGAACATAAAAGATGGTTATGCACTAAAAGTTGCTGTAGATGCCGGTTACAAGGTATGTATCATTTCGGGGGGTAGTAATGAAGGCGTGCGCTCAAGGTTAAACGGGCTTGGCCTCACAGACATTTATCTAGGCGTTAGCGATAAGGTGGATCAATTGGAAGCCTATTGTGAAGATAACAATATTAAGCACGATAAGATCTTATATATGGGCGACGATATTCCAGATCTGCATGTCATGCAAACTGTGGCCTTGCCTTGTTGTCCGCAAGATGCCGCCCCAGAGATCAAATCGATATGCCAATATGTATCCCACAAAAATGGTGGTAAAGGTGCTGTTCGTGATGTCATTGAGCAGGTTCTGAAAGTTCAAGGAAAGTGGATTCAAAACTTCGATGCTAAATATGATTGATTTTCTAAATCTCATCCGCTGGAAAAATCTCTTGATCCTTGCTATCACACAAGTTCTTATTAAATATGCACTGCTAGAACCCTTTAATGTTACGGTAACCCTTAATGGTTTTGGTTTTTCCTTACTGGTTTTAGCAACTGTTTGCATCGCAGCAGCAGGCTATGTGATCAATGATGTTTATGATATTGAAACCGATACTATAAACAATCCGAGCAAGGTGATTGTTGGTAAAAAGATCTCAGAAAAAAATGCCAACTACATCTTTATTTTTCTCACCATATTTGGTGTAGGTCTCGGCTTTTACTTATCCAATCTTGTAGGTCATAGTGGCTTTGCGGCCTTATTTGTTGCAGTTTCGGCTTTGCTTTATGTGTATGCGTCCTCCCTTAAAAAAATGATCCTCATCGGAAATATTGTAATTTCTATCCTGGTTGCTATTTCGATCATCATGGTTGGTGTTTTTGAATTATTACCTACGGTAACTGCCGACAATCAAGACACACAAGTCACCTTTTTTAAGATCATATTAGATTATGCCCTATTCGGATTTGTCATTAATTTCATTCGTGAGATCGCAAAAGATATTGAAGATATTGATGGCGACTTCAATTCTGGAGCGCGAACTTTACCTATTATTATCGGAAGAGAACGTGCTGGAAAAGTCGTCTTCGCACTTCTATTTGTGCCTTTAATTGGTATCATTTATTATGTGACCACCTATTTATATAAGCATCAGATCGCCATTATTTATTTTCTGGTCTTGGTAGTGGCCCCACTTATTTATTTATGTGTAAAAAGTTATTCGGCCGAAACCAAAAAAGACTGGCGACACATCTCAAACATTCTTAAACTGGTGATGTTGACTGGTATTTTGTCGATGGTACTCTATAAATACATCCTTCTCGCTTAATGCTTTCTGAAAAAATAAAACCATACAACCTTATCCTTGCTTCAGGTTCGCCAAGGCGACAGCAGTTACTGAACGATCTCGGATTGGATTTTGAAATTCGATTAAAACCGGTTGTCGAAGAATATCCCGATAGGCTCAGGCATTTTGAGATCAGCGACTATCTGGCACAGTTAAAATCATTAGCCTTTGAAGCCGAGTTGAAGCCTAATGATATTTTAATCACCTCAGATACCATTGTATGGCATAAGGATCGCGCGATTGGAAAACCCATATCGAAAGAAAATGCATTTGCCATGATCAAATCATTAAGTGGTGATGTGCATGAAGTCATTACTTCTATTTGTTTTAAGACCACGACCTATCAGAAAACAGTAAATACCATTACCAAAGTCCATTTTGCTGAATTGACCGATGACGAGATCGCTCATTATCTCGATAACTATGAGTTTATGGATAAGGCTGGCGCTTATGGAATTCAGGATTGGATCGGTTTGGTGGCCGTGACCCATTTAGAAGGCTCTTATTTGAACGTCATGGGTTTCCCTATTCATCTTGTTTATAAAACGTTAAATGACATCGTAAGCCGTTAAATGCTTCGTATTTTTGCAGCGTTAAAATGAAAAATATGAAAGCTTTAAATCTTACTTTGTCTCGATATGGCTTCTTATTGGGCCTTGCCTTTGCTATAACATCTTGTGATCAAACGCAAACGCCTGAAATGGCCAGCAATTTAGAAAACAGTCCAGAGTACGCCGAAGCGAACGAACCTAGTCAAGCCTTCAAAGACTATTGGTATGCTGGTGTAGCTGAGATCACTTCTTTTGAATTAGAACAAGCACGTTACGGTGAATTACGTAATGGAAATGCGGTGCTCATCTATGTCACCGAAGATTTTCGTCCTGAGGCTCAGGTTAAAGCAGACCGATCTTATGCCGATAATATCTCTGTACTCAAACTGAATGCCACAAAAACATTCAATACAGGTATTTATCCCTATTCAATAATGCAAAGCACCTTCTACCCTGTTTCAAATGATCAGCATGCCTTAAAAGTTAGCAGTTCTATTCAAGAATGGTGTGGACATGTCTATTCGCAATTGAACAATCGCGACCAGTTTGAGATCGATTCTCACTCCTATTTTGAAAGTGAAGCCGATGCTGATTTTAAATTAGATAAAGCAATTTTAGAAAATGAAATTTGGACGCAATTACGGATTGATCCTGCATCCTTACCGCAAGGTGACATGATGATCATTCCCTCCCTAGAGTTTATTCGACTCAGACATATTGAACTCAAGGCATACAAGGCCATTGCCACACTTTCGGAAGGAATATATACCTTAGACTATCCAAACTTGGACAGAAGCCTTTCAATTTCTTTTAAAACCGAATTCCCTTATGAAATTCAAGGTTGGACCGAAACATTTAAAAGCGGATTTGGTCCAAATGCCAAGACAATGACAACCACAGCAAAAAAGCTTGAAAGCATCACATCAGCCTATTGGAGCAAAAATTCTAATGCCGATGAAGGCCTTAGAAAAACCCTCGGTTTATAATATTTTAATCCGACAGACTATCTTATCTTTGCACTCTTAAAGGAAAGAACGCATTATGCTGAAATTTATTAACACGCATCAGGAAGAATTAATAACCAGCCTTATTGTATTGGTGGTATTGATTTTAGCCTACCATGTATTTAAGTTTTCCATCAATAAAATTGGAAAAAAGAACGATATTAATATTCAACGTTCCAATCTTATCAGTCGTTATGTTGGATTTACTTTATTTTTTATTGGCTTACTCATAGAAGCTTTTGTTTTTGGTGCTGACTTTGGCGATATCGGCTTGGTATTTTCCTCAGTATTTGCGGTCATTGGTATTGCACTTTTCGCTATTTGGTCTATTTTAAGTAATATCACTTCGGGTGTGATCATGTTCTTTTCGTTTCCATATAAGGTTGGCGATAAAATAAAGATCCATGATAAAGACTTTCCCATTGAAGCAATAGTCGAAGACATACGTGCCTTTCATTTGCATCTTAGACTAGATAATGGTGATCTGGTCACCTATCCGAATAACCTCATACTTCAAAAAGCGGTTACTCTAGTAGAAAAAGATGCCATAGACAGTTTTGAGATCTTAGACCGTTAGACGTTAAAGAAACATTAAAAATCGTATGTTGGCTAGCTAACTTTTATATATTTGGGTTGAAGCTAACATATAAACCATGCGAAAACCAATACTTCTCGTTTTAGTCTTTCTTTTTTCTTTTCACCATACTCAGGCTCAAGAACCCAAAAAATTAAATGCCTCAGCCATTCATGATGCCATTCAGAAATTAAATTTTCTAGGCTCTGTATTATATGTCGCAGCACATCCAGATGATGAAAACACAAGACTGATCTCTTATATGTCTAATCAGGTCAAAGCACGAACAGCTTATCTGTCGATGACGCGAGGCGATGGCGGACAAAACCTTATCGGACCAGAAATCCGAGAGCTTTTAGGAGTCATCAGAACACAAGAATTACTAGCTGCCCGTGGCATTGATGGTGGCGAGCAACTGTTTACACGCGCCAATGATTTTGGCTATTCGAAACATCCTGATGAAACCCTTGAAATTTGGGATAAGGATGAAGTCTTGAGCGATGTGGTTTGGGCCATTAGAAAATTCAAGCCAGACGTTATCATCAATAGATTTGATCATAGAACACCGGGAACCAATCACGGCCATCATACTAGTTCTGCCATGTTGAGCATGGAAGCTTTCGATCTTGTGAATGATGCGAGCGTTTATCCAGATCAGTTAAACTTGGTAGATACATGGCAACCCAAACGCCTTTTCTTTAATACATCTTGGTGGTTTTATGGCAGTCAGGAGAATTTTGAAAAAGCCGATAAAAGCAACATGCTCAATTTTGATGTTGGTGTGTATTATCCTTCAAAAGGGATGTCAAATAATGAGATCGCATCGTTGGCGAGTAGTCAGCATTTATGTCAGGGCTTCGGTCGCGTTTCCACACGTGGCTCGCAATCGGAGTACGTCGAATTTTTAAAAGGCGAATTCCCTGAAAACAAAGACAATATATTTGATGGCATAGACACGTCCTGGAAACGCGTAAAAGGTGGCGCTGCTATTGGAGACCTTCTAAATAAGATAGAAACGAATTTTAATTTTAGAGATCCGGCTTCGCATATACCAGACCTTTTAAAAGCGCTTAAATTGGTGAACGCCTTAGATAATACGCACTGGAAAGCGGTGAAATCGAAAGAATTAAAATCGATCATTGAAGCATGTGCCGGACTGTATTTAGAAGTGAGTGCAGATAAGCCAACTACGAGTCCTGGGAGTTCAATCAAGTTGAGTATTGAAGCGCTTAACCGAAGCGAAATACCTATTGAATTGCTTGATTATAAAGTTTCAGTTGAAGCTGCAAATCGCGTTAAAAATGAGCCCTTATTAGCTAACCAACGACAAATACTTACTGACTCTGTTCAGATTCCGAAGTATTGGAAAACAACAGCGCCGTATTGGCTAGAGAAAAAAGGGACTTTAGGCATGTATCATGTCGAAAAGCAAGAATTGATCGGGGAACCTGAAACACCAAGGACAGTTACCGTCAGTTTTAACCTCTTGATGAATGGTGAACCGTTAGAGATCACAAAAGATGTTGTGTATCGTTATTCAAAACCAGATAAAGGCGAATTATACAGACCCTTTGAGATCATTCCTGAGGCCTCAGCTCGTTTAAAAGACGACGTTTATATTTTTGAGACTGGCGCTCAGAAAGATATTGAGGTCATAGTAAAAGCTGGACGTGATCAACTTTCAGGCTTTGTTCAGATGGCGTATCCAAATGGTTGGAACGTGTATCCTGAAAAGCAGAAAATTGAGATCGCCAATAAGGATGAAGAACAGGTTCTTGTGTTTACGGTCATTCCGCCAAAAGATCAAAGTGAAGGTTTGATTTCACCAATGGTGAATGTCAATGGCGAATTTTATACACGCGAATTGGTGGAGATCGATTATGCCCATATTCCTTTTCAAACCGTCTTAATGCCAAGCGAAAGTAAAGTCGTGCGTTTAGATATCAAGAAAAAAGGTGAGAATATAGGGTATATTGAAGGTGCCGGAGATGTGGTTCCAGAGAGCTTGCAACATATCGGCTATAATGTGGTAAAACTAAAACCAGAAGAAATCAATGCTGATAACCTGTCGCGATTTGATGCTGTAGTTGTTGGTATTCGTGCTTATAATATATTGGATGATATGAAATTCAAGCAACAAACACTTTTTGATTTTGTTGAAGCAGGTGGCAATATGATCGTGCAATACAATACGAGCAGACGCTTAAAAGTTGATGACTTGGCGCCATATGAATTAAAGTTAGGTCGAGATCGTGTGACCAATGAGCATTCGGAAGTGAAGATCATCGATCCTAAGCATCCTTTAATGAACTATCCTAACAAGATCACTCAAGCCGACTTTAATGGTTGGGTGCAAGAACGAGGTCTCTATTTTCCAAGTAAATGGGGTCCAGAATTCACGCCTATCCTTTCAATGCATGATAAGGGTGAGACGCCCAAAGAAGGCAGTCTGCTTGTTGCAAAACATGGTAAGGGCCATTACATTTATACTGGGCTCAGCTTCTTTAGGGAGTTCCCTGCAGGGGTTCCAGGGGCTTACCGATTGTTCGCGAATATGCTTTCAATAGGCAAAGACAATATTAATCTTGATAAAAAACTAAGCGACTAACATGGAAGACCAACCTGTAAAGCCACGATGGGAAAAAATGTATACTATCGTTCTTGTGGCCAATGCCATTTATATCATTCTTTTTTATTTAATAACCACATCATTCTCCTAGTATGCAGATAGAAGATTGGATCGTTCTAGGGGTTACCTTATTAAGTATAGTTCTTTACGGAACCTGGAAAACACGTGGCAGTAAAAATGTACAGGATTATTTACGCGGTGGTAATCAAGCCCAATGGTGGACCATCGGATTATCGGTAATGGCTACACAAGCAAGTGCCATCACGTTTTTATCGACACCCGGACAGGCCTTTCATGACGGAATGGGTTTTGTACAGTTCTATTTTGGTGTACCCATTGCCATGGTGGTGATCTGTTTGGTTTTTATTCCCTTATATCACCGACTGAAAGTCTACACAGCCTATGAGTTTTTAGAAAGTCGATTTGACCTTAAGACCAGAAGTCTGACGGCTATTCTGTTTTTAATTCAGCGCGGTCTGGCGGCAGGTATCACTATTTTTGCGCCTTCTATTATTTTGTCGGCCGTATTAGGTTGGAATCTGACATTGTTGAATATTATCATCGGGGTATTGGTTATCATATATACTGTATCTGGAGGTACTAAGGCGGTAAGTGTGACCCAAAAGCATCAAATGGCAGTGATCTTCACTGGCATGTTCATTGCTTTCTTTTTGATCATTAGCTATTTGCCTGATGGCATTACCTTTCAGAAGGCTTTAGATATAGCAGGAGCTAGTGGAAAAATGCAAGTATTGGACTTTTCATTCAATTTAGAAAATAGGTATACCGTTTGGAGCGGACTTATTGGCGGTTCCTTTTTAGCCCTCTCCTATTTTGGTACAGATCAAAGTCAGGTGCAGCGCTATCTTTCGGGAAGATCTGTAAAAGAAATGCGATTAGGCATGCTTTTTAACGGACTCTTAAAAGTGCCGATGCAATTCTTCATCCTTTTGGTTGGGATCATGGTATTTGTTTTTTATCAATTTGAAGCATCACCATTAAATTTCAATCCCTTAGCAACTGAAGCCGTTGAAAATTCGAAGTATGTTGATGAATTTCAAGAACTGAAATCTGACCAGACCAAGTTGTTTGAAGACAAGCAAACCTATATAACAAATTACCTCGCTTCGGGTAAACAGGAAGATGCCGATAAAATAGCTCTGGCCAACAATGAAGATCGACAACTACGAGATGAAGCAAAAGCGCTGATAGCTAAAGTTGCAGAAGAAAATGACGAGAAAATTGAAACAAACGACAAAGATTATGTGTTCATACATTTCATTTTAAACAATTTACCAAAAGGGCTCATCGGATTACTTTTGGCTGTTATTTTAAGTGCTGCCATGTCCAGTACGGCCAGTGAATTGAATGCCTTAGCTTCAACCACAGCCATGGATCTTTACAAGCGTAATAAGGTTGGTATATCTGAAGAAAAAATGCTGGCCGTAAGTAAATGGTTTACTTTGGGCTGGGGTATTTTAGCCATATTAATAGCTTGCATCGCCCACTTGGCCGACAACTTAATTCAGCTCGTTAATATTATTGGATCTATATTTTATGGAAATGTATTAGGTATATTTTTATTGGCGTTCTTCTTTAAATTTGTAAAGGCGAATGCCGTGTTTGTAGCTGCACTCATCACTCAGGTCATTGTTATCATTGGCTGGTGGTTTGATTGGATGCCATTTCTCTGGCTTAATTTCTTTGGCTGTGTTGTGGTAATGGTTATTGCTATGAGTATACAATCGGTAACTCGAAATAATGAACCCGTCAAATCCTAAAGTAATCTATTGGGGCATAATTGGTCTTGGAAAAATTGCACATAAATTTGCCGAAGACCTCTTAACTCTTGATCATGCCCAATTGTATGCAGTAGCTTCTCGTGATCTGAATAAGGCAAACAACTTTAAAGTTAATTACAAAGCACAAAAAGCCTATGGTAATTATGAAGATCTCGCAAAAGATCCCGCCATTGATGCCGTTTACATTGCAACACCACATAGTTTCCATAAAGCGCATACAACGCTTTGTTTAACCCATAAAAAAGCGGTTTTATGTGAAAAGCCCTTTGCGATGAATTTGAATGAAGTTGAAGAGATGATAGAATGTGCAAAAGCTAATGGCACCTTATTAATGGAAGCCTTATGGACCTATTTCTTGCCGCATTACCGCTATTTACTTAACACAATTCAAAATCGAACCTTTGGTTTATTACAGCGTATTGAAGCAGATTTCGGATTTCATCCGACCTATGATCTAAATTCACGTGTGTTTAATAAATCTTTGGGAGGCGGTAGCCTATTAGATATTGGCATATATCCCATTTTCGTTGCCTTGAGTACTTTAGGAAAGCCAGAAGATATAGAAGCTACTGCAACCTTTTTTGAAAATGAGGTGGATTCATCCTGTTCAATGCGCTTTTATTATAATAAGGATTTGAAGGCGCGGTTAAATTGTACCTTTTTAAAAGAAACGCCTACTGAAGCCATTTTCTATTTTGAGAATGCTATTATTCAACTCAATTCCAGATTTCATGAGCCAACAACAATCACGATCAAAAATGATGAAGGTGAAAAGACCTTAGATTTTAATTGCACTACCAATGGATATGCTTATGAAATTGCTCATTTTAATCAATTGATAAGAGATCAAAAAACCGAAAGCGATCTCATGACCTTTAATTTCAGTAAAACATTGATAAAGACGCTTGATCAGGTGAGAGAAACAATCGGACTAACCTATTAAATAAGGCCATAAAAAAAGCGTGCAACTACAGTTACACGCTCTTATATTCATAGCAATCGCTACTAATCAAATTAATAACGATAAGCTTATTGCGCCCATTCTGCGAGCGAATCTTTATTCATTTTTACATAATCAGCGTTGCCCGCTTCTTCTGCAGCAGCAAGAGATTTTTTGGCCAATGCGATCGCACCCATTTTATCGCCGGCAGCAGCGTAGATCAACGACTGTTGTCTCAGTTGCCAGAATCTAGGCTCTTTGTTCATGGCCATAGCTTTGTCAATCCATTTCTTAGCTTGAGCAGCATCTTTACCTTCAGCAAGGTAATAGGTTGCAGCGGCATAATATTCGCCGAAACCTGGACCAGCCATTGCTTTATCAATTGAAGCCATTACAGAAGCATCAGTTGGCACTTTAAAAGTTACCCCTACATAAGATTTCTCCCATAGAAAACCAATAACAGCTGAACTGCTTGTTAGGTCATCAAAGGAAATCGTAAACGTTTCAATATTCATTTCTACCGGATCAACCTGAGCAGTTACCCTTGCGGCAACTTTGGTTTCATCAAGTTCAGCAGGCGCTCCACCTCCAGCATGGTCGGTATAGAAAATAACCTCCCATGTATCAGCTTGAGGAATAGTAAAAATAGCATAACTTCCTGCCTTAAGCGTTGTTTCTCCTACAACCACATCGTCACTAAATGTGATTTTCGTACGCGCGTTGGCTCCAGTTCTCCATATTTTACCATAAGGAACAAGGCCACCAAAGATAGTTCTTCCACGCATGTTTGGACGAGAATATTCAATAGACACATCTGTTAAACCAACCTTTTGTTCAACTTTAGCAGCTGGACTTGGTGCAGGTGTCTCAATTTGTGCATTTACAGAAAAAGAAAATGTAAATACAAGTAATAATAAAAGTACTTTTTTCATTGTTGTTTAGAATTATTGATGATTAATATTTAGCGACGTAAAGTTACTCATTAGACGGTCTATAGCATGTTAACAAAAACTTAAATTAAGAGCGTAATTATTTATCCTGGTTTAAGGTTATGAAAACACATATCGCAACATTTTAGATATGCAATCTGTAGAAAATGCTAAAAAATGGTCGATAAATTTCATGATCATTATCTCTTTTTATGTTAAATTTTGTTTAACTTTTTAATATAATTATTAAACATTATGTATCTTTGACCTTTAAAAGATGACTAATGACAAAAAAGAAAAAATTATCAAGTTCAGACCTCATAGATTTTTATATGGCTTATGTTCTAGAGCATAATGAGCCTCCAAAATCTGTATATAATTTTGCAAAGGATAACGGCTTCGATGAAATTGAGTTTTATCAATATTTCGCAAGTTTTGAAGCGCTGGAGCAATCTGTTTTTAAGGCATTTTTCGACAATACACATGCTATACTCGAAAAAAATGAGGACTATATTATGTTCGATGCGAAAAACAAACTGTTGAGTTTTTATTTCACCTTCTTTGAGAATTTAACCGCCAACAGAAGCTATGTAGTTTATGCCTTAAAGGATAATTTAAAAGGTCTCAAAAAATTAAGAGCATTATCTCAATTGAAACAACGCTTCACTGCATACATTAAACATTTGGATATAAAGACCTTAGATCTTAAGCAAGAAAAATTAATGAAAGTTCAAAATAGGGCTCTCGAAGAATCGGCTTGGTTACAATTATTAGTAACCATCAAGTTTTGGTTAGATGACAGCTCCCCTTCATTTGAAAAAACAGATATTTTCATCGAAAAATCGCTGAATACCAGTTTCGATTTGCTCGATACAAAACCGCTTCATAGCATTATGGATCTGGGTAAATTTCTATTTAAAGAAAAAATGCACTAACACTAATGAAGACCATAGACACAATTCCCACGACCAAACTTCAACGCGCCACCAAACTTGTTCAAACAGGAGCTAAAGTTGGTGTTAATTATTTGAAGTATTATGGCGACAAACTCGTCAGTAATGAAGAGGAAGCAAAAGGTCGGCTTAATCAAAATAATGCTGAAGATATCTATGATGGTTTAAAACAATTAAAAGGAAGTGCGCTAAAAGTGGCCCAAATGCTAAGTATGGAAAAGAGCATTTTACCCAAAGCCTACGTCGAAAAATTTTCATTAGCACAATTTTCGGTACCCCCTTTATCGCCTCCACTTGTTATAAAAACATTTAAAAAATATTTTGGTAAACATCCAAACGAACTTTTTGATACTTTCAATGCAACTTCGGTAAATGCGGCCAGTATCGGTCAGGTACATCAAGCATTTAAGAATGGGCAAAAATTAGCTGTGAAAATTCAATATCCTGGAGTTGCAGAAAGTATCTCTTCAGATCTAACCATGGTCAAACCAATTGCCATAAAAATGTTTAATATTAAAGGTAAAGATTCGGATAAATATTTTCAAGAAGTGGAAAATAAATTGATCGAAGAAACCGACTACCTTTTGGAGATCGATCAAAGTACTGCTGTAGTTGATGCATGCCAGCATATCCCGAACTTAATATTTCCTCAGTATTATAAATCCCTTTCTTCCGAACGTATCATTACCATGGATTGGATGCAAGGCGAACACCTTTCGGAATTTACAGCTCACAATACCAATGAAGCTTTGGCCACTAAAATCGGACAAGCCTTATGGGATTTTTATATGTATCAGATGCATGTGCTTAGAAAAGTTCATGCCGATCCGCATCCAGGTAATTTTTTGATTTCTGAAGATGATAAACTTGTTGCTATCGATTTTGGATGCATGAAAGAAGTGCCTTCCGAATTTTACAAACCTTATTTTGAATTGGCAAAGAAAGAGAACATTAATAATCCTGAGATTTTTAAGGCTAAAATGTTTGAATTAGAAATTTTGAGAGACGAAGATACACCTGAAGAACAACAATTTTTTACGGCCTTATTCCATGAAATGCTAAGTCTGTTTACGCAGCCATTTCATTCGGAATCATTCGATTTTTCAGATGCCTCATTTTTCGGAAAAATTGCAGAACTGGGTGAAAAATATAGTAAGAGCACAGAATTGAGGAAAATGAACGGCAATCGAGGTTCTAAACATTTTATATACATTAACAGAACCTTTTTTGGTCTTTATAATTTAATGTTCGACCTTAAAGCAAAAAATGTCAAGATCGATCATTTCAAATCATTTTGAGTTGAAATCGCTCAATTGAATTAATCCTTATGAAAATACTGGTCACAGGTGCCACCGGATATATTGGCAAAAGACTTATACCCATTTTACTCGATCGAGGACATACTGTTGTCTGCGCTGTGCGAGGTAAATTACGGCTAGAAAATTTTTATGCCAATGAACCTAAGGTCAGTGTCGTTGAGGCTGATTTCCTGGATCCTGATAGCCTTGAGAATATTCCCAAAGATATTGACGCTGCTTATTATTTAATTCATTCCATGTCTAATTCGGTAAGCAAGTTTCATCAAATGGAGGAAGATTGTGCACAGAATTTTAAGGACTATATAGAATCAACCCAAGTTAAGCAAGTCATCTATTTAAGTGGAATTACGAACGACAGCAAATTATCAAAGCATTTACATTCACGAAAAAACGTAGAAATAACCCTTGAATCTGAACATTATGCCCTTACTGTTTTTAAGGCTGGTATTATTGTGGGTTCAGGCAGTTCTTCTTTTGAAATCATAAGAGATTTGGTAGAAAAACTACCGGTCATGATCGCTCCAAAATGGTTAAATACAAAGACACAGCCACTTGGTGTTCGCGACGTACTCGCCTATTTAAGTAAAGCTGTAGGAAGAGAAGAACTCTACAATAAATCCTATGACATTTTTGGCCCAGAAGTACTCACCTATAAGGACATGTTGTTACAGTTTGCCGAATGCAGGAAGTTAAAACGATACATTATTACTGTTCCGGTCATGACTCCGAAATTGTCAAGCTATTGGTTGTATTTTGTAACCTCGACTTCCTTTAAATTAGCCCAGACATTGGTCAATAGTATGGGTATTGAAATTATTGGAAAACCAAGTGATATCAATACTATTTTAGAGGTTTCACCAAGCACCTACAAGGAAGCCGTTAAACTGGCTTTCGTCAAGATAAAACAAAACAGTATTGTTTCAAGCTGGAAGGATTCTTACGTGAGTGGTCGCTCGAAAAAACGGGTTTCTACAAAATACATCAAGATACCAAAATATGGATGTTTTAAAGATGTGAAAGAACGTCCAGTGCTGAGTGAAGAACGTACACTTGAGAAAATTTGGTCCATTGGAGGTACTAACGGTTGGTATTACGGAACGACATTTTGGAGAATTAGAGGATTTTTAGATAAGCTGGTTGGTGGTACAGGCTTGCGTAGAGGCCGAACAAATCAAACCAGCATCAATGCCGGTGATGCCTTAGATTTCTGGCGCGTTTTGCTTGCCGATAAAGATGACAAACGCTTACTTCTTTTTGCTGAAATGAAGTTACCTGGAGAGGCCTGGCTGGAATTTCGAGTGGCTGATGGCAAAATCTATCAACAGGCCGTTTTTAGACCAAGAGGCCTTGCGGGACGCCTCTATTGGTATAGCGTTTTACCCTTTCACGGCTTGATCTTCAATGGGATGATCAATAAATTGGCTAATGCCTAAGGCTCACTTCAAACGCAATACAACACCATGAAAACTGCTACCATCCTTTTTCCGAATCAATTATTCAAAAATGCGGAAATCTTGGACGAAAGCAACAATATTTACCTTGTTGAAGAATATCTGTTTTTTAAACTCTACAAATTTCATAAACAAAAAATAGCATTTCATCGTGCAAGCATGAAATGTTATGCTGATCGCTTGAACAATCAAGATAAAAAAGTGATCTATATCGATGCCGAAGATGAATTAAGCGATATACGGAACCTAATTCCTAAACTGATTGCTGATGGCTACAGAAGCTTGAATATAATTGATCCAATTGACAATTGGTTAGAAAAGCATATCCGTTCGGTTGCTGAAAATGTTGAAATAAACTGGTTTGAAAATCCCCTATTTATTAATGCAAAGGATGATTTAAAACCTTTTTTTAAAAGCTCGAAAAAGAAATTCTATCAAACTAGTTTTTACAAGCAACAACGAAAGGATAGAAACATTTTAATGACTGCTGATGGTCCTGAAGGTGGCGATTGGACCTACGACAAAGAGAATCGCAAGAAATATCCAAAGGATAAAAAACCGCCGGAAATAGAATTTCCAAAAATCACTTCCTATCACGAAGAGGCAACGGATTATGTTGAAGCATACTTTGAAGACAATTATGGTGAAATAAACTCAACTATGGTTTATCCAATTGATCATGAATCGGCAAAGGCTTGGTTTGATCAATTCCTAGAAAGGCGATTTCATGACTTCGGTGCTTACGAAGATGCTATTCTACAAGATGAAATTATTTTAAATCACAGTGTGCTATCACCATTGATCAATGTTGGGCTCCTTGACCCTATGGCGGTCATCAAGACGGCTATCAAATATGCTAAAGATAACGAAGTTCCTATAAATTCTACCGAAGGTTTTGTCAGGCAAATTCTGGGTTGGCGGGAATTTATTAGGGGGATTTATATCGTAAAAGGAACGGAAGAACGCACAAAGAATTTTTGGAATTTTTCACGAGCCATTCCCAAATCATTTTATGATGGTACAACTGGTATTCAACCTATTGATGATGTCATCAAAAAAGTTTTAAAAACGGGCTATGCGCATCATATCGAACGCTTGATGATCTTAGGAAATTTTATGATGTTATGCGAATTCAATCCTAAGGAGGTTTATCAGTGGTTTATGGAACTCTTTATCGATGCTTATGATTGGGTCATGGTGCCCAATGTGTATGGCATGAGTTTATATGCCGATGGTGGTCTGATGTCAACAAAACCCTATATAAGCAGTAGCAATTACATCATGAAAATGAGTGATTATTCTGAAGGCGATTGGCAGGAGATCTGGGACGGCATGTTCTGGAATTTTATGGATAAGCATCGCGATTTCTTTTCGAAAAATCCTCGTTTGAGCATGCTTATTGGAAATTTCGATAAAATGGATAAAACTAAGCAAGAACGCCATTTGAAAAATGCAACTGAATTCTTCAAAACCCTTGATGAATAATGCTTAATAACTAAATATTAGCCTGCGTTCACCTTTAAAAACATTTAAAAAGTCCACATTATTGTTTCAATATCTTTTAATGTTAAATTTTGTTTAATGTTTGTTTTTTATAATTAAACAATACTTATATTTGAGTTGTGATACTCAATACAACTTATACAAGCAAAGAGCATAAACAACTTATCGCGGATAAAGTGGGAAAAGCATATTCTTTTTTTCAGGCCATAAAGCGAAAAGGTGTTGGCTCTAAGCGCTTGATCATAGATGATGTGAGTCCGAATCTCACGAATGTTTTGAATACCGTTGCTGATATTAATTATGCCAATATTGAATTGCGCCCAAAAGGTATTTTAGTTCATATTAATAAAGGGCTTCAAACGTTCACTTGGGTCATTCCGTTTTATCAATTGGTACTTTATAAAGCGAATGGTTCGAGCATTCATGCTCAAGGCAGGTATATCCATTTTAAAGCCAATCAAACCTTTAAAGAAAATAAGAACTTTCTAGATAAGCTTCTCGACGAAAAAGTAAAATTTGACGAACGCTATAATTTTCAGTACACGAGATGATCTTAACCGACAGAAACTTAGATAGAATCATAGAAATGGCCTGGGAAGACAGAACACCCTTTGATGCCATACGTTGGCAATTCAATTTAAAAGAACAAGAGGTCATTGAACTTATGAGAAAGGAATTGAAGCCAAAAAGTTTCAGACTTTGGAGAACTCGAGTTCAGGGCAGAAAAACGAAACATCAAAAATTACGCGACTTTGGATCCGGACGATTCAAATGTTCACGACAACGCCATATAACACACAACTCAATATCAAAACGTTAATCGTGCTTTGCTTTAAAATTGAGTCTTTTAAGACAGCACACTAAAAAGAAATTATGAATACAAAAGAATTAATAAAGAAAAAGAAAAATGGACATCGCCTAAATGGCTTTTCCATTGATGACATTGGTGATGATCACCTTTTTACAAGTTTAGAAACACCTATGAAAGCAAATGCTTTTAAAATGACTAATGACGAAAAGAAAGCTAAAATTGCCATCTTATTTGAAGAAATTATGGAAGTGATTGGCTTAGACTTGACAGACGACTCTCTTAAAGGCACGCCTAATCGGGTTGCTAAAATGTATATTGATGAGATTTTTTCAGGTCTTGATCCGCGAAATAAACCCAAAATTGCACTTTTCGATAACAAATACCAATACAATCAGATGCTTGTTGAAAAAAATATAACCTTTTACTCAAATTGTGAACACCACTTTGTTCCAATCATAGGAAAGGCACATATCGCCTACATATCTTCCGGAAAGGTTATTGGATTGTCCAAACTAAATCGCATCGTGCAATATTATGCGAAGCGACCACAAGTACAGGAACGCCTAACAAATCAAATTGCCAATGAGCTCAAATCTGCTTTAGACACCGAAGATGTTGCGGTGATCATTGATGCGAAGCATTTGTGTGTGTCGTCACGTGGTGTGAAAGATGACACTTCGGCAACGGTCACATCGTATTATGGTGGAAAATTCCAATCACAAGCAAAAATCACTGAATTACATAACTATATAAACAATTAAAATTATGGATCTCATTCACGAAGCAAATATGTTTGAAAAACAGAAACTTTCATTCAAAACAACAAGTGATCGCATTTTAGCTTCTCGAAAAGCTAAAGCACTAATTCTTGGTTTAAACGAAATCTATAAGCAGAAGAAAGATGAACAGATCATGGATTTAATGAAGCGACTTACAGTTGTAAAAAGAAAAATAGAAAAGCGTCTAAAAGGGAGACCTCTTGCCGCTTAAACACCATATTATGAAGAAGAAAGTTATAATTGTTGGGGGAAGTAAAGGTATAGGAAATGCTATTATTAAGGCTTTACTTCCTTCCAGCACTATCGTAAACATCAGTCGGACAAAACCCGATATTGATGATGCCAATCTGGAACATTTCAATGTTGATGTGTTGAAAGACACCCTGCCTGACATCGATCAAGCAGACACTATTATTTATTGTCCGGGAAGCATTAATTTAAAACCGATCTCTCAATTATCATTAGAAGATTTTAAGGACGATTTTGAAATCAATGTCCTTGGTGCCGTAAAAACCATACAGAAATATTTACCGGTTATCAAAAAATCCGACAAGGCCTCTATTTTGTTATTTAGTACAGTGGCTTCTAAATTAGGTATGCCATTTCACGCGAGTGTTGCGACATCAAAATCTGGAATTGAAGGCTTGGTAAAATCATTAGGGGCCGAATTGGCGCCAACTGTAAGAGTGAATGCCATAGCTCCAACAGTGACCGATACAGATCTGGCTTCAAAGATCTTACGAAACGATAGAATGCGGGATACGATCAAAGATCGGCATCCCTTAAAAAAATTCTTAGATCCAAATGAAGTAGCGCAATTAGCAGACTATCTTATTTCAGAGAAAGCATCCTCAATTTCAGGTCAAGTATTTGAAATGGATTGTGGCATAGTATCCTTTAAAATATAATTCTAAAAACGTATCTTATGTTTACAATTTTTAAAAAAACACCAAATAAACAAAAGCTTCAAAAGCAATATTTAAAACTTATGGAGCAATGGCATGAGTTATCAACTCAAAACAGGTCTTTAAGTGACCAGAAATATGCTGAAGCGCAGCTGATACTTCAAAAAATTGAAGAGCTGGATATAATAGAAAGATGAAACTACTCCGATATTTCCTCGTTTTCGTCCTTATTAATTTTGGCGGTTTAGCATTGGGATCCTGGTTGATGGATAGTGGCCCAATGACCGATTGGTACAACAATTTAAATCAAGCACCCTGGACACCTCCTGGATGGGTATTTGGCGTAGCATGGACCACCATAATGATTTGCTTCTCAATTTATCTAGCGTACTTATTTAAAATAATGAAACAACGCGAAGTCCTAGGCTTGTTTATTTTGCAGGTGATTTTAAATGTGAGTTGGAATTACATTTTTTTTAATCAACACTGGTTAATATTTGGTTTAGTGACCATTGCCCTACTCACGGTTTTGATCTTCTATTTCTTTTTCCGATTTAAAAAAGATGAACTCCTAAAATTGAGATTCCTCTTACTGCCTTACATGATATGGTTGCTTATTGCCACATCTCTAAACGCTTATATTGTGCTTTATAATTGATCATGAAAATATATACCTTACATAAAAAACAAAAACTACCTATTTCAGTAGATGAAGCCTGGGTGTTTTTATCAGATCCGAAAAATTTAAAGGTGATCACACCTGATTATATGGGTTTTAACATCCAGTCTGGGGCCGATAGACCTATGTATCCAGGTCAAATCATTCAATACATCGTCACCCCAATTTTAGGTATCAAAACCAAATGGGTCACTGAGATCACTCATGTCAAGGATAAATCTTATTTTGTTGATGAACAACGATTTGGCCCCTATGCCTTATGGCATCATAAACACTTTATAAATCCTATTGAAGGTGGTGTTGAAATGGAAGACATTATCGATTATAAATTACCTCTAGGCTGGATTGGACAAAGTGTTCAACCTTTTCTCGTCAAACCAAAACTTGAAGAGATCTTTAATTACCGAAAAGAGAAATTGGAAGCGCTTTTCGGCAAATACCATTCGTAAGTGAGTTCAAAAATTTCTATTTTCTGGTTCCGAAGGGATCTCCGATTAAATGATAATCATGGTTTCTATAATGCCTTGAAATCAGATAGTCAAGTACTGCCTATTTTTATATTTGATACTACAATACTTTCAGAACTTCCTAAACAAGACCCGCGAGTCACTTTCATCTATGATAACCTTCAGAAAATGAGAGATGAACTCAATGGGAGGCTTGCCATATTTAATGGAAAACCCATTGATGTTTTTTCTGAATTAATAGAATCTCATGATATCGATTCCGTTTTTACCAATCACGATTATGAACCCTATGCTCGTGAGCGCGATACCGAAATAGCGGCGTTGTTGATATCTAAAAATATCGCGTTTAAGACTTTCAAAGATCAGGTGATTTTTGAAAAAAATGAAGTCGTCAAAGACGATGGCACGCCTTACAAAGTCTACACACCATATATGAAAAAATGGAAATCCATTTTTCAAAGCAAGTCAATGAACACCTACCCATCGGAAACTTTATTAGACAACATAAAGGAAAAAATAGAGTTCCCCAATCTCACCTTAGACGACATCGGATTTGAAAGGTCTGATCAAAAAATTGCCGATTTTGATGTTTCCTCCAGTATGATCAAGAATTATGAAGCCAAACGCAATTTCCCAGCCGAAGATCATACATCAAGACTTGGGCCTCATTTGCGATTTGGAACGGTAAGTATTCGGGAAATGGTTAACAAGGCAATAAATGAAACCAATGAAATATTCTGGCAAGAACTGATATGGCGTGAATTTTTTATGCAAATTCTTTGGCATTTCCCACATACTGTTAATAAAAGTTTTAAGCCGAAATATGATCGTATTGAATGGCGAAACAACGAAAAAGAATTTGATTTGTGGTGCCAAGGAAAAACAGGCTATCCCCTTGTCGATGCTGGAATGCGTCAGTTAAACTCAACCGGTTTCATGCACAATCGGGTGCGCATGCTTGTGGGTAGTTTTTTATGCAAACATTTACTCATCGATTGGCGCTGGGGCGAGGCCTATTTTGCTGAAAAATTACATGATTATGAGATGGCCAGCAATGTAGGTAACTGGCAGTGGGTTGCTGGAAGTGGCGTTGATGCGTCACCCTATTTTCGAATTTTTAATCCAACAACCCAAATTAAAAAATTCGATAAAGATCTTGAATACATAAAAACTTGGGTCCCCGAATTTCAAGAGCTGGACTATACTGAAAAAATTGTAGACCATAAGGAGGCCAGAGAACGCTGTTTAAGGATTTATAAAGAAGCTCTGAATTAATTCTAACATTTCTTTATGACATTATTTTTTGACTTTTGATTACCTTTAAAAGAACCAATAAAATAAGTCAAATGGAAACACAAGAACTAACGAAAAACAAAAGCACGCAAGAGGTGGCCAACCAATGGGCACAGATGTGCAGGGAGGGTAAAAACCTAGATTGCATTAACGAACTTTACGCTGAAAACATTGTGAGCAGAGAAATGCCAGGCTATCCTGAGGAAATTGTATCAGGTAAGGAAAATGTCTGGAATAAATCTAAAAAATGGCTGGATAATGTTGAAGAATATCATAAAGGCGAGATAGGTGATCCTATTGTCGCTGGGAATCATTTTACTTCTAAAATGGATTATGATGTTACTTTTAAGGATAGCGGTCGAATGCAAATGAAAGAACTTGGAGTTTTTGAAGTAAAAGATGGACAAATAGTCAACGAACAATTCTTTTATTCAATGTAACTCAAAATCCATCCAAATCTAAAAAGGCTTCTGATCAACATCGATCAGAAGCTTTTTTTAATACGTCCTGCTCTAGCAAATTTTCAATAATTAATCGCTTAAAAAATTATATCTTTAGGGAAACTTAATTAATCCATTATGACAACTAACAAATTATTAGCCTTGGTTTTTAGTCTGACCATCGGCCTTTCCTTTGGACAGAGTAAAATGTCAAAAACGAAAAAGGCGATCATTGCCTCTGTTGAAAAACATAAAGACAATTTAATAAAGATCAGTGATGAGATTTGGGCCTTGGCTGAAACCGCTTTTGAAGAAAATAAGTCAGCCGAAATTTTGGCCTCCTATGCTGAAAAACAAGGGTTTACCGTAGAACGTGGCGTGGCAGGAATGCCAACGGCATTCGTAGCTACCTACGGTTCAGGGAAGCCTGTAATAAGTGTCTTAGGTGAATTTGATGCACTGCCCGGATTATCACAAAAAGCCGAGCCAACAAAAAATCCATTGAATGAAGGTGCAGCTGGTCATGGATGCGGACATAATATGTTTGGTGCGGGTAGTTTAGGTGCTGCCATAGCCATCAAAGAACAAATTGAAAATGGAACCTTTAAAGGCACTGTAAAGTTTATGGGGACGCCTAGTGAAGAAAAATATTTCGGTAAGATCTGGATGGTACGTGCAGGGCTTTGGGATGACGTCGATGTTAATATCAGTTGGCATCCTTCGGCATCGATAGAAGCCGATGTACAAAGCTCATTAGCCTTGATCGATTTTAAAATTGAATTCTTCGGACAAGCAGCACATGCATCTGGCGATCCATGGAATGGACGCAGTGCATCCGATGCCCTTGAATTGTATACATCTGGAGTTAATTATTATCGTGAGCATGTTAAACCAACGGTTCGTATGCATTATCATATTCAAGACGGTGGACAAGTAGTGAATGTGGTGCCGGATTATTCAAGATTATGGATGCGTGTTCGAGATACCAAACGCTCTGGCATGTTACCTGTTTATGAGCGTGTTCAAAAAATGGCGGAAGGTGCAGCCATTCTAGCGAACGTGGATTATAAAGTGTCTTTGATCTCAGGAATATATGAGGTTTTAGTGAATCGTGAAGGTGGAAAGATCATGCAAAAAAACTTAGAGCTTTTAGGACCGATTACGTATACTCAAGACGAAATGGACTTCGGAAAAGGCATTCAAGCTGCTACCGGAAAAGAACAAGTAGGTATGGACTCTGCCATCAAGCCATTAGAAGATACTCGGGAGCATCCAGGTGGTGGTTCTACCGATGTTGGAGATGTTAGTTGGAACGTGGCCAATATCAATTTAGGCGTCACTACAGCGCCTAAAGACACGCCTTGGCATTCATGGGCCGTTGTTGCATGTGGTGGCATGAGCATAGGTCATAAAGGCATGATCTATTCGTCGAAAGCGATGGCGATGACCATGGCCGATCTGTTTGAAAATCCGGATTTGGTTGCTAAAGTAAAAGCCGAATATAAAAAACGTAAAGGCGATGAGGTCTATGAAGCCATGATTCCAGAAGGACCACCACCAATTAATAATAAAGGAAACTAAAATCTCAAAGGCGCTTAACTAAAATAAGTGCCTTATTTTTTTTTCGTATCTTTAAGACAACCAGGTCAGTGTTAAAATGGAATCATCTAAATTTTTAATAAATGAAGAACCAACTATTAAGTATTATTGTTCTCGCCCTATTGACCTTTACTGCATGTAAAAATGCTGAATCTTCTGATGCCACTGCAAACGAAGAAACTACAGAAGTTGAAAAAACTGAGAATGCAGATAACTCTGCTCTTTTCAAAACAAGAATGGAGGTGTTACGATCTTATGTCAAAGCACATTCTGCTGAAGACCTTGAAACCTTAAGTTCTTATGTGTCTGATACGCTAAAGTGGAGCCCACCAAGTTATAGTGAAAATTCTTGGTTAGGAAAAGAAGAATATATGGCTGCACTTAAGGGCTATCATGACAATTATGATAATATTTCTTATGCCGAAGGTATTATATTGCCTAACGCAACTGGACCTGGCTATTTTTCTGGAAATGCGTACTCAGCCGATGGAACTGTCAATACTGGTGCTGCTGCAATTCGTTGTTATGGAACTTGGCATGCGACTCATGTTGAATCTGGAAAGAAAGTAGGCGTTAAATGGTTTGGCGTAGCGTCGTTTAATGATGACAATCAGATTGCAATGATGACAGAATATTGGGACGTTAATGGGCTTGCTGCTCAAATTGCAGCGGATTAATGATAACGCTATGAAACATAAAAGAGGCCGATATCGGCCTCTTTTTTATTCTAAATTTTAAGGAACAAAATTATAACTTCTTCACATATTGGGTGATGATAACAATATTAATACCATCTACTTTACCTTCAATATATTCAGCGTTATCATGATCTAAAGAAATTCTTCTCACAGCAGTGCCTTGTTTCGCAATCATACTACTTCCTTTTACTTTCAGGTCTTTTATAAGAACCACTGAGTCTCCAGCTTTCAAAATAACACCATTGCTATCTCTATGAATCACAGCATTTTCGTCTTTTTCGCCTTCACCGGTTTCCTTTGCCCATTCAAAGGTCTCGTCTTCCATATACATCATATCCAGTAGATCTTGAGGCCAACCCTCCGATCTCAATCTGTGTAACAATCGCCAAGAAAGCACCTGAATGGCTGGAATCGTACTCCAGATGCTGTCGTTTAAACAACGCCAATGATTAGCATCCATGGTCTTAGGGTCTTCAATTTGACCTGTACAATTTGAACATAGGTACACGCAATTTTCCAAATTTCTCTCAGAACGTGGTGCAACCAGATACATGCTCAATCGCTCATCTATTTGGCATAATTCGCATTTTGAATTACTTCGTTTTTGTAATTCTCTTTCTACGCTCATAAATTAAATTGTTAATTAGATTCTTTCGATATGTGCTCCAATGGCACGTAAGCGCTCGTCTATACGTTCATAACCTCTATCGATTTGCTCGATATTATGAATGGTTGAAGTACCTTCTGCAGATAAAGCTGCAATAAGTAATGAAATACCAGCACGAATATCTGGAGAAGTCATGGTTGTTGCTTTTAAGGTCGACTTAAAATCATGTCCAATAACCGTCGCACGATGCGGATCACAGAGAATGATCTTCGCGCCCATATCGATTAATTTATCGACAAAGAACAAACGGCTTTCAAACATCTTTTGATGAACTAGAACACTTCCTCTAGCTTGGGTTGCTACCACTAATATAATACTTAAAAGATCTGGAGTAAATCCTGGCCAGGGTGCATCTGCAATGGTTAAAATAGATCCATCAATAAAACTTTGGATCTCGTAACCATCACTATGTGAAGGAATATGAATATCATCGCCTTGACGTTCAACAGTGATCCCTAATTTTCTGAAAACATCCGGGATCTGTCCGAGGTCGTCCCAACTGACATTTTTTATGGTGAGTTCACTTTTAGTCATTGCTGCCAATCCAATCCAACTACCAATTTCAATCATATCTGGTAACATGGTATGGGTGGTTCCGCCTAAACGCTCAACACCTTCAATGTTCAGTAAATTAGAACCGATTCCAGTGATCTTAGCACCCATGCGATTGAGCATTTTACACAATTGTTGTAAATAAGGTTCACATGCTGCATTGTATATTGAAGTCGTGCCTTTCGCAAAAACAGCAGCCATTACAATATTGGCAGTTCCAGTTACAGAAGCCTCATCTAATAACATGTAAGTGCCTTGAAGTTCTTCGGCTTCTACACCGTAGAAATGGTCTTCACGATTATATCTAAAAGTTGCTCCTAATTTGATAAAGCCTTCAAAGTGCGTATCTAATCGTCGGCGTCCAATTTTATCACCACCCGGCTTCGGAATGTATCCCTTACCAAAGCGTCCTAACAAAGGGCCAACGATCATAATAGATCCTCTTAGTCCGCGACCATCTTCTTTAAATGCTTCAGATTGCAGATAATCAATATTGACCTCATCGGCCTGAAATGAATATGAGCCTTGGCTGAGCTTTTCAATTTTTACGCCTAACTTTTTAAGTAAGGATATGAGTTTATTAATATCAACAATATCTGGAATATTATGTATTGTGATCTTTTCTGGAGTGAGCAAAACAGCACATAAAATTTGCAGCGCTTCATTTTTTGCACCCTGTGGTTGGATCTCGCCCTTTAGCTGATGTCCGCCCTCAATTTTAAATGTCTTCATTCAGTATAAAAATATTGAAGATTAATATCTTTTGCGGCCGCGATTACTTCCTTTTTTAGATTTTTTATGAGAACTGTGCTTACTTTTAGTTCTTAATAAATTAGAAGAATCTGCAAGTGATTCATCGGTTCCTTTTAAATTTATCTCACCATCGGAAAGTTCAAAAAGATGCTGAAATATAACACCATCTTCAACTGTATCCTTATTCCAATTCAAGAAACATTTCTTCATATGATTGGCTATAGTGAAATTCAAAGCTTCTTTCATATCTCCATCCTCCCAGGTTCTGGCAACATCTATCATGGTTTTGATATTGTTTCCATAGAAGCGGTACTTCGGATGGTTTTGTGGATATTTCAACGGTTTTGGTCTGGCTTGTAATTCTTCCTTAGATGGCAGCTCGTATGGTGAATCTGCATCGAGTTTAAAATCAGACATTATAAACAATTGATCCCATAGTTTGTGCTGAAAATCAGGGACATCCCTCAAATGAGGCTGTAAATTCCCCATAACATCAATTATAGCTTTTGAGATCTTATTCCGTTCTTCTTTGGTCTCTCTTGTGGTTGCATAATTGATCATCTTCTGCAAATGTCTTCCATATTCAGGAATGATCAATTGTTCGCGTTCTGTGTTGTATTCTAGATTATCTATCAAAATAAATTATTATGAAGTGTTTTTGTTGAAGTGTTTGATATAGGCGCAAAGTACAAAATAATTATAAAACCTTATAATGAAATAACACCCTCGACATTATCACTTACTTCTATATACTTTGAAATGACAGCATCTGGATCTTTCATGACCACATTAATTGAAACACTTGTGTAGGTGCCTTTTTTAGATTCAGTTGTATTTATTACAGCTCCTGAATGGTTAAATATAGATTCGATCGTGGTGATCTTTTCTGCATCGGTTTTAACAATGAATTTATATAAATAGGTGGCAGGCCAAGTTGTAGATTCTTGAAGTTGCTCCTTTAGTTTTTTATAAAATTCGTCAGCTTTTTTCTTATCGCTCATCGCATTAATTTAAAAGAACTGCAAAGATACAGTTATCTGTTATTTTTTATTTCCTTTTTTATTACGAATTTTACAGCTAAAATCGTACCGCATTTGAATTCTAAACGAATTGTCATAACTGGAGGTCCCGGAACAGGTAAAACCTCAATTATAAACGAACTCATAAAAAGAAATTTTTCATGTCTTGAAGAGATCTCCAGACAAGTCACCTTAGATGCCAAAAAAAAAGGCATTTCACAATTGTTCTTAACCGATCCACTACTTTTTAGTGATCTGCTTTTAGAAGGTCGAACCAAACAGTTTCAACAAGCCGGGAACTATCGCGAACCATATGTGTTTATTGACCGAGGTATCCCCGATGTATTGGCTTATATGGATTATATTGGAACCAAATATCCTCAACGTTATGATGAGGCGTGTAAAAACCACAAATATGATCATGTATTTATTTTAGCGCCTTGGCAGGAGATCTATGTTAGCGATAATGAACGCTACGAGAGTTTTGACCAGGCCATAGAAATTCATGAGCACTTATTAAACACCTATTCAAGATTTGACTATGAACTCCATGATGTCCCATTTGGTTCTGTTGAAGATCGAACAGATTTTATTTTAAAAATAGCTGAATCATTATAATGCAACTGCCGATTCAAATATTAGAACATTACTGGAATTATACCAGCTTCCGTTCAGACCAAGAGGAGATCATTGAAGCCGTATTGAACAATGATGACTGTCTTGCCTTACTACCAACTAGTGGTGGTAAATCGATTTGTTTTCAAGTTCCAGCCATGATCAAGGAAGGCATTTGTATTGTAGTCTCACCATTGATCGCCCTCATGAAAGATCAGGTTGCATCCTTAAAGGAAAAAGGCATAAAGGCTATGGCCCTAACAAGCGAATATTCATTTGCCGATATTGATGTCATGTTAGACAATTGCATCTATGGTAATTATAAGTTCCTGTATTTATCTCCTGAACGTCTCAGCCAAGATCTAGTACAAGGACGCATTAGGCAAATGAATGTGAATCTCATAGCAGTTGATGAAGCACATTGTATCAGTCAATGGGGAAATGATTTCCGTCCAGCTTATAAGAACATCGCTACATTAAGAGAACTTCATCCACAAGTGAATTGTATTGCTTTAACAGCGACCGCGACCAAAAGAGTAGTAAAGGATATTGTGGAGTCTTTAGATTTTATAGATCCAAAAATATTCAAACAGTCTTTTTTTAGGTCAAATTTGGCTTATATGGTTCTTGAGGAAGAAGATAAAAATTACCGCATTGAACAAATTCTAAAAAAGCAAAAAGGATCGGCCATAATTTATGTTAGAAATAGAAAAAGTACAGTTCAGATGAATAATTATCTGGAATCTAAAGGATTTTCAAGTACTTATTATCATGGTGGATTAACATCGAAAGAGAAATCGAAGCATTTTGATTTATGGAAATCAAATCGAAACCAGGTCATGGTAGCTACCAATGCATTTGGCATGGGCATAGATAAACCAGATGTAAAGACCGTTATTCATATCAACCTTCCGGAAAATATTGAAAGTTACTTTCAAGAAGCTGGTCGGGCTGGGCGAAATAACGAAAAGGCCTTTTCTATAATTTTGGTTAATAAAGGAGACGAATTACATGTCAAACAACAATTTTTAAGCGTATTACCATCGGTTGATCAAATAAAAGATGTCTATAGAAAGCTGAGTAACTATTTTCAAATTTCCTATGGGGAAGGCGAATTTACTGTGCACGATTTTAATTTTGGTCATTTTTGTAAGGTCTATCAGTTTAATACCTTAATTGCTTTCAACGCTCTACAACATTTAGATAGAACAAGTGTCATTAAGCTTAGCAAAGAATTCAGAAATAAAACTTCGGCTCAAGTCATCGTTAATAACCCACAACTGTTTGCCTATCTTGAACGTCATCCCAAAACTCAGCTTGTTTTGAAGTCCATCTTAAGAACTTATGGTGGTATTTTTGATTATGAAACACCATTAAACACGCGATTAATTGCTGACAAGGCATCTTGTGATGAAGACGAAGTCATTCAAGTGCTTCAACAGCTTGAAAAAGACGAATTGATTTCCCTACAATTGAAAATATCAGATGCACAAATCATTTTCTTACAACCCAGAGAGGATGATAAAACCATCAACCGAATTTCAAAAATTATTGAACAACAAAACAAATTGAAACAGGATCATGTTCAAGCTGTTATCAATTATGTAAATAATGATAAAATCTGTAAAAGTATCCAGCTTTTAGAGTATTTTGGAGAAACTAATATTAATGTTTGTGGCATCTGTTCGGTTTGCATAAATCACAAGTCAGGAGCGTCACCGATTGATAATAAAATGATCATTCAAGAGATTCATCAACTATTAAAAAAACATAGTTTATCCTCACGTGCAATTTCGGAACAATCGAAATATGAGGAAGCAAAAGTCCAGGAAGTCCTTAAAATTATGCTCGAACGAGAATTGATACAATTAACCGAATTCAACACTTATCAAATAAAATAATATGTCCAGAAGTCTACGCATCCTTTTTATGGGTACTCCTGATTTTGCGGTGTCAAGCTTGCAGAGTTTGTATACAAACAACTATGACATAGTTGCTGTGGTCACAGCTCCAGATAGACCTGCAGGCCGGGGACAAAAATTAAAAGAATCGCCAGTAAAAGTTTATGCAAAGCGCAAAGGCTTAACCGTTTTACAGCCTGAGCGACTCAAGAATGAACGATTTATTCTCGCCATTAAGGCCTTAGATCCAAACGTTCAAGTTGTTGTTGCATTTAGAATGCTACCCCAAATGGTATGGAACATCCCAGAATATGGGACATTTAATTTACATGCTTCGCTACTACCCGATTACAGAGGAGCTGCTCCAATTAATTGGGCCATAATAAATGGTGAAACAAAAACCGGAGTTACCACCTTCTTTATTGATGAAAAAATTGATACTGGTGAAATAATCTTTCAGAAGGAAACCGAAATATCTTCCGAAGATACAGCAGGAAGTCTACATGATAAACTCATGGTTTTAGGAAGTGACCTCGTTTTGAAAACGATAAGACATATCGAAACAAATGAAATTCAAACAACGAAGCAGTCTGATAAATTAGCCATTAATCCTGCTCCAAAATTAAATAGGGATAATTGTAAAATAGATTGGAACGACACCATCGTTGATATTTATAATAAAATCCGTGGCTTATCTCCTTATCCAGTTGCATGGAGCGAAATGCAAAATGGACAAGAACGGATTTCTGTAAAAATTTATAGTGCAATCATGCATTTAGAAACCCATGATGAATCGCCTGGAACCTTAAAAATAAGTAAAAACGAAATGTTAGTGGCGGTCAAAAAAGGATACCTTAAACTCCTAGAAATTCAATTGCCTGGAAAACGAAGAATGGATATCAAATCATTGCTCAACGGATTTTCATTTCATAAAGATGTAAAAATGCTCTAAACCCTTATATTCAGTACTATTTCTTAAAAATTTTATGAAAAAACAGTGCCTTTATTAACAATTGCTCCAAGTTATCAACAAATACGCCCATTTCCCTTGCTATTACTTGCGTGAACGGATAATACGTATAATTTTGTAAGTGGAATTAACTAGAAAAAAGTTAACCCAAATTAATAATCATTAAAATTTAAATTTATGAACAAAACAGATTTAATCAATGGTATGGCAGAAAATGCTTGAATTACTAAAGCAGCTGCTAAGAAAGCATTAGACTCTATGCTAATTGATATTGAAGGAGCATTACAAAAAGGAAAAAGAGTTTCTTTGGTAGGATTTGGATCTTTTTCAGTTTCTAGAAGAGCTGC
>JABDMU010000044.1 GCA_013001285.1 Flavobacteriaceae bacterium
ACATCTAATCCACATTGTAAAAATTCAGCATAATCATCTTCATTCGGTGTATAGCCTACAGGTTGGTTTAAAATTTCTTTCCCATCGGGACTTAACAAAACATAATATGGCTGTGAATTAGTTTTAAAGAACTGTGTTTGAAAATGCGCCCATTTATGACCGTAATTCTCTAATTGTCGTGTTCCCCCGTTAATTCTATTGACAATAATTTGTTCATCCTTTGGAAGGTCTTCTTTGTCATCAACATATAAGGAGATTAGCACAAATTCATTTTCTAGATAATCTTTGATCTTTTCATCAGGCCAAACATGTTCTTCCATTTTGCGGCAATTAACACAAGCATAACCAGTGAAATCAAGTATTATAGGTTTATTGACTTTTTGAGCAAATGCAATACCTTCCTTTAGATCCTTAAAGCAATTAAAATTGTTCGGACAGTCATTCGGAAGGAAGAAACTATAGCCAACTGGCGGTGCAAGGCCGCTAAGTAATTTTAAGGAATGGTAGGTGTTGGTATCTGAATTGACTCTAAAACCAGAGGCTAAATAAACAACGAAAGCTGTGACCAATATTCCTGTTGAAATCCTCAGAAATGATAATTTTCTAATTGGTGAATCATGAGGAAACTTAATTTTAGCAAATATATAAAGTGCTAACCCAGCAAAAATAAGGATCCAGATTCCTAAAAACGCTTCTATTTTTAAAATTCCCCAATGTTTGACAAGATCTGCATTTGATAAAAATTTAAATGCTAATGCCAATTCTAAAAATCCGAGTACCACTTTGGTTGTGTTTAACCATCCTCCAGATTTTGGCAATGAATTCAACCATCCCGGAAAGGCTGCAAATAAGGCGAAGGGCAAGCCAAGAGCAACTCCAAAGCCACCCATTCCCGCAGTAAGCTGCCATGCACCACCATCAGCTGTAAGCGATCCGGCCAATAAAGAGCCTAAAATTGGACCTGTACATGAAAAGGAAACTATAGCTAGGGTAAGTGCCATAAAAAAGACTCCTAAAACGCCCCCAATGTTCTCACCTTTTGTTGTTTTATTGGTCCAACTTGCAGGTAAGGTCAATTCATAATATCCAAAAAATGAAAACGCAAAAAATACAAATATGATAAAGAAAAGCACATTTAACCACACATTGGTTGATATCTCATTAAGTATGTCAGGATTTACAGAATCAAGTAAATGAAAAGGAATGCTTAAAATCAAATACACCGCTAATATGAAAAAGCCATAAAGAATGGCTTTAGATAATCCAGAGCTTTTTTTTTGATCGTTTTTTTTTGTGAAAAAACTAACGGTTAAGGGAATCATTGGAAACACACAAGGTGTCAATAAGGCCAATAGGCCACCAAGAAATCCTAGTCCGAAAATACTCCATAAGGAGTTGTTCTTCTTTAGGGATTCTGCGCGACTTTCAATTTCATTTTCACAAAATCTATCAGTTTTAATAATCTCTTCAGGCGACATCCCATAGAGAGTTTGGTTGATCTTATCGCCATCAACCGTGACTGGAATAGAGGTGTCTTTAAGTCCTAATTTTAATACATTGTCGGCATATTTGAATTCAAAAGGGACATCAGTGGGCATTAAACATTTTTCATCATCACAGGCTTGATAAAGCAAGGAGCCTTTTATATTGGCACTATCAGATTTTAATTTGATGCGTTGTTTAAAAGTGGCTTTCTCATAAAATTTGGTGACGATCATGTCGAAAATAGGATCATGTCCTGTCTTTCGGTTCTCTTCAAGCTCTACAATATCACCAATAAGTTCAAAGTCGTCTGAGGAGTCAATGGTGAAAGATGTGGGGATTGGTCCACCTTCTTCAACATAAGGCGAATAAAGTGCCCATTTTTCGTCAAGTGTTGCAATAAATATAAGTTCGTATTCATTGTCACTGACCTTTTCTGTAGCAAATTCCCATTTTACAGGTTCAAGGATCTGTGCTTGACCTAAAAAACTAAAAACAAGTAGTATGCCTAAAATATATCGTTTCATTTCTCTGACTTAAAGCAATACAAATAAATAAAATATATATGACTTTAGTTTAAAGGTCTTGTTAATATTGTGAATTTTCAAACCTCATTATCGCGTTTTTATCGGTCTATTTTTGGTTTTTTAAATTATGTCCTGTAGTAGATTTTCCTAACAAATTGAATTTTAGAATATATCTATCATTTAATCTATTAAATTAGTACCTCATCAATTCAAAATTTTTATGATAGAAATTCTATCCTTCATAGGCTTCACTTTGCTTGTGGCAATAATTGCCTATTATGCAACACGTAATACTGATGAGAATTCGTCTGATGGGTATTTTTTGGGTGGTAGAAGTTTAACCGCTGGCGTAATTGCAGGATCATTATTATTGACCAATTTGTCTACTGAACAAATTGTAGGACTTAATGGTCAAGCATATACCGAAGGCTTGTTGGTAATGGCATGGGAGACGCTTGCTGCTATCGCCATGGTAGTAACAGCTATTTTTCTCCTACCACGTTATTTGAAAGGAGGTCTGACCACTGTGCCACAGTTTCTAGCAAGGCGATTTGATGTCAGTACCAAAACCATAACCTCATCCTTATTTTTAACGGGTTATGTGGTCGTTTTACTCCCTATAATCCTATATTCTGGCTCGGTCGCCATTAGTGGCATGTTCAACATTCCCGAATTACTTAATGTAAGTAATACTCAAGCCTTGTGGATCTGCGTATGGGGAATTGGAATCGTAGGTTCGATCTATGCTGTATTTGGGGGTTTGAAAGCGGTTGCCGTTTCTGATTCAATAAACGCCATTGGTTTGCTTATTGGCGGTTTACTCATCCCTGTTTTCGGTCTCTTGTATATTGGCGATAATAGTATCCTAGACGGAATTTCAATACTGACCAATGAGCACCCAGAAAAATTTGATTCGGTTGGAGGCCCTGCAAGTTCCATCCCAATAGCAACCATTTTTACTGGAATGATGTTAGTTCAATTATTTTATTGGGGTACAAATCAACAGATCATTCAACGCGCCTTAGGCGCCAAAAACTTAAAGGAAGGTCAAAAAGGGCTGATGTTAGGTGCTTTTATAAAAATATTGGGGCCGATCATTGTGGTATTACCTGGAATTATAGCGTATCATATTTTTCAAGGCAATCTTGAAAATCAAGATTTGGCTTACCCCTTATTAGTAAATAAAGTATTGCCACCTTCGTTACTCGGATTCTTTGCAGCGGTACTTTTTGGAGCAATTCTTAGCTCGTTCAATAGTGTTTTAAATAGTTCGATTACATTATTTGGCATTGATATTTATAAACAACATATTAATCAGGACGCCAATGAACGAATTGTCGTTAAATATGGAAAAATGTTTGGTGTTGTCTTAGCGATTTTCGCCATGTTCATAGCGCCTTTTATTGCTAATGCAAGTAGCTTATTTGCTTATTTACAAGAAGTTAATGGCATTTACAGTATTCCTATATTGACAATAATTGTGGTTGGATACCTTACGAAGCGTGTTCCCGCTATTGCCGCAAAAATTGGTGTGATCTCCGGATCAGTACTATACATTATTAGCCAATTCTTATTAAAAGGTCATTTTGTGGACACTGCACTTGACAAAGCAAGACACACAGGAATCACAAATAAAGAAACTTTAAAGTTAATCGAGGCAGAGGCATATCCGCATTTCCTGCATGTGATGGCCATTTTATTCGTCGTAAATATTGTTATCATGTTGGTGATTGGTAAATTCTGGCCTCGACCGGAACCATTCGCTCAAGAATACACAAAACAGGTAGATATTTCACCTTGGAAATATGTCAAAAGCGCTGGAGTCCTTATTATAGTTATTGTAATCGGACTTTATTTCTATTTTTCATAATTGGCACTAGTCCACTTCAACAGTTCTATCTAAATACACATCTGTATAGTTATTTTATTATGTTTATATTAGCTATACATTAATGTATATCGTACAGCATTCTTCAATTATTTCTATTTAAATGACAAGACAAAAATTTCTTATTGTTGTTGCCTTGTTGGGTTTGATACATGTGCAAATTCATGCACAAGAACAACCTCCCATTGAAATTTACACAGCTCAGGATTACTTAGCGGAAAATCAAAATTGGGCGATATCCCAAGCTGAAGATAAAACCATTTATATAGCCAATAATAAAGGCCTTTTGGAGTTCAATGGTGCGCGATGGCAATTGTATAATTCTCCGAATAACACTAATTTAAGGTCTGTAAAGGTTATAGATGATCGCATTTATACAGGCTGTTATATGGAATTTGGCTATTGGATGCGAAATAATTTTGGCACTTTAACCTATACTTCTCTCTCGCAAAAATTGAATACACCCTTAATTGAAGATGAAGACTTCTGGAACATCATCGACCTTGACAATTGGGTGCTATTTCAATCGCTTGATCGCATATATATATACAGTACGACCGAGGATTCATTTGATATATTAGATTCAGAAACGACCATTACGAAAATGTTCAAAGCGAACGGAACACTTTTTTATCAAAAAATTAATGATGGTGTCTATAAGATCGAGAATGGTAATGAAGTTCTTGTGAGTGATGACCCTGTATTTCAAACAAATTTTATAGTCAATATATTTTTTCACGACCGACAATTTTTAATTCAAACACAAGACAAAGGCTTTTTTATTCTCTATGAAGACACCATAGCTCCATGGAAAATAAATGCCGATGAGAGCTTATCAAATGTTAGCGTATATAATAGTATCCAAATGAAAAACGGTGGATTTGCCATTGGTACAATCTCCGATGGCATCTATCAAATTGATCATGATGGCAATCTCGTATTTCATGTTAATCAATCTACTGGGTTAAGTAACAATACTGTGTTATCCTTATTTGAGGATTTCGATGAAGAACTGTGGCTTGGTCTAGACAACGGGATCAACTGTTTTAACATCAATTCTCCTTTCAAATTACATCGTGATGATAAAGGTATCCTAGGATCTGTTTATGCCTCAATAATTCACAAGGACAATTTATACTTAGGCACGAATCAAGGTTTGTTTTACCGACCTTTAAATTCAAAGGGGGAATTCAATTTTATTGAAGGTACTCAGGGTCAGGTTTGGTGTCTAGTTGAAGTAAAAGAGGCCTTATTCTGTGGACATAATTTCGGCACCTTTCTCATTGACAAAAATAAAGCTGAAAAAATTTCAAATATTCAGGGTACCTGGGATATTAAACCTATTGATGGTTCTCCCAATTTGCTTTTACAAGGAAATTATGATGGCTTAAACGTTCTAGAAAAAATCAATGGCTCTTGGCAGTTCAGAAATAAAATTGAAGGTTTTGATAGTTCCTCACGCTTTTTTGAGTTTTTAAATACTGAAGAGGTTTTTGTAAGTCATGAATATAAAGGAATCTTTAAGATTAAACTAGACCCTGAACTTAAGAAAGCTATCAGAATAAATGTTGACTCCATAAAGAATGGCCTGAACTCCAGTCTAATAAAATACAACAACGAGTTGCTTTACACCTATTCGGAAGGGATTTTTAAATATGATAGACAGAAGCAAGAATTTTTAAAAGACAGCACCCTCAGCAAGCTTTTTAATAAAAAAACCTTTATCACAGGTAAATTGGTTCCAATTGAAAAGGAAAAAAAGCTTTGGGGATTTTCGAAAAATGCAATTCATGAAATTACGCCAGGAAAATTAAGTAACGAGCCTAAGATCAATACTATTTCTTTACCACACTCCTTGAGAAATAGTGTCATAAGCTATGAAAATATCTCTCATTTGTACGACCAAAATTATTTGTTAGGCACCTCATCAGGTTATATAATTATAGATTTAAATAAAATCCATAATAAATCTTACTCAATAGCATTGAACACGATTCGGGTAAGCGACATGAACAATGAATTTGAATATGTTGACAAAACTGAAGAGCCCCTTTTTAAAAATAAAAATAACAACATTGAATTTACCTACAGTGTTGCAGAATTTGACAAATATCTCAACCCTGAATATCAACATCAACTTCTTGGTTTTAATGATAACTGGAGCGACTGGTCTAACAAAACTTCTACAGTTTATAATAATCTACCATTTGGCAGTTATACGTTTAAGGTAAGAGCTAAAGTTGGTGAAAATGATTTTACCGAAAGCGTTGCTTATAATTTTGAGGTTCAACGACCATGGACCTTATCAAACATTATGATAATCGTTTATATTTTAGTCCTATTAATAGTTTCGTTTTTAACGCATAATTTATATAAAAGATATTACCGAAAACAACGTGAGAGTCTGCTGCTTAAATCACAGAAAGAATTAGAACTTGAAAAACTTAAGAGTGAACAGCAACTCATGCTCTTCAAAAATGAAAGTCTAGAATTAGACATTGAAAGTAAAAATCGGGAGCTAGCTATTTCAACAATGAGCTTAATTAAAAAGAATGAGTTTTTAAACGATATCAAAAAAGAATTGAACAATGCAGAGAACGAACAAAATATTAAATCTGTAGTTAAGATTATTGATAAAAATCTTAATAATACTGAAGATTGGAAAATGTTCGAACAAGCATTTAATAATGCCGATAAAGATTTCCTAAAAAAGATCAAATCAGAGCATTCTTCCTTAACTCCTAATGATCTAAAATTATGTGCTTATTTAAGGTTAAATTTATCCTCTAAGGAAATAGCACCATTACTAAATATTTCACATCGAAGCGTCGAAGTTAAACGTTACCGTCTCCGTAAAAAGATGAATTTACCACATAAAGCCAGTTTAACGCATTATATTTTGGAAATATAAACCACTACAATTTAATATTTACCACAACATCACTACAACATAGACCAAAAAGACCAAATTTCAGAAATGTTAATATTACGCTCTTATTTTTTCATTATTAGCTAATTTTGACTTGAAAATTGCGATTTTCGAAATTAGAGACCTCTCTAAATAAGAATGTATACTTTTTATTGTGGCGAATTTTTGGCAAGACTTAAAACTATACAGTAGATTTAACACAAATCAATTCTTTCAATCTATGAAACATCAATTGTTAACCATATTATCGTTTTTAATGCTCTCGTTTGCTGGAGCTCAAAACTTAACAATTACCGGAGTTGTTACTGAAGCCGACACTGGTTTTCCCATTCCCGGAGTTAATATAATTTTAAAGAATACCTCAACAGGAACAGTTACAGATTTTGACGGTAACTTTTCTCTTGCAAACGTACCTTCGGGTTCAACCTTGGTATTTAGTTATGTGGGTTTTATTTCCCAGGAAGTTGTTGTTACTTCTGCCGAACCTTTGGCCATTCAATTAGCAACCGATGTTGCTCAACTTGATGAAGTTGTCGTGATTGGATATGGTACTCAAAGAAAAAAGGAAGTAACAGGTGCCGTTGGAATTGTCTCAAGTGAAACTATCGAAGAACTGAAGCCAACTCGAATTGAACAAGCACTTCAGGGGCAAGTAGCTGGGGTACAGATTTCATCAAATTCAGGTTCTCCTGGAAGTAGTTCGACAATTAGTATTCGAGGTATCTCAACAAATGGTGATAGCCGACCTCTTATTCTTGTAGACGGGAACGTCATTGAAGATTTAAGTGTTATTAACCCTAATGATATTGAAACGGTCAATGTATTAAAAGATGCTACCGCTGGTATATATGGTGTTCGAGCGGCAAACGGTGTAATATTAATTACTACCAAATCAGGTCGTAAGGAAATGCCTCTAACTATTGAATATAATGCATACGTTGGACTTCAAGAGACCACTCGGGAAATCCCAGCTTTAAATGCTACAGAATATGCGCTTTTAGTTAATGAAGCATTCGCGGCAAATGGGGAAAGCCTTCAATTTCCGAATGTATCAGAATTAGGACAAGGCACAAATTGGCAGAATGAGGTGTTTCAAACTGCTCCTGTTTTCAATCACGCGATTACCGTTAAGGGCGGAAAGGAGAAATCAACTTATGCTTTCGGACAATCATTTCTAACTCAAGATGGAATTGTTGGATTAAAGAAAGCAAATTTTACACGTTTTACTAAACGTGGAAGCTACAGTTTAGATTTTCTGGATAACTTTAAATTTAATGCAGGTTTAATCTTTACTAATACAAATAGAAGAGCACTTCCTGAATCTGGATTAGGTTCTGTGCTTTTTAACGCCTTAAATAATGACCCAACATTAAATGTAAGGGAAAACGATGGAAGTTTTTCAATATCTGAAGGCTTAGGAAATGAAGTGATTAATCCAATTGCTCAAATTGATAATACTTTTAATCGATCTGTAGTGAATAAACTAAGTGGTAATGCAAGTTTATCTTATAACTTTCTTGATCATTTTACCGCACAATCGAATATTCAGTTCAATTATTCACATGTTAAATCAACTACATTTAACCCGATAGCCTTTTTTGGTTCAGGAAAGGTGTTTAACCGGGATAGAAATGAATTGGTCATTTTTAACAATTATTTCAGAGATTATACCTTCGATGCCTTTTTAAAATATGAGCGCCTTTTTAATGACACTCATAATGTAAAAGTACTTTTGGGTACATCGGTGTTTAAAACCACAGGGGAATTTAGCGGGCGCGTAGGTCGTGATTTCGTAGGTAATTCTGTTGCCGAAGCTTCCTTAGATGGTGCGGGAGAAATCCAAAATATCTATCCTAATGGCAATGCCACATTTGATTCCAGATTACTTTCATACTTCGCTAGAGTTCAATACGATTACAAAGGAAAGTATTTAATTTCTGGTGTCATTAGACGTGATGGATCTACGAAATTTGGGCCTGAGAATCAGTTTGGTTATTTCCCTTCAGGTTCTATTGGATGGGTTGCTTCAGACGAAAGCTTCCTTGAGGACAGTTCGGTTTTTAATTTCTTGAAATTTAGATCGTCTTACGGAATCTTAGGAAATGATAGAATTGGAGATTATCGTTTCGTTTCTATACTTAATGGAGAAGGAACTTATGTTTTTGATGATGAACTTTTCTTTGGAATAGCAACTGGTGTTATTTCCAATCCTGAAATACGCTGGGAAAAACAAAAAGCATTTGATGTTGGATTTGACGCTCGTTTCTTAAATAACAAATTAGATGTAACTGCAGATTATTTTAAAAGAACAACTGAAGACTTATTGTTTAGTCCTCAAGTTTCAGGAATCCTAGGTGCTTCGTCCCCAGGGTCGGCCGCACCTACAATTAATGCAGGTACTGTTGAAAATAAAGGATTTGAATTTGCGATTGGTTATTCTGATCAAGTGAACGATAATTTTAAATTCAGTGTAAAATACAATCTAACCTCTATAGACAATGAGGTGCTTTTAGTTAGTGCTCAAGGTGGTTTTATCGCTGCAGGTGGATTTGGAGTTGGTCAAGATCCTCCAGCACGAATGGAAGCTGGTTTCCCTATTGGTTATTTTCGAGGATTTAAAACTGATGGTATCTTTCAAAATCAAGCAGAAGTCGATAGTTACCCTACTTTAAATAGTCAGGTACAGCCTGGAGACCTCCGTTTTGTTGATATCAATAATGACGGCGTTATTAATGATGACGATAAGACCAATATAGGTGATCCAATTCCTGATTTTACCATGGGACTAAATCTAACCTTTGATTATAAGAACTTCGATTTTGGGGCCTATGCTTTTGCTTCAGTAGGCAACGAAATTGTTCGCAATTATGAAAGAAATCAACCTTTGACCAATAGAAGTATTTATTATCTTGATAGATGGACTGGTGAAGGTACGAGCAATACTTTTCCAAGAGTAACTTCTGGAGCCAATTCGAATGGTTTATTTTCAGATTTCTTTGTTGAGGATGGCTCTTTCGTGAGACTTCAGAATGTACAATTAGGTTATTCTTTTTCGGAAAAGGCCTTAGAACGAATGGGCTTCGATAAATTTAGAATTTATATTTCAGGCAGTAATTTATTTACCTTGACTGAATATAGAGGATATGATCCTACAACTTCTACTGGTGAAGCTATTGGAGGTGGTATTGATTACGGTTTTTATCCAAACCCAAGAACATTTTTATTAGGTATTAATGTAAAACTTTAAGACGTTACTATGAAAAAATTAAATATTAAATTCTTCGCTATTTTATTACTGGTTGCATTCTCATGTAGTGATGATTTTGTAAACGTAGATTCTCCTTTCGAAAACTCTGAAGACTTCTTCAACTCAGAAGAAGATTATCAAAGTGCGCTGATAGGAGCCTATGATCCACTACAATCAACTTATCTTAATGTTCTGCTTGGTGAAATTGCATCAGACAACACCTTAGCTGGTGGTGAAAGTGCAATTGATGTGCCGGGAATTCAGGAAGTTGATGATATGATTCATACACCTATTAATCAACAATTACGTGATATTTGGAGTTGGATGTATGGCGGTGTCAATCGCACCAATTTCATCATGGAATTTAAGGATAAAACAGATTTTCCAAATAAGAATGCTGTTCTTGCTCAAACTCGTTTTTTAAGAGCTTATTATTATTTTGAACTTGTTAAATGGTTTGGTGATGTTCCTTTTAAAGTGGATGCCCGAATTCAATTTGGCGATCAATTTAGTATCCCAAGAACGCCAAAAGCAGAGGTATACGCACAAATAGAAGAAGATCTCATTTTTGCAGCAGCGAATTTACCTTACATCCAACCACAAACTGGTCGAATTACTAAAGGGGCTGCTCAAGCATTACTTGGAAAAGCATACCTCTATCAAAATAAATTTACACAAGCTGCGACCGTACTTGAAGATCTTATAAATAATGGACCACATGATTTGATTGCTGATTACAGCACCATGTTCGAAAATGATAATGAAAATAATATTGAATCTGTTTTCGAAGTACAATATACCGATCTTGAAGGTGCAGGCTTTGGTTGCCTCCAATGTAGTGAAGGAAATGTTGCTGTAGGATTCAACGGAATAAGAAATTATACTGGACCACTATTTGAATCTGGCTTTAGTTTCAATGTGCCTACTCAAGAAGTAGTTGATGCCTTTGAACCTGGAGATGTTCGTTTAGAAACAGCTATTTTGGATATCGATCAATGGGCTGCAGATACTGGTGCAACTTTTAGTATAGGTTTTGAACATACAGGATATTTCAACAGAAAATACATATCAAGACAAGGCGACCTGAATACAGGTGACGCCAATTTGACCAATCCAAATAATTACAGGTCAATTCGCTTTGCCGATGTGCTTCTTATGGCTGCTGAGGCCTTGAACAGAGGAGGAATAGATGATGGAAGAGCGCAACTGTATTTAAATAGAGTTAGAACAAGAGCGATGTTGCCAGAGGTTATGGCAACTGGAACAACCTTAACCAATGCTATTTATCAAGAAAGACGTGTTGAATTGGTTGGTGAAGGACATCACTTTTTTGATCTTGTTAGAACAGGTCGTGCTGCTGCTGAGATCGATGGGTTTCAAGCAGGAAAACATGAATTATTCCCAATACCATCAATTGAAATTCAATTGGCCGGTAATCAATGGGAACAAAATCCAGGATATTAAAATTTAGACTATGAAAAGATTTTATCAATTAATAACGTGTTTTTTAGTACTCACTTTAATGGGATGTACTGAAGACGATAGAGGAACGAACTTCGTTGATGAGGTTGCCGCTCCTGCAAATATTTCAATAACATTCGATATTACCCAAGATAATTCTGGTCTTGTTGCTATGACTCCAGGTGGAGAAGGTGCAACTGGATTTAGAGTTGCCTTTGGTGATGGATCAGGTAATCCCGTCGACTTAAATCCAGGCGAAAGCACAGAGCATACCTATGCTGAAGGCACATATAACGTAAAAGTTATCGCCACTGGAATAAACGGACTAACAACTGAGTTTATTCAACCTTTAACCGTTTCCTTTCAAGCACCTGAAAACCTAATGGTTACAATTTCACCTGTTATTGGTGATGTGTTTTCAGTTGATGTTTCTGCCACTGCAGATCTTGAAGCCTATTTCGAATTTTATCCAGGTGAATCAATGGAAGAAACACCTATTCAATTTATGGAAGGTGAAACAATAACGTATACCTATGCGGCAGTTGGTGATTATGAAGCTCGAGTGGTCGCGCTTTCTGGTGGTGCTGCAACAACTGAATATACCGAAACTATTTCAATTGTAAATCCGTTATTACTACCTATTGATTTTGAAGATCCAACATTAAATTTCTCATTTGTAGATTTTGGAAATGTGTCTTCTTCAGTTGTTCCGAATCCAGATATGTCTGGAGAAAATACAAGTGCTACTGTTGGACAATCTGTAAAACCAGCAGGTGCTGAAGTTTGGGCTGGAACATTCTTACAATTAGATGACCCTATCGATTTTTCTACTTTAAATAATATAAAAGTAAACGTCTGGTCTCCAGCAAGTGGCATAACGGTGAAATTAAAACTAGAGAATGCTACCGATGATACAATTGCTACAGAAGTTGATGTTACAAATACGGTATCAAACGCATGGGAAACCTTAGTTTTTGATTTTAGTACATCTGACCTATCTCAGGACTATCAGAAAGTAGTTTTGTTTTTCGATTTCGGAAACCCTGGAAACGATAGCACTTATTATTTTGATGATATTGATTTAACTCAATCTATTGCCGATGTTTTTGAGCTCTTCGAAAACTTTGAAGGAGCTACACCGCCATCGTTTATTGACTTTGGAAATATTGGGGCAACACAAGTTGTTGCCAACCCAGCTCCAGACGGAAATAATGGAACGGCAAGCGTTGCGCAATTCACAAAAGCAAATGGCGCCGAAGTATGGGGAGGAACATTCTTTGAATTAAACAATCAAGCCATAGAGTTTGCGGCTACCAAGAAAATGCGATTCAAATCATGGTCTCCTACCGCTGGAACTGTGGTCAAATTAAAAATAGAAAATGCTGACGCAAGTGTGACTCATGAAGTTGATGTCAATACAAGTGTTGCCAACGCGTGGGAAACCCTAACATACGATTTTATTGATGCTCCTGTTGCAACTTATGTGCGTGTGGTTGTGTTCTATAACTTCGGAACTCCAGGTGATGGCACCGTATACTATTTTGATGAAATGGAAGTTGGTGAAGACGCATTGGTCTCAACCATTCCTCCATTGCCGGTTGAGGATTTCGAAGGAGCGCCTCCCGCATTTATTTCTTTTGGAAATATTGCAGATACTCAAGTAATCGCTAACCCTAACTCAAGTGGATTAAATACAACGGCTAATGTCGCCGAATTGTTTAAAACTGCTGGTTCTGAGGTTTGGGCTGGAACCTTCTTCGAAGTTGGAGCGCCTTTAGACCTCAATAACTATAGCAATATTAGAGTGCTTACACACTCCCCGACAGCAGGGATCGTCGTGAAGCTAAAATTAGAAAACGCAGACGCAAGTATAACTCATGAAGTAGATATTGTAAATTCCTTCGCCAATAATTGGGAAGAACTCGTTTATGATTTTAGTGAAGCACCTGCAGCCGACTATGTAAGAATTGTTATTTTCTTCGATTTTGGAACTCCTGGAAATGACTCTTCATATTATTTTGATGAAATTCAATTGACAAATTAAGAGCTATGAAAAATTTTAAATATTTAGTATTTGTATGTATGTTATCCTTAATTGCAGGTTTCTTTTTGACCTCATGTCAGGATGAAAATCAAACATTTGGTGATATTGTTGCACCTTCAAACCTAAGCGTATCCTTTGATATTCAAGGTGTAGATGCCATGAATCCAAATGGTGATGGAACCGGATTTGTAAGTTTCACTGCTACAGCAGACAACGCTATTACATATCGTTACGTTTTTGGTGACGACTCATCTAATGAGGTTGCGCCTTCTGGACAAGTGACGCATCGTTTTACGAACAATGGTTTAAATACATATACTGTAACCGTTATTGCTTCAGGTACAGGTGGTGTAACAACCTCAACATCTGTAAATGTTGAAGTGTTTAGCTCATTTAACCCAATTGAAATAAAGAACCTATTAACAGGTGGGCCATCAAATTCGAAAACTTGGTATTGGAACGCACCAGTTCCGGGGCATTTAGGTGTAGGTCCTTTAGATGATGTTGAACCTATTTGGTATGCAGCTGTACCTTATGAAAAAGAAAGTGTTGGCTGTCTTTATGAAGATCAGTTGATCTTTTCACAAGACGATAGTGAAAATGTGAATTTTGAGTTGATAAATAACGACAACACCTATTTTCATCGTTTTGAAGTTGAAGACGAATTAGGACAACCTAATCCTGGTGAAGATACATGCTATCCTTACGAAGACTTCGGAATGACAAACGTTTCTTTTGCACCTTCTTCATCTGGAATTGATGAAACCATCTCAACGCAAACATCCTTTACTTTGCCAAATAACGGCTTCATGAGTTATTTCTTAGGAAATAATGATTATGAAATACTATCCATTTCAGCAACAGAAATGCATGTGAGAATCGTACAGACAGAACCAAGCGGATTTCAGGTGGCTTGGTATCAGAAATTCTCAACCCAAGATCCTTTAGGCGATAATGGCCTTGTTTCGATTTATGATAATTTAATTTGGTCTGATGAATTTGACACCGATGGTGCGCCAAACCCAGCAAATTGGGTATATGATCTACAGGATGGATGCCAAATAGATCCGAATTTATGTGGTTGGGGTAATGGTGAAGAGCAATGGTATACTAATGACCCAGACAATGTTATTGTAGAAGGTGGTATATTAAAAATAACGGCAATAAAAGAACCAACTGGAACTCGAGATTATTCTTCGGCACGAATAAAAACCCATGATTTATTTGATTTTAATACAGGGCGTGTTGAATTTAGTGCAAAATTACCAGCAAGTGTAGGTACTTGGCCTGCGCTTTGGATGTTAGGCTCAAATAATGATGAAGTTGGTTGGCCAGCTTCAGGTGAGATCGATATTATGGAACATTCTCCGTTTTTTAATCCAAATGAAGTGGTTGGAACGGTGTATTGGGAAAATGAAGGATCTGTAGCTTCATTTGGTGAATCAATTGATGTTTCAAATTTAAGTTCAGAGTTTCACACCTATACATTAGAATGGAGACCTGATGAAATTCTAATGGCAGTTGACGGCGAAATTTACTTTACTTTCGCTTATGACGATAGTTTACCATTTGTAGAAGACTTTTTCTTAATAATAAATTTAGCCATGGGCGGAGACTTTGGTGGGGATATTGACCCAGGCTTCACGCAAGATACATTCGAAGTTGATTATGTAAGGGTTTATCAATAAATTATTAGTCTATTAAAGATCGGTTTATCTTGGAATTAAACCGATCTTTTTTTACAAAAGGATCTTATAAGACAACTTTAAAGTTTAGGCAAGATAAAATTATATGAGATCTAAAGCTATTCATCAAGATTTTGAGACAGTTCAAAAAGAAATGACCGATACATCAATTTATATAGGCAATTCAAAAGCAAATTTTTTAGAAAAAGAGGTCAAAGGCAAGTTGATTTCCATTGGAAATGAGCTCTATTATAAAATTTCTAATTACGATGCCATGCGCCCATTTTTTATGAGCATCGTAAGTGATTCTAATCATTGGATGTTTATCTCCAGTACAGGAGGCCTTTCCGCTGGTAGAAAAAATTCAGACTTTGCTCTATTTCCATATTACACCGATGACAAAATCACCGAATTCGCAGAAACCACAGGTAGTAAAACGATAATTTTATGCCAAAGTGATGACAAAACGCAATTATGGGAGCCATTTTCCAATAATTATTTAGGTGTTTATAACATCTCAAGAAATCTTTACAAAAGTCGTTTTGGTAATAAACTCATTTTCGAAGAAATTAATAATGACCTTGGCTTAACTTTTAAATACGAATGGAATTCAAGTAACACTTATGGTTTTGTTAAAAAATCCACACTTATAAATTCAAATCCAAATGCTATAAAGCTTAAGGTGTTAGATGGACTTCAAAATATTTTACCTTGTGGTGTTGGAGCAACTTTACAGAATGCCTATAGCAATTTAGTCGATGCTTATAAACGCAATGAACGTTTTGAAAATACGCCTATTGGGCTATTTACATTAAGTGCCATAATTGTTGATAAAGCAGAACCAAGTGAAGCATTAAAAGCAACTGTAGCTTGGTCTTTGGGCATGGATAATGTAAAGTATTTGATCTCATCAAGTCAGTTAGATCGATTTAGAAAAGGATATGAACTGAAAGAAGAATCAGATGTTAAAGCCGAAAAAGGAGCCTATTTTCTTAGCTCTCAAATAGGTCTTGATGCTGATTCAGAGAAAGAATGGATAACAGTTGCTAATGTTAATCAGAATATGATTGATATATCTAAGCTCTCGAGGCAATTAAATGATCCTGAACGCCTCTATCAATCAGTCCTAGATGATATCGATGTGGGTACAAAGCGATTACTTGAATTAAATGGTGCTTCTGATGGCATACAGGTATCAGTTAATGAATTAAGAAATACAAGACATTTCGCTAATACGCTATTCAATATCATGCGAGGTGGTATTTTTGACGATAATTATAATATTGAAAAGTCAGACTTTATCGCTTATATTCAAAAATCGAATATAAAAGTATATAAGAAAAAAGAAGCCATTTTATTTGAGCTTCCCGAACTCTTTTCTATTGAGTATTTAAGAACTCTTACCAATTCAAAATTAAGTGGCAATGAAGATAAAAACTTCAAGCGCTTATGCTATGAATATATGCCATTAAAGTTCAGTAGAAGACATGGCGATCCAAGCAGGCCTTGGAATCATTTCTCGATCAATACCAGGAGCGAAATTGATGGGTCAAAAATTTTAGACTATCAAGGAAACTGGCGCGATATTTTTCAAAATTGGGAAGCTTTGGTGCACTCATATCCTGAGTTTATCGAAAGTATGATCCATAAGTTTTTAAACGCCTCAACATTCGATGGCTATAATCCGTATCGTGTCATGAAAAACGGTTTCGACTGGGAAACTATCGAGCCACACGACCCTTGGTCATACATTGGTTATTGGGGTGACCATCAGATAATTTATTTGCTTAAATTTTTAGAGTTTATTGAAAATCATTATCCAAATAAACTGTCTGCCTATTTTGATCAAGATGTATTTGTTTATGCCAATATACCTTACAAAATAAAAAGCTATAATGACATTCTCAAAAATCCAAAAGACACCATTGAATTTGATGAGAAAGAAGAGCTTAAAATCCTTCAGAAACGAAAGGAATTAGGTGTTGATGGCGCTTTATTAAGGGATCAAAACTTCTTTATTTATAAAGTGAATCTTATTGAGAAGTTATTGGCTACAGTACTTGCTAAATTGTCCAATTTTATTCCTGAAGGCGGTATTTGGATGAACACACAAAGACCAGAATGGAATGATGCCAATAATGCACTAGTTGGCAATGGCGTATCTATGGTGACGCTATATTACTTAAGACGTTTTTTAAATTTCTTCCAAGGCATAGTTGAAAATTCCTCAGTTAATACTGTAGAGATCTCCGTAGAATTGAAAGCATGCTTTAACCAGATTGTTGCCACCTTGGTTGATAATCAGTCCATGATTTCTGGAAAAGTTTCAGATGCAGATAGAAAAAAAATAATGGATGGTTTAGGAAACGCGGGGAGTAATTATAGAAACAAAATTTATCAATCAAGTTTTAGCAGTCACCGTGAGGAATTATCAATGGGTGAAATTTCAGAACTTATTGAGGTTGCTTTAACCTATTTAGATCATTCTATTAAAGCAAATAAAAGGGCTGACAACTTGTATCATGCCTACAACTTAATGACTATTAAAAATAATGATGAAGTTGCTCTTTCACATTTATCTGAGATGTTAGAAGGACAAGTTGCTGTTTTAAGTTCCGGGTGCATTTCTGGTGAAGAGGCTTTAAAGGTACTTGATGCATTAAAACAAAGCGCGCTCTTTAGACATGATCAATACAGTTATATTTTATATCCTAATAAAGAGTTATCCAAATTCAGTGAAAAAAATAAAATTCCGAAAAATAAGGTTGATGCTTCAGATTTATTGAAGCAGCTCCTTCATGACGATGACAATAGTATCATTGAGATGGACTGCAATGGAGATTATCATTTCAATAGCACTTTTAATAATGCCGAAAATTTAAAGGACGCTTTATCACATTTAGATGGCGACAAATATAAAGGTGTTTTAAACAAAGAACGTCAATTGGTTCTTGACATTTTTGAAGATGTATTCGATCATAAATCTTTTACGGGTCGTTCTGGAACATTTTTCGGATATGAAGGCCTAGGATCGATCTATTGGCACATGGTATCCAAACTGCTTCTTAGCGTACAGGAAATTTGCTTATTGGCTATTGAAAATAATGAGAGTGATGAGATCATTGGGAGATTAATTGAGCACTACTATGAGATAAATGAAGGTATTGGTGTGCATAAATCACCTGAATTATATGGTGCATTCCCAACAGACCCATATTCGCATACTCCAGCTGGAAAAGGAGCACAACAACCGGGAATGACAGGACAGGTTAAAGAAGATATATTATGCCGATTTGGTGAATTAGGAATATCTATTAAAAATGGTGTGTTAATTTTTAACCCATGCTTGCTGAGAATAAGCGAATTTTTAGATGAGACTAAAAATTTCAACTATGTTGACCTTTCTAAAAATCACAAGAGCATTACCTTGAATAAAGACACCCTGGCATTTACCTATTGTCAAATACCAATTATCTATGAATTGGGTAAAAAAAATAGGGTTACCGTATATAAGAATGACGATTCCAAAATTCTAATAGATGGGCAGCATTTAAATGAAGACATCAGTACTCAAATCTTTAAAAGATCAGGAGTTGTTAAAATGCTCCATGTATCTATTGAAAAAAGCATATTAAAAAAATAATGCACAATGAATCTAAATTCAAACATAGCAGCATTTTACATATTGTTTTTGCTGCTTGTTTCGTGCAATCAAAAAAATAAAGATAAAAAGCCTATGCAGCCTCAGAAGAAAATAACTGCTAAAGACATTTTAGGGAATCCTGAATATTTAGCGATTTCCTATGGTGGGTATCGAGAAAAAACCAGAGATATTCAACCTACTATTCCTGAATTAAAGGAAGACCTTAAAATTTTAGCTGTGATGGGAATAAAAGTTTTACGCACCTATAATGTTCAACTCCCCCACGCTACTAATATTTTAAAAGCCATACGCGAACTAAAGGAACAAGATCCATCCTTTGAAATGTACGTGATGCTTGGAGCATGGATAGATTGTGAAAATGCATGGACAGATTTAGCTCCAAATCATGAAAATGAAAGTGAAAATAATGCCTCAGAAATTGAAAGAGCAGTGGGATTAGCTAATAAATATCCGGAGATCGTTAAGATCTTGGCCGTTGGGAATGAAGCTATGGTGAGATGGGCTACAAGCTATTATGTGCAGCCTAATGTGATTCTTAAATGGGTAAATTATTTGCAAGATCTCAAGAAAAATAACGAACTTCCAAAAGATTTATGGATAACAAGTTCTGACGACTTTTCTTCCTGGGGAGGTGGAGATCCAAGTTACCATACCCCAGATCTGGAAGCATTGATACATGCGGTTGATTACGTTTCAATGCACACTTACGCTATGCATAATTCACATTATAATCCTCAATTTTGGTTGGTACCACAAAACGAATGGGATCACAATCCTTCCGACAAAATAGAAGCCGCAATGTTACGAGCAAGAGATTTTGCGGTTGCTCAATATCAAGGCGTTAAGAATTATGTTGAAAGTCTCGGTATTGAAAAAGATATCCATATCGGTGAAACCGGTTGGGCTACAGTATCCAATCAACAATATGGTGCCGATGGATCTAAAGCAGCTGATGAATTTAAATCGGGAAAATACTACCAACTCATAAGAGAATGGACCAAGGAGGCTAATATCTCCTGTTTTTATTTCGAGGCTTTTAATGAACCTTGGAAAGATGCATCTAACCCCTTAGGATCTGAAAATCATTTTGGACTTTTCACCGTTGATGGTAAAGCTAAATATGCACTTTGGGATTTGGTTGACCAACAAACATTTAAAGGTCTCGGCAGAAACGGAAAACAAGTTACTAAAACCTATAATGGTAACATAAATAAACTCATGGAGGATGTAAATCCTCCTCCTATTGAATATGATATGTTTGCATTTAATCGTTAAGAGTTAATGTTTAAAAATCTTAAAATATCTCTTTTAATACTAGTTTCACTTGTTCTTGGATGCACAGGAAATGATGGGTCAAGTGTGAACGCTGAGGATATTTTAGGTAATCCCGATTATTTGGCGTTTTCTTACGGTGGTTATAGGCAAAATACCAGAGAAATTCAACCAACAATTGATGAGCTCAAAGATGATATGAAGATATTATCTGCAATGGGAGTAAAATTAATACGCACCTATAATACGAACGATTATCCTCAAGCGGCTAATCTGCTAAAAGCTATACATCAATTAAAGGAGGAAGATTCAAATTTTGAGATGTACGTTATGCTAGGCACTTGGATTGAATGTCAAGGTGCTGGTACAAATAATAAAGATCACAGGGTCGGCAATATTGAAAAAAATACAGGAGAAATTGAAGCCGCCATTGAAATGGCTAAGAAATATCCTGATATTGTAAAAATTATTGCCGTTGGAAATGAAGCTATGATACAATGGGCAGTAAAATACTTCGTTTACCCTAAAGTAATTTTAAAATGGGTGAATCATCTTCAAAATTTAAAAAAAGCTGGTGAATTGCCTTCAGATTTATGGATTACAAGTTCAGATAATTTTGAGTCTTGGGGCGGAGGTTCTAAAAGCTATCAAACCGAAGATTTAGTAGCGTTAATAAAAGCTGTCGATTATATTTCGTTGCATACATATCCTTTTCATGATACATTACACAATCCATATTTTTGGGGCACTCCAGAAGGAGAATCTAACAATTCTGATCTTGAAAAAGTGGAGTCAGCAATGCTAAGGGCAACCAACCACTCTATTACTCAATATCAAAATGTTGCAAATTATATTTCTGAATTAGGATTAGAAAAAAGTATTCATATTGGAGAAATAGGCTGGGCAACAGTTGATAATGTTTCCTTTGGAAAAAATGGGACCCATGCTGCTGATGAGTTAAAACAAAAGTTCTTTTATGATAACATTCGGGCATGGACAAACAAAAATGGTATTACTTGTTTCTATTTTGAGATATTTGATGAAAAATGGAAAGATGCCATGAATCCCTTAGGTTCTGAAAATCATTTCGGATTAATCAATCTAAAAGGACAAGCAAAGTTTGCCATCTGGAATTTGGTTGATCAAGGTGTTTTTAAAGGATTGACAAGAAACGGCGCTCCCATCTCTAAAACCTATGGCGGTGATAAGGCTGCAATGATGGCAGATGTTCACTTGCCACCGCTAAAAAGTGAACTGGGAATATTAGAAATAAAAACCATCAATACAAATTACACCACAGGTCAAATCATAAAAGAACATGATTATGTGATCCTACATGATACTTTTGATGCAAACAAATCTTCTAATATGACCTACCCTAGTGGTATATTGAAATTGAATCCTTGGGAAGGGACCTGTAACATGAGCATGTCTGAAGATAAAACCATAAAAGTCGTCACTGGAGTTGGTGAATGGTGGGGCTGTGCTCTGGAAATACAATCAGGGGCTATTGGTGAAAATTTGTCAAACTTTACTAATGGAACTTTAAATTTTGATATTAAAGGAACGACTAAATCTTCCTTTAATATTGGTTTTCAAACAGGTTCAATTGCAACAGGTGATCAGATAAACAATTACATCACGTTCGGAAAAGATGACCCTTATAATATAAAAGATACATGGACGCGTTTTTCTATTCCTATAACTGAGTTATCAGATAATGGAAAAATGGATAATATCAACAGTTTATTGTTTTTAAAAGGCGATAAAGATTTTGACGGTAAAGAGATTTTTATAAAAAATGTTCACTATTCTCAAAAATAAACAAATGAATAGCAAAATTTTATTCTACTTCTTGTTGTTTAGTATGACATTCATGTCATGTAAAAGTAGTTCAGAAATTGATGACGTAAGCATTTCTGGAAGGCAATTATTGGTGAACGCCAAGCCCTATATTATAACTGGAATTTGTTATCATCCTGTGCCTGTCGGAAGCGATTTAAGAAGCTTTGAAACTATCGATGAAGACCTTGATCTAATGATCGAAGCTGGAATTAATACGATTAGAGTCTATGAGCCTATTCAAGATATCAACGTTCTCGATAAAATAGATGCTGCAGGCTTAAAAGTTATTATTGGATTTGGGTATAGTGATCCAAAAGACATATATAATATACATTCTGGAAATTTTATCAATTATGTTAATTCGTATAAAACCCACAATGCAATCCTCATGTGGGAATTAGGTAACGAATACAATTACCACCCGGAATATTTTGATGGTGATTTAAAAAATTGGTATAAAGAAATGAATAATGCCGCAGCACTTATCCAAGAAGCAGATCCAAATCACCCCGTAGCAACTGCTCATGGTGATTTACCAGACGCATTGGCACTTTCTTTAAGTCCGAATATAGATGTTTGGGGAATGAACGTCTATCGCATGGTTGAACCAGAAACAATTTTTACACAATGGGAAGCCGTGAGTTCTAAACCAATGTACTTATCGGAAGTAGGAGCAGATAGCTATATGGCGATACCAGCAGAGGGTTTTGAACAAGGCGAAAATCAAAAAGCTCAGGCACATGCCAATAAAATTATTTTAGAAAAGACATTTAACAGCAATGGCATTTGTTTAGGCGCAACCTTATTCTCATTTACTGATGGTTGGTGGAAGGCAGGTGAGAATGATGTACAAGATGTTGGAGGCTGGGCTCCTGAAGGGAGTGGCGTTCCATATGACAGGGTGCCAAATGAAGAATATTGGGGCATAGTTGATATTCATCGAAACAAAAAAGAAACCTTTAATATAGTTAAAGACATTTATCTGAGACAAAAAAATTAACTAATGAAAGCAAACATTTTTTATCTATCTTTTATTTTAATGGTGTTTATTATGAGTTGTAATGAAGAATCAAATCAGTTACAAGTTGAAGTTTATGAAACTTCTGCTGGTGGTAATAAGCTCAGCAAAGTTGAACCGTTTTTAAAGCCCAATGAAAATGATCTTGTGGTCATTAAACTTTTACCTGACGAAGAATTTCAAACCATAACTGGATTTGGAGGTTCATTTACAGAGTCTTCAGCTTATTTATTAAATAAACTCTCGGAAGAAAATAGAAATAAAGTTTTAGAAGCCTATTTCGGTGATGAAGGTGCACGCTATTCCTTGACCAGAACTCATATAAGTTCTTGTGATTTTTCATTGAATAATTATACCTATGCACCCGTTGAAGGTGATCTGGAATTAGAACATTTTTCTATCAAGGAAGACATGGATGATCTTGTTCCAATGATTAAAGACGCCATGAAGATCTCAAACGATGGCTTTAAAATTATTTCATCACCTTGGACTGCACCGCCTTGGATGAAAGACAACAAACACTGGGTTGGTGGAAAATTATTACCCGAATTTTATGGGACCTTCGCCCTATTTTTCACGAAATATTTAGACGCTTATAAAGCCGAAGGTATTGACATATGGGGTTTGACTCCTGTTAACGAACCTCATGGCAATGGTAATAACTGGGAAAGCATGCATTTTTCTCCTGAAGAAATGACGGATTTTGTACAAAATCATTTAGGCCCAAAATTAGAGGCTGAAGGAAAAGGAGGAGTTAATATCCTGGGTTATGATCAAAACAGAGCTGGAATTAAAGAATGGGTTGATGTGATGTTTAAAAATGAGGCATCATCAAAATATTATGCAGGAACGGCAATTCATTGGTACGAAAGTACTTTTGATTTTTTTCCTGAACAATTACAATATGGACATAACAAAGCGCCAGATAAGTATTTAATTCAAACTGAGGCCTGTGTAGATTCTGAAGTGCCTAAATGGAAAGATGATGCTTGGTATTGGAGAAAAGAAGCTACTGATTGGGGCTGGGATTGGGCTCCAGAAGAGCAAAAGCATTTACATCCGAAATACGCACCTGTCAATCGATATGCCAGAGATATCATCGGTTGTTTAAATAATTGGGTAGATGGATGGGTAGACTGGAATATGGTCTTAGATAAACAAGGAGGTCCAAATTGGTTTGAAAACTGGTGTGTGGCTCCAGTAATTGTTGATCCCATAAATGACGACGTATATTTCACTCCTATTTACTATACCTTATCACATTTTAGTAAATATATTAGACCAGGAGCAGTAATAATTGGGTTAGAGAATTCAGATGACAGTTTAATGGTCACAGCAGCTAGAAACCCTGATGGTTCCATAGCGGTAATTGTATTTAATCAGGATAACAAAGAAAAACACCTTTCCCTTGCATTTGGTGATAAATCAAAATATGTAACAATCAGTTCCCAGGCGATTCAAACGATAATAATACCTGCATAAAAAAAAACGTATGTCACATTACAAAACAGCAGCAAAAGATAGAGTCCCTCTTAAATCGAAAATGGCTTTTGGATCTGGTCAATTAGTACTCAATTTATTACCTGGAGCACTCGGTTTTTTCATGTTCTTTTTACTTACTGCTTTTGGAATGGATCCGTTTTTAGCTGGTTTATTAGGTGGACTACCGAGAATATTTGATGCACTTACCGACCCAATTATGGGCTTTATTTCTGATAATACCAAATCACGATGGGGCCGTAGAAGACCTTATATTTTTATTGGTGCCATTTTAAGTGGGATATTTTTTGCTCTTTTATGGCAACTTGACGAAAATAATTCTCAAACGTACAATTTTTGGTATTTTTTAATAATGTCTATGGTGTTTTTAATTGGAAATACCATGTTTGCAACGCCTTTGGTTGGACTGGGCTATGAAATGACTTCCGATTATAATGAACGAACACGTTTAATGGCATTTGGAAATACAATGGGGCAAATCGCATGGATGATCGTGCCTTGGTTTTGGGTCATTATTGCAGACCCTGATATCTTTGAAAATCAGGCTCAAGGCGTTCGGCAATTGTCTTTATTTGTAGCAGGTGCTTGTATCATTCTCGGAATATTGCCAGCTATTTTCTGCAAAGGTATTGATGCTTCACATATGGAGAATAGAAAAAAGATTTCACTAAATACAATGTTTTCAAATTTAAAAGACCTATTTAAAGGGATTGTAGAAGTTTCAAAGAATAAACCTTTTATGAAACTTTGTGGAGCTACTTTTCTAGTCTTTAACGGCTTTCAAATGGTGGCTTCATTTAGTGTTTTTATCATCGTTTTTTATCTTTTTAATGGCGATTATGGGGACGCTGGAACTTGGCCAGCATGGTTTTCTACTATAACCGCAGTATTAACAGCATTTATTGTGATACCCATAATATCCTGGATGGCTAATAAATGGGGGAAACGAGAGGCGTTTATTATTTCTACCGTTTTATCCATCATTGGTTATATACTAAAATGGTGGGGTTTTAATCCTGAGAATCCTTGGCTCATGTTTATGCCCATTCCATTTATCGCTTTTGGATTAGGTGGCTTATTCACCTTAATGATGAGCATGACCGCTGATGTATGTGATTTAGATGAATTGAATAACGGAATGCCACGTAAAGAAGGAACCTTTGGTGCAATTTATTGGTGGATGGTTAAACTTGGTCAGGCATTAGCTCTTGTATTAGGAGGTCTGGTCCTGAAACTAGTGGGCTTTATTTCGGATGCAGAAACACAAACCTTAGATACTATGACCAATTTACGGATAGCAGATATTGTTATACCATCTGTTACTGCCGCATTGGCCATATTGGTCATGTGGAAGTATAACCTATCTGAAGATAGAGCCAAAGAGATAAAAGAAAAATTAATTGAACGAAGAGGTGAATTGTAATTATAACACATTTAATAGATAAGAAAGTATGTCAATAAGAGGAGAAAAAATAATGGCTCTTTCGGGTATTGATTTTGCCAATAAAACCGAAATAGGAATAAAAAATTTATTCAAGCGATTGTTAAAAAACGGTATGCATGGTTTATGCTTTAGCCCCTATTTAGAGGGTCAAGAGCCTCAATCACAACTAACGGATGAACAAATTAGACGCCGGATGAAAATCATAAAACCTTATACCAAATGGATCCGTTCTTTTTCATGTACCGATGGCAATGAGAATATCCCTCGTATCGCTCATGAATTTGGTATAAAAACCTTAGTCGGAGCTTGGTTAGGTGATGATCCAGATATTAATAAGCGAGAAATACATAACTTGATTCAATTAGCTAAAGAAGGTTATGTTGATATTGCTGCTGTTGGAAATGAGGTCATGTACAGAGGCGATTTAACCGAAAATGAGCTTTTAGATTTTATGTATGAAGTAAAAAAGGCCATCCCAGATGTTCCAGTTGGCTATGTAGATGCCTATTATGAATTTACCGACCGTCCAAGAATTACTGATGCTTGCGACGTGATCCTAGCAAATTGTTATCCGTATTGGGAAGGTTGCCCACTTGAATATTCTTTGGTATATATGAAAGAAATGTATAACCAGGCCGTTAAGGCTGCCAATGGAAAAAAAGTGATCATTTCAGAAACAGGATGGCCAAACCTTGGAAGTGCTTTTGAAGGTTCGATACCTTCATTTGAGAATGCTATAAAATATTTTATCAACACACAACTATGGTCTAAAGAAGATGATATAGATGTTTTTTATTTTTCCTCGTTCGATGAACCTTGGAAGGTAGGTGATGAAGGTGATGTTGGAGCGTATTGGGGGTTATGGGATAAAAACGAAAACCTAAAATATTAATAAATAGAGCCTTAACTAAAATGATGGCATTAAATAAAGTTGAACTCTTTTTGTAACAATAATGTTAATTAGCCATACGTACTATTTTTTTCCACAACATTACCACAACATACATGTTCATCGATTAATTAATACAGCTATTAGCCCTATAAGTTTTGCTTAAAATGCCCCTAAATTAATCTCGTTTTTATCTTATATGTATAAAAACAGCAACTTTTATAGGCTTGTATGCCTTTTGTTGCATTAAAATTAACTTATATGTAAAAATTAACCCTTATTTTTACGAAGTTAATAATCCTTCTATTAAAAAACTAAATTTTACAGATTATGAAAAAAATTACTTTATTATTTACACTATTGATTTTTACTTTCGCATTTTCTCCTTTGAGTGCGCAAGACATTAATTTTGACCCTACTGCTACTGACGGTACTGGCTGGGTTGGATTTATGAATGTATTTGAATTGCCATCAAATGGCGGCGGCTATGTATTTGGATCAGGTTGGGGTACTGCCGATCTTGTTGCCCAAGATAATTTGGATGGAACGGTTTCTTTAAAACCGAACAGAATTAATGATCCCGCGTTAGAATGGCAAGGAACTGCTCCAGTAGGAGATCCAACAGGAAACAGAATAATGGAAGCGGCTTATTATGTAGAGAATGACGCTTTAGCAGGAACAGCCTTTACATTTAATGGAGAAGTCCTAAGCAATACACTTAATGACTTAGGGTTGAGTGAACCAATTACTTATCAAGTCTTTATCAAAGTTTTTGCGTCAGATTACAGCTCATTTGTGCTTGTTGACTCTTACAATTTAGCTGCAGGCAATTTTACGCTATCTGCTTTAGCAGGGGATTCAGCCATAGGAGACCATGTTCAATATGGTTTTAATGTTGTTGGTCCTAATATTAGACTAGATACTGATGTGGCACCTAATCCAGGTTATTACACTGATGACTATAATGCTCTGGGTAGTATTGATGTTGGTCCTAATATGACCTTATCAACCAATAATTTTGATGCTTCTGAATTTAAAGCTTATCCAAATCCAACGAATTCAGAATGGACCATTACTTCTAATAATCAAATCCAAAGTATAGAGGTTTATGATATTCTTGGAAAACTGGTTATCACACAAGAACCTAATGATATCAATGCTACAATAAACGCAGCCTTACTTTCAAATGGTGTTTATATTGCAAAAATTAACGCCGCTAATGGCGAAACGAACATAAGACTGATTAAAGAATAAGTTTTTGTTATAATTAACTTTGAACTTAAGCCATGTTGAGTTTATCAATATGGCTTATTTTTTTATAAGATCTAAACCATAAAGTAACGCATTATGAAAAAAATTACATTGCTCATATTATTACTAGCTGTTTCATTCGGGTTTGCCCAACAGCAAATTTATAACCTAACGTTCGAACCGGGAACTGACGGCAGCAACCCAGCCTATTGGAATGTATTTGAATCTGATACGCCAGCGGTTGAAGTCGTGACCAATCCTGATCCCGATGGTGTGAATAACGACCCAAGTACCAATGTGTTAAAACTCAATGTACTGACTGCCAATGCTTGTTATGCCGGTGCCGAAACCCAGCATGCCACAATTGGAACCTGGTATCTTGAAACAGGCGTCATGAGTAATGAAACCATTAGTTTGATGATCAATAAATCATCAATTGGTCGCATTGGCGTGAAATTCGTAAATGCCACAAATGGTACAATTTTCGAATTAACCTCACAAACCAACACCCTCATTAACGAATGGGAATTGATGACTTGGGACATCTCAGCATTTATTGGAAGTGCAGAAAATAACAATATAGATCAATTGGTACTTTTTTCTGATTTCACCTGTGGCGATCCAGATCGCACTAGTGATACAGTTACTTATATTGATAATATTACTTGGGGTGCTTTTAAAACCGCCGATCCAGTGCTTCCCACCTGTTCAGATGGCATACAAAACGGTGACGAAACAGGCGTAGATTGTGGTGGATCTTCATGTTCACCTTGTGAAACATTCCCTTTCGATTTTGAAACACCAACACCTTTTGTCGGGGCTGACGGAGCTAGCTTTAGTATTATAGATGATGTGGGCAATATGGTTGGACAACTTGAAGCTGTGAATGCTCAAAACTATTCGAATGCTCAAATTATCACTGAGTCTTTAGATTTTAGTGGTACCCCTAAGGGCTTCTCAATGCGTGTCAAAGGCGATAGAGCCATCCCAATTTTATTTAAAGTAGAACAAAATGGGAATCCGAGTGTGTCTTATGAGAATAGTCAAAATTACACCAATGTAGGTGCATGGGAAACCCTTATTTTCGACTTTACGGGTGAGACTAGTACAGGCGTACTTAATAAAACCGTGTTGTTTTTTGATATTTTAGGAGCAGCCAGCGGCTTACCTTCTGACGACATTTTCCTTTTTGATGATATCATCTTTGGTGACCTAGGAACGCTTGGTATTGCTACTTTTGAGATAAATGAATTTAAAGTGTTTCCAAATCCAACGCAACACATTTGGAATGTACGCTCTGTTCAAAACATTGAAGACATTCAAATTTTCGATATGTTAGGAAAGCAAGTCATGATGTTACAGCCAAATTCTAGTGAAGTCGAAATCAATTCATCGCTTTTGCCTGGTGGCATTTACTTTGCAAGAATAAGAAGTGTAAATGGAACATCAATTATGAAGTTAGTCAAGGAATAAATTGACTTTTTTAACCATAAAATATGAAGCCACTTTTTCAAGTGGCTTTTTTATTTGTATTTTAGATAACCTAAATTTTAGCTAGATGATCACACAAAAAGAACTTGCTAAAAAATTGAACATCTCAATTTCTACGGTTTCAAAAGCGCTAAATAATAGCCCTGAAATTGGAAAGGAAACTATTGAGCGTGTTCATGCATTAGCAAAGTTTTACAAGTATCAGCCAAACCAAAATGCTGTAAATCTAAAAAAACGTGAAACAAAAACCATTGGCGTGATCGTTCCAAATATCACGAACCGATTTTTTGCAAAGGTGCTTTTTAGTATTCAAGAGGAAGCTTCAAATTTAGGTTATAATATCATCATTTGTAATTCGAATGAATCCCTCCAAAAGGAAAAAGATAGTCTTAAGGTATTATCAAATGGAAGTGTAGATGGATTCATAGTAGCTGTTTCTGAAGAAACTCAACTAACCAAAAATTATTCCCATTTTGAGGGCCTCGTAAATGAAGAAATCCCATTGATCATGTTTGATCGTGTTCTTGATAAAATTAATTGCGATAAAGTCATCATCGATGACGCTGATGCATCGAAAAAAGCAATGAATGCACTCATCGAAAAAGGAAGAGAACAGATCGCATTTGTAAGTACAATATTCGATTTGAATGTTGGAAAATTACGTGAGCATAGCTATGAAGAAGCCATCAAATTTAATTTTAATAATAAGAAAAAGCCCCTGATTTTACACATTACGCCAGAAAAAGATTCACAAAGTCAGATTAGATCGTTTTTAGAAAATAATCCGAAAATAGATGGGGTAATTTCTGCAGATAATATCTCTGGGACACAAACATTAAATGTAGCCATTTCAATGGGATACAAAATTCCTGAAGCCATTTCAATTATTGGTTTTGCCGATGATGCCATTTCGAAGCTCAGCGTTCCGAAACTATCCATACTAGATCAAAATGCCACCAAAATGGGTGAAGCAACGGTTCACCTCCTTATGAAAAGATTAAAAAATAAAGCAGATGAAATGCCAAAGTCCACCCAAATCATTCCAACAGTTCTCAATAATGCGGGATCACTCTAGAATATTGAGATTAATTATTTAAATTTATACTATAACCAACCAATCAAATAGAATGAATAGACCATTCCTTTTTATACTATTTGCCCTATTTTTTCTTGAATTCTCCTACAGCCAAGTGGTCAATATCGAATCTCGACGATTAAAAACCGATAGCGTTTTTGTTTTTCTCGGTAACCTATCGCTTAGTTTTAATGATAATAATGGAAGCCAGGTTTTTCAATTTGGCTCTGGACTGACTTCACAACTAAAACCCAAGGGTTCAAAAAACATTTATTTACTCCTAGGTGATTATGCGCTTATAAGAGCCAATGGTGTCGATTTTAATAATTCCTGGTTTTTACACTTTCGATTCCGACATAAATTTTCAGATCTCATAAGATTCGAATCTTATGTGCAAAGTCAACATGACGGCCTGTTAGATGTCAATTACAGAAATTTAATTGGTGCCGGACTTCGATTAAAATTAGTAGGTGTTGAACCTGACGACAATAGCGAAGAGCAATCCACATTTAAATTATATTTAGGGAATGCTTATATGTACGAAGAAGAAAAAAGCGATGCCTTTAATAAGCGCTTTAGTAATCACAGACACAGTTCATATTTGGCATTAACTTACAATGCTGGAAATGGTAAGGTCAGCATTTTAAATGTACTTTATTATCAACCGCTTTATTCTAATTTTAACGACTTCAGGCTACTCGAACAACTTAAAATAGAGATCCCAATTAGTGAAACATTAGATTTCACTACCACCTTTAATTATTACATCGATAGCATCACCCCAAAGGATCGAAAACAGTATTCATCAAAGGTCTATTTTGGTTTCAACATTGAGTTATGACCTAAGAAAATAAATTAGGAAATTACCATCTAGGTAGTTTTTAATAATTAAAATTGTAATCCAATTTTGGTATATTGTTGTTGATTTCTTATCAAAACCAACTAACAATTTATGAAAATCAGCGCCTATCTTATCTTTACTATTTCTGTCATTTCCGTTTTATTTTCTCCAGTATGCGCTCAAGAACAATCTTCGAATGCACAATCTATAGTTGAAGCCGTAGCTGTTGAAACAGATCCCATTATCGATGGAAATATTATAACAGATAAGGTTTGGCAATCCATCACTCCATTAAGTACAATGATTCAAATTCGGCCAAAATTTGGGGAAGCAGCGTCAGAAAAAACAGAGATTCGAGTAGCCTATTCTAAAAACACATTTTATGTTGCTGTGATCTGCTATGATACTGATCCAAATGCGATCGTTGTATCAGATTCTAGACGTGACGCCGATCTTAGCGATGAAGATAGTTTTCTCTTCATTTTAGACACTTATAATGATCAGCAAAATGGATTTCTCTTCGGAACAAATTCAAATGGCATGGAATATGACGCTCAAATTGATAATGAAGGAAAAGGTAATTTCAATCAAAATAGACAGCAACAAGGAGGCGTAATTGGTGGTACCAATTTAAATTGGGACGCCTCGTGGCAAGTCAAAACTGAAACAGGAGATTATGGATGGAGTGCAGAATTCGCCATTCCATTAAGATCTTTACGATTTAGTAGTGGTGATGATCAAACTTGGGGTATTAATTTTCAACGAAATATCAGTAAAACTTCTGAGGTGGCCTATTGGGCTCCACTTCCATTAGGGTTTGATATTAAACGCCTGTCTCTTGCAGGAAAAATAACAGGATTGAGCTTAAAAAATCCTGGAAATCTAAAGGTTATTCCATATGTTCTTATGCAATCTTCAAAAGATAAAGGAGTTGATCCTAATAAAAGTAACACTGAATTTGATGCCGGACTTGACGTAAAATTCAGCGTTACGCCTAGTTTGACACTTGACCTTACCTATAATACCGATTTTGCTCAAGTTGAAGTAGATGATCAGCAGGTCAATCTAGATCGATTTAACCTCTTTTTCCCTGAAAAAAGACCATTTTTTTTAGAGAATGCAGGGCAGTTTTCTGTAGGAAGTCCAGGTGAAGTCGATCTCTTTTTTAGTCGTCGAATAGGGATAGGAAATGATGGGGCTTTGGTACCCATTATTGGTGGTGCACGTCTATCTGGAAAAATGGGGCAAACCAATGTCGGACTTTTAACCATGTTCACCGATGAGGTAAATGAATCTGGAATTCAAAAGAATAATTTTTCAGTGGCACGCATCAATCAAGATTTTCCCAGGAGTCGTTCATCTATAGGTGGCGTTTTTATTAATCGCTCTGGACTGGGTGACCTTCCGCAAGATCACAACAGTGTTTATGCTATAGATGGAAAATGGGGCATCGGTCAAAAATTTACCATTACCGGATTTGCAGCAAAAAGTGAAACGCCAGAGATATCAAAAGATGAGCATGCCTTTAAAATTGGTGGCGAATATAATTGGGATGGTTGGCTACTTAGTGCAGCATATACCGAGGTTGGGGAAGGTTTTAATCCTGAAGTTGGATTTTTACAACGTTCGGCCTTTAAAAAGCCTGAATTTCTAATCTTTAAAACACATCGGTTAAAAAATTGGGGGAATATGCTTGAATTACGACCGCACGTCTCCTACCGAGGATACTGGAACTTTGAGGGTGAGCAAATAACAGGATTTTTACACGTCGATAACCATTGGGTCTGGAATAGTGGATTCGAAATACATACAGGAATTAATTTCACCACCGAAGGCGTTCAACAAACCTTTGATCTTTCCGGAGTGACTATTCCTGCAGATACCTACAAACATGCCGAAATGCAATTGGTACTGACCACCAACCCAAATAAAATGATCTCTTTAAACAGCAGGACTTTAATCGGTGGTTATTTTGGAGGAGATCGCATTTCAAATAGTGGTACTGTTAACTTTAGAATGGGTGATAAATTCAATTCGTCATTGACCTTTAGCCATAACATCTTAAATCTTCCAAATGGTGATCTCACAGCATTTGTAAGTGGATTACGGCTTACTTATTCTTTTACCCCAAGAATGTTTGTGCAAAGTTTACTACAACATAATAATGTGTCTAATATTACGTCTATTAACGCTCGCTTTGGTTGGTTGCAAAATGCCAATACCGGTTTGTTTGTAGTTGTAAATTTGGTAAAAGATACGGACGACTTCGACATGTTAAATAATCAGAGTTTGACCATTAAATATACCCATCGATTTGATTTGATGCGGAATTAATGGGGAATAACTTTTATCACCTTTTTTTTGTTTGAACTCTCAACGACAATAAACTGCAGTTGGTCTTTTAATAATTCGATTGGAATTTTGGCATAGCCACTTATTTGCTGTGTAATTTTGGAAACATTTCTGCCCAAGAGATCATATACATTAATTGTAACTTCGTCATTTACACCATTAATTTGCAGTCTATTATTAACAAAGGTCGCATCAATAATGTTGCCGTCATTTTCATCAATACTTAAGGCCGTTGTTCTGCATCCAACTTGATCTGAGGAAAAGGCACGAAAACCTGAAAAGAAAACGGCATCAGCACCTTGGGTTCCCGGCCAGATACCATCACCATAGCCTTCATCAAAGGTATACCCGTCATGACCAACATACATAGCAACAATTAAAAGTTCATCTTGAGGTGAGATTCCTATATCAGAATACAAAATACTAATGTCAAAATGGGATTGGGTATTAGAAGTTAAAGTAGAATTCACTGAAGTAATATAATTAAGATCACCATTTCCAATATTTCCTGTACTTGGAATTGCATATAACCCTCCTGAATTAGAGTCGATGGCGATGGCATAGGAGGCTTCAAATCCATCTGGAAAAGTAACTGTGCTTCCAAATCCAAATGCATTACTATTAGTTATCGCTATTCTATAAGGATCATCAGAATCATCAACCGTTTGATCTAAAATTGTCCTGCCCGGCCCACCGGTATCCATATATATGACTAAAACAGCGTCAAAATTACCGCCATCCGTTGGCGAATAGAAATGCAGATTTAGAAAATCTTCATCATCGAAATGTAAAAAATGACCATTTCCAATGACGCCTCCAGCTCCTGTATTATCATTCGCATAACATGGTGGCGGTGGAATTCTGTTTTGGGAAAAAACAAAACAAGAAGTCAACAGGGCTAAAATGGTTATGTTGCTTTTCCTTCTTGTTATAAAATTAACCTGAGATCGTAGTTGCTGGAGTATTTTTCTGAAGAATTTTTGCATTAAAAGTTCGTTGGTTTTTTAAAGATACGGTATTTTGAATTCTTGAGTATACTGAATAAAAAAAACCACTTAATTTCTTAAGTGGTTTCTTCTTCATCGCTCCTCCTCAAAGACTCGAACTTTGGACCCTCTGATTAACAGTCAGATGCTCTAACCAACTGAGCTAAGGAGGAATGGTTTTTCGCTTTTGCGAGCGCAAATATATATATTTTTTAATCTAATACAATACAAATAATAAAAATTCTTTAATTGAAAATAGCCTTGAATATGTCATTACCATTAGCAAAGAGCACCAAGGCGATCAAAATAAAGAACCCAACCATTTGAGCAATTTCCATAAAACGGTCGCTTGGCTTTCTACCAGATATCATTTCATATAGCAAGAACATGACATGACCACCATCTAATGCTGGTATTGGTAATAGATTCAAAACGGCTAGCATGATCGATAAAAATGCCGTCAAACTCCAGAATCCAGGCCAATTCCATGTCCCAGGGAATATGTCATAAATGGCTTTAAAGCCACCTACACCTTTATATGCTCCGGTTTCAGGACTAAAGATCACAGCGAGTTGATCCCAATATGAGACTACGGTTTCCTTGAACTTTACGGCACCTGCTCCCCAACTTTCAAAGAAGGAGTAATCTCGTTGTGTGATCTCGAAATATCCCAGTTCAGCAGCTCGTTCTTTATGATCGGCTGGATAAATCCCGAATGTGCCATCGTCACTTACCTTTAATTCTTTGGTTATTGTTTCATCACCACGTAGCACTTCCGTGGTCACAGTTTGGCCTTTATACTGCTCCAAAATTCCTTTTAATTCATCAAAATACCTTAAAGGTTCATCATTTATTTTAGTGATGATATCACCTTCCTTCAGATCGGCATCTTTGTTAGGAGAGGCTTCATCTACCTGACCTACCATAAACGGTATCCTTAACATGAATAAAGATCTTGCTTTTCTTGAAGATAATTGACCCAAAAAGTCTGTTGGTAACTCAATAGTTTGCTCTTTCCCGTCGCGTTCAATCAAGAAAGATTCAGCTGTTATAATGTTCTTTTTGATATCAGAAAAAGCACTAACCTTCACATCATTCACCATCAAGATCTGGTCTCCTGTTTGAAATCCTAGCTCCTGCAAAAGCTCGTTTTCTATCCAATAACCATCTTTTAAACTTTCTGCTTTAAAATCGGTGTCGCCATAAGCCAATGATAAAAAGACATAGATCACGTAGGCCAAAATAAAGTTTACGGTAACGCCACCAAGCATGATGATCAAACGTTGCCATGCTGGTTTCGATCGAAATTCCCAAGGCTCTGGTGGTTTTGCCATTTGCTCCTTGTCCATACTCTCATCTATCATGCCGGCAATTTTCACATACCCCCCAAGTGGCAACCAACCAATTCCGTATACGGTTTCGCCTATTTTCTTTTTAAAAAGAGAGTATTTTATATCAAAAAATAAGTAGAATTTTTCAACTTTAGTTTTGAAGAGCTTCGCAGGGATAAAATGACCGAGTTCATGCAAAACGATTAATAGAGAAAGACTCAATAAAAATTGAGATATTTTTATTACAAATTCCATTTATGCTATTGTCAAATTTATTAAACGCACAAAAGTATGCTTTTCGCGCTACATAAGAAAACGAATTAAGGTTTCCTTAATTTTTTATAACCGATTTATAAATGTTGCCTTGATTGGTTTCAAATCTAAAAAAGTGAACACCAGATGATAAGTGGTCAATTCTGATAACATCAGAAAATGTTTGTTGTGAGATCAATTGCCCAAGAGTATTGAATATTAGAACTTTTGAGATCTCCATAGTTGAAGGTTTTCTTATGTGAACTGTAGTTTCTGCAGGATTCGGAAAGACCATAAATTCAGAATCTATAATAAACTCCTCATCGCTTAGAAGCACTTGGTTGTCTTTAGAGATGACATCAAATTCGGGATCGAACTCAACAGAAGCTATTGTGAAATTAACATCCCTAAAAAATTGCTCACCGTTTTGAGTATGATCTAAGCTATAATTCATGACTTGCCCTTCGGTTCCAATAACTCTAATGGGCAACAACGCTTCGAAGAAGCTTACCGTTTCATGACTTTGAGTTTGCTCAACGTCAAACATCACTTGAGTGGGGCTGATTTGATTCCAGGTGATTGTAAAACTAGGATAGCCTTCATTATAGATCCAATCATCAAAGAATTCGGTGAGATCCAAGCCACTTGCCTGCTCCATGATTGCTATATAATCTTCGGTTTTGGCATAGCCATAAGCATGATCTGGATGGCTCAAATAATCTTTCATCCCTTGGAAAAAATTGGTGTCACCTAACTTCTTTCTTAACATATGTAAAACCATGGCGCCTTTATTATAGGAAAGTCGGCCATTGAAAATTCTACTCACGTTGGTAGTGTCAGAATCAGTTAAATAAACATGTCCAACAGGATGGGAAGTAATGTGATTAATTCGACCTTCCTTCCATGCAGTAAAGTCCGAATTTTCGTCAAAATCTTCAATAACCAACCCGGATAAGTAGGTTGCAAAGCCTTCATTCAACCAAATATCTTTCCAACTTCCGCAGGTGATCTTATTCCCAAACCATTGATGAGCAAGTTCATGAGCGATCAAATTCCTCGAAAAATTCCCCATAAAGGATACTGTGGTATGTTCCATGCCACCGCCCCACCCAAATTGGGCATGACCATATTTTTCATCTGCAAATGGATATTCCTCAAAAAGATCGGTAAACAAATTCATAATATCGACTGTAATTTCCGTATCGATCTGAGCTTCCGCAAGTGTTTCAGGAAAAACATAATTCACAATATCAAAAGGATTACCATTATTAGGAACCTGTTGAGTAAAGATGTCATAATTAGTCACTGCAATTGCGATCAAATAAGCTGGGATAGCATATTGATGTCTGAAGTGCGTTGTTTTGAAATTTCCATTGATTGTTTGGCTCTGTTCCACACCATTACTGACTGCGATATAGGTTTCATTTGTTGGGTTCAACAGTGGAGTCGTGAGAAACACATCAATACTGTCAATCTTATCATTGAGATCCTGTTTACAAGGCCACCAAGCTTTGGCGCCATAGGGTTCAGATAAGGTCCAAATAATAGGATCATTGTTATGTGTTGTCTGTTCAAAGGAGCCAAACCCTGAACTTACAGGATTACCGGAGTAGCTCACCGTTAAGCTATCTAAAATGCCTTGATTTTGAACTTGAGGTAAGGTAATAATCAGCTCATCATCACTGTTTTGAACGAAGCTCAAAGCACTACCGCGTTGCATGACCTGAGAAACCGTTAAATTATCATCCAGATCAAAAGTCACTTCAGACAGGTCTTCTTTTGCAATAAAATATGAAGTGATATCGCCAGATATATAGGCTACAGAAGGGTCTATATCAAATTCAAGCCTATGATATGTAAGATTGTAATTTCCAGTATTAGCATTTGCTCTAAAACTGTGAATGACTTGTGCTGATTTTGCTTCCGATTCAGCAATTTCGTCTATGCTAAAATCTGTTTGAGCACCTATGCCCATAGTAAACAATAAACAAACACAGAGTAGATTTGTTTTCATAGCATTTTTTTCTCAGTTAAAAATAAGCATTTTAAACCAATTCTGTTGTATTTTTATGGTCTCACTTACAAATAGAACCCTCTAAATACTTCAAATGATTTCATTTTTTAAAAAGTATAAATTCTTCGGAATTACCCTTTTAATCTTATCAATTATAATCATGGCTGCTATGTATAACATTTTAAATACAGAACAACCATTGCCAATATTTCAGCCTGCAAGTGTTAATAATGAGTTGGTTGATAGTACGGTTCAACACGTTCGACAATATCATAAGATAGCCGATTTTAGTTTAATCAATCAAAATGGTGACACCATATCACAGAATTCTTATAAAGACAAGATCTATGTGGCTGATTTCTTTTTTACAACTTGTCAAACCATTTGCCCTATAATGACAGACCATATGATCGAAATCCAAAACAAGATCATGGATGATGAGGAGGTGTTATTGCTTTCTCATACAGTAACTCCAGATATTGATGACGTCGCACAACTCAATCGCTATGCCAAAATAAAAGGAGTTAATGCTTCAAAGTGGAATTTAGTGACAGGCGAAAAAAAACAGATCTATGATCTGGCACGTCAATCGTATATGGCCGTGAAGGATAACGGTGACGGTGGCCCCTTCGATATGATACATACCGAAAACTTTATGCTCATCGATAAAGAGCGTCAAATACGTGGTTATTACGACGGTACAGATCCCGAGGAAATCGATAGACTATTAGAGGATATAAAAATTCTAAAAGCCTCCTACAAAGATTAATCTTTTTATTACTTTTGCTTCTTTAAAATCAATCTAAATAAGGGTGACTGTAGCCGATCTAAAGAAGGGAGAAACTGGAATCATAACTGATAGTTCTTCGGGTGATATTCCATTAAAATTACTAGAAATGGGATGCCTTCCTGGAAACACCGTTCAGCTATTGCAATTAGCGCCTTTTTCAGATCCCATGTACTTAAATATTAACGGAAGCCACCTTGCGATTAGAAAGAAAACCGCTGCTTTAATACTAATTAAACTAACACATGAGTAAACAGATCAATGTTGCTTTAATTGGTAACCCCAATACCGGAAAAACCTCTGTGTTCAATGCACTAACAGGATTAAATCAAAAAGTTGGTAACTATCCAGGCATTACAGTTGAAAAAAAAGAAGGTATTTGCAAACTTCCTCGTGGCGTTAAAGCACACATCCTTGACCTTCCCGGGACTTACAGTTTAAATGCGTCTTCCTTAGATGAGAATGTTGTGATCGAACTATTATTGAATAAGAATGATAAAGACTTTCCTGATGTCGCTTTGATCATAACCGATGTCGAAAATTTAAAGCGAAATCTCCTTTTATTTACTCAAATTAAAGATTTAAAAATTCCAACCATTCTCGCTATAAATATGGCTGATAGAATGAATAGAAAGGGCATAAAACTGGATCTTGAAATTTTGGAAAGGCGTTTGAATACTAAAATCGCTCTTTTAAGTACTAGAAAAAATACCGGAATCGACACGCTTAAGGATTTGATCAATAATTATAAGACGATATCAACCGAGCCTTGTTTGGATACGTCAACCATTGATACCGAATATTTTCAAAACTTAAAAAAGGCCTTCCCAAATCAAGACCTCTACAAATTATGGGTTGTGATCACTCAAGACGTCAATTTTGGTAAAATCGATCGAAACGAGCTTGCAATCGAAAAATTCAAAACAAAATCAAAATCTGAGCTAAAGCGCCTTCAGCAAAAAGAAACCATAAAACGGTACCAATTTATAAACGATGTATTAAAAGAAGGACAAACCATAGATACAGCCAATGCAAGAGATCTTAGAAGTAAATTAGATCGCATTTTAACGCATAAGGTCTTTGGTTACCTCATTTTCTTTATCATCCTTTTGACGATCTTTCAGGCCATTTATGACTGGGCCAGTGTGCCCATGGATTTCATCGATGGTGCTTTTGCCTCTTTATCACATTGGCTCAAAGGGGTGCTGCCATCTGGAGTTTTTACCGATTTATTAGCCGAAGGAATTATTCCGGGATTAGGCGGGATTGTCATATTTATACCACAAATTGCCTTTTTATTTTTATTCATTGCCGTCTTGGAAGAAAGTGGCTATATGAGTCGTGTTGTGTTTTTAATGGATCGTGTTATGCGTCGCTTCGGATTGAGCGGCAAAAGTGTTGTCCCTCTTATTTCAGGTACCGCTTGTGCTATTCCAGCGATCATGGCCACACGTAATATTGAAAATTGGAAAGAACGTTTGATCACCATTTTAGTGACACCATTCACAACCTGCTCGGCACGATTGCCTGTTTATTTGATCATTATTGCTCTGGTCATTCCCGAAGGTCGTTTTATTGGACTGAGCTATCAAGCTCTATCTTTGATGTTACTATACCTTATTGGATTTGGAGCGGCAATTATTTCAGCGTATATTTTAGATCGCACCTTGAAAATCAGACGAAAGACCTTTTTCGTGATCGAGATGCCCAATTATAAATTGCCATTGCTTAAAAATGTGGTTTTTACGGTCATTGAAAAAACCAAGTCCTTTGTTTTAGGTGCTGGAAAGATCATTTTGGCAATTTCAATCATTTTATGGTTTTTGGCTTCTTTTGGACCTGGAGACCAATTTAATGAAGCTGACCGTATCGTAAAAACTGAATTTGCTAATCAACAAATGGACGAAAGCGAATTGCAACAAAAAATTGCTGCTCACAAATTAGAACATTCCTACATCGGATTGACTGGACGTGCTATCGAACCAATAATAGAACCCTTAGGATATGATTGGAAAATTGGTATTGCAATCGTTTGCTCCTTCGCCGCACGAGAAGTTTTTGTTGGAACCCTAGCCACTATTTATAGCGTAGGTAATGATGATGAAGAAACCATAAAAAGTAGAATGTCTAAGGAGATCAATCCTGTGTTGGGAGTCCCTTTATTTAATTTTGCCTCAGGCATATCCTTACTTCTTTTTTATGCCTTTGCTATGCAATGTATGAGTACACTTGCTATTGTAAAACGAGAAACCAATAGCTGGAAATGGCCTATTTTGCAACTCGTACTTATGAGTGCATTTGCATATGTTGTTGCATTAATTGCTTATCAATTATTAAAATAATGTAATTTTGTTGTTCCACTGAAGACTAAGAATAAAATGAACTCATTAATTCAAAACATTCTGATTTTTTCTGCTTTGATCCTTTCCATTGGATTTCTAGTAAGAAAATATATTTGGATTCCTAAAAAGAAAAAGGCCAACAAAGCTTGTGGTCAGGATGGTTGTGGCTGTTAGTTGATCTTTATTTCAAGCGTATAAGCGTCATGCGGTATCTTATCTGCAGTCTCTGGATAAGGGTAAAGTGAAACACCAAGTATTCGATAATCAGCATTTGAAAAAAGCAGGTTTGCATCATGATCAACAAGACCAGAAGCTTCAAATATTAATTCTTTTATCTCTACCAATATGTCGCTTCTATAAATGGCTACCTTAATTTTGGCTTCTCCTGCACGAACACAAGTGACACTTTTGGGACATCTCGAATCTGAGGTTACTTCTATGAATTCAATACGAATATCTTCATGCTGAAAACTAGCCTTAAAACTAATTTCCGTTAAATAACTGATATAATTTTGAGCACTGATCGCGTTTAATCCAAAAATAAGCGTCGCGATAATTAGAAGTCGTTTCATAAATAACATTTCTTTTTTTACTTCCTAAACCATGCCAAAGTACTTTTTTCTTACGAAAACCACTAATTTATATCATTACAGAGGAATTTAATATTTTTAATTATATTTGAATAATTATTTAAGCTTACTTAAATTTAATTTAAAGTATTTAAAAATGTCTATTGCAGTTGAAAATTTTGTCAAGGCCATATACAAAAATGATAAAAATGACTCTAATGATACACGGCCCGGAAACATTGCCAAAAAATTAGGCATTTCAAATGCCGCGGCAACCGATATGGCCAAAAAACTGGCCGCAAAAGACTTGCTCCACTACGAAAAGTATCAGCAGTTGCAGTTAACCGAAAAAGGGACCAAAATGGCCTTGAACGTTGTTAGAAAACACCGTTTATGGGAAGCCTTTTTGTTTCGACTTTTCGACATGTCGCTTCATGATATTCATAGAGAAGCTGAGCTTTTAGAGCATCAGACTTCAGACCTACTTGCCGATAAAATCAGTGCTTATTTAGGTCATCCGAAATTTGATCCTCATGGTGATCCAATTCCTAATGCTGAAGGAGAAATTACCACAAACCAAACGTCTGTTGCGCTTTCAAAAACCGAAGCTGGTAAATCCTATGTCATTTCTCGATTGATGAGTGATGATAAAGAATTTTTTGATTTTTGCGCACAAAACGGATTGAAATTTGGAAACACCCTAGTCGTTACCAAACAATTTCAAAAAAACAATATGACCCAGATCCTGATCAACGAACAAACCATATTACTAAATGAAGATTTTACATCAATTATTTATGTCAATGAAACCAACTAAGACCATACTTTTAACAGCTTCTGAATGCAATCTTAAGAACGCCTGTCGATCAAAGCTAAGGCGGTGTCGAAATGTCACATTTTCCTTAATGTTATGCTTTTTATGCTTTAATTCTTTTGCCCAAACAGATAACAATTCAGTTCAAAGTCAAAAACAGGATAATAAATCAGCTGAACCCTTGATCACGGATCGGCCAGATGCCACTGAAGCATCATCGGTTGTGGGGAAAGGAACACTTCAAATTGAAACAGGTGGCTGGTACGAATCTTTCGAAGAAAACGCTATAACAACCGAGAATTACACCTATAATACAACCTTAGTTCGTTATGGTGTTTTAGACAATTTAGAATTTCGCCTAGGATGGGATTTCACTGAAGGCATTACTAAGATTAACGGTACAAAACAGGATAACGTGACGAGCGGATTTTCTCCTTTACTGTTAGGGGTTAAAATTGCTATTGCTGAAGAAAATGGCGCCATGCCTGAAATTGCACTCATCGGACATATTTTTCCTGTATTTAGTGCTTCTGAAGATTATCGCCCAGAAACTACAGGCATTGATTTCAGATTTTCCATGTCACACACCCTAAGTGATAGATCCAGTATTGGCTATAATATTGGCGGGCAATGGGGAAATGATTCGCCTGAAGCAGCAGCAATATATACCATTGCTTATGGCTATAGCATTACAAATAAGTTTGGTGCATATGCTGAATTATACGGTGATCTGCCTGAAGATAGTTCTGCTAATCACTACTGGGATGCAGGCTTGACCTATCTCGTATCGAACGATCTACAATTAGATACGTATATCGGAACCAGTATTACCGAAGGTCAGGATTTATTAGTTGGGCTGGGATTAAGCTATAGATTACCAAAAAAAGAGTAGACATATGAAAAAAGGAATGTTATTTATTTTAATCACCTTGTTTTTTTGCTGCAAAAGCGAAAAAAAAGAGGATGGCAAACTCAATGTCGTTACAACAACTTCAATGATCACTGATCTCGTTTCGAATATTGGAGGTGATCGCATTCATCTACAAGGCCTTATGGGAAGTGGCGTCGATCCGCATTTGTATAAAGCTAGTGAAGGCGATGTCTCAAAACTTTCTAATGCCGATCTCATTTTTTATAACGGATTACATCTTGAAGGTAAGCTGGTTGAGGTATTCGAAAAAATGCAGAGTCAAAACATCACGACAATTGCATTGGCAGAACATATAGACAAAAGCCGATTGATTGGCTCTGATTATTTTGCTTCAAACTACGATCCACATGTCTGGTTTGATATTGAATATTTCAAAGAATTCGCGCAACAGGTAGCATATACCTTAATTCAGAATGATCCAGAAAATGAGCAATATTACAGCGATAATAGATCCGCATATCATAAAAAGTTAGACGTATTGCATGAGAAATTAAAATCTAAAATAGAAACCATACCAATAGAAAAACGCATATTAGTAACAGCACATGACGCGTTTAATTACTTCGGAAAGGCTTTCGGATTTGAAGTTGTTGGTTTACAAGGCCTTTCTACGGCAACCGAAGCTGGCGTACAAGATGTTCAGAAGTTAGCGGCTTTTATTATCGAAAAAAATATCAAGGCTATTTTTGTTGAAAGTTCAGTGCCTAAACGCACTATTGAAGCACTTCAGGCGGCTGTCAATTCTAAAGGCCATAATGTTCAAATTGGCGGAACTTTATACTCAGATGCTTTAGGTAATGCTGGAACTATTGAAGGGACCTATCTAGGTATGTTCGAGTATAATGTCAATACAATAATTAATGCGTTACAATAATGAATAAGATAGCTGTACAAGTTGATGATCTTACTGTAGCTTATAACTATAAGCCTGTACTTTGGGATATTGATCTTGAGATCCCAGAGGGCGTCCTTATGGCTATTGTTGGACCAAATGGCGCTGGGAAATCTACACTTATAAAAGCAATATTAGGAATCTTAAATCCCATAGCGGGAAGCATCAGGATCTATGGAAAACCATATACAAAACAACGCGATCTTGTGGCTTATGTTCCTCAGAAAGGAAGTGTAGATTGGGATTTTCCAACAACTGCTTTAGATGTAGTAACCATGGGAACCTATGGTAGTTTAGGTTGGATCAAACGTCCACGTCAAAAGGAAAAAAAAGCGGCACTTGAAGCTTTAGAAAAAGTTGGCATGTTGCCATTTAAAAATCGCCAAATAAGTCAGCTTTCGGGTGGACAGCAACAACGTATTTTCTTGGCGAGAGCTTTGGTTCAAAATGCATCTATTTATTTTATGGACGAGCCTTTTCAAGGTGTTGATGCAACGACAGAAATAGCTATTATCAATATTTTAAAAGAACTAAGAAAAGCTGGCAAAACAGTTATCGTAGTTCATCATGATTTGCAAACAGTACCCGAATATTTCGATTGGGTTACATTTTTAAATGTAAAGAAAATTGCCACTGGTCCGGTAAAAGACATTTTTAATGATGACAATTTAACCAAGACCTATGGTATTAATTATAAAGTTAGTATTCAAGAATAATGGATCTACAAGAGTATTTTTCATTAGTGTTTAGTGATTATACCTTGCGTACAATTACCCTGGGAACAGCCATATTAGGAGCTGTTTGTGGCATGTTAGGAAGTTTTGCGGTATTAAGAAAACAAAGCTTGCTAGGTGATGCTATATCTCATGCTGCACTTCCTGGAATTGCCATTGCTTTTCTGCTAACAGGTGCAAAAGAAAGTAACGTACTCTTAATTGGTGCTCTTATTAGTGGACTCATCGGCACCTTTTGGATTAGAGGGATCATCACCAAAACCCATTTAAAATCAGATACCGCACTTGGGTTGATCCTTTCGCTCTTTTTTGGGGTTGGCATGTTGCTCCTTACCTTTATTCAAAAACAACCAAATGCCAATCAAGCGGGGCTTGACAAATACCTTTTTGGACAAGCTGCAACCTTGGTTGAAAGCGATGTCTGGCTTATGGCATTTGTAACTGGAATTTGCTTGATCATCTTATTGCTTTTTTGGAAAGAATTTAAACTGCTTTTATTTGATGCAGATTTCACAAAGACTTTAGGTTTCAATACTAAATTCATTGATATATTGATCACTTCTTTTATAGTTTTAGCTATTGTTCTTGGGTTACAAACCGTAGGTGTTGTACTCATGAGTGCCATGCTTTTAGCGCCCGCTGCCGCTGCAAGACAGTGGACCAACAGTTTAGGAGTTATGGTGTTGCTTGCTGCTTTCTTTGGTGCCTTTTCAGGGGTTCTAGGGACTGCTATCAGTGCCAGTCAAAATAATCTTTCAACAGGACCGGTCATAGTTCTGGTTGCTGGTGTATTTGTGCTGTTCTCATTTATTTTTTCACCCAGCAGAGGTCTTCTATTTAGACAGCTAAGATTTCTTAAGAATAGACGTGATCTGGAATTGCATAAAACCTTAGCGTTTATGTATCAAATTGCTGAAACGCATGAAAATATTTCGCATCCGCATGCCATAAAGATCCTGAACAATTTCCACGGCTTTACCCGTTCAACGCTCCAAAAGCTAGTTAAGAAAAATTTGGTCAGCTTAGAAGGCAATATGTGGAGTCTTACCGAAGATGGTTTTAAAACGGCTTCAAATTTGTATAATCAACAAACAAAAGAGGATGAGTAATGCTCAAATAGAAATACAACTTATAGCTAGTCTCGTGGCTATTGCATGTGCTATTCCTGGCACCTTCCTCGTGCTTCGAAAAATGGCCATGATCAGTGATGCCATTAGTCACTCGATTTTGCCTGGAATTGTGATTGGGTTTTTTATTACCCATGATCTTAATTCTCCGATATTGATATTGCTCGCAGCTCTTACTGGGATCATTACAGTAGTACTGGTGGAATACATTCAAAAAACCGGATTGGTAAAGGAGGATACGGCCATTGGATTGGTCTTCCCGGCACTTTTTAGTATAGGCGTTATCTTAATTGCGAAAAACGCCAATGATGTGCACTTAGATGTTGATGCAGTACTTCTTGGGGAATTAGCCTTTGCTCCCTTCGATAGATTAATGATAATGGGTGCAGATGTTGGTCCGAAATCACTTTGGATCATAAGTGTTGTGTTGACCATTACTATTCTTTTATTATTTGCATTTTTCAAAGAATTAAAAGTAAGCACTTTTGATGCTGGATTGTCAGCCTCTCTCGGGTTTTCACCTGTGCTTATTCATTATGGCTTAATGTCGGTATCATCAGTAACCACAGTTGTGGCCTTCGATGCTGTTGGTGCTATTCTGGTTGTTGCTTTAATGATCGCTCCAGCTGCATCGGCATATTTACTGACCACAGATCTGAAAAAAATGCTAGGACTTTCTATCATTTTTGGTGTCTTTTCAGCTATTTCTGGCTATTGGTTAGCACATTGGCTTGATGCTTCAATTGCTGGCTCCATCACAACCATGTTGGGTTTGTTATTTTTATCGGTGTATTTATTCGCACCAAATAAAGGTTTAATCTCAGTCATGTATAGAGAAAAACAACAACGAACAGAAGTTTCACTTTTAACGTTTTTATTGCATTTAAAAAATCATTCTGATGAAAATGAACGTCATGTCAATCATTTAAATGAGCATATCAACTGGCAAAAAGTGCAATCACAAACTGTTTTAGATCTCGCCTTGAAAAACAATATGATCCTAATTGACAACAATATTGTTTCCTTAACTCAAAAAGGAGATGAATTTACTTCGAAAGCTATAGATTACATCATCACAAATGAAGATTCCCAAATTGAAGATATGAAGGACGATTTCTTTCTATTTCGTGGATAAAGAGTCCTTCTTTTTTAATTGAAATGCCGTAGTGACGATCCACAATAAAATCGAGCCTTCTGTAAGTCGTTGAAAAATTCCAATATAATTTGCATTTGGATCAGTCGTTAATCCAAACATCCCTACAAATGCCAAGATGCCACAGCCAAGAGTTAAATATGGGTAGCTCGATGCCATTTTCCAACTCATTGATTTAATCCCGATGATAACAATTGACACTGGAACAAACATGTAAGTAAGTGCACCTGTTAAATTATGTATGATCTGTGATAAACTTGGGTCTATAAATTCCCTATTACATCCAAAATCACATGGAAAAAAACTGACTATTATGGTTCCCAAACCATAAAACAATGCAAAGGCCCAGAACGCTATTTTTAAAAGTTTGGAATTTGGTAAATACTTAGGTGCCAGGATCGCAAAAACAAAAAAACAAATACCGCTAGGTAAATATCCGTAAAATCGCAAGGCATTTCCATACTCAGTTCCTGTAGCGTAGCTTTCGCTAATAAACTGACTGATATGGCTATAATTTTCATATACGGCACCACCAATAATTGCTGATCCAGTAAATAGAAGAACACCTAAAATTCCTGAAAAAAAAGCTATCGATCTCAACATTAAAATCCGCGTTCTTTTTGAATTCGTTCATAGGCTTCTTGAACCTGCCTAAATTTTTCTTCTGCTCCTTTTTGATGTTCCTTTCCTAAATGGATGACCTTATCTGGGTGGTATTTTTTTGCCATTCTTCGATAGGCTTTCTTGACCTCATCATCTGTGGCGCTTTTTGGGATCTCCAGTATTTTATACGCATTTTCACGACTACTATAGAACATGGCTTTAATACTTTCGAAATCCTTACTACTAATCCCTAAATATCCGGAAATGGTATAGATCTGTTTGATCTCATTTTCGGTAACAAGAGTATCTGCTTTTGCTATTCCAAAGAGAAAATGTAAGAGTTGTAACCGTGATGGATGGTCCATCATTTGCTTGATCTGTGTACACACCTGGCGCGTATTGATGTGCTGCTTGCTAATGTTTTTAAACAATTTGAAGGCATGGTTTGCACGTTCCTTACCATACATACTTAGAAATTGCTTCTGAACAAAATCCAATTCTCGCTGATCTTGTTTGCCATCGGCTTTAATTATGATTGAAGCCAAAATCAATAAACTTACTTCAAAATCACCCGATTGAGTTTGAGGGCGTGCTTGACGTCTACCTTGAGTCGTTCGTCGCTGTCTTCTGGGCTGCCCCTGGCCTAGAAATGGCGCACTATTCCCGCCAGCCATGGCATCAACAATACTTCCTAATGCGAGTCCGATGATTGCGCCTATGGGTCCACCAACCGACCATCCAATTGAAGCGCCAATCCATTTTGAAATACTCATTTCTGGTATAAATTTTGTTTATGGGTAAATATAATATTTGTTAGTTGATTGTAATCCTTAAATGTTACACAATTGCTTATCTTTGTACTTTAATATCATTAATAAAAACATTCGAAATATGTACCCAGCAGAATTAGTAAAACCAATGAGAGAAGATCTAACTAAGGTTGGATTTGAAGAATTGCACACCGTTGAAGCCGTAGATACCGCGCTCGCAAAAAAAGGCACAACTTTGGTTGTGGTTAATTCAGTATGTGGCTGTGCTGCAGCAAATGCACGCCCTGGAGCAAGAATGAGTTTACAGAATGCAAAACGTCCTGATCATTTGGTGACCGTTTTTGCAGGGGTAGATAAGGAAGCAACTGATAAGGCAAGAACCTATATGTTCCCGTTTCCTCCTAGCTCTCCATGTATGGCATTGTTTAAAGATGGTGAATTGGTTCATATGCTGGAACGTCATCATATTGAAGGGCGTCCTGCCGAATTGATCTCAGAAAACTTAATGGATGCCTTTAACGAGCATTGCTAAATGAGAATTTAGAAAAAATTTGAACCACACTTTTTAGTGTGGTTTTTTTTATTCTTAATTTTATAAAGAAGTGAACACTATGATCAAACTAATTGCCTATCCTTTAACCTGTATTTATCTTAGTTGCTTCAGTGCTATTTTACTGATCTTTCATCCCATACAATGGCTTTGTCTAAATACATTTGGTTACCACGCTCATAAAAAAAGTGTAGATTATTTAAATTGTTGTTTGGTGAGATGCCTGCATTTGCTTGGTGTTCGATATACATTTTCAAATCCTCATCAAATACCAACCGATAGACCCACTATAATTGTGTCTAATCATCAAAGCATGAATGATATTCCGCCAATTATCTGGTTCCTCCGGAAGCAGCATCCCAAATTTATAAGCAAAAAAGAATTGGGAAAAGGCATTCCAAGTGTGTCTTTTAATCTTCGGCATGGTGGATCAGTGCTAATTGACAGAAAACAAGCTGTAAAATCCATAAAAGACATTGAAGAATTTGCACAACGTGTTCAAAAAAACAATTGGGCCGCAGTAATTTTTCCAGAAGGGACACGAAGTCGTGATGGCAATCCCAAGCCTTTTAAAACCAAGGGTTTGCTTACCTTAATGCATCATATTCCTAATGCTCTTGTTATTCCAATATCGATTAATAATTCTTGGAAGACCTTAAAATATGGTAAATTCCCCATGGGTATTGGAGCCCATTTGAAATTTTTAGTGCATAAACCTCATGACCTATCGCAACATGACCCAAATGCACTTATAGTTACTATTGAAAAGCAGATAAAAGACCATATTTATAATGACTGATTCTGAGTTGATAAAAACAACCAAGGCCTTTGTAAGGTCTACCTTAACCAACGCCGAAGGTGGACATGATTGGTTTCATACCTTAAGGGTATATAACAATGCGCTTCAAATTGCAAAAAACGAAAACGTAAATATTGAGATCGTAGTGCTCGGTGCACTACTTCACGATATAGCCGATAGCAAATTTCATGATGGCGATGAAACAGTTGGACCGAAAATGGCTCGGGAATTTTTATTTAAAAATAATGTTGATAGCAGTATTATTGAACATGTTGTCAAGATCATAGAGAACATTTCATATAAAAAGAGTTTAGAAGGCCATCAAAGGTTTAACTCTTCAGAATTAATGGTAGTTCAAGATGCAGACCGGCTTGATGCTATTGGTGCGATTGGAATAGCACGATGTTTTAATTATGGTGGATTTAAAAATCGGAAGCTTTTCGATCCAGCTATAAAACCTAAGCTGCAAATGACGAAAGATGAATACAAATCTTCTCAAGCTCCCACGATCAATCATTTCTATGAAAAACTCTTGCTGTTAAAAGATAAAATGAATACAAAAACTGGAAAACGAATTGCTGAAAAAAGACATCAATATATGTTGAATTTTTTAGATCAGTTCTATGCTGAATGGGATGGAGAGCGCTAATATTATATATCAATCTTTTGAAGGACCTCCACATGCAACCTTACTAAATGATCTTAGAAATTTGTATCAATCACTTTTTGAAGACGCCGATTTAAAGTTTTTCGAACATCGATTAAACACACAGCAAGATGTGCTTATTGTTTGTGGGTATTCGAGCTCAAAACTCATAGGATTTAAAATTGGTTATCGTTATGATAACCTTACATTCTACAGTTGGGTAGGCGGTGTAAATATCAATTTTAGAAAGCAAGGCATTGCCACAAAACTAGCAATGCTCCAAGAAGAATGGGTAAAAACTAATGGCTATCAAAAAATTCGTACCAAATCGATGAACCGGTTTAAACCTATGATGGCTCTTAATCTTAAAAATGGGTTTGATATTACAAAAATCTATACCAATACTAAAGGGCAGACTAAAATCGTCTTTGAAAAACATATAAATTAAAATAAATAAATGTTTCTCTATGATAGCTTTGCTATTTCTAGTGCTGTAATTTTAAATTCTAGGATTTCCAATTGACCTCCTTTATCTATTATTTCGTCTGATGTCAACTTGTTATTACTATTGACAAAGTCCATTTTTTCCCTTCTTTTCAATAAATAATATGCAAGAGTCTGATCAATTTTTTGATTCATGTTGCTCTTATTGAATTATTCGTCTCATTTCCTTTCTATATTTCAAAGCGGTTTTTCCCGTAAACTCTTTGAACAATTTATTAAAATGAGAAAAATTATTGAATCCACATTCATAACAAATATCGGTTATGTTGTTACTGCTTTCAGATAATAATTTAGTTGCATGAACCACCCTATATTCATTGACTAATTTTGTGAATGTTTTTCCTGTTGCATTTTTGAAATACCTACAAAAACCAGGAATGGTCATACTTGCAATATCTGATATCTCTTCTAAGCTTATCTGTCGTTGAAAATTTGAATTGATATGTTTATAGATCATGTCAATCTTTGCACTATCTTCTGGTTCAGTTTCGAAAGCAAAGCCGTTAACATTGAGTAAAGTATAGTCTTTGGTTGTAGCCAAATCATTTAATATCTCTAATAGTTTTAAAACTCGAGTCACTCCTTCATATTCTATAAGCTTTTCAATTTTAGGACCAACATGGGATTTTATAATTGGTTTATAAATAATGCCCTTTTTTGCACGTTCAAAAAGATTGATTATTTCCCGAAACTCTGGTAAACCATTAAATGAATTGTTAAATATATCTGGTTTAAACTGAATTAATGTTTCTTTTCCTTTTGGAGTTAATCGATCTGTAAATCCATTATGAGGAAGATTAGATCCAATTAAAATTAACTGGCTATTATTAAAATAGGACAGATGATTCCCAATATGTCTTTTACCTTTACCTTTATTAACATAAACCAATTCAATTTCAGGATGCACATGCCAGGAAGCAGTGTAATTCAATTTTGATTTTACATGTTGCTTTACCAGAATTGACTCTCCAAAATCTGGATTAACTTTCTCATATGTAGGTTTCTTATGTATCATTTTTTACGATAGTATATACAATATTACTACATAATCTTATTCAATAACTGTGTTTTCTTAACACAAAAGTATGCTATATTAACTTAACATTCCATTAACTTAAATTTTACAGTTAATTTTGTTCATATATTAGTTAAAATAGTTGTTTTCTACAGTTTCCTTCTGCCTTAAATTTGTCTTATAATTTTCATTAAAAAACCAAATCATGAAAAAAGTATTAAAAAATGTAACGTTTCTTGTACTCACACTTATTACAGTAAATGTGTACTCAGCGAAATTAGAACTAGAGAAATTTAATTCAGGAATTGATCCTGAAATTGAACTTAAAACAACTAAAGTTGTTGTTAAGAATAAAAAAGGTAGGATCATTCAACAAGCAATGATTAATTTATCGGAAACACTTCTTGAAGATCTAGAATTATCTTCTTTACCTAATGGATTCTATTCATTTGAAATAGATAAGTATTCTGAAATTAAGATAACTCCGTTTGTGGTGATATCAAATCAAGTGGTAATAGATCAGAAAAATTCACAAATAATTTTCAAGCCTGTTCTTCGAGTAAATGGTATGTTCGTTTACTTAACTCAATTGAATTTAGAAAAAAAACATATGCAAGTGGAGATTTATGATATAGATAAAAATCGCATATATACAGAGGTGCTAAAAGACGATATAAAGCTTGAACGTATCTATGATTTTTCAAAATATAAGGGCATGAAAGTTCAAATAAAATTAAAATCACAAAACCGAACATTTGTACATAACCTTGAATTTTAAATTAGTGGTGGAACATTAATTTGGTTTCCTATTAATTAGTTTAGTTTGTTAAAGGAGGGTTGATTACCCTCCTTTTTAAAATAAGGTCATCTGACCGTCTTTGAATTGCCGATGCAATGTTGTGTTTAGAGTTGGCATTTTTCTATTTGGAAAATATTTTCTCTTCCCGAGTTTTATCAAATTATGAATTTGTTCTGCGATTTTACCTTCACCATGCATACGAGTCCCAAATCGACTGTCATTTAAATTTCCGCCATGACAAGCCTCAATTTGTCGCATGACCTTATCGGCGCGATCAGGCATAGTTTTCTTGATCCAGTCGTAAAAAATAAGTCCAATTGCGCCATTCAATCTCACTATAGTATGTCCCATGGTAAGTGCTCCCGCTTCAGAAACAGCTTTCGCTAAAGCAAGGATCTCATGACTATTAATGGAAGGAATAATCGGTGCCATCATCACATTTACCGGAACTCCGTAATCACTTAATATTTTAATGGTTTCAAGCCTTTTTTTAATTGTTGCCGTTCTTGGTTCAAGAACTCGTCTTATTTTTTCTGAAAGTGACGTCACCGACATATGAACTGCGATAAGGTTATCTTTTTGTAATTCGGTTAAAATATCTAAATCACGTAGAATAAACGCATTTTTTGTTATAATGCCAACGGGATGCTTATACTTCAAAAATACTTCTAAACAACGTCTTGTGATCTCATATTTACGCTCGGCAGGTTGGTAACAGTCTGTATTCCCGGAAAGTACTATGGTATGCGCATTCCAGGATTTCTTTTTGATGAATTTTTCTAATAAAATGGGAGCCTCTTTTTTTATCAAAATGCGTCTTTCAAAATCAAGTCCCGCACTATAACCCCAGAATTCATGGCTATTTCTGGCATAACAATACACGCAACCATGTTCGCAACCCTGATACGGATTTAGAGAATAGTTCATGCCAACATCAGGACTATTGATCTTATTGACAATAGATTTTGGAAACACTTCAAGATATTGTGTGTTTTTGTTTTCAACGTCTTCGCCTTCAATATTGCAGTAGTTTAAAAAGTCGTTTCTTAATTCATGATTAAGTTCAAAAAAACGGTTATGAACGTTGCGTTGTGCACCACGTCCTTTATGAGTTGCTTTCAATGCTTTTAAAAATAAATGTGAAACTTTGGCCCAAAACTAGAGTGAGCTTCGAACAAAATTAGGTTCAAAAAGTATAATTGATGGCTACAGAATGTAGTTTATGGTCAATTCAAAGATAGGTTTAAATGATATTATTATCCTGGAAAGTTAGCTTTGCGTTTTTCCAAAAATGCCGAAGTCCCTTCTTCAAAATCAGCTGTACCAAAGCATTTACCAAACTGATCGATCTCAACTTTAAATCCATTAACTCCTGATTCATAATTAGCATTTACTGCTTTTATAGCTGCTGAAATCGCCACTGAAGAATTTCGCATGATCTTCGATCCAATTTTTTCACACATGGGCAAAAGATCTTCAAGCTTAACAACATGATTGACTAGGCCAAAATCTAAGGCTTGTTGTGCGTCAATCATTCCAGCGGTCATAATCATTTCCATTGCTCTTCCCTTTCCTACAAGTTGTGGTAATCTCTGCGTTCCACCATAACCTGGTATGACCCCAAGTGAAACTTCAGGTAAGCCCATTTTTGCATTGTCGCTGGCCACTCTAAAATGACAGGACATAGCCAATTCAAGGCCTCCGCCTAAGGCAAATCCGTTAATGGCTGCAATAACTGGCGTATTAAGATTTTCAACCAGGTCAAATAACAAGCGTTGACCTTGAGCAGCTAGTTCACTCCCTTCTTCAACGTTAAAATCGGCGAATTCACTGATATCAGCACCAGCAACAAAAGCCTTTTCTCCGCTTCCTGTGATGATGATCACTTTTACAGAATTAGCGTCATCAGCTTCTAAAAGTGCACCGTGAAGTTCTTGAATTGTTTTCCTGTTCAAGGCATTTAATTTGGCTGGTCTGTTGATGGTAATGGTACATATTCCATCATTTTTTTCTGAAAGTATATTCGAGTAACTCATGGCTATTCAAGTCTGTTTTTAAATTATTGAAGTTTATTCCTTCGGAAAAGAAACCGTAAATGTGGTTCCTTTACCTTCGTTTGATGTAAAGGTAATATTTCCATTATAGGTTTCAATAATATTTTTGATCATTGGCAATCCAAGACCCATACCACTTGATTTGGTGGTAAATTTCGGTTCGAAGATCTTTGCAGTGTTCTCTTCGGAAATACCCAAGCCATTATCGGAAACGGAAATATGAACATTCTCACCTGATTCTGAAACGGCTACATCAATTATTGGCACTATGTCTTTTGGAACCGATTGGATGGCGTTTTTAACAAGATTGGTGACTACCCGAATTAACTGAGTACGATCAAATTTTGCGATAATTTGTTTCTTTTCGGCAACAAAATTGATTTTATTCTCGGAGAAAATATCTAAAGCCAGATCAATGACCTCAACCACATTAAGCATTTCATTTTTTTGAGCAGGCATTTTAGCAAAATTTGAGAAAGCCGAAGCAATTGAACTCAATGTATCTATTTGCTGTATCAAAGTTTTACTGAATTCCTCTACCTTTTGATCAGCTTTAGGATCAGAAGGATCAAATTTTCTCTGAAAGCTTTGCACACTTAAACGCATAGGTGTTAATGGATTTTTGATCTCATGAGCCACCTGTTTAGCCATTTCCCTCCAGGCCTGTTCTCTTTCACTCGTTGCTAATTGAACGGCACTCTCCTCGAGCTCATCAATCATGCTATTATAAGATTCTACCAATAACGACACTTCCTGGCTTGCGCCTTTCAATTCTATCTTTTTATTGTGTTTTTCTAATCTGGTTTCATTCATTTTATCACTGATGGTCTTAAGTGATCGGGTGATGAATTTTGAAACGAAATAAGCAAATGCAATGGCCACCAGTAACATAAAAAGATAGGTATAACCGAGTCGTTTTAAAAACTCTTTTAATTCCGCTTCATTGAAGGAATCGTCTTCGAAATAGGGCACATTTAAAATACCCAGAGGTTTCGCTTTAAAATCAGTGAAAACAATATACGACGATTGGTAGTCGGCACCTAATTGTTCATTTTTAGCAACATAGCGTTTATCAACACTTTGGAATAAATTATTCAGTGTTTCTGCAGAAATACAATTATTAATACTGTCATTTTCAAGCCTTGGTTGGGAGCTTTTGAGTAAGGTTCCCTGAAGGTCATACAGATTGAATTCTATATTCTGAATGTTGGAGATCTCATAGATCTTATCTTTAAAGATCAGGCTGAGATTTTCAGTGGTAACAGGATAGGTTGTTTGTCTTAATACATAATTTATCCTTGAAAGTAATTGAGATTCCTTTCGCTCAAGTCGTTGTTTATGATAGTCTCTTGATTGCTCATTGTATTGATAGATCGTAACAGCAGCTATAAGTATCGATGCCACAATTACCAAAAGGATCATATAGACAAAAATACGCGAGCGTAAAGACAAACTATTAGACTTCATAAATTAATTTATGTGTCAAATATAGCAATAATCACGCCAGAGCAAACCGTTTGAAAACTAATCTTCAATAAACAAATAGTTTAAATTTTTGCTGTTAAAGGCTGCGTTGAAGGTTTTAATTTCATTATCGACTAAATTGTTAAATGCGCCCAATTGTTGATTGATCTTCTGGGTCAATTCGTCCTTTACCGCGACATCTTGTTCGGTTGGCGGGAAATCACCCATACTAACTAGCGAATTTAAATGTCCAAGTTTATTGGTCAACCTAATTGGAAAATTAAGGGGGTCTTGGCCACTTCTATTTTTCGTTTGATATAAGGCTTTTTCTATTTCCGAAAATTTCTCTTTTAATTCCTTGGCTTTGTCCACAAGATCTTTTACATTTTCATCATCTTTATATTGTGTTTCAAATGCCCCTAATTGCTCATTGATCTTTCTGATCTTTTTAATAGACTTGTGCGCCTTATCCATAGTTTCATTCACGTCTTGAATAAACGAAAATTGCACTTTCATATCAGCTAAAGTGCTTTCAGATCTAGGATCGGCCACGATACTGAATGGTTGCGATTTCGTTTCACCATTTACATTTAAACTCACCTTATAGTCTCCCGGAATTGCTCTAGGTCCATTTAAACTAGCCCACCACAAAATCATACCTGGCAGACGTTCGGCGCCATCATAGGTCATATTCCAAACAAACTGGTTGGCACCTTTCTTTACAGTAAGTTTATTCTTTTTATCTGTTGTACTGTAAGTCTTTATAGTATCTCCTTTTGTATCAAAATAGGTCAAGGAAACTTCATCCTTATCCTGAAAATCATTTAAATAGAAATAGGTCATGACACCATTGGGATGGTTTTGACCAGTCGTTTTACTTCCTGAACGACTTCTTCCGCGCATACGATAAGTGTCTTTGGGTTTGAATAAAATAGTTCCACTTTTATCTGCATTATATAATTGATGAATTACCGAAAGATCATCGATCATCCAAAGCGAACGACCTTGAGTTGCAACAATTAAATTATTGTCTTTGAGCGTTAAATCGGTAACCGGTACAATGGGAAGATTTAATTGAAAAGGCTTCCAGCTTTTCCCATCATTAAACGAAATGTACATCCCCGTTTCTGTACCTGCATATAAGAGCCCTTTTCGTTTTGGGTCTTCTCTTAATACTCGAGTAAAATGCTCAGGATTTATACCGTTGGTGATCTTGGTCCATGTGGCACCGTAATCATTGGTTTTATAAAGATAAGGTGCGAAATCGCCAGTTTTATATTTAGTGCCAGCGATATAACAAGTCGCTGGGTCGAATGCACTTGGTTCAATACTATTGATCATCATCCATTCTGGCATTCCTTTTGGCGTAACGTTGGTCCAGTTTTGACCCCCATCCTTGGTAATATGCACTAAACCATCATCACTACCAACCCATAATAGGCCTTCTTTCAATGCAGATTCCTGAGCTGCGAAAATGGTGCAATAATATTCTACTGAGGTATTATCCTGCGTGATAGGTCCCCCTGAAGATTTCAATTTCTCAGGATCATTTCTAGTGAGGTCAGGGCTAATTATTTTCCAGGATTGGCCTTCGTTCTCAGTAACATGTACATGTTGTGAAAAAGTGTAAAGTTTATCAGGATTGTGCTTCGAAAATATAATAGGGAAATTCCATTGAAACCTGTATTTCATACCCTCGGCACCATGACCCATAGGATTGTCTGGCCAGACATTTATAGCTCGAACCGTACCTGTTTTATGATTTACACGAGTTAAGAATCCATCATAACTTCCACCATATACGATATCGTTATCTTCAGGGTCGATAGCAATATGAGCCGATTCACCTCCGGCTGTACTTTCCCAATCATCTTCATCAATACTAGCCCCATCAGTTCTATGAGGGATCCTTATGGTAGAATTGTCTTGTTGGGCCACATAAATTCGATACGGAAAATGATTATCTGTGGTCACCCTATAAAATTGTGAAGTGGGTTGGTTATGATAGGTACTCCATGTTTCGCCTCCATCATAAGTCACCTGGGCGCCACCGTCATCTCCAATCACCATACGGTTAGGATCTTCTGGTGCGATCCAAAGATCATGATGATCACCATGAGGGGCGTTATAGGTACTAAAGGTTTTTCCTCCATCGGTACTTCTATGATATCTAACATTTAAAACATAGACTTTATCAACGTCTTTGGTGTCGGCATAGACTCTGGTATAATACCATGCTCTTTGACGCAATTTTCGTTCACTATTGACTTGATTCCAAGTTTCGCCTCCATCTTCACTTCTATATAATCCACCTTTATCTTTATTTTCTACTATTGCCCAAACACGTTGATTATTCACTGGTGAAACCGTGACTCCTATTATTCCCAAAGTATCTGTTGGAAAGCCTTTGTTTTTTGAAATTTCAGTCCAAGTTTCCCCTTCATCCGTACTTTTCCAAAGTGCAGAACCATCACCTCCCGAACTCAAACTATATGGTGTTCTTTGCACACGCCAAGTTGACGCATAAAGTATCCTTGGATTGGTTGGATCTATAAGCAAATCAACAACACCCGCTTGATCATTAGAGAACAATACCTTTCGCCATGACTTACCACCATCTACACTTTTATAAACCCCTCGATCCTGTGTAGGTTTATAAATATTCCCTAAGACGCCAGCATAAACAACATTATAATTTGTGGGATGGACTGCAATGCGAGGCACATGTCTTGAATTCTTTAGCCCTGAGGCCGTCCAGGTTTTTCCGGCATCAACACTTTTCCAGATACCATATCCAGAAGATACATTACCTCTAACTGTTTTTTCTCCACCACCAACATAGATCACATTGGGATCACTTTTAGCAACAGAGATCGCACCGATACTTCCGCCAAAAAAGCCATCAGAAATGTTTTCCCATTCTCGACCACCATTTGTTGTTTTCCAAATACCTCCTCCTGTTGATCCGAAATAAAACAGATTAGGTTGATTAGGCACTCCGGTAACAGCTGCACTTCTACCACCTCTAAATGGGCCAAGAAGTCGATATTCAAGAGCTTCATAATGCTTTTCGTCAAAATCTTGAGCTTGAATGGAGGAAATACTAAATAGTGATAGCAGAAATGCTATAATTAAAACTGATAATCGCATGACGTTAGTTGGTTTGGTTAGAAAAACTAAATTAAGAATTAATCATTAATCTTCGGCCGTAGAAAGTAAATTTAACTTTACTTCTTTGTTTAAGAAATAGGCAGTCACTAAAGTTGATAATACATCTGAAATTGGAAAAGCCATCCAAACACCAATTTCTCCATAAAATTTTGGTAAGATAAAGATGAGAGGAATAAAGAAAAACCCCTGTCGTGTTAAGGTTAACAATAACGCGGGAATTGCCTTTCCAACCGCTTGAAAATAGGCGGCGCCAATAAGTTGGATCGCAATTATTGGCGTTGCTGCAAATACCCATCGCATGGCTGGCGGGGTTTCCATGAGAACCTCAACATCCTGGGTAAATAATCCAGTAATAAATTCTGGAAATACCATTAATAAGACAAATATTATCGTTGCTAGGGCTGCTGCGTACTTTATGGCTGTTGCAATACTTTGCCGCACCCTGAAGTACTTTTGGGCGCCATAATTAAATCCGGCAATAGGTAAAAAGCCTTGGGTAATACCATAGACTGGAAATAAGGCAAACATAAGCATGCGTCCTACAATGGCGTAGGCAGTTACAGATGATTCTCCACCAAGATCAAAAAGAATATTATTCATGAGTAAATAAGTAACACTCACAATGGCTTGTCTAGACAAGGTTACAAACCCCAAAGAAGAAATTTCTGAAACAATTTTTTTGTTTAACCCAAAATGATAAAAGTTAAGTTTTAATTCTGATCTATTGGAAAGAAAAAACCAAAGAATATATAAAAAACACAAGGCATAGGAGCTTGTTGTTGCCCAAGCTGCACCTTGCATTCCAAGATCAAAAAACTTAATGAGAATAACATCCAACACCAAATTTCCTACTGATGGAATTAGCATGGCGTACATGGCAAATTTTGGCTTGCCTTCAGCTCTTATGACGGTATTCCCCATCATACAAAGTGCTAATAAAGGTATCCCATATAAAACTATGCGATAGTAAATTTTTGCCGGTTCAAAAATAGCGCCTTTCCCACCAAAAGCTGGAATAAGGTCATCTATATAAATCAACCCAAATACCACAAGAATGGTTGTTAATGAAACCGTTAAAGTAAGTTGATTGCCAAATGTTTTTAAGGCCTTTTCATTTTGGTTTGCACCAAGGGCTCTGGAAATGATTGACGATCCTCCTACGCCTATTGACATCCCTAATGCCGCGATAAAAAAGGAAACAGGTAAGACAACATTAATGGCGGCAATGGCAACCGATCCTATCCAATTACCAACAAAAATTGTATCGACTAAAATATTTAAGGACATCACCAAAATACCAATGGAAGCAGGGACAGCTTGTTTTACGAGAAGTTTTCCAATGGGCTCGGTCCCTAATTCTTGCGCTGATACTTTAGCCATTAACTCGTAGTTGATTTTAGATTTTTGAAAGATAGCTATTTTATAGGATTTGTTACTTTTATACTTTAAGCGTTCTTTATATGTATCATAATAGTGCCAACCGTATATTAATTTTTTGTGTTTTTTTCTTTATTGTCAATTCATCATTCGCACAAGAAACTGATGTTTCAGATTTGGATCTTACTACTATTGAAATCAAGGCCGACTCCATTATGAAAGCCGGCATCAAACAAAAGGCCTTCCCTGGAGCCCAACTTATGGTCATTAAAAAAGGCGTCACGGTGTTCCATAAAACCTACGGCTTTCACACCTATGATAGTTTGGTAAAAGTTAAAAAAGATGACATTTATGATATGGCCTCGGTCACAAAAGTTGCAGGCCCTTTATTGGCAATAATGAAATTATATGATGACGGGGAAATTGATCTTGATCGGCCTTTCAGCAACTATTGGAAGCCATGGAAACGGCAGAAAGACAAAAAAGACTTAACACTTCGGGAGTTGCTTGCACATCAAGCCGGTATGGAACCATATATTGTTTTTTTGAGCGAAGTACAAAATAAAAATAGATTTAAACGAAGATTCATTCGAAATAAAAAATCAAAGCGATTCTCCAGAAAGGTTTATGATTCGCTTTATGTAAAAAATGGGTTTGAAAGAAAGATTTTTAGAATCATAAGTCGGTCTAAAGTTCAAAATGAAAAAACATATTTGTACTCTGGATTAGCTTCATTGATCTATCCTAAGCTCATTGAAGATCTAACTGGACAAACTTATGAGACCTACATGCAAAATACATTTTATAAGCCATTAGGGTGTTTGACTTTTGGTTATAATCCATTGGAAAAAGGGTTAACTCAAATCGTCCCAACCGAGGTTGACACCCTATTTAGAAAAACCTTGGTCAAAGGTTATGTGCATGATGAAAATGCAGCTCTTTTTGGAGGTGTTTCTGGAAATGCTGGACTTTTCGGTACCGCTTCAGATCTTTCACATATCCTGCAAATGCTACTTCAAAAAGGAACTTACAATGGTCAAACTTATTTTTCAGAAGCCACGGTTAATGAATTTATAAAAGTTCAATATCCAGAAAACGGCAATCGAAGAGCGCTCGGATTTGACAAACCACTGATTGGCAATGATACCTTAGATTTGAAAGATGCCTACCCAGCTCCAGAAGTAAGTAGAAGCAGCTTTGGACACTCAGGATTCACAGGAACATTTGCTTGGGCCGACCCAGAAGAAGATCTAGTCTTTATCTTTTTATCGAATAGGGTTTACCCAAATAGAAGCCATAGAAACATCTATAATTTGAATATTAGGCCATCTTTGCAAAGGCTATTCTATGTCTATAAAAATTCTAAAAATAATTAGTACTTTTGGTCTTTAAAAATGCTTTATGAGCTTACTGATATTTTACGGATTAATTTCAATATTTTTTTCCTTCCTATGCTCAATTCTAGAAGCTGTTTTACTAAGTGTAACACCAACATTTATCAACCTAAAAAAAAGTGAAGGAAAAAGCTATGCTTTGACTTTGGAGTCTCTTAAAAAAGATGTTGATAAACCGTTAATTGCAATTCTAACCTTGAATACAATTGCCCATACTGTTGGGGCTATTTTAGTAGGTGTTCAAGCCAAAGTTGCTTATGCTGAACTTTATGGGAGTCAGACAAGAACCATTTTTGGATTAGAATTTACAGAGGACGTCATGGTTGGCGTTGTATCTACAATTATGACCGTATTAATTCTTGTAACTTCCGAAATCATACCAAAAACCATTGGAGCCACCTATTGGAAACAGCTTGCGAATTTTACGACGAAAGCACTAAAGATATTGATATGGCCTTTAAAATGGACTGGATTGTTGTGGTTGCTTCAGTTGACCACTAGATTAATTGGCGGCGATGGTCATGGGAGTGTTCTTAGTCGGGAAGGCTTTATCGCAATGACAGATATCGCTCATGAAGAAGGGGTTTTTGAAGAAAATGAAAGTAAAGTGATAAAAAATTTATTGTCCTTTAAACAAGTTCCGGTTAAAGATATAATGACGCCTCGAACGGTTATGAAAATTGAAGACGAATCCCGAACGATAGCCGATTTTTTTAATGAGAATAGCAATTTACGCTTCTCACGAATTCCAGTTTATAGAGATCGTCCAGATCATATTGTTGGACTTGTTTTGAAAGATGATATCTTCAAAGAAATGGCGTTTAATAATGGCGATAAAAAATTGGCGGAAATCAGACGCGACATTCTTGTTACTGATAGAAATACTATGATTCCCGTATTATTTGAAGAATTGGTGCGCAACAGAAATCACATGGCATTAGTTGTAGATAATTATGGAACTGTTAGTGGTTTGGTTACTATGGAGGATGTTATTGAAACCTTACTTGGTTTTGAAATTATGGATGAAAGTGATAATGTTGCTGATCTGCAATTGTTCGCTCGAAAGAGTTGGGAAACCCGAGCTCGTATCATGGGAATTATTGACGATGATTCTAGTAATGAGCAATGAAAAAGTGTTATGTAAATACACCGCTAGGCATTGCTTCTATAAAAGGAGATAAAAATGGCATGACGGCTATTTCTATCTTGAACGATAAAGATAAGGTTTCAGATATTGTTCCTGAGGAACTTCAAGAATGTGTCCAACAACTTCAAGAGTATTTCAATGGGGAACGCCAGTCTTTCAGTTTAAAATTAAATCCTGATGGTACCGAGTTTCAGAAAAAAGTATGGACTGAATTATTGACTATACCATTTGGAAAAACCATATCCTATCTTGACTTATCAAAACAGCTTGGAGATGTAAAAGCCATTCGTGCCGTAGCATCGGCAAATGGAAAAAATCCCTTATGGGTAATCATTCCATGCCATCGTGTTATTGGATCAGACGGAAGTCTTGTAGGCTATGCAGGCGGATTGGGAAGAAAACGATGGTTGCTCAATCATGAAAGCCCTGTAAAACAACAATCATTATTCTAAATTTATTAGTTTAGAGAATATTTTCTATATTTATACTGATTTATGAGAGCATTAAAGAATTTTTTTAAAGGATTTGTTATTCTTTTAGCACTATTGGTAGTCTTCCTTTATGTGTTTGATTATGACTATATGTTAAAGGCTGTTAGGACCATTTATTTACAGGGCCATACTACCGCTTTTCTAAAGGATTATGAGGAATTTGATAATAACATCATAGAAAAAGGCGCGCCTCAACCATGGCCGATGCACTTAGATTTCAACAAAGTTAGCGCAACCGAAAATTTGCAAAAATGGAATGACACTTTAGGTACAATCGCTTTCATGATCATTAAGAACGATAGTATTTGGTTTGAAAACTATTATGATAATTATACTGAAAATTCCAAAAGCAATTCATTTTCTATGGCAAAGAGTATGATTTCTGCCATGTTAGGGAAAGCCATTACGGAAGGTAAGATTGAAAGTTTAGATCAGCCTGTTGGCGATTTTTTTCCTGAATTTAACAATGACATGTCCTCAAAAATGACCGTTGGAGATCTCTCATCCATGTCTTCAGGATTAAACTGGGATGAAGATTATTATTCTCCGTTTTCTATTACTACGCGAGCCTACTTTTATGACGATCTTGAAAAAATGATGCTCAATTTAAAAGTTGTAGAGGAACCAGGGCAATCGTTTAAATATTTAAGCGGAAATACACAACTTCTAGGAATGGTCATTGAGAAAGCGACTGGTCAGTCATTATCGAAATATTTAAGCGATCAATTTTGGAAACCCATGGGTGCCGAAAACGAAGCTTTTTGGCAAATTGATAGTGAAGAAGGTAATTTAGAAAAAGCTTATTGTTGCATCGCCAGTAATGCTCGTGATTTTGCGCGTTTCGGCAAATTATATAAAAATCATGGCAGATGGAATAACCAGCAACTTCTAGATTCCACATTTATAGCTAAATCTGTGCGTCCAAGATTTTCAGAAAGTCCACAGTATGGTTATGGCTGGTGGTTACACGAACAAGATGGTCATGACTTTTTTATGATGCGCGGACATTTAGGTCAGTATGTTATTGTTGAGCCAAATGACAATGTCATTATTGTGAGACTTGGTCATCAGAAAACCCCTGATGCAGGGATTGGCATCATTACACGCGACATTAAAATGTATATTGAAGAAGCCTATAACATGTTGAATCAATGATCAAAAAACTAAATCTTGAACATCTTTTATTTCTGGATATTGAAACGGTACCAGAAGTTCAGGATTTTAATAATCTCGATGAAACGAAACAAGAATTATGGGCATTAAAATCGCAATATCAACGCAAGGATGACTATACGCCTGAAGAATTTTACCAGCGCGCTGGAATTTGGGCTGAGTTTGGAAAAATTATTTGTATTTCAGTTGGTTATTTTTCAATTCAGGATGACCAAAGAACATTTCGTGTAACCTCCTATTCTGGAGAAGAAAAACAAATATTGAACGATTTTAAAAATTTACTCATCTCTCATTTTAGTGAAACTAAACATTTATTATGCGCTCATAATGGAAAGGAGTTTGATTTTCCGTATATCGCCAGACGCATGATCATTCATGGTATGGAATTGCCTTATAAATTGAATTTATTTGGAAAGAAACCATGGGAAGTGCCTCACTTGGATACCATGGAATTGTGGAAATTTGGTGATTATAAAAACTATACTTCGTTAAAACTTCTGACTCATGTGTTGAATATTCCTTCACCTAAAGACGATATTGATGGCAGTGAGGTTTATAAAATGTATTATTCAGAAAAAAATATTGATCGTATTATCGATTATTGTGAAAAGGACACTGTTGCAGTAGCCCAAGTCTTACTTCGGCTAAGAGGTGATCTTATTCTTTCCGAGAACGAAATCATTCATAAATAAAAAGTCCAGATGGATCATCTGGACTTTTAAATATTTAATAAAGGTATTTTATTCCCTTATAAATCGTTTGGTCATAACCTCATCTCCGTCATTAATTTCCATGAAATACATGCCAGAAAGTAAACCATCAACATCTACTTGATTATTAATAAGTACTCCTGATTTTACAGTTTGACCAAGCATATTTACAATTCTAAACGTAACTTCAGAATCATCAATTCGCTTAATATTCAATATTTTTCCTGAAACAGGGTTCGGGAATAACAAAAAGTCATCTTCAAAGTCGTTTCCAATTTCAGATCCGCCAAGAACGGTATTTCCGCCAAGTGAAGTCAATGTATTGTTGCTTGCAGTACCATTGCTAATTCCAGTAAGTGTCACTTGGTCAATATAGATTTGATCGTTATTTCCTGAAGCATCACAACGGAATCGGAATCCTGCATTAGATACAAAATTATAACTTGAAGCATCTAGTATTACTGTTGCTACATAAAATGATCCGTTTGTAAAACTGCTTCCGCTCGCATAAGATGCAACCGTAGTATATGACGATCCATTATAATATTGCACCCAAAAATCTTCGCCGTTCTCCATGCTATTCGGATAGAAATAGAATTCTATTTCTACTTGATTGTAAGGCGTGACATCAACGTTTGACAAGGTCATAGAAGACCCTGTACCAGAATTATCTCTTATTCTAATTGAATATGATCCTTCATAAGAGCGTGCTGAAGAAACGCGAGCACAATCGCTTCCACCATCAGACCATCCATCCCATCCAGACTCAAAGAATCCTTGGTGAATTACGACGTCCTGCGTTGAACATGGTGCACAAACCGAGCCTCCACAATCAACACCAGTTTCGTCTCCATTTTGTATTCCATCACTACAAGTTGGCGCAGCTGGCTGAGATAAGTTTATATTATCAATAGCAATATCGGCTTGCCAAGTACCTCCTACAAAGCGATTAAATCGTAACTGTACTGTTCCACCAGCATAGGCACTTAGATCAACACTTGCACTTAACCATGAGTTTCCTTTATTCCCTGATTGATTCCATATGCTAGTCCAGGTTGCACCTTCGTCGGTACTGGCTTCAAGATCAATAGTTCCCATATCAGCTGAACCATACATATGATAATCAAAATCAAAAGTTGGTGTAGTCAATCCGCTAAGATCAAAACAAGGTGAATTTAAAATCGCTCTTTTACTAGGGTAATTTGGACTTGAAGCTTCTACATAAATATAATAGCTTCCATCTGAACCTGAGGTTGGACCAGTATTGCTTGAAGGTGTTCCTCCAGAATCTACTGTCCAATTGATATCATCAGCGGTTGATTGCGTCCATGCACCTAAGGTATTTTCAAAACTCTCGGTATAAGGGAACGACGAAACGCCTCCTGTACATCCGCTTGATGGTTCAGAAACAATTACAGTACGTGTTACCTGCGCAGCTGCATTTCCAGCTGCATCACTCACGTTATATGTGATCACATAAGTTCCTGCAGTATTCGTGTCAACGGTATCACCACCAACAACTATGTTCGCCGTAATATCACCATCTAAATTGTCTGATGCTGTTGCACCTTGATCAGAATAACTGTCACCAACCGTTAAATTAATAGTTGATGCACCAATTAAAGTAATCACCGGAGGAGTGGTATCAGCAGAAACATTGACCGTTCGGGTAACTTGAGTTGCAGCATTGCCAGCAGCGTCGCTTACATTATAAGTAACCACATAGGTTCCTGGAGTATTGGTATCTACAGTATCACCTCCAATAACAATATTTGCAGAAATATCACCATCCACATTATCCGTTGCAGTGGCACCTTGCTCATTATAGGTGTCGCCCTGATTTAAGTTAATGGTTGATGATCCAATTAAAGTAATTACAGGAGGAGTCACATCAGGACCTGAACCTTGAAGGCTTACGGTATAATCTTCAACTTCTCCATAAGTAAAGGTCTCACATGCCGTTGGCACGCCGTTATATTTCATTGAAACGCGCATTCTGGTTGATCCTTCAACTGCACTAGTCGGCACAGTGAAATTACCAGATACAGGTGTTGAAGTTGTCGCCGCCAACGACCAAACCTGTTCACCGGCATCCGCAAAATCGCCATCTTTATTGTAATCTATCCAAACAGAATATGCTTCAGGATAAATGGTTCCAGTCCATGTTGGTGTCACGGTAATTGTATACTGAGATCCTTTAGATAATGTAGTTGAGACGTTGGTGAAGTCGGTGTAAAACTGACCTCCTGATGAGTTATCGATTGTATTCAATTGAACACGACCGATATATTCATCATTAATATTTGTACTGGCAGATGAGCAATAATTTAATTGAATCTCTGTAGTGGTAAAATTAACCGAACTGCTATATGCTGAAGTCGAAGTGTCTGGACACTTGCTTCTTACCTGAACTTCATATGTCGTTTCAGGGCTAAGACCTGTTAAACTTGTAGAAGATCCTGAAACTGAATTTGTGGTCCATGTTGATGTACCTTGTACTCTATATCTAAGATCATAACTTGCTCCAGGTACAGCATCCCATGAAATCGAGGCTGTTGTATCACCAAAGGCGTCAACATTTACATTTGTTGGCACTGTTGCATTACATACAACTGGAGTACTTGATAGTCCTGTAATGATCAACGAATAATTCTGGCTTCCTCCAACCAAAGAGCCTTTATGGGTAATTGTAACGGTATAAGTTCCGCTTGCTCCTATAACATCTACTCTTTCATAAGGGTCTACATTATTATCACCTTGACCATTTGAAGTAATACTGGTTAATTTCCACGGAGTATATGTCGATGCACCTTGAGAAACTCTAAGGTCTAAATCATTAACTAAAACAGGTGTATTTGAGTTGGTTGCCGAAGTCGCAGTACCTGCTCTGTCTGTCCAGGAGATGGACGCCATAAGATCATTTACACCGTCAGAATCAACTGTAATTTGATACGTTTGGCCACTGGTTAAAGTAAGTTCTTCAATTTTTGATTCATTGCCATTGTTTGAAATAGCTTCTGCAGCTCTTTTGGAATTCATTAATCCCCAACCAAAGATGGCGTCTGGTCCTGATGCTCCACCATCGTCAGCAGTATGGAGGACAATACCTTTAAGCGTAGCGGCCTTCATGAAACTCCCATTGACGTTATTAGCATGCTGTTGCAAAAGAATACAAGAACCTGCTACATTAGGAGATGCCATTGAAGTTCCTGTAATGCTATTGTAAGCTGTATCACTACTTTCGTAGGTTGAATATACTGAGGTTCCGTTTCCAGTAATATCCGGTTTTATACGATAGTCATCTGTAGGTCCTTCACTACTTGAGCTGTTTATTGAAACTGAAATTAGATTTCCATTTGCGTCAATATTTGCATCTAGAGCGTTTGCCACAACCAGATTGTTTTTTGATGTTGAATGTCCAGTAAGTTTATCATAGGCCGAATTTCCATCAAGTGGTTGGCCATTATAATTGGAATTCCCATCATTTCCAGCTGCAACTACCATCAAATAATTAGGTGCATTGAATAAAAGGTCATCCCAATCTCTTGAGTCTGCGATATAAGCTCCAAAATATTGATCTGGAACAAGATCAGATCTAAATCCATAAGAATGATTGGAAACTAGCATTCCACTATTAGCGGCAGAAGATGCTTCAGCCAGGTCACTGTTCCAGTCATATCCAACTGCTTGAGCTTGAGGCGCCATACCTTTAGCATTGGCCTGCACACCCGATGCGATTATTGTTCCTGTAACATGGGCGGAATGATAATTTAATGTAGAGGTTCCGTCTCCAATAGAAAATCGATTATTCCCACCAGGACCATCATATTCTTGATGTGTTGATCGTGCTAAACCGCCATCCCATACGTGAGCCGTCATATTTTGCCCATCAAGATTAAGACCTAATGAGCCTCCATTATTCAAATGGTCTGCACGCGTTGATTTTGCAGCAGCTACATTAAAGGTTGTATAATAAATAGGGCTGCCATCAATGCTCACCCTCATCAGTTCCATATAGGCACCATCTTTCTCGACGATCAAAGGCCAATTATTAAGGCTTGCCATTTCCACAGCTCTTTGTTTTTCAAGAACTGCTTTTGCAGAAAAATTTGATTGTAATTGAAGGATTTTTTGTTGGTCGTAACGACTTGTGATTTGTTCCTTTTCGGAATCTGTTTGTGCCAAAGTTGTGTAACTCATCAACATTAACACTATTAAGGATAACACCTTAAAGTAGTGGTTTTTCATAATAAAATTGTAATGGATTAGTGTTTTGATTGTCAAAATTCGCTTGAAAGTATTAAAATTTTGTTAAAATCAAAAATCTAACGCAAACGTTTTCGATGAAATGCAACTATAAATTTTTAAAGTACGGAAAAACCGTAATTATAAATTAAAAATTTTAATTTTAGGCATGTCAAAAACCAAGCTTCTTTCTGTAAAAAACCTTGCCATTTCGTTCAAAAGCGATTTAAAGGAAAAAGAAGTGATTCATAATATAAATTTTGAACTTAACACGAATGAAATATTAGGAATTGTAGGTGAATCTGGCAGTGGTAAATCGGTTTCTTCGTTAGCAATAATGGATTTATTACCAAAAAAGATCAGTAAAATAACTTCTGGTGAAATTTTATTTGAAAACGCTAATCTTCTGGATGTACAAGCAAGCGATATCCAAAAAATAAGAGGAAATGACATTGCCATGATCTTTCAAGAACCTATGAGTTCCTTGAATCCTTCGATGACCTGTGGTAATCAAGTTGTTGAAATTTTACAGTGTCATACTAATATGACTCGATCTGAGGCAAAAGCTGAAACCCTTAAATTATTTGAAGAGGTAAAGCTTCCTCTTCCAGAACTGACCTTCAATAAATATCCACATGAAATTTCAGGAGGTCAAAAGCAGCGAGTTATGATTGCTATGGCCATTTCATGTAGGCCAAAAATTTTAATTGCTGATGAGCCTACAACGGCATTAGATGTAACGGTTCAAAGAGATGTGATCCAATTGCTAAAATCTTTGCAATCAACCAATGAAATGAGTATTATTTTTATTTCACATGATCTTGCTTTGGTTTCAGAAATAGCCGATCGTGTTTTGGTCATGTATCAAGGAAAAATTGTTGAAGAGGGTTCATCCGAAACTATTTTTAAATCGCCCAATCATAATTATACAAAAGCATTAATTGGATCCAGACCATCATTAGATATCAGATTAAAAGTTTTGCCAACGATTTCAGATTTTATGGCTGAAAAAGCACAAAGTGAGGTCATCTCAAATGAAGATCGTAAAACCAAGCATCAAATTTTGTATCAAAATCCTCCCTTATTAGAAGTTATTGATCTTGAGAAGGCTTATTTTTCTAACATAGGACTTTTTAAAAAGGCTCAGGGGTTCAAGGCCGTTAATGGCATTAGTTTTAAATTGTATGAAGGCGAAACCTTAGGCTTAGTGGGCGAATCAGGTTGTGGAAAATCAACTTTAGGCAATGCCATTTTACAATTGGATAAAGCCACTTCAGGAACGCTCATATATAAAGGACGAGATATCACTAATTTATCTCCAAAAGATCTTAAGGGACTGAGGAAAGAAATTCAGATCATTTTTCAAGATCCATATTCCTCATTAAATCCTAGGCTTACCGTTGGAAATACCGTTATGGAACCCATGATCGTACATCAGCTGTATAATTCTAAAAAAGAAAGAAAAGAAAAGGTAATGGAGCTTTTGGAGCGGGTTGGATTAGAACCGGAACATTTTTATCGCTATCCTCATGAATTCTCGGGTGGACAAAGACAACGCATAGGTATTGCACGAACTATTGCAGTTCAACCTAAGCTAATAATTTGCGATGAATCTGTTTCAGCATTAGATATTTCTGTTCAGGCACAGGTATTGAATTTACTGAATGAACTAAAGGAAAAATTTGGATTCACCTATATTTTTATCTCACACGATCTTTCTGTAGTAAAATACATGTCAGATCAATTGCTTGTCATGAAAGATGGGCAAACTGAAGAAATCGGCGATGCCGATAAGATTTACGAAAAGCCTGAGAGTTCTTATACTCAAAAATTAATAGAAGCTATTCCCAAAGGATTATAACATCAACAATTTTTTAGTAAAAAGCACGATACTCTTTAAAAGTTGTATCGTGCTTTGAAAACTCATGTTTAGCTTTTGAAATCCATAAGTAGGTTTTGATAGATTTGTGTTAGCATTCATAAGTTAAAATCATGGTAGATTTGGGGCAAATCGGTGTTTTTATGTTGTTCGATTTGAGATGGCTAATATGAGATAATTTTTGAATTTATCTGTTTAAAGGTATTAAAATTCGATGAAATACACTTTTTTTTAACATTTGAGAATAAAATCTGCCTTATTATTTACAAGAAAAGAAAATTAAACGTCCATTTCGGGAATGTCTCCTTCAACTATAAGATGGCCTTCAGTTGCTGCTTTGATATCCTCAACAGAAACATCAGGAGCGCGTTCAAGAAGTTTAAAGCCTTGAGGGGTTACCTCAAGAACTGCCAAGTTGGTCACGATCTTTTTAACACAACCTACACCTGTTAATGGAAGTGAGCATTGTTTCAGTAATTTAGACTCCCCGCGTTTGTTAGTATGCATCATTGCAACAATGATGTTTTCTGCGCTAGCAACAAGGTCCATTGCACCTCCCATCCCTTTAACCATACGCCCGGGAATTTTCCAATTGGCTATATCGCCGTTTTCTGCAACTTCCATTGCGCCTAATATTGTAAGATCTACATGTTGGCCTCTAATCATTGAAAAACTCATTGAAGAATCAAAAAAACTCGCTCCTGGTAAGGTCGTAATGGTTTGTTTACCGGCATTTATAATATCTGGATCTTCATCGCCTTCAAATGGAAATGGCCCCATACCAAGAACGCCATTTTCGCTTTGAAATTCTACATCAATATCCTCTCTAACATAATTAGCCACAAGTGTTGGAATCCCAATTCCTAGATTCACATAATATCCATCTTTAACTTCTTTAGCTATTCGTTTTGCTATTCCTGTTTTATCTAACATAATTATGGTCTTGGTCTTACGGTTCTTTGTTCTATGCGTTTCTCATAGGTTTCGCCTTTAAATATGCGTTTTACGAAAATTCCCGGAATATGAATGTGATTTGGATCTAAGGCTCCTACAGGTAGTAATTCTTCAACTTCCGCAACAGTAATTTTGGCAGCGCCGCACATATTCGGATTAAAATTCCTAGCTGTTCCTTTAAAGATCAAATTTCCAGCTTCATCACCTTTCCATGCCTTTACAAAAGCGAAATCTGCTTTAAAAGCATATTCGAGGACATGCATTTTCCCATCAAATTCTCTCGTCTCTTTGCCCTCAGCTACTTCTGTACCAAAACCCGCTGGTGTATAAATCGCTGGGAATCCGGCTTGAGCCGCACGACAACGTTCAGCCAAAGTGCCTTGTGGAATTAGCTCAACATCAAGTTCACCACTTAACATTTGACGTTCAAACTCATCGTTCTCACCAACGTATGATGAGATCATCTTTTTAATTTGTCGTTGTTGAAGTAGCAATCCTAAACCAAAATCATCTACGCCCGCATTGTTTGAGATGCAAGTCAAACCCTTCACACCAAGTTTTACTAATTGTGAAATGGCATTTTCAGGAATCCCACTCAGTCCAAATCCACCAAACATGAAGGTCATATCATCCTCTACTCCATGAAGAGCTTCGGCAACATTTGCTACTTTTTTATTGATCATTTTTAATTAAATTTAATTGAAGAAAATTACAAAAAAAAAGCCATTCTAAATAGAATGGCATATGGATTTAAAAATCAATTTTGGGCTCATCAATGTTACCTTTACCTTCGTCATTTTCATTCTCTTCTTGATACTTAAAACAATCGACCTCAATAGAAAGATTATCAGGCCTTTCAAAACTTGATTTCGATATCTCAAGCCCTTCGTCTTCGTAGCAACCTCGCATATACAATGCCCAAATAGGCAGGGCCATTGTAGCGCCTTGTCCATAAGTAATTGTTTTAAAATGCGTCGCTCTATCTTCTGCACCAACCCAAACCCCTGTAACTAGGTTTGGAACCATACCCATGAACCAGCCGTCGCTTTGATTTTGAGTTGTTCCTGTTTTTCCAGCGATAGGGTTGTCAAATTCGTATGGGTATCCTGTAATAACTTCTTTATAAACAGATTGGCTAGCGGCCCATTTATGCCTTAAGCGTTGACCTGAACCTGATTCTGTAACTCCTTCAAGCAGTTTCACAGTAACATATGCGGTTTCTGCACTTAAAACATCTTTAGATTCTGGTGTGAATTGAAATAAGATTGTTCCGTTCTTATCTTCAATGCGCGTCACCATGACTGGTTTATTATAGACGCCTTGATTTGCAAAAGAAGAATACGCTGCTACCATTTCATATACACTCAAATCTGGGGTGCCAAGCGCTATTGAAGGCACAGGAAGAATATCTTGTTCTATTCCCAGGTTATGAGCAAGATCTATAACTGGTTGTGGTCCTACTTTGTCCATCAGTCTAGCAGTGATGGTATTCACCGAATTTCCAAGTGCATTTTTTAGAGTTCTGTTTCCACCGTATTGTCCGCCAGAATTTTTTGGACACCACTCTTCAGGATTTCCGTACTTATCTTTTTCTATACAAAAAGGTGTGTCTGGCAAGGTATCACAAGGCGATAAGTGTAATTGGTCTATGGCGGTTGCATAAACAAAAGGCTTAAATGTAGATCCAATTTGTCTTTTCCCTTGTTTCACCATATCATACTGAAAATGCTTGTAATTCATACCACCAACCCAGGCTTTTACATGGCCTGTTTGAGGTTCCATAGACATCATGGCCGGAAGAAGAAACGATTTGTAATATCGCATAGAATCCATAGGTGTCATAACGGTATCGATCTCATTGCCTTCAGCTTCCCATGAAAAAATGGACATTTCTACAGGCACATTAAAGGATGCTATGATCTCTTCGTTTGATTTTTTAAGGTCATATTTCATTTTTCTCCAACGCTCTGAGCGTCTCATACCTCGATTCATTAGGTCTTCAATTTCTTCTGAATCCAGCTCTAGAAAAGGCGCTGTAGGATTTCGTTTTGGAGTATTCTGATTATTAAATTCGGCCTGTAATTTAGGCATGTGTTTCTCAATAGCTTCTTCAGCATGGGCTTGCATTCTAGAATCAATGGTCGTATAAATTTTCAACCCGTCACTATTGATATTGTACTTAGTGCCATCAGGTTTTCTATTTGCTTTGTCCTGAGTCCAATCTTTCATGAATCCTCGTAAATACTCTCTGAAATATGTTGCCATTCCTTCCCGATGCGATTCTGGAGAATAGTCTAAACTTAAAGGCATGGCTTTAATTGAATCCCGCTGGATTTCGGTGATAAACTCATATTTCTCCATCTGGCTAAGCACGACATTTCTTCTGTTAAGTGTACCTTCTGGATTACGATGCGGTCTCGGGTTGTACAAGGACGAATTCTTAAACATCCCAACCAACATGGCAGATTCATGCAATTCAAGATCTTTTGGTTCTTTTCCAAAATAAATTCGTGAAGCGCTTCGAATACCATCGGCGTTGTTTCCAAAATCATAAATATTGAAATATTGGGCTATGATCTCCTCTTTGGTATATTGTCTTTCAAGTCTGATGGCTATGATCCATTCTTTGATCTTCTGAGTGATCCTACCAATGGTGTTTTTCGAGCCCTCACCATGAAAAAGTTGCTTCGCTAATTGTTGTGAAATCGTACTTGCTCCGCCTCCTTTCCCAGCTTTTGCAAAAGCTCTTAAGGTTCCCCAAGTATCAATTCCGGCATGTTCATGATAGCGCACATCTTCAGTGGCGATCAATGCATCTATTAAGGATTGAGGTAATTCTTTATAATCAACAGGAGTTCTGTTGTCATTCAAATAGAATTTTCCCAGGGTTTTGCCATCAGCCGAAATTATCTCACTAGCTAAATTGGTTTTAGGATTTTCAAGAACTGTATGGTCTGGCATTTCACCAAATACGCCCCATGATGCTAATAGGAATAGTAGAATTACTCCTAAAAATCCAAACAAAAATAACTTCCAAAACCATCTGATGTATTTTGTAAAATCTTCGACCCGAGTTGTTTTCTTTTTTGCTGTCATAATCAATTTTTGATCTGCGGTCTTTCTATTCGTAATCCAACATCTATAATGCCCTCTAAATTTTCTATTCCATCAACATCTCCATTTGCTCTCATGGCATGTTGAATTTTAACCTTATAGACGCCGGCTTCGTTAAAAATGAAGGGGTCTTGTTGTCCTTTATACCACAGCTTATTCTCTTTAACATCGGTAAACCCAGTCCCTAAAAACTCACCTTCAGGCGTAGTCATTCTATATTCTAATGTATCGGCCAGAACTTTTCCATTAGGGTAATTCATCTCAACAATTAAAAATAAATTATTGTATTTATAATCGTTTGTATTTCTAATATTTACGAATAGATTATACGGATTAATTGAATCTGGAGGTGTCACATCAAATTCAATGATCTCATCCTTATTCCATTCATCAGAAATCGACCTATATTCATCAAATACCTGACTTGAATCGCAGGACACAAGAACTAAACAAGTCCAGATAATACTCAAGATCGCTCTATTTCGCATTTTTAGACGTTCTTCTTCTTTTTTTATTCCTGTTCCTATTATTTCTACGTTTTCTATTCCCTTTTGGACTATCGAAGCGTGTTAAACTATCTTGACCTACAACGTTTTCATAGGCAACTTTAGTGTCTTCAACCAGTTCTGCTGCATATTCTTCAAGGCTTGTAACTTTTTCTCGTTTTTTATTTAACGCAATGATTTCATTAGCATGTTCGGTAGATAATTTATGCCAATTCATCCATTCGCCTTCATAGGCATACCACATCAGTCCTTTAAAAATATCTGTTTTCTGACAAACAGCAATTCCTTTATCAGTATATAATTTTATATCGGTCTTCGGAAAGCTTTCCAAGGCATCGAGATAATTATCCAATTCATAATTAAGGCAACATTTTAATTTCCCACATTGTCCGGCTAATTTTTGCGGATTAAGTGATAATTGCTGATAACGAGCCGCTGAGGTACTAACCGATCTGAAGTCTGTTAGCCAGGTAGAACAACACAATTCTCTTCCGCAGGAACCTATACCTCCCAATCTGGCTGCTTCTTGTCGGAATCCCACTTGGCGCATTTCAATTCGCGTCCTAAAATCACGGGCGAAAACTTTTATAAGCTCCCTAAAATCAACACGTTCTTCTGCAGTATAATAAAAGGTTGCTTTACTCGCATCACCTTGAAATTCGATATCAGAAATTTTCATTTCAAGGTTGAGGTCAATGGCGAACTGACGTGCCTTAACCTTCATAGCCTCTTCTTTATCACGAGCTTCTTGCCAAATTTTAATATCCTTCTGTGTTGCTTTACGGTATATTTTTCGAACCGCTTCCTGATCATTCTCATCAACTTTCTTACGCTTCATTTGAATTTTAACCAACTCTCCAGTAAGTGTAACCATACCGATGTCATGTCCAAACTGCGCCTGTGTAGCTACAATATCACCAATGCTTAATGAAAGATTTTCGGAATTCTTATAATAGTGTTTTCTGCCGTTCTTAAACCGGACTTCAACGCAATTAAAGGGCTTTTGGCCGTTGGGAAGTGACATGTTTGCAAGCCAGTCGAATACGGTTAACTTGTTACAACCATCAGTCCCACATGTGCCATTATTTTTACATCCTTTAGGCTGACCATCTTTACCAGTTGAGCAACTGTTACAAGCCATTTGATTTTATATATTGAATTCGTTAATAATCGAAATTATTACGAATTGAAGTTCATATTTATTTTAAAAAAGTAAATATACTATTATTAACTGCGTAAAAAAAGTAGAAATTAGTTAAACTCTATCTCGTAATTAAGCCTATTGCTTAAGGTGTTCAACTCTGATTTAGATTTGAATATATTCTCAAAAAGAATTTTACTCCATCCAATTTGTTTGCTAAAGGAGTTAAAGCTGTCTGTTTTCCAATTAAAATCTTCCTTCCAAAACTTATTTGGTGATACGTAACAAAAGGTATAATCGAAAATAACACTTGACGTGTTCACTTTGCTCGCCGAAGGAATTTCATCGGAAGCCAAAAGGGTAATATTATTTTTCTTGCATGCTTGTCGAACACTTTGAATTAAGGTTTTATAATCTTCTCTTAAAGGCTCAAGATCAAAGTCATTATATTCTGTATTCCCAATTTTTTGAATAGGTCTAATTTGCAAAATGTCGAAGCTTCGTCCATCGAAATGATCGAAGAATGAATTCAACTCGTAAAAATTATCCTTATTGAAGGTGTAGTTTATGCGAACCTTAAAATCATAGTTTGATTTAAACTGTTTAAATGCGTTGAAGACCTTATGGAAAGTCTCATAGTTTCCTTTTTTCATGAAATTTTCATAGGACGCCTTTTCAACTCCATGCAGAGAGATGGTAAACTCATTAAGCCCAGCATCTAAAAGTGCTTTTATTTTTTCTTCATTTAATAAATTTGCGTTGGTTGTCAAGGAAATGTAGGGCACCTTATATTGCTTCCCTAATGCCACAATTCTTTCCAAGTTCTTGTAAAGCGTGGGTTCGGTGCCACATCCAATTTGTAATTTTAAAGCTCTCTTAAAAATGACCTCAGCAATACGTTCAAGTTCGTCGTCCTTTAATTGACCTTTTAATGTTTTTACATAGTCGGCGTCCGTAAAATAACACATCTTACATCTTAAATTACAAGCCATTACAGGGTCAAGGTTTACCGCCAAATACCTTAAATTCAACTTATGCAATAGATAGAGCCCAAAGAATTTAATACGATGGTTCTTTAATAATCTGTTGAGTCGTAAAAGTTGGTAAACGTTCATTTAGGTGATTTTCCTAAGGTTTCAAAAATATTTCTAAGGTCTTTTTTATATGGGAGATGCTCTGCTCGTCCTTTTTTAAATATATCATTGCTATTGCCTTGACCTTTTCTAAGTTCTTTTTGTTCTCTATATGGTAATGCGTGAACTTCTTTACATTGTGTAGAGCAGCAGTTATTCATTTCTTCTTTGCATTCATCACATTGAATAAACAATAAATGGCATGCATCATTAGCACAATTTGTATGCACATCAAATGGTTGCCCGCATTGATGGCATTGGGCAATGACTTCGTCAGTGATTAGTTCACATCGTCTATCATCGAAAACAAAATTCTTGCCTATAAATTTATTTTCAAGGCCCTGGTCTTTCACTTGTCTAGCATATTCAATAATCCCACCTTCCAATTGATAAACCTTTTGAAATCCTTTATGTTTAAAATAGGCACTTGCCTTCTCACAACGAATTCCGCCCGTGCAATACATAACGAGGTTCTTTTCTTCCTTAAAATCTTTTAAGTCTTCTTCAATTATAGGTAGTGATTCTCTGAAGGTGTCAACATTTGGCGTTATGGCATTTTGGAAATGACCGATCTCACTTTCATAGTGGTTTCGCATATCGACCAATATCGTGTTTTCATCGTCAATAAGTTCATTAAATTGCTCGGCTCCCACATGAATCCCTTTGTTGGTCACATCAAAGCTGGCGTCGTTCAATCCATCGGCTACGATCTTTTTTCGCACCTTGATTTTCAGTTTTAAAAATGATTTGTTGTCCTGTTCTCGAGCAATATTTAATCTGATATCCTTCAAAAATGAGATCTCATCTAAATGTGCTTTGAAGTTTTCAAAATGATCAGCAGGTAGTGACAATTGGCCGTTTATGCCTTCATGAGCGACATAAATTCTTCCTAAAACATCTAATTTGTTCCAAGTGATAAATAACTGATCTCTAAAGTCTTTTGGGTCTTCTATATGCGCATATTTGTAGAAAGAAAGGGTTAATCGCTTTTTCCCAGCTTTATCAATAAGCTCTTCTCTTTCTTTTGCGCTTAATGTATTGTACAGTTGCATGCTATACTAATTTTAAGTTTAAGAAATAATAGGTGCAAAGGTACTATTAATTTAGTCACAAGCACAAACAAAAAGCACTTCAATAGCTATTGAAGTGCTCTAATTTATTAATGAAAGTTCTTGTAAAACTTCATTTCTGACAAAACTTTTGAACCCTAAATAGGGCTTTTCATAGCAAATATTTTCCCAGTTATATTGTATAGATGCAAAAACTATAAAAAGGTTGCGTTATAAAATTGTATGCTGCTAAAAGAAGTATTATTTTAGCAGGAATTAGAACAAAAAAATTGAAGCAATGAGTAGTGATAAAGACGCAAAATTAAAAGCATTAAAATTAACTTTAGATAAATTAGATAAGGCCTACGGAAAAGGAACTGTAATGAAAATGAGTGACGCGGCTGTTGAAGATGTAGACGCCATTTCATCGGGTTCATTGGGACTGGATATTGCCTTGGGCGTGGGTGGTTATCCACGCGGTAGAGTTATAGAAATTTACGGTCCTGAATCCTCAGGAAAAACCACATTAACACTTCATGCCATAGCCGAAGCCCAAAAAGCAGGTGGAATTGCAGCTTTTATTGATGCCGAACATGCTTTTGACCGCTATTATGCGCAGAGCTTAGGAATTGATATTGATAATTTGATCATATCTCAACCAGATCATGGTGAGCAGGCTTTAGAAATTACTGATAATCTTATCCGTTCTGGTGCCATAGATATTATTGTTATTGATTCTGTTGCTGCACTAACACCTAAAAGCGAAATTGAAGGTGAAATGGGTGATTCAAAAATGGGGCTTCATGCCAGATTAATGTCGCAGGCTTTAAGAAAACTAACGGCTTCAATAAGCAAAACGAATTGCACAGTGATCTTTATCAATCAGTTAAGAGAGAAAATTGGGGTCATGTTCGGGAATCCAGAAACCACAACTGGTGGAAATGCCTTAAAGTTTTATGCTTCCGTTAGGTTAGATATCAGACGATCTACACAGATTAAAGACAGCGATAATAAGGTCCTTGGTAATAAAACCCGAGTTAAAGTAGTTAAGAATAAAGTGGCACCGCCATTTAGAATGGCCGAATTTGATATTATGTATGGTGAAGGCATCTCGAAAGTAGGTGAAATCATTGATGTAGCTGTTGAATATGACATCATCAAGAAGAGCGGCTCATGGTTTAGCTATGAAGACACAAAATTAGGCCAAGGTAGGGACGCTGTTAAAAAATTGATCAAAGATAATCCCGAACTCATGGAAGAGCTCGAAGGCAAAATTAAAGCTATAATTTCTGAAGGCTAAGCGTTGAAAATCCCGATTAAATCGGGATTTTTTACCTTTACTACGCAACCTTTTTAAAATTTAAGCATCTATATCTTAACAAAGATTGTATTAAAACTTAAATGATATGAAGAAATCTGTCTTTTTTGCCCTATTGATGAGCGTGATTTGGTCATGCAGTGTGGATGATAATGTCTCTGACGAATTTCATTTAGAAATTTTACCTATTCGTTCTGTTGAAGGCATCCCAAATGAAGTTCATTACAACGAAGTATATACCATTGATTATACCTATACAAGGCCAACCACTTGCCATGTGTATAATGACTTGTATTATTTGTCTGAAGGTGATTTAAGAACCGTAGCTGTAATTAGTACGGTTTTTAACGAAACCCAAGGTACAATATGTGAGCCTTTAAATGAAGAAATTGAGGCTCGATCATTTACTTTTCATGTTCAAAACAATGCTGGAACCTATATTTTTCAGTTTTGGCAAGGCGAAGATGAAAATGGAGAAGACCAATTTTTAATTTACGAAGTGCCAATAATCCAGTAATTGTCTAATTTTTAATTACCTGTCATTTGAGTCTAGAGCAACTCATAGAAAAATGTAAAAAAAATGATACTACAGCTCAAAGTGAAATATATAAATTGTTTTCAAGGAAATTGTTTTCACTTTGCCTTAAGTATTCAAGAAATCATGCCGAAGCCGAAGATAATCTGCAAGACGCTTTTATAACCATTTTCGAAAAAATTGCTCAATTTAAAAACACAGGTGCTTTTGAAGGCTGGATGAAACGCATTACGATCAACACCGCATTACAACGCTATAGAGGCAAAGGTGTTTTAAATATTGTGAACGAAGGAAATATTGAAGATGTAACTGTTGAATATGAAGAAGATGTGAGTATTGATTTTTTATTGAATTGTATTCAAGAACTTCCCGATAGATATAGAATGGTTTTTAACCTATATGCTCTTGACGGATATTCGCATAAAGAAATAGCAGAAATGCTCGACATTACAACAGGAACAACAAAGTCAAATTTGGCGAGAGCCAGAATGATATTAAAAGAGAAAGTAGAAACTTATAAATCGCAAATGAATTTGCAATCCTTATAATGAGTGATAAAAAACATATAGATAGACTCTTTCAGGAAAAGCTTAAAGATTTTGAAGCAAGTCCAAGCCCTGCAGTTTGGGAACACATTAGTTCCAAACTTGAACAGCCTAAGAAAGATAGAAAATTAATTCCCCTTTGGTGGAAAGTGGCAGGAATTGCCGCAGGTATTGTATTGCTTATTTCAATAGGCAGCGCACTCCTTAATGGAAATGACCCACAAGTTGACCCTAATACAATTGTCAATACTGAGGATACCAATTCAAATTCAGAAATTAATAACTCTCAGGACGCAATTGTCAACGATCTTGATCAAGCGGATGATAAGTTGGCTTCAGAAGAAATGCCTTTAAATACGAACCTAAACGATGATTCAGAAGGCTCAGAAACCAAACCCAATGCAAATAATCGCCTTTCTGAACAGAATAAAACACAGAAAACAAACGTTGTTACAACTGCCAACACAACTAAAACACAAAAACTGAAAAAGGAGCAATTAGCTAATAAAGCCCCAATTGAAGAACAAAATGCTATTGTTGATCAGAAGAATGATGAACAAAAGGATCCTTCCCTTGATTTAAACAGCATTGATGAGCAAAAAGCAAATGATTTGATCAAAGGAAACAATAAAACTAATGATGCATTAACTGATTCAAACGAAGCATCAACAAAACAGGATGAAAGTGATTCAACCACAATTGAAGAAGACGAAAAATTGTCATTGACTGAAGAAACACTCAATGAAGATGAAAAAACAGAAGACGCTGTAGTTGAAACCGAAGATCAAGGTAAACGATGGCGTATTAACCCAAATATTGCGCCTGTGTATTTTAATTCCTTTGGCTCTGGATCATCAATCGATGATCAATTTGTAAATAATTCTAGATCTGGTGAAATAAATATGAGTTATGGTGTAGGTGCTGCCTATGAGCTAAATTCGAAGTTAAGTCTTCGTGCAGGAATCAATCAGGTTAAATTGGGTTATAGTACGAACAACGTAGTTGTTTATAACAATATTGAGCCAAGTATTGAGAATAATCCGTTAAAAAATGTAGCACTTAATGCCAATAGTCAAGATCTTTCTTTCTTGAGTGGAAATGGACTAAACTTTGCTCAAGTTCCTGGTGTAGTATCCAATAATATTAAATCATCTATTGATCAGGAATTAGGTTTTATCGAAGTCCCAGTTGAAGTAGAATATAAGATTAGTGATAAAAAATTAGGAGTAAGCGTCATTGGTGGATTCAGTACGCTATTCCTTAACCAAAACGAAGTGTATTCATCACTTCAAGGTGACAGAACGCTTTTGGGTGAAGCAACAAATATTAAAAAGACAAGTTTTAGCGCTAATTTCGGAGTTGGTGTAAACTATAATATTTCAAAACAAATTGATTTAAATCTTGAGCCTGTGTTAAAATATCAGTTGAATACTTTTGAAAATACTTCAGGTAGTTTCAACCCTTATTTCTTCGGAATTTATACAGGATTTAGCTTTAAATTTTAAGATTTTTTAGTTGGTTAGATTGGTTATTGTACTCCTGCCATACTAGGAGATACAATGATTACAAAAAGCTGCTCTTGCCAAGAGCAGCTTTTCTTTTTAAGGCTTTAATCCTGCTAAAATAATAGCTCGCGATTTTGCGTTTAGAGCTTTTGTATCTTCTATCTCTAGATCTTTAGTTTCTATAAGATCGTTCATTTTTACACGTAACAATCCGGGACCTCCACTAAAAAAAGTATACGAATAGCGTTTTTTGTTATCTAAAAATACAAATGGGACTACAGGAATCCTGTGTTTGATGGCTAATCTGAAAGCACCATCTTTAAACTCATCTAAAACAATATGTTCCTCAGGTACCTTTCCTTCAGGAAAAATGCAAATGCTCAATCCTGATTGCAATCGGCGTTGGGCTCTAATAAAAACACCTTGCCTACTTTTTGGGTCATTTCTATCGACTAAGATACAGGTGCGTTTATAAAAAAAACCGAATAAAGGGAGCTTTGCAAGTTCTTTCTTCCCAACAAAAACAAACGGATTGCTTTTTACGCTCACAAGCATCAACATAATATCAATCATTGATGTATGATTTGCAATAAACATATAACTTTTCCCCTTCTCTAATGGCTGTTTATTCAATATTTTCCATCGAAACCCCATCCCGATCAATATGAATTTTGACCAGAATCGTGCTAGTTTAAAAAAGTGCTTATACCAGCTTTCCTTCGAAATGGATATGAGTAACACAGGAAATAGAATGATAATTGGTGCTATTACCAATACATAAAACCAAATTCGGTAAACTATCCAGAATGGGTATTTCAAGATTTTCATAAGTATCAAAACTACTAAATTAATTGAGCTATTCTGTCAAAAAAATTACCTTTGCTGGAATATTGATACTAAAATAAATGGCCAGAATATTAACAGGCGTACAAAGCACGGGAACGCCACATCTTGGAAATCTGTTAGGCGCTATCATTCCCGCAATTAAAATGAGCACTGATCCAAGCAATGAATCTTTCCTTTTTATTGCAGATATGCATTCCTTAACGCAAATAAAAGATGCTGAGCTTCTCAGAAATAATACCTATTCAACGGCTGCCACCTGGCTTGCCTGTGGGTTAGATGTTGACAATACTGTTTTTTACAGACAAAGTGATGTCCCTCAAGTAACTGAACTAACTTGGTATTTAAGCTGTTTTTTTCCGTATCAACGCCTGACCTTAGCACATAGTTTTAAAGATAAGTCAGACCGTTTAGAAGATGTAAATGCTGGATTATTTTCATATCCAATGCTTATGGCCGCGGATATTCTGCTTTATGATGCCGAGATCATTCCCGTTGGAAAAGATCAGTTGCAACACATTGAAATGACTCGTAACGTCGCCATGCGTTTTCATGCACAAATGGGCGACACTTTTGTGATCCCAGAAGCCGATATACAAAAAGAAACCATGCATGTTCCTGGTACGGATGGCAGTAAAATGAGTAAAAGTAAAAACAACATCATCAATGTATTTCTCCCGGAGAAACAATTGCGTAAACAAATCATGGGTATTCAAACTGATAGTACGCCATTAGAAGAGCCAAAAGACTGGAAATCCTGTAATTGTTTTGCCATTTATTCCTTATTGGCCTCGGATGAACACATTGCTGAAATGAAGGCAAATTATGAGAACGGAGGTTATGGATATGGTCATGCAAAGCAGGCATTATTTGAACAAATTCTGAACACATTCAAAACCGTAAGGGAACGTTATGATTATTTTATGAATAATCAGAATGAAATTGACGACCTACTACACATTGGTGCAGAAAAGGCAAAAGTTGTAGCCAACGAAGTCCTAGGTCGTGTCAGACAAAAAGCTGGATATTAAACTAATTCAAATAATTTTCCTGGCAGCGGTCTAATCACCCCTTTTAATTCTAAATTCAATAAAATGGATGCCACTTTATAGGTAGGCATATTGACTGAAATTGCAATCCCATCTATATGTGCATTCTCTTTATTTTTTAAAGCCTCATATATTATTTTTTCATCGCCCTCTAAAGCAGTAAACAATTGTTGTTGTATCGGTTTTTGTTCTGTCTTTAACTGCCAATTTAAGATATATGGAATGTCGGCAGGTTGTGATAGAAGGTGCGCTCTTTGCAACTTAATAAGGTTATTACAACCAACACTTTGAGGATCATTTGTGCGCCCAGGAACAGCAAATATTTCCCGATTATACGAGTTGGCTATTTCAGCAGTAACCAAGCTTCCTCCTTTTTCTGCTGATTCAATTATTATGGTTGCTTCCGATAGACCTGCAATGATCCTATTTCGTTTTAAAAAATTGTTCCGATTAAAGTCATCAGAACTCCAAAAGTCAGTAAAAAACCCACCATGAGCTTCCACTTGATCAATATATTTTGCATGTGCTTTCGGATAAATTTGATTAAGTCCATGAGCCAAGCAAGCGATTGTTTGAAGGTTATTATCTATTGCTGCTTTTTGAGCTGTAATATCTGTTCCGTAGGCAAAACCCGAGACAATCACGGGATTAAATGGGGACAAATAACTCACAAGTTCTTCGCAAAACTGTATACCTTGCCTTGTGATATTTCGCGTGCCCACGACACTTATTGTGGGTTGCCGGTTGAGATTGATCTTCCCTCTTTGAAATAGCAAGATTGGACCGTCAATACAATGTTTTAAACGCTCCGGGTAGGTGTCATCTTGATAAAAATGCCATTGAATTCCGTTGTTTTTCATGAATTTCAACTCCTCTTGAGCAGCTATTAAATAGTCCTTTTTAAACAAATCTCTGAGAATATAACTTCCAATGCCACCAATCTTCTGGAGTCTACTTTTCTTTTCTAAAAATACAGCTTCAACAGAGCCACAATATTCAATTAATTTTTTTGCCGAAATATCTCCAATTTTGTCCGTCTTCTGAAGTGCTAGGGTTTGAATGAGTTCATTTTCGGTCATACATCAGGTTTCTAAAAATTAAATATAGATTATTTTCTCTATTCTTTAATGATATTTATTGATTAATTCTCCATAACTGTTAATAACTCCTTCATTTTTTCTGGGATGCATTACAAAAATTTTTAACTTTGTTTCTATGCGATTTGAGACCTACATAAGTGACCTTCTTTATCGATATGAATGTGTTATTATTCCTGAGTTTGGAGCATTTCTAACTCAAACTGTTTCAGCACAAGTTCATGAATCGACCAACGCTTTTTATCCACCGAAAAAAGTGCTTTCATTTAATGAGCAATTAAAGAATAATGATGGGTTGCTAGCAAATTACATAGCAAGTGTTGAAAAAATTCCATTTGAAACTGCCGTTCAAAAAATTGCTAAAAAAACCAAATCCTTAAAATCGTTTTTAGCGGAAGGCGAAACCTTGGTCTTTAAGAACATTGGAGAAATTACATTGAGTTCGGAAGAAAAATTGCTTTTTGAGCCTTCGGATAAATTGAATTATTTAACGGATGCCTTCGGTCTAAGCCAGTTCACATCACCAAATATCACGCGTGAAACCTACAAGGAAACTGTGGAAGCTGTTGAAAACGTAGTTCCGTTAACGCTCACTCCTGAAAAGCGAAAATCAAGAAATTATCTTAAATATGCTGCTGTTGCAGTCATTGCACTTGCCCTTGGAGGAGCTTTTACCTCTAATTATTATTTAGGGCAGATTGATGCCCATAACAGATTGGCTGAAGCAAGTGCTCAGGAACAGCTAGAAGGAAAAATTCAAGAGGCCACTTTTATTATTGATAATCCGCTTCCTGCAATTACTTTAAATGTTGCCAAGCAAAGTGGACGATTTCATATCGTTGCCGGAGCCTTCAGAATTGAAGCTAACTGCAATAAAAAACTGGCTGAACTTAAATCCCTAGGTTATAAAGCACGTAAAATAGGTACAAATAAATATGGATTGCATCAAGTGGTGTATTCAAGCTATGAGTCGCGTCAAGAAGCACAGCGCGCCATGTATCAAATAAGACGAACGCATAATCGGGACGCATGGTTACTCATTCAAGAACTTGATTAAATTTATTCTACTCTCAAGATCAAACAACTTATCTTTGCCCGTTAAAAGCATTTTGTAATGAAAGTGAAACATCCTAGTGATTCTAAAACTATTATGACCGATTTGGTATTACCAAGTGAAACAAATCCGTTAAATAACCTCTTTGGAGGCGAACTCTTAGCACGTATGGATCGTGCCGCTAGTATAGCAGCCAGAAGACATTCCAGACGCATCGTGGTTACAGCTTCAGTCAATCATGTGGCCTTCAATCGATCTGTTCCTTTAGGTAGTGTTGTAACTGTTGAAGCCAAGGTGTCTCGTGCATTTAGATCTTCAATGGAAGTTTATTTAGATGTTTGGATAGATGATCGGGAATCTGGAGAACGCGATAAGGCTAACGAGGCCATCTATACCTTTGTTGCCGTAGATGACTCTGGGCGACCGGTAAAAATTCCTGAAATCGTTCCCGAAACCGAAGAAGAAGTGATCCGATTTGATGGTGCTCTTAGACGCAAACAATTGAGCCTCGTTCTAGCTGGGAAAATGAAACCCAAAGACGCCACTGAACTCAAAGCGCTTTTCCTAGAGTAACAAGGGCTAATTAAACCTTTATTCATGAATCAGGTCTTATAGTTAAAACCAAATACTATGAGACATTTACTATTTATTTTCGGGATTGTAGGCGCAATGAGCTTAACCTCTTGTGCAACCCATGTTGCGGTTAAACCAGCAACTTCAGTTAAAGTGGTTAAAGTAGCTCCTAAACATCATAAGGTGGTGGTGGTAAAAGGCCAGCGGTACTACTTTTGGAATGGTCGTCACTACAAAAAAACATCTAGAGGATATGTTTTTGTTAAGGTGAGATAAACATTACATCTTATAGACCCAATGTGATGGGTTCTGAGGTTCAAGACCTCGAAATACCAAAAAGCTAAGAATGGTCTCACCAGATGATTTACTGGTTAAAACTTCACCAATTTTTTGTTTTGTTGAGACCTTATCGCCTTTCTTCACAAAAATTCTGGAAAGGTTTTTATATACGGTAAAGTAATTTCCATGTTGTATCATAACCGTAATATTGCCATTTTTCGGAACGATAACGGAATTCACCGTGCCTTCAAAAACAGCACGAACGCTTGCCTTGCTATTTGTTGCAATACGAACACCATTACTTTTTATGGTAATTGTTCGGTCAATTGGAGACGGATGATTTCCAAAGCGCATTTTCACGACACCTTCCTCAACCGGCCATGGCAATTTACCTTTATTTGATGTGAAATTATCTGCAAGAGCTTTATCTTCTGGTGTCAATGCAAAGGAGGTGGAAGACGCTGATTTTCCCGCTTTTTTATTGGAATTGGCTCGGGCTTCTCGAATCAATTTTAATATCTCTTTATCGATGCGCTCAGCTTCACGCTGTTTTTCTTTTATTTGAGAATGATAGGCATTTAAATTCGACTTTATTGAGGATATTAATTTCTTCTGCTCTTGTAACTCTTTGTCTAATTCGTTTTTGGCAAGGCGATTGTCATTGATCAATTGTTGTTTTCCTTCCTTTAAGAGAATAAGATTTTTGTTCAATTCTTGCAATTCTAAGGTTTGCTCTCTTATAATCTGACTTTGTTTTTTCTGATAATCTGCAAACTGTTTGATATACTGTAAGCGTTTATAGGCTTGTTGAAAATTGTTTGAAGCCAGCAAGAACATCACTTTACTTTGTTCTGATTTGCTTTTATAGGACTTTACGATCATTGCCGCGTATTCTTCTTTCAATACCTTAAGTTTATCTCGTAATTGGGTGATCCTATTTTGATTATCATTGATCTCCCTGGTTAAAAGATTAGCCTGCTGATTAGTGAGTTTTATTAAATTTTGTCGAACTGAAACTTTATAATCAAGGTCCTCTGCAGCCGTCAATGCCGATCTTTGATCTTTTTTTCCTTTAGAAACCAACTTAGAAAATTGCTGTATTTCCTTTAAGATCTCTTGACGACGTTCTTCTAATTCCTGTTGTTTTTTATTTTGTGAATACGTTGAAACTGTGCTAAGGAGCACAAGGATGATAAGTATATATTTTAAAGGCTTAAATCTCATTATTTAATCTCAATTTCTTCAAATCCTGATGGAATGCGAAACGGAAATCTCAATTCTTGGTTTAATGTCACCGATCTAAATTCCATGTTGACAACAGTTTCATATTCTGATTCCAGTGCAATGACCTTTATAAATTCAGGAACGATTTGTTTATTTACTTTTTGATAATTTCTGTAATCTATTTGTAGCATCCGCTGTTCTATAGGTTGTGCTAATTGCTGAGAATCCATTTTGAAATGCGTAGGATTGAGCAAAAAGAAAATTTCATACAAGGCATTCTGATCTTTTGGATATAGCACATAGGATTTATCATGAGTGTCATGACCGTATGCACGCTCGTTCAAGTTAAAAATAGCCTCTCCAAAAAGTAGGTTTTGTATATTCTTATAATCCAGTTCAGTTCCTAAAAAATCACTTATTAGAGAAAAATCTCCATCAAAATATGTGTTGTCCAATTTGTTATAATAGCTCACTTTGTCTGGTGTTATCATGGCGCGAACTATTCCTAATGTCGAGCTCAACCAGATCACCTTATCCTTTTCAATTCTAAGGTTTATTGTATACGATTGCGATTGATCTCCGTTAATATACTCTACTTTTACCTTAGACTGGAAGGTTTTAAATTTGATTTCCTGCTTAAGGTGCTTTTTAATGATCTGATCTGAGGTAATACTTGTGTTAATCGCTCCGTCAGAAGAAACACGATTCGCCGACTTACATCCAACTAGTAGAAAGCCAATTATTAAGATTACTATTTTAAATTGTTTAATCATTTTGATCTATTAGATTCCGAGCCTTTTTAGAAAACGCTTCAGACTTCGTAATATTATTGTTCAATTTATATGCCACACTTAATTGCTTATAAAAGTCAGCTTCCATAGATACATCATCAATAATATAATCGATCCCTATTTCCAATGAAGAAATGGCTTTCTTTGGTTGATTCAAATTGTTATTTGCAACACCATTAACCAAATAGAGAATCGGCTGAGACGGATAATTGTTCAAGGCGTCATTACTTAGGGCAACCGCTTCGGAATACTGCTTCAAATCAAGTTTTAGGAGCAATACATTTTTCAAAATATCAAAATTATTGGCGTCCTTATAAAGTGCTTTACTAAAATATTCGTGAGCCTTAACTTTATCATTATTCATCAGATAATAATCTCCTAGTTCGGCATCAGATTTTCCAGAAGTATCATCAACGACATCTGTTGTGATCTCAAGAAGTTCGTTCTCGTATTGTGGGTTGGCCTTTACAAAATTTACAAAATCATTCAAAACCTTGCCTTTAGCCTTGTTGTCAATGGTACCGCTATTAAGTACAACTTTCATCGATGTTATGGCTTTATCAGCTTCATTGTTTTCTAAATAAAATTTATATAAAGCCAAATGCACCAATTGAGATTTAGGCATTTTCGCTAAAAGGCTTTTCGCCATCTCAAAGGCTTTTTGAGAATCCCCTTTTTCGCTATATCTATAGATCAAATTCAAATAATTTGATTCATTCCCTGGATTATTTGCTAAGCGTTGTTCTAGATTTTCAATGCGAGAATCATCAGCACCTGTAGCATTATAAATTTCATTTCGCAATTGATCACGCGCTTCGGAAACACCCAGTTTTCCATCTAATTCATCTAAAAGCTTAAGCGCTTCGTTATATTTCTGATTTCGAAAATAAAGGTTTGCCAAATCTTCTTTGTAATCTGGGTGATAACTAACGAGTTGCTTTACCGTTTTTAAGGCATTATCGTAATCGTTAAGTTCAGCATAAACCCCATACAGTTCGTCCAAGTACCATTCGTTGTCTGGATCCATGGCGATGGCCTTTTTAAGAGACTGTTCTGCCATGCTGTAATCCTGCAACTGGACATAATTCTTTCCTAGCTCAAAATGTACTACAGAATGCGAATCGTCCAAGCTGACGCATTTAAGTAAGGCTTTTACAGCGCGATCATAATTTTCAATACCTTTTTGTTTCAGTGCTTCGAAGAAATACTCCTGATATTTGTCCTCCAAATCGCCAAGATCATCATCTGGAGTTCGATTGAAATCAACTTGTGAAAAGAGTGTCACCGGGAAAAGAAAAATTCCTAATAAAACAAGTCTTATGTATTTTTTTATGTTCATGATTTAAGCCCTTCTAAATTAAGGTTTTTCGGCCTTCAGCAAATCTGTATTATACAATTTTTAACGTCTATTTTACGCCAGTGCTTCCAAATCCACCTGCTCCTCTTATAGTTTCTTCAAGCGAATTAACTTCTGTCCATTCGGCGCGTTCGTGCTTTGCTATAATAAGTTGAGCAATCCGTTCACCATCTTCAATGATGAAATCTTCATTTGATAAATTCACAAGAATCACACCAATTTCGCCGCGATAATCAGCATCGATGGTTCCAGGTGCGTTTAAAACCGTAATTCCTTTTTTTGCAGCGAGTCCACTTCTTGGCCTCACTTGAGCTTCAAAACCTATTGGTAATTCAATAAATAAACCTGTTTTCACGATGGTTCGTTCCAGTGGTTTAAGTCGAATAGATTCGGTTAAATTTGCTCGTAAATCCATTCCAGCCGAAGCCAAGGTTTCATAATTCGGCAATTCATGTTTCGAATTATTTATGATATTTATGTTCATATTAGGTGTTTAGTAACTGTTTAATCTCGTTTCTTTCAATGATATATACAAATATAAGATAGCCTATTATGAAAGCTGTATTAATTAAATAATTTGAGCTAAAATTAATATAAGATAGCGTTGAAAGAACAACCGCCACAAGAAGATAGATCAATATCTTAGATATATCATATGGAACCTTATAGAATTTTTGACCGAGGAGATAAGAAATGACCATCATGACACCATAGGCAGCGAGTGTAGCCCATGCCGAAGCCATAAAACCAATTTTTGGGATCATTATATAGTTAAATGCGATGGTAATTATGGCCCCAATGACCGAGATGTACATGCCATATCTAGTCTTATCTGTTAGTTTATACCAAATGGCTAAATTAAAATAGATCCCGAGGCAAAGATTGGCAAGTAGAACAACAGGAACAATATCCATTGCTAACCAATACGACTCATCCTTTACCAAGAGTTCTTTGAAGAAATTGAGATAACCCACAATCAGCAATAAAATTACACAGCCACAAATAACGAAATACTTTAAAATAGTGGCATAGGTTTCTTTAGCGTTCTTTTCTTTGGCGTGATTAAAAAAGAACGGTTCGGCGCCAAGGCGAAAGGCCTGAATAAAAATGGTCATGAAAACAGCAATTTTATAACAGCCGCTATAGGCTCCGTTAATATCTTTTCCGAGCAGATCTGGTAACAACCATTTGTCGAAGTTTTCATTTATAACATAGGCTAATCCTGCTACCATTATTGGCCAGCCATAATTTAATAATTGCTTGAAAATGGCCTTATCAAAATGCCATTTCATGTTAAAGAAGTAGGGAGACAAGAGCAATAAGGTTACAATGCTCGCTGCCAAATTGGCTATGAATATATATTGAACAAGATCATTTGGGTTGTAATTATTAAAGCCCATATTATATTTCGGAATGGCCCAAAGAAAGAAAAAATTAAGAGCAACATAAACTAAAATATTTGTCAGTTTAATGAAGGTAAATTTTATTGGGCGCCCTGTAGCTCTTAGGTATGCAAAAGGCGCAACAACAAGGGCATCTAGTACAAGAACGCCAACTAATAAGTTAAAATAGGATTGTTTTAAATTTACAAATTCTGCCAGTTGGGTATTAAATGCAAGGACGATTGCTAAAAACAATAATGTCGATACGAATAAACTAATAAATACAGTTGAAAACACTTTTCCTTGCGCTCTGCTCTTACTAAAAAACCTAAAGAACGCCGTTTCCATACCGTAGGTCAATAATACATTAAAGAATGCAGCATAGACATAAAACGTTGTATTGTCAGAATAACTACTGGTTTTTAAGGTGCTTGTATGAAGTGGCACTAATACAAAGTTCATCAGTTTTGGCAAAACCGTTGCCAAGCCATAGATAATAGTGTCTTTAAAGAACTTTTTTAATGCGCCCAAAAGAAGATTTTGTTTCCGCTAAAAATACGTTATTAACTAACGTCTACCAAAGATAAATTATTGCTTATTAGGTGGAGCGCTGGGGTAGGCAATCATTTCTTTCTCGACAACATTATCGATCTTAAAATATTTGGTTTTATCACCATCACGATAGCTTATAACACATTCGTTATCCTTTAGTTCGAACGGTATTTTCTCGGGAATTTGAACGCGATTACCATACTCAGCATTGGGTTCATTACTAAAAACCATGTCCTTAGGCTGATTAAGCGCAGTCTTAAAGCGACCCACAAAAAGCAATTCACCTTCCTTGGTTTCCAACTTTGCTGATCTCCCTCGAAAATAGACACTGTCTAACACAACGTGCTTGCTTTCAACAGGAATAAAGATATTGATACCAGAACCACCACCTTCAATTCCAGCAACCCATTGCTGGCAATACACCTGTTCAATCGCCATTGGGGCTTTTTCTTGAAGTTGTTTAGTACTTGAGCACTGTGAAAAGCTTGCCATAACAAAAAGCATTAGTAGTGAAAATGATATTGATTTTAATTTCTCCATTATGTGTTGTTTAACTATATAAAGATACTAAATCAATTATTGTTCCATAAAAAAAGCCCTGCAGAAGCAAGGCTTTATGATATAACTTTTTCAGATCTTAATTATTTAGGGCTTCGGCGCCACCAACGATCTCTAGAATTTCATTTGTAATTGCAGCTTGACGCGCTTTGTTGTAAGACAAGGTCAACTGATCTCTCAATTCGGTAGCATTGTCTGTAGCTTTATGCATCGCTGTCATTCGCGCACCATGTTCACTGGCGAATGAATCTCTGATCGCTTTATACAATTGTGTTTTTAAGGATTTCGGAATTAATTGTTCTACAATTTCGATCTTAGAAGGCTCAAAAATATAGTCAAGATTCACATTCGAATCTGAAGTTACAGGAACAATTGGTAAAAATTGTTCAGTCATCACAATTTGTGTTGCCGCATTTTTAAACTTGTTATAAACTAAGTCGATGCGATCAAATTCGCCTGACACATATTTATCCATTAACATTTCTGCTATCGTTGCAACATTATCAAAAGTAAGATCATCATAGACCTCATTATTGTTTTCAATTACATCTAATGTTTTTGAAAGAATATCGTTTCCTTTTTTACCAATGGTAACAATTGAAACATTTTGATTTTTATATTCTTCCTTAACTAAACGATCAGATTCCTTTATGATATTTGAATTAAACGCACCACAAAGTCCTCTATTGGAAGTAATGGCAACCACAAGTACGTTCTTCACTTCTCTTTGGGTTGCAAACTTACTTCCCGAATCTCCTTCTAAGGTTGCACTCAGGCTTTGCAGTAATTCAGTTAATTTATTCGCATAAGGACGCATTGCTGTTATGGCATCTTGGGCTTTTTTCAATTTTGCAGCAGATACCATTTTCATGGCACTAGTGATCTGCATCGTTGATTTTACCGAGCTAATCCTATTACGTATTTCTTTTAAGTTTGCCATTCTAATTCACAATTAAGCGTATTTAGCTGAAAGGTCTTTACAAACATTAGTTAAGGTATTGGTCACTTCATCTGTTAATTTCCCTGATTTCAGTGTGTCTAATACATCTCTATGTTTTGCATTTAAGAATTCTAAATAGTCTCTTTCAAATTCTTTTACTTTTTCAACTGGGACATCTTTTAAAAGGTTCTTCGAACCTGCATAGATGATCGCAATTTGATCTTCAACAGTATACGGATCGTTTTGAGCTTGCTTTAAGATCTCAACATTACGTCTACCTTTTTCAATCACATTTAATGTCGCAGCATCAAGGTCGGAACCAAACTTAGCAAAGGCTTCCAATTCACGGAATTGCGCTTGATCTAGCTTTAATGTACCCGCAACTTTTTTCATTGATTTGATCTGGGCGTTACCTCCTACACGAGATACCGAAATACCTACGTTAATTGCAGGGCGCACACCTGAGTTGAACAAATCACTTTCTAAGAAGATCTGTCCATCTGTAATTGATATCACGTTAGTTGGGATATAAGCCGAAACGTCACCCGCTTGTGTTTCAATAATTGGCAATGCAGTTAATGATCCACCACCTTTTACAATTGGTTTTAATGCATCAGGAAGGTCATTCATTGCTTTAGCAATACCATCATCATTAATGACTTTTGCAGAGCGCTCAAGTAATCTTGAGTGTAAATAAAAGACATCACCTGGGTAAGCCTCACGTCCTGGAGGACGACGTAATAATAAAGATACTTCACGATAAGCAACTGCTTGCTTAGATAGATCATCATAAATGATCAAGGCTGGACGACCAGTATCTCTAAAATACTCACCAATTGCAGCCCCTGCAAAAGGAGCATAAACTTGCATTGGTGCAGGATCTGATGCGTTAGCAGCTACAATTACTGTATAAGCCATAGCACCTCTTTCTTCTAAGGTTTTTGCAATTCCTGCAACTGTTGAAGCTTTTTGTCCAACCGCTACATAAATACAAAATACAGGTTCGCCTGCATCGTAAAATTCTTTTTGATTTAAGATGGTATCAATACAAACTGTTGTTTTACCAGTTTGACGGTCACCAATAACTAATTCACGTTGACCACGTCCTACGGGAATCATAGCATCAATTGATTTAATTCCAGTTTGTAGAGGTTCAGTTACTGGTTCACGATAAATAACACCTGGAGCTTTACGTTCAAGAGGCATTTCATAAAGTTCTCCACCAATTGGTCCTTTACCATCAATTGGGTTACCTAGGGTATCCACAACACGACCAACAATATTTTCACCAACTTTAACAGAGGCAATACGTTCGGTACGCTTAACAGTCGCTCCTTCTTTAATTTCTTTTGAAGGCCCTAATAATACAACACCCACGTTATCTTCTTCAAGGTTAAGAACGATACCTTCAAGTCCATTTTCAAATTCAACGAGCTCACCATATTGTGCATTTGATAAGCCGTATACACGTGCAATACCATCACCAATGGTTAATACTGATCCTACTTCGTCAAGTGAAGCACTTGTTTCAAATCCTGAAAGTTGTTGTTTTAAGATTGCTGATACTTCAGCTGGTTTTACTTCTGCCATCTCTTTTTATTTAGATATTAGATACTTATCTATCTTAGTTTAATGTAAATTCTCTTTTTAATGTATTCAATTGATTGGCGATACTTGCATTATACTGCTTATCTCCAATGCGTAGAATGAAACCTCCTAAGATGCTTTCATCTACTATATTTTCAAGCTCTACAGCCTTATTTGTTAATTCTTTGACCTTAGCTAATACTTTGATCTCTAACTCACTTGTCATTGGTACAGCTGTTGTTACTGAAGCCTTTTCCTTGCCGTTTAAGTCATCGAACAATTCATTGTAAGTTGCCGCAACATCTGCTAAAATAGATAAGCGATTATTCGAAATCAATAAATCAAAAACTTGCGTGCTCAATTTATTAATTCCTGAAAATATATTGACCAAGGCCGATTTTTTAAGATCGGTTTTTACAACGTCACTTTTTAAAATTCTGCTCAGTTCACGACTTTCAGATACAGTCTGTGAGATCAATTTCATATCGGCATTAACAGCCTCTGATGAGTTCTGATCTTTTGCTAGGCTTAAAATTGCTTTCGCATAACGAATTGCTGCTCTTGATCTTGCCATTTCTGATTTAATTTAATGCTGCATCACCTAACATAGACTCGACCAATTGGATCTGTTTGTCTTTATTAGATAATTCATCACGAACTACTTTTTCTGCAATATCAACGGCCAGTCCTGCTACATGGCTTTTCAATTCAGCCATAGCTGCTTTTTTCTCACCTTCAATTGCTGTTTGTGCCTGTTCTATCATTTTAGAAGCTTGAGTTTGAGCTTCATCTTTCGCATCAGCTATCATTTTTGCTTTTAACTCACGTGCTTCTTTAAGCATGGCTTCACGCTCAGCACGCGCTTCTTTTAGAATTCGCTCATTGTCGGCTTGAAGGTTTTCCATTTCAAGGCGCGCTTTTTCAGCTTGATCTAAAGCATCTTTAATAGAGCTTTCTCTGTCATTTACTGATTTCAAAATTGGTTTCCAAGCATATTTAGACAATACGAAGAATAAAACTCCGAAAGCTATAGTGGTCCAAAATATTAATCCGATTTCTGGTGTTAACATCCTTTTTTAATTTTAATTTTTAAATAAGATTAAGGTGCAACCAACCGTTGCACCTTAATCAAATGGTTTTTTAACCTTTTGTAAATGCAATTACAATTGCGAAAAGTGCAATCGCCTCAACAAACGCTGCCATAATTAAGGCAAGTGCTTGTATCTTTCCGTACATTTCAGGTTGTCTCGCAACAGCATCCATAGCTGATCCACCAATTCTACCAATTCCGATACCGGCTCCGATAGCTGCTAATCCTGCTCCTACTGCTGCAATTGTTACTAATGATTCCATATATATATAATTAAATTAAAAGTGTTCTTTTTTTAATGATCGTCATGTTCTGCTGTAGCCATACCTATATATAGTGCCGATAAAATGGTAAATATATATGCTTGAATGGCAACAACTAAAATTTCAATCAAACTAATAAAAACAACGAATGCTACAGACACAGGTGCTACCACATATCCTGCAACATCGCCATACATATTTTTAAAGAAAAATATTAAACTTATTAAGGCCAAGATCACGATATGTCCTGCTGTAATGTTCGCGAACAAACGTATGAACAGTGAAATTGGTTTTGTAAATACACCGATCAATTCAATAGGTGCTAAAAATATCTTCATTGGGACAGGCACTCCAGGCATCCAAAATATATGCTTCCAGTAGTCTTTGTTCCCATTTAAATTTGTAATCAAAAAGGTAATGGTCGCTAATGCAAATGTAAATGCAATGTTTCCACTTAAATTCGCACTGAATGGAAAGAATGGTATCAAACCAAAAATGTTATTCAACCATATAAAAAAGAAAATGGTCAATAAAAATGGTAAAAAGCGCTTGTGTTTTTTCTCCCCAATATTTGGAATAGCGATATCATTCTTCACGAAAAGGATAAGCGGCTCTGTAAATTTTGCGATTCCAGTGGGTACATTATTTTCTGATTTTCTATATGCTCTTGCCGAACCAATGAACAACAGCATCAAGACAATCATAGAAAGAAATAAGGTGAAAACGTTTTTCGTAATTGAAAAATCGAGCATACGCTCATTTACAGGATGTTCTTCATCGTCTAGGGTCACATAAGCCCCATCAGCATTTGCCGTATCATTGGCATAATAGATCTTGCCGTGATAATTAACAAGCTTCTGCCCTTTTTTCTCAACAATAACTTTGCCTTCTTCGTCATGATGAAATTCACTCGACATAAAAGTTACAAGGCCTTCATTGGTCCATAAAATAATAGGTAGTGGGACTGACACAGGGTGACCATTCCAATCCAGAATATGGAAATTATGAGAATCACTAACGTGATGCAATATCATTTCAGTGATATCTAATTCTTCCTCAATTTCATTCTCAATTTTATCCTGGGAAAAACCCAAAAAAGATACCGATAAAAAAAGGCTTAATAAAAGTGTCTTAAATGTGTTGATTTGCATCAGTTTGTTAAATTAAAATACCCTGTTTTTAAATTCGGTGCAAATGTACACACATTAAATTAATTAACAAACTAAAACTAGCTTTGTTTACAATTTCTGAAGAAATTTATTTATGCTTAAAATTTCGAAGGTTAAAAAGAGAAAATAGGGGATGAAAAAATTGATGACTTCAAGTTGAGAATGCTCTGGTTTTTTTAAAAATAATGGCAGTAAAAATAAAATCGCCAGGAACATTTTTGCAATGGTCAATGCTAGAAATGTATAAAATATCTTTTTGCTTCCTTTTTGGGTTTGATAACTCAAAATTCCATAAACTGCCAGAACCAATACTGCATTAAATAAATAGATCATCCAAATCTTGATTTGAAGATCACCATCATAAAATTGAAACATCAAATAGGAGTGAATTCCAAAAAGTACGAGTGAAAAAAGTAAAAGTTTTATTCCAAAACTTTTGAGGTCGCTGGTCATAACTGCATTAATCTTTGGTCAATGAATTGATTTGTTTGAGTACAAAATACATGGCAATGGCAAATCCTATAAAGGTTAAAATAATAGTATAAATATCATTTTCGTTTTGATAATGTTCGTCTAACCTATAGCCAATATAGGCTCCTAAACCAGTGATAGCAGCCATTTGAAAAGCAACTCCCGATAGTGCGACTACCGTTTTAAGCTGATTTCCCTGTTTCTTCTTGTCCTTGTTGGGTTGGTTTTTTCTGTTGTTGGTCACCTTTGTTTAATTCTTTAACGCCGCCTTTCATATTACAAACCGCATTGAATGTGGCTCCAGGTTCAACAGACAGTTTTCCTACTTCAACTTCTCCTTGAATATAGGCCGACGATTTCAGAGAAAGCGTCCCCGATAATTTAAGTTTTCCAGAGAAGCTACCTTCAAAATCAGCATTGGCTCCTTCTATTGTGCCGTTGACAAATCCTGATTTTCCAACAACAACTTTACCTTGAGTTCGGATATTTCCTTCTACTTGCCCATCAATTCTAAATGGTCCTTTGCTTATGATATCACCCACGATCTTTGTATCCTGAGCGATAATGTTCTGATGTGTTGAATCTTCTTGTGTCATTTTTCCTTTTTTGTTATCTGAAAACATGGTTCTGTGTTTAATCAGTTATTGAGATTTTAAATACAATTCCAAATTCTTATGAATTTGAACAACTTGATAGTTCAATGATGAAATTGCAAAATGTTCTTTTTCAATACTGTTCTCGTATTCATTCAAAATTTCTGCAAATCCTGTTGCACCATCAATACTTTTTAATCCGTGAACAACAACAAATTTGGTGTTCTTATCGTAAAGGTCAACTGAGGTTTTTAAATCAAAATATTTTACTTTGGCAACAGCTTTATCTAATTCTTTTACAAAAGCTGTGATCTCCTCATCATTTGGGTTAGGGAACTGATAAATAACTTTAAAGCTTGTTGCTTGATCATCCTCGATAAACTCGCTTTTTTCTAAAAGCGGTAATGTAGATGAAATCATACTTTCGGCCTTTTTCCCCTCTGGACTATTCGGATAGTTCAAGGCGATATAATTGATAGCCTCCTTGTAGGAATCAAAACCATATAAACGTCCTTTTGAAACGGCTTTTAGAAACTCATACTTTGGTACTATGGCTTCCCCGTCAAATAAGGTAATATATTTATCACTTTGAGTGATAACCTCATCATATTCTTGTGCTTCAAACTTTTGATATAAAGTTTTATATATGTTCTCAGGGCTGTTCTCATCTTCAGCAAGTGCTGTGTTTGGATTCAATAATATTGTTGCATAGCGTGAATCAGGATGATTTTTAATGATATCATTCTTAGCAATTTCTGCTTCATCATTTTGCCCTAATAATTCATATATTTTATACAAATTATATTTTGAAGGCAATACCAAACGTTCTTCTGGATCGTTCTTTAAAAGGTTTTCTAATTTCTCTTTTGCAAGTTCAAATTCTTTAAATTTTTCTTTATAGATAAGGCCTAACTGATAGTAGGCGAAATTGCGATCCCTAGCTAAACTATCAATAGCTGTTTGCTCGGTTGGTATTCGTGATATGTAGAATTCAGGATCATAAAGTTCATCTTCAGTAGCATTGGCAATGGTTTCGTCTATAACCTCAACATTTCCAGCGGTTCTATTTTTATTAGACCAGCGCCAATTATCTTCCAGTTGACGCTCTCCCCAGGTTTGGATGAATTCATTCTTTCCAAAGGCTACCGTTGTTGGATTATAAAAATAAAAGGTGTTGGCGTTGGCATTATCTCTGCCGTTTGTTAGTTTACTTCCTTTGTCTGCGTTATTTATTGTGCTAGCGGCATCTCTTATGCGTTTGTCGCTATCAGCCTTTTCTTTAGCTTCTTCAGCTTGCTTTTTAAGATCACTCGTGTAACTAGTAAACAAAGCTAAACGTTCAGCTTCCGACATAGTCACAAGACTTAAAATACTATCGTTGCGTTGTGCGATGTCTTCGTAAAAAATCACATCATCCAAATTATCCCGTTTCCTTTTTATAGCTCTGTAAAGCTTAGTGTTTTGTTTCAAATTAAGTAATGTACTATCAAAATAAGCGCCTGCGCTTCTATACACAGCATCATCAAAGTTCATGTTCCCGAGTTCCTGGTAGCTCAATGCATTCAGAAATTTATCATTTGAGCCCGTTCGTAGTGATCTATTATAATAGGTTGTCGCCAAACTATCTGAAGCATTGGTTAAATGAAACGCGGCTATTTGATGATAGATCTTATCTAGGTAAGGTCTATTTTCTCTGTTCTCTTCCAGATCTGTCAGGAGTTCAAGAAATTCCATTTTATTTCCTTCCTCGAAATCAAAGTTCTTAGCTTTTTCAAGATGCGCGCTGATGTAATAAATTCTCGGTGTTTTTCTGTGAAGTTCAATGATCTTATCGAAGGCAATATTAGCGCTATCCTTTTTACCAAGTTCATTATAAAGTTGTCCTTGAATAAATAAATAGCGTCCGCGCTCATCATCACTTTTGGTTGCATTTGATGCAATCTTAAGTTGGGCAATTGCAGTATCCAGAACTTTTAGATTAATATATGCCTGTGCTAAAGTAGAAGTGGCATCTGCTAGATCTTGTTTCTCAATGTTCTCCTGTTCTAGTAGGCGTTTTAAGTTTTTGATTGCAAGCTCATCGTTATCTAGGCGAAGATTGGTTTTTTCTCTCCAGATCTTTGCTTGATTGATCTTGTCACTTGCAGGATATTTAAATAAGATATAGTTGAAAGCTTCCTGAGCTGGAATAAACCGCTGATCAAAATAACGCGCCTTCCCCAATAATAAATACGATTCATCTATTTGAGGGTTGCGTTCTTTACCTTGAATATTCATTGAATGACGCTGAATTGCTTTTACGGCTTTTTCTTCGGCGCGTTCAAAATCTGCATTTTTTGATTGCCCTGGAAGGACAATTTCATCCTCAATTTGCATGCGTTCAACCGGCAGAATTTCCCAATAGTTATCAAAGTAACCAGAGTTCAAGTTTTCACGACCTTGCTCAAGTGCAATATTGCCATTGTAAAGAATGTTATATTCTGTTCCTATTGAATGCCAGTTCCTATTTATGAAACTGTTCTTTTTTCTAGAACAGCCAACAATTGTTATCACTGCTAATAGAAGATAAACATTATGCTTAAAAATTATTTTCAACCTTGGTTCTTTTTGGTGTTTTTATAACTAAACCTGCCGCATAATAGTATGCAGAATCGTAAAAATAATCATCTTTTTCTATTTTAGGCTATAAACAGGAGACTTTTAGACCATAAACTGGCCTGAGAAGTGCTGCTCTAATTCCTTTAAAGTAGCTTCGCTAGTTTGAAGATCTTTTACGATATCCCCTTTTTCTAAAACTACAATACGTTCGCAAACATCGGTCACGTGCATAAGATCATGACTAGAAACGAGAATGGTGACGCCTTGCTTTTCAGCCAAATCTTTTAAGATCTGCTTGAGTCTGATTTGGGTTGTAGGATCTAGATTGGCAAAGGGTTCGTCTAGGATGATAACTTCTGGATTCCCGATTAATGCAGCCACAATTCCGGCTTTTTTCTGATTTCCTTTACTTAAATCTCTTAGATACTTTTTCTTTCCAAGTATCTCATCATGGAAAAAATCTTGAAAATTAGAAAGCAATTTATCGACATCAGCTTTATTCTGATTTCTTAATTCGCCTATGAAATAAAAATACTCTTCCGCGGTCAAATAACCGATAAGAAAACTTTCGTCAATAAAGGATGAAGTAAATGGTTTCCATGCCTCGCTTTCATGAACCAAAACATCATTGTTATTGATATAGCCCGAAGACGGTTGAATAAGGTCTAAAAGAAGGCTAAAAAAAGTGGTTTTCCCAGCGCCATTATTCCCTACAAGTCCAAAACTTTGGCCTTTAGGAATTTCGAGATGTTCAATATTTAGCACTTGAACATTATTATATTTCTTAGTTAATTGACTTACTGAAATCATGTTTTATTTTTTTTCTGAAAATGCGGAAATGGTCTTGTATTTTCCTTTTTGATAAATCGATTCTATTTTATTCAGAAAGAAATTTCTGAACACCAATCCAAGAACTCCACTCAGACCAAGGATAATCAATCCCGCGTTGAAGTTAATGAGCTTGTAGGGTATGTAAAATAAGAGCATCGGTAGAAGGAATTTTGGTAGCGCAATTAGCATTTGAGTAGGATTAAATCCATTGGTGTTGCTAAAGGCTTTAGCCTTCACATTTAGTTCAATTGGGACCCTATTTAAGGCGCCTCCAAACAAGGTGATAAAGGAGTTCAGTCCAACATTAAATAAAGCTCCAGCAGCTATCATCCCAAAAATTTCCCATCCAAAATAAAGGTATGGTGTGCTCAGAACAAAGGAAATTGCGACAGCCACAACCATTAAATACCATTTAGATTCAAGGTATTTTTTATAAGGGATGTTCTGACTCATGAGCATTTTGTAATATTCACTATCCCATGATGGCACAAGCTGACCAAATGTCATAAGAAAACCCCCTGTTACAAACATTGATGCAAACGCCAAAAAGGCTGGCATTTCTCTATAAATTTCCTGAGTATAAAATATCAACCCATAGAATAAAAACATAAATGACATGAACATGACCTGTTTTGGTCTTACATTTCGCCAGATAAGTTTGATGTCATTCTTTAGGAAAGGTGCAACACTTCCAAAACGATCCATCCAGGATAAATCTGTAGCATTCACTTCTTTGACCTTTTTAGAAACTGCATCATCTAAATAGAATCCTTGTTTGATGTATTTATAATTTAAAAAATACATCCCCATCATAAACACCAAAGGAATTATGACGAGATAAGGATGCTTATATAGGTGATTAAAGCCTTCGCCGATAGGCTCAATAATATTATAAATTTGAAAATATTCAAGACCGATTAATATCATTAATAGTCCAGCAATCGCATAAAAAACAGCATTGTTTTTGTTGATAAGAAAGTTGAGGTAATTCAGCCCTAAGGACAAAAACATCACTGAGAAGAACCAGCATACCACATTGGTCACAGGATACCCCTGAGTCATTAAAACAATGGCAAAAGGAAGAAAGAAAAATAGCGGTAAAAAATTAAAAAATGACAAGGTCGTTTTGCCCAACAAATAATGAATTACTGTATTCCTTTTTATCGGTATAATCATTAAAGGCTTTATGTTCATAACCGGTAATTGTTGCATAAAGAACCGTATTAACATCTCAAATAAAATCCAGAAGATCAAAAAATTATTGATGGTAACAATTGGATCAACTTCAGGAATGGCTTTTTTTAGGATAAAAAACAAACCAGCACCTGATAAAATAGCAATGCCACCAAAATATAATGCGGCCAAAACCAAGAGAATTTTTATTGCTAAACCTTTTTGAAAGTAGGAAGCTCTAAAGAATTGCTTCCATTCCATACTAATAAATCGTCTAATCATGAATTTGCTGGTGTCTTTAGCATTAGTAAACTTAAGTGTTAATTTGTTACAAACAAATTTAATAATAGCTGAGGACTTTGCTATTTTTGTGCAAAATTTAATTCATGTCTCAATTTCATTCCCTAAAAATCAAGGCGATCACAAAAGAAACCGAAAATGCCGTGAGCATTTTATTTGAAGTTCCCGATACTCTTAAATCTAAATTTGTTTTTAAAGCAGGGCAATACATTACTTTGAAAACAGAGCTTAATAACGAAGAAATTCGTCGGGACTATTCTATTTGTACACATCCAAAAAGTGAAGAATTAAAAGTTGTTGTTAAAGAAGTTCCCGATGGCAAATTTTCAAAATTTGCGAATCAAGAGCTTAACGTAGGCGATGTTTTGGAAGTGTCTGCTCCAAATGGTAGGTTTATTCTTGAACCTGACACAACTGTATCTAGATCCGTAGTTGCATTTGCTGCAGGTAGCGGGATAACACCAATTATGGGGATTCTAAAAACTGTTTTGTTTGAAGAGCCTCAGAGTGATTTTGTATTGGTTTACGGAAATAAAACCCCAAAGGACACTATATTTTTTGATGAGATCATTGCACTTCAAAGTCAGTTTGCAAGCCGATTTAAATTCAAATTGGTTTTTAGCCAGAGTAATGAAGCCGAAGCATTATTCGGTCGTATAGAACGGTCGACAGTCAATTATATTTTGAATCAATTGGACCCTACTCAAATCGATTCCTATTACTTATGTGGCCCTGAAGGTATGATAAATGCGGTAACTGAAACACTTTTAGAAAAGCAGGTCGCGAAGGACAAGATCAATTACGAATTATTCACTTCCTCTGAGGCCGAACCTATCGAAACAAACGGATTGGTTGATGGGGAAACGCATGTAACGGTAATGGTTGATGATGAAGAATCAACCTTTACCATGTCTCAGAACAAAACCATTTTAGAGGAGGCCTTATCTCATGATATCGATGCGCCATATTCATGTCAAGGTGGTATTTGCAGTAGCTGTATAGCTCGTTTAACCGAAGGTAAAGTTGAAATGCGACAGAACAATATTTTAACCGATAGTGAATTGGCCGAAGGGCTTATTCTCACTTGTCAGTCGCAACCAACCACAGCATCGGTGAAAGTAGATTATGATGACGTTTAGCTTACCGAAGTCAGCAAGACCCTTACTTTTGAAAGAATTTCTTCTGGTGTAATTGTTTCAATGGCTTTTTCATAGCCATTCGGATAGTTTTTTCCATAAACTGATGTAGGTATTTTAGGAAATTTCTCGCGATCGGCTAACAGGGCATTTTCTGGATCCTGGGCGAATGGCATGAACCCAGCAAAAGGATGAGTAACACCCCAAATAGTAATTACTTTTACACCCAACATTGCCGCAATATGAGCATTGCCAGAATCCATTGAGATCATAAGGTTTAAATTTGAAATGATATCCAACTCTTCTTTTAGCTCAAGTTTTCCTGCAATGCTGGTCACATTTCTGTAGTCATCTGCAATTTGTTGTAATTGAGAGGCTTCTTGTTTTCCTCCACCAAACAGTATGACATTGTAGTCTTTATTTAGGCCTTTTATAACTTTTTCCATTCGTTCTATCGGATAGGTTTTTCCTTCAAAAGCTGCAAATGGCGCGATGCCTATATTTACCTCCGCCGGTTTGATAAAAGACTGGCTTTTGTTTGATAATTGACACTTTGGTGGAAATACCGGCGTACTCAGATCAATGGCATAACCTAATTCTTGAAAGACCTTGGCATAGCGCTGATGTGTTGTAGGTAATTGATGGAATATTTTTCCTGATGTCAGCGCTTTTTTCTCTTTTCTACCTTTATTTATCTGTTCGAATGGAATCGTTCGTAAAAAAAGTTTCAAGATTTTTGTCCTTAAGACATTATGAAGGTCAGCAATTGCATCTATGTTAAGTTCTTTTAGCTCATTTGACAATTTGCGCAAGCCTAACACGCCATTATATTTCCCCTTCACATCTGCAACATGCACTGAAGTGTTCGGAATATCACTAAAAAATGCTTCGTAAAATGGTCGCGTAAGAACCGTAATTTTAAGGTTGGGATGCTGTGCTACAAGAGCCCTAAGAACAGGAACGGTCATAGCAACATCTCCCATGGCAGATAGCCGAATGACCAGAATATGTTTGTTTTGGTTTGGCATCTTAACCTATAAGAATAGATGTTTTTGGAATTACTTTTGCCCTCTTAAAACAGGGTTTAGCTCGTCATCATTATACATTTTCATTTGCTTATACACCTTCATGTATTTATCGCCATTTGAAATGTCTTCTAAAAGGTCATCAATTGCGGTTGAAAGATCTTTTCGTTGTTCTAATAATACGTTCAGTTTTTGTTGACAAACTTCTTTATGGGCTTGACTTGCATCATTTCGAATTGTTTCTAAGTGCATATGATAAATTTTCAGTGCTAAAATGGAAAGTCTGTCAATAACCCATGCTGGGCTTTCAGAGTTGATCTTCGCATTTGGCTTCACTTGAACGTCTTTATACTTATCTAAAAAATAGCTGTCTATAAATTCAACCGTATCTGTCCTGTCCTGATTAGACGCATCAATTTTTCGCTTCAATGTTAGCGCTGCAACCGGATCGATATTCGGATCTCTGATAATGTCTTCATAAGCCCATTGAACAGTATCGATCCAACATTTTCTATACAGCAAATGCGCAAGCAGATCTTCGTCTTTGTCGTATTTATTTGTGAATGGTTGATCAACTGTATTTAGAACTTTATATGTTTTAATAACATCTTGAAAAATAGCGTTCGCTTTATCTGAAAACATAAGGATTTAATTTAGATTGCAAAACTACGTAAAATTGTTCAATACTATTTGCCCTTTACCCATCTTGTTAAATGAACAATTTGGCAATAGGTGTCAGAATTAAAAGCCAAATAAAGATTTCTGAGAACCAGCGCTCGGATAAGCCTTCAATAAAATTCGTCATTATGATAGCAAGCGGTGTTGCGAGAAAGATAAATTCGCTTCCATTTTTATCAGGTGTAATAATAATGATCACTGCGGCCAAGGCCGTGGTGTAAAGCACGAGTAAATGTGAGGATCTAAATTGTTTAGGTTTATCAGAAATACCTTTGATATAGAAAAACGTGGCCCAAAGCCCAAGAGATAATAAAATGGTGATCCCCGTGACAAAAGAAATGTCATTATACGCAGAAAAATCAAAATTCAAGGGCTCTATAATTAAGAGAGCATCCGATAGATCTCCAGATGTCAAAATGACGTAGCAAAACACGAGCATCATTACACAGAAAAAGCCAATAAACGGAATGATCCAATTCTTTATTTCGTCATTCGAAAACAATAATAAAGCAGCAAATATTATTGCTAAAAACAGAATGGCCCAAAAGTAAAACAAGGCCGCTATTGTGATCCAAAATGCAGCGTCGAATAATTTCTTTTTTACATTTTGATGACTGCGTAAACTAAAAATGCGCCTTAATGCCAATATCACAAACAAATTTGCAAGCAGAATATTATTGTTTTCAAAAGCCATTGGAAGCATAGCCAACAACAGAACGTAAAATAGGATCTTGAAACTATTTCGTTGCGTCAACGTATTTTTAGTAACGAAAAATGCCAAAACAGAAATCGAAAAGAAGATGACTCCGAACATGAGGACGTCTATTGCAAAAGATTCGATGTTCATAGTATCTGGAAATGGGGTTAGCTTCACAAACACATATACCACTAAAATATAAAGGCTAACAAGTACCAAATGAATTGGTTTGGAAGTGCTAAAAAATTTAGATATCATCTATTCTTAAATCTGCTGGTTGATTTTCATTTTAATACATCTGTGAAAAACGAAAAAAAAATGTAATTTTGCGATATAAATATAAGATTATACAATGAAAGATTTCTTTTATGCCATTCAGGATTTATTTGTAGACGTGTTATTTGCTCCTTATGATGCTTTAAGAGCTATCGAATTAGATAATTGGTGGCTTGCTAATATTGTGTCTTGGCTTTTCATTATTATTGGTTTGGCGGCCTTTTTATATTGGATGAAGGAACTAAAGCGCTTTAATGATAATGGTGAAGAAGATAAAAGTATTTCTTCTCACTCTTATTTATAGGTCAAACCCAATATCCTTACGATAATACATCTTATCAAAGCTAATTTTATTTATGTTTTGATAAGATTTTTTTATGGCCTCATGATATTCTTTTCCAAATGCTGTAACGGCAAGTACGCGTCCTCCGGATGTTACAATTGATCCGTTATCTTTCTTGGCTCCAGCATGAAACACCACTGCATCATTAACAAGGTGTAAGCCAGAAATCGTCTTTCCTTTTTCATAAGTCTCGGGATAGCCTCCAGAGACCAGAACTACCGTTGTAGCCGCTCTATCGTCAATATCCAATTCTACTTGATCTAAAGTGCCTTTTGAAATAGCCTGAAATACCTGAACAAGATCATTTTTTACTCTAGGTAATACTGCTTCGGTTTCTGGATCTCCCATTCGCACATTGTATTCTATTACGAAAGGATCTTCATTAACTTTAATAAGCCCAATGAATACGAATCCTTTATATGGCAAATTATCCTTTTGTAACCCATCAATTGTAGGTTTTACAATGCGCTGTTCAATTTTATTCAAAAATTCTGAAGTTGCAAATGGCACTGGCGAAATAGCTCCCATGCCGCCTGTATTTAATCCTGTGTCGCCTTCGCCAATACGTTTATAATCTTTGGCTGTTGGTAATATTTTATAATTCTTCCCGTCGGTTAACACAAAACAACTTAATTCAATGCCGTCTAAGAATTCTTCAATCACTACTTTTTCGCTAGCGATTCCAAATTTTGAATCGATTAGCATTCGCTTTAATTCTGCCTTGGCTTCATCCAGATCATTTAAGATTAATACACCTTTTCCAGCGGCAAGACCATCTGCTTTTAAAACATATGGAGGCTTAAGTGTTTCCAAAAATTTATAGCCCTCCCCAACATTTTCCTTTGTAAAACTCTTATAAGCTGCGGTTGGAATTTGATGTCTGTATAGAAATTCTTTAGCAAATTCCTTACTGCCTTCCAATTGTGCCGCTTTCTGTTCAGGGCCAATTACAGCAATATGCTGAAGTCCTTTGTCCTGTAAAAAGAAATCATGAATTCCATTCACCAATGGATCCTCAGGGCCAACAACCACCATTTCAATGTTCTCTTTAAGAACCAAAGCTTTAATTCCATCAAAATCGTTGACATTAAGATCAACATTTGTTGCGATCTCTGAAGTACCGGAATTGCCTGGCGCTACAAATAAGCGATCACACAAACTACTTTGAGAAATTTTCCAAGCAAAGGTGTGCTCACGGCCGCCAGAGCCAATTATTAAAATATTCATTTACAGCTATTTTATAAACCTCAAAAATAATTGCTTTTACGCGTAAAAAATAATTAATTTACAGAAACATTTTTTATTCAGTTCTTTTGAGATTATTCGATTTTTCTTTACGTTTTAATGGCTATCAAATCGATAAGGCTCGTCAGGCGCTAAGCCAAATACAGCTAAGACTTTCAAAAGATCCTGAACACTATATCGAAGAAAAAAAACGAGAGGTTTATTTGTATCATCTCATGCATAATGCTTTTTACAAATCCTTAGTGAACACGGATGAATATACCAATTGGGCAGCTGTTCCTGTGATGACCAAGCGTGATCTTCAACAAGCACTTGATGATCGGTTGTCTGATGAATACAAGAAGCATTCAGTTTACGTAAACAAGACCTCAGGCTCTTCAGGTGACCCTTTCATCTTTGCCAAAGACAAATGGAGTCATGCTTTGACTTGGGCAGTTATAATGGACAGATTTGCTTGGTATGATATCGATTTTAATCGCTCTCTTCAGGCGCGATTTTATGGTATTCCTTTGGACAAAAAAGGCTATTATAAGGAACGATTAAAGGATTATTTTAGTAATCGATTTCGGTTTTCAGTATTCGACCTGAGTGATGCAGCTTTTGAAAAATGTCTCAGGAAGTTTTCACATACACCCTTTGATTACATTAATGGATATACAAGTCCAATCGTTCAATTTGCGAAATTTTTAAAGCGCAAGAATGTGGTTCTTACCACGGTTTGCCCTAATTTAAAAGCATGTATGGTAACCTCCGAAATGCTATTTGATGACGATAAAGCGCTAATGGAAACTCAATTTGGTGTGCCGGTTGTTAATGAATATGGCGCTTCGGAATTAGACCTCATTGCCTTCCAAAATAAAGAAGATAATTTTCAATTAAATAGTGAAACTCTTTATGTAGAGATCTTAGATGAGCATGACAACATATTGCCTCCTGGTGAAGAGGGTCGTATAGTCATCACTTCCCTTTATAATAAAGCACATCCTTTCATCCGTTATGATATTGGCGATATTGGTATTATTTCAGCAAAGGGGAGTTCAGCAAAACCCATTCTAGAAAAATTGATAGGCAGGACAAATGATATTGCAGAATTACCGAGTGGGAAAAAAGCTGCTGGATTAACCTTTTATTATATTACAAAAAGTATCATAGAAGACGATGGCAACGTAAAGGAGTTCATCATCGAGCAATTCACATTGAAAAATTTTAAAGTGAGTTATGTAAGCCAAGAATCGCTTTCTCAGGAACGCATTAAATTCATTAAAAAAGAAATGGAAAATTATTTAGAAACTGGAATAGATATTACCTTTGAAAGAACTGATAAACTGGAACGTTCAAAAAGTGGTAAACTCAAACAGTTTACATCCTATTTAAAGCCTTAAAAATGAAACTCACAATAGTTGCTGGCGCACGCCCAAATTTTATGAAGATCGCTCCTATTATTCGCGCTCTTGACTTAAAGGCTTCAAAAGGTTTTGAGATATCTTTTCGATTAGTGCATACTGGTCAGCATTATGATAAAAATTTAAGTGACACTTTTTTTGAGGAATTAAACATTCCCTATCCAGATATTAATCTCGATGTTAAAAGTGGTACTCAAGCCGAACAAACCGCTGCCATCATGATCGCTTTTGAAAGCGACCTTGAACAGCATCCATCTGATCTAGTGATTGTTGTTGGCGATGTCACGTCCACCATGGCATGTACTATTGTAGCTAAAAAAATGGGGGTAAAAGTGGCGCATGTTGAAGCGGGAATCCGTTCGGGCGACATGAGAATGCCCGAAGAGATCAATAGAATTGTAACCGATAGCCTCACTGATTATTTCTTTACGACCAGTAAACATGCCAATTCAAATCTAATAAAATTGGGTGTTGCTGAACATCGTATTTTCTTCGTTGGAAATGTGATGATCGATACCCTTAAAAAGCATCAGAAACAATTTAATCCACCTGCTATTTGGTCCGATATAGATTTAAAACCTCAAGGTTATTTGGTCATGACTTTACATCGCCCAAGTAATGTGGATGAAGAAATTAAACTTAAGACTTTAATTTCTAGTATCCTGTCCCAGAGCAATAATATCCCGATCATATTTCCAGTACATCCGCGCACCAAGCATATTCTAGAGCGCTTAAAAATTCAACATGAAAACCTGCATTGTATTGAGCCTTTAGGTTATTTTCAATTCAATTATTTGGTTCAGCATGCGCTTGGTGTACTTACAGATTCAGGCGGCATTACAGAAGAAACTACTGTGATGAATGTACCTTGTATTACTTTAAGAGAGAATACCGAAAGACCTGAAACTTGTGAAATAGGAACCAATATTCTGGTGGGTCACGATTTAGATCTTTTAGGGAACGCACTACGAAAAATGGTGAACAAAAACTGGAAGTCAGGTGAAATTCCTGAGCTTTGGGATGGTCATGCTGCCGAGCGTATTGTTGATCACATAGTTGCAATTAATCGGAATTCATGAAAGAGGTTCTGATCATTACCAACTATTATCCTCCAGAGACCGGAGCTGCTGCAAATCGTATTTTTCATCTTGCCAATGGCTTAAATAAGCGAGATTATATGGTTTCTGTTTTGGCGCCATTACCAAATTATCCTACTGGAAAGATTTTTTCTGATTATAGAGGAAGTTTCAAAAATGTAGCCGAAGAAAATGGTATAAAAGTTTTCCGATTGTGGCTATTTGCCAGCAACTCAAAAAACAAGGTTTTACGTCTTCTGGCCATGCTTTCTTACAGCTTTAGCTTGGTTTGGTATTTTGCATTTAAAAAGATCCCAAAAACAGTGATTATTCAATCGCCTCCTCTTTTAGTTGCATTTACGGCTGTGTTTTTTTTACGATCGAAAAAGAGAAAACTCATATTAAATGTAAGTGATCTTTGGCCAAGAGCCGGATATGAACTTGGCGCATTTAAAAAAAATTGGGCATATCGCATATTGAAGCGTATTGAATTGTTTAACTACAAAAAGGCGACGGTCATTTTTGGGCAGAGTGAAGAAATTATTGAACACGTCACCTCGAAAGTTGAACTTAAAACATGTGTGTTATATCGAAATTATCCTGATATTAAAAGCCTTGATTCCAGCAATTACAAAGGCCCAAATGATAGAATAAAAATCGTATATGCTGGTCTTTTAGGGGTTGCGCAGGGTATATTAAAACTTTGCGAAAATTTGAATTTCGAAGCTATAGAACTCCATATTTATGGTGCTGGTGCCGAAAAAGCTCAAATTGAAGATCATATGCGTGTTCATCCTGAAAAGCCCATTACATATCATGGAGAAATCTCAAGGGAATTATTGCATTCTGAATTGCTGAAATATGACTTGGCGATCATACCCCTTTTAAAACGGATCTATGGCTCGGTACCGTCAAAGATCTTTGAGTTTTCAAAATTAGGGTTACCCCTACTGTATTTCGGTGGCGGTGAAGGCGAACAAATTATTTCGACTTATAAGCTGGGTTGGATTGCTCCCGCTGGAAATTATAATGCCTTGAACAAGGTGCTGTCTGAATTAAAAAAGGAAGATTTTAATGCCGAACTTCGTGATGGCATAAAAAGTACGGCAACGACTTCATTTGATTTTAATAAGCAATTGGATGAGATTATTTCTGAGATTTAAACGGTACTAATACGCTTTGTCTTCGCCTTTTACTGCGTTTAAAAAGGTTTGAGAAATGATTTTCGTATCTAAAAGCAAAGACCAGTTTTCTATATAAAAAATATCGTATTTCACACGACCAATAATATCTTTGTCTGATTCCACTTCACCTCTAAATCCGCTAATTTGCGCCAGACCAGTAATGCCTGGTTTTACAAAATGCCTAACCATAAATTTGTCGATTTTCTTTGCATACATGTTCGTATGGCTTACCATGTGAGGCCTCGGTCCAACAACCGACATGTCTCCGAACAACACATTAAAGAACTGAGGTAATTCGTCGATACTGGTTTTTCTCATAAAACGACCCACTTTAGTTACACGTTGATCATCTCTGGTAGCTTGATGCAAATGGGCATCTTTATTGGGAGTCATCGATCTAAATTTATAGCAGTCGAATTCCCGGTAATTAAATCCGTTTCGAGATTGCTTAAAAAACACTGGGCCTTTAGATTCAAGCTTTATCAAAATGGCAATCAAAGGTGTTAGCCACGACAGTAAAAAAATGATGACTGCCGACGAGAACAAAATATCAAAACCGCGTTTTATGACCTGATTTATCGAGTCCTGAAGTGGAATATTACGCAGTGTTAATATAGGTAGATAATCATAATACTCATATTTTAACTTTTTTGCGTATATCCCTTTATTGTCTGGAAGAAACTTTAATATTTTTAGGTTATTATCAGCAAAATCAACGACCTGGTTAACTTGATCGCTTGTTAATTCTGAAATAGAACAATAGATCTCATCAATATTTTCGTCATTAATATATTTAAAACACTGATTTAAATTAACGTCTTGTGGATTTTTAAAATTGAAGGTTTTTTTATGAGAATACCCATATTCAGGATTAAGCTTAAAGAAATTTTCAAGGGCGCGCGTGTTTTTATTATGGCCAAGAATTACCGTTGTGCGATAGTTCCCTCCAAATTCTACACGGTATTTTTGAAGTAAGTAATAAACGGTGAATTTAAATATGGTGATCAGTAAAAAACAAGACAAAACGTATTTAATTATGGTCAATGGCGTGATGTCCAATTCATTGAAAAAGCCATTAAAGGCAAAAATCACTAAAGTGAATAAAATGAGTTGCCTTAAAATATATGCAAGAATCGTGACTTCTCTTGTGTAACGATATACTTCATAAAATTTAGAGGTAACCGATAGAATTATCCACGATATAGATATAAATGTGATAAAGATTAATGGGTCAACATTCTTGAAAAAGTAAAATATAGCCAAGGTGTTAACTATACTTAAGTCGATTAAGTATGATATAGGTCTTAAATATCCTGAATATCTTCCTTGTTTAAATAAACTCACTTTTATCTCTTTATATGCTCAGAAAAATCTTTGTGTTCTTTTTTATAAAGCCTTTCTTTTGGCAATCCTTTAAAATAATCAAATGTTATTTGCATGCCTTCCGAACGCGTTGTTAGTGGCTCCCAGTCTAATAGTTTCTTAGCTAATGAAATATCTGGTTGTCGTTGTAATGGGTCGTTATCGGGAAGGTCTTTAAAAATTATTTTCTGATTGGTATGTGTTAAATTAATGATCTCCTTGGCGAAATCTAGGATGGTGATTTCTTCTGGATTTCCAATGTTCACAGGATAACTGTAATCACTAAATAGCAAACGATATATCCCTTCAACTTGATCATCAACAAAACAAAATGAACGTGTTTGCAAACCATCGCCAAAAACGGTAAGGTCTTCCCCTCTTAAGGCTTGGCCCATAAATGCAGGGATCACGCGTCCGTCATTTAATCTCATTCTAGGACCATAGGTATTGAATATTCTTGCAATCCTTGTTTCAAGTCCATGAAATCTATGATATGCCATGGTGATTGATTCCTGAAACCGTTTGGCTTCATCATAAACACCACGTGGTCCAATGGTATTTACATTTCCGTAATATGCTTCGGTTTGTGGATGCACAAGAGGGTCGCCATAGACTTCTGAAGTAGAGGCAATAAGAATTCTTGCGTTTTTAGCTTTTGCCAGTCCCAGAAGATTATGTGTTCCTAAAGAACCAACCTTAAGGGTTTGAATTGGGATTTTTAAATAATCGATTGGACTTGCTGGAGAAGCGAAATGCAGAATGTAATGAAGTTCGCCTTCAATCTTTACAAACTCAGTAACATCGTGTTCAATAAATTTAAAATTGGGCTTATCTTTAAGATGTTCAATATTAGATTCGCGTCCAGTGATAAAGTTATCCATTCCAATAACCTCGAAACCGTCAGAGACAAATCTATCACATAAATGGGATCCTAAGAATCCTGCAGCACCTGTTATTAGAATTTTTTTTGACATTATTTTGATTCCTTTCTTCCGATAGAACTATAATAAAATCCTTCCTTTGTCATGTCTTCTACATCATAAAGATTTCTTCCATCAAAGATAGCAAGTTGTGAAAGATTTTGCTTTAGCTTTTGAAAATCGGGTGTTCTAAAAATACTCCATTCAGTACTAATTACAAGAGCATCGGCATTTTTAGTTGCATCATACATTCCTGTAGCATAGTTGATCTTATCGCCATATTTTTGCTTTACATTAGGCATGGCTTCAGGGTCAAAAACTTGAATACTAGCGCCTCTGGCTAACAAGTCATCTATCATATAAAGTGAAGGCGCTTCGCGAATATCATCGGTTTCGGGTTTAAATGCTAAGCCCCAAATTGCAATTTTTTTGCCTGAAAGATCTCCTTTAAAAAAAGCATCTATTCTTGGGATAAGGACTCGTTTCTGAACATCATTCACTTTGATCACAGCATCGAGAATATGAAATTTATAATTCACATCATTTCCTGATTTATACAATGCTTTGACGTCCTTTGGAAAGCAAGACCCTCCATAGCCAATACCAGGAAAAAGAAAACGTTTTCCTATTCTTGAATCCGTTCCCATCCCAACACGCACCTTATCAACATCGGCACCAACCCTTTCACAGAAATTAGCGATCTCGTTCATAAAGGTGATCTTGGTGGCTAAAAATGCATTAGCTGCATATTTAGTAAGTTCAGCTGAGCGTTCATCCATGATAATAATAGGATTTCCCGATCTTACAAACGGCTTATACAAGCGCTGCATCAACTTTGTAGCGCGTTCAGATCTGGATCCCACAACGATTCGTTCTGGTTTTAAAAAATCATCAACTGCAAATCCTTCACGCAAAAATTCTGGATTGGAAACAACATCAAATTCCACATTTGTTTCTTTAGAAATAACCTCAGTTACCTTGTCGGCTGTGCCAACTGGAACCGTACTTTTATCAACGATGACCTTATAGTCTTTTAACTTTTTTCCAATATCCTTAGCTACTCCCAAAACATAAGAGAGATCTGCCGAACCATCTTCATCCTCGGGTGTTGGTAAGGCTAAAAAGATAATGTCGCCATGTTCAAGGCCTTCATCAAGTGACGTTGAAAATTTTAAACGTCCTGCCTTAATATTTCTTTCAAATAAAAGATCCAGATGTGGTTCATAAATTGGGACATTACCTTCTTGCATGGTCTTGACCTTATTCTCATCGATATCTATACAAAAGACATCATTCCCAGTTTCAGCAAGACAAGTTCCGGTTACCAGACCTACATATCCTGTTCCAACGACTGTTATTTTCATAAAAAAATATTATTCAAGCAAAAGTAATGAAGTATTGCAATTAAACTAAATCTGAGAAAGTAATTTTAAAGCTGAGTACATCACAATTCTTTGAGAGCGTTCAACATTTTTGATAAGGTTTGTTCTTTTGAATAGTTTTGAATGACATAAGCACGCGCATTATTACCCATGGTCTTCATTCGTGAAGTATCTCTGGAAATAGCATCAAGTTCATGTATTAGTTCTGAAGAATACTTGGTAAAATACAGTCCTCCTTGTGAGTCTTCAAAAATAGTTTTTACTTCAGAATTTTCATTTCCTATAATTATTGAAGGTTTTGCGCTGGCCATCATGCCCAAAACTTTTGAAGGCATGACCGTATCAACAACATCGGGTTTTTGAAAAAGTACATGTATATCGGCACTACATAATAAACTTGATAAAGCCTCATAAGCTACCGGTTCGTAATAGGATACATGTGGCAAAGCAGTTAATTGCTCAACTACCCAGTCCTTTTTTGCACCGTTGCCAACAATAATTACTTCATATTTCTCAACATCTATTTCATGACAAAACGAAATAAAGGCTTCCCAATCTTGTTTGTCACCAATGTTTCCTGAATACAAAATTTTCATCTTGTCAGATGTCAAATATTCATGTTGGTCAGAGGTTTCAGGATTGATTTGTTCTTCATCGATCCAGTTGGGTAAGTAAAACTGCTTCGATTTAGTTTTTTCTGATAGCCTCTGGAGCATGCTTTGACTAATTGTGCTGGCCATATCTGATTTTGACAGCACCCATTTTTCTATTCGAAATAATATGGAGAAAAAAATATTCTTTTTCTTACCTACCCCTGTTTGCAAAGCTGCGTCAAATTCAAAATCCTGTATGTGCGTCCATAAGGGAGCTTTAAATCTCAGTTTTTGAATGTATCCCAAAAAAATCGAGGTTGTAAAGGGAACAACGGCAATCACCACATCACATTTTTTAACCTTAAATAAGTTTATAAATGAGCCAATGGTAAAGTCTAATAGATGAATTATTCGTTTTAAGAATGATGGCGATTTGGGCACATATTGCTTATACCTTAATATCTTAATTCCATTTCGTTCCTCCCTATAAAATGTTGATTTATTAGCATAATCTTCAGAAATTTTCCATTGTGGATAATATGGAAACGCGGTTATAACGGTCACATTGAATCCATTGTCATTTAAAAAATCAACCCACTGTGTTGAGTAAAGGCCAATAGCGGTGTCCTCCGGAGCATAATTTAATCCAATAAAAGTGATGTTCTTTTTTTTCAAGGTCACACTCTATCTTTTACGGGTTTGGCTGGGCTTCCAATACAGATTTTTCCTTTAGGAAGATCATGAAAAACGCTGCTTCTCGCTCCAACAACTACAAGGTCTTCAATATGTACAGCTGGTGCAACATAAACATCTGTAGCCAGCCAACATTTTGAACCAATCGTTATTTTTTCGGCGTAAATTCTGAAATCTTCAGACTGATAGTCATGAGTTCCTGTACAAATATAACTGCGCTGAGAAATAACAGTATGATCTCCAATCTCTATGTCGCCTAAGGAATACAGCACGACCTCATCTCCAATCCAACTATAATCACCAATAGTTACTTTCCATGGATAGGTGATTTGAGCCGTTGGCCGAATGATCACTTTTTTTCCAATTTGAGCACCAAATGACCGTAACAAGAACCGACGCCAACCATAGCAAACTTGTGGAGACGGCCGAAAAAAGACGGCGTACACGAGCCACCACAATTGAACTGAAAGTTTAGATCGCCCTCTAAAATCTTCAGGTGTACTGTATCGATCTAAATTCTGTATGTCGTATTGCTTCATTTTTAAGTTAGTCCTACTTAATTTATTATCTGAAAAATCTTTGATTAATAATTTTAAAAAGGTGTTTTGTTATGACTAATACATAGAATTTTATGCCTTTCGCCTTTTGTAACGGCTCCAATTTATTGTGATATTCTTCATAGCCTTCAAATCCCTTTTTTAGCATTACATCAACATCGACTTGCCTATGCTTTTTTCCATGTAGAGCACCAGTAACTCTGTACAAGATATAATGTTTTACTGTTAATTCCGATATGACCTTATTAATAAATATTCTTTCAGATTCTTTAGATAGAATATTCTGGTCAACAGCAAAGTTCAAACAAGCTCTCAAATCAATGGCAAACGACTTGAATGCATTAAAACTCACCTTAGTGTCGTTAATGAAAAGACTTGTGCCCGTTATTTCATAAGCCTGATCTTTATTCTTCAAGGATTGGAGAAAATAGGCGAAGCCCAGAAAAGTATTCCCATTAAACGTTTCAAATAAAGTGGCGTCATTTGATTTATCATTGTTGAAAATAACCGCACTTATCAAGGTTGTCTTATAGTTAAAAGTTTCAATCGCCTCCTTTACCGAGTATACCCTGTTATTAAAGTTTGAATTATCACTCACCTTAGCATTGTGCTTCCAATCTTTTAAAAATATAAAGGAAGGACGTTTAGGGCTAAGAATCTTCATGATGTACTCAATTAGACCCTTTGCTACATAATCGTTATCGGATAAAAGCCAAAAGTAGTCGCCGTTTGATAATTCTCTACAGGTTTTAAAATTACCATAATACCCTGTATTTTCAGATTGTGTGTGATGAATGATGTTAAGTCCATTATTCTTTTCGATCTGGCTTTTAATAACCTGATCCGTATTATCTGTTGAAGCATTATCTGAAATGACAATCTCAATTTCGTTGTTGTAAAATCCAATTTGAGGAAGTAATGCAGTTAAGGCCAAATCTAGAATATCTGCTCTATTCCAAGTGGGTACTGCAATGGTCAATAATGGGTTATTCATAGGTGTTTAACAATTGAGGCTCTGCCTTAATTTTTAATTTAACAATGGTTTTAAATACTCACAAACACCTTTAACTGGATCTCTAAAATCGATTTCCTTAAGGTCTTCATTTTTTTTATAATCATTTTGAAACTTGTCTTTGTGTTCAATTTCTAAGCCTCCAATATTGAGCAAGTCTTGAAATTTAAATTCTTCAAATATACGCAAAGCAAAATCTCTCAGCCTAATACCATTTCCACTAGTTATTTCAACAATCCCATGTTGCGGTTTTGATAAGATCGTATCTATTGCAATTGCAACATCATCAAGGTGGTGGTATTCCCTTATTTGTTGCCCTGAAGTCATATTGAATTTTTCTTTCTTTTTGAGTGCCGAAAATAGCTGTCCGAGAAACATAAACGTATTTGGTTCGCCATAACCATATAAGGTGTGCAGACGAAAGTGAATCACTCTGGTTGCACTTGGAGGAAGATTCAACAGCATTTTGGAGAGTTGAATCTTGCTTTTAACATACGGGTTTGTACTCTCTTTCAATTTTTCCAGAATTGTTCCGAAGGTGACCACTGTTAGATCCAATCCGTTTACCGCCATAATAATATTATGTGGTAATTTAAAGTTTACTTTTTCAATGCGTTCAGAATCTTCTTTGGCGTTTAAAATCCCAGATGTGATAAAAAGAATGTTTTCTGAAGTGATTTGAGATTTAAAATAGGCATTTATTTTGGGTCTATTTTGCTCTTGATCCCAGTTTTCATATTCAGATCTATTCAAGCATATACATGCGTCCTCCTTATAATAATTTAAAAGGGATTGAGCGAGCCTGCCATTGCTTCCAATGACAAATATTTTTCTTTTTTGTGGGGTATTTTTATCAAGGGCATTCACAATAGATCATAAGACTTTTGATTCGACTTGATAGCTTTCGATTTCATTCAAGCATTGGTCTTTTACCGAACCACCTTGTAACCACTTTCGGTGCCAATTGATTATTAAGTCAAGTGCATGTTCTAAATCCCATTTCGGGCGCCAATCTAATTTAGAAGCTGCTTTGGAGCAATCCAGTTTTAAAAATCCCGCTTCGTGAGGGTTTGAGTTTTTATCCAATTCCCAATTGGCGTTATTTCCCCATTTAGAAACCATTTTATCTAAGATCCATTTTACAGGCTTAGAAGCATCATCCTTAGGGCCAAAATTCCAAGCTTCGGCAAAGTCATCGCCATTTTCATATAAATTTTGAGCAAGAACAAGGTATCCAGAAAGAGGTTCAAGAACATGTTGCCATGGTCTTGTTGACAATGGATTTCTAATGATCACGGGTTTATTCTTCTCAAATGCTTTTAATATATCTGGGATCAATCTATCAGCTGCCCAATCTCCACCGCCAATAACGTTACCAGCTCGAGCTGTAGCTACAGAGGCTGTTTCTGATGTATTAAAATAAGAGCGTCTATAGGCTGAAGTAACAAGTTCGGCGCATCCTTTGCTACTACTGTAAGGATCATGACCTCCCATGGGTTCATCCTCTCGATATCCCCGTTCCCATTCCATATTTTCATAACATTTATCTGTAGTTACCGAAACAATTGCTTTTAGTTGATTACATGATCTTGCTGCCTCTAAGACATTGGCAGTGCCAATGACATTGGTTGTGTATGTTTCTAGTGGTTCGTCATAAGACAATCTCACAAGTGGTTGAGCTGCCATATGAATAAGAATCTCCGGATTAAAATCGGCCATTTGTTGGCTTAAAGTGGGCAAATCTCTGATATCACCAATAAAAGAATCTAAGGTTTCGTTTACATTGGCTTCAATAAATAAAGAAGGATCTGTAGGCGGCTCGAGGGCATATCCTTTTACAATGGCACCCATTGAATGTAGCCAAATTGACAACCAACCTCCTTTAAATCCAGTATGACCGGTTAAAAAAACGCGTTTGTTATTCCAAAAGGACGGATTGACGTTTCCGTTTAATCTTCCCATAATTTCCAAGGTGCTTTATTTGAATCCCAAAGGTTTTCAAGATAATTTTTGTCTCTCAATGTATCCATTGGTTGCCAAAACCCTTTGTGTTTAAATGCCATTAATTGGCCATCTCTCGCTAAGTTTTTTAATGGCTCTTGTTCCCAAACGGAATTATCCCCATCGACCCTATCTATAACTTTTGGTGATAGGACGAAAAATCCGCCGTTGATAAGCGCACCATCACCTCTAGGTTTTTCTTGAAACTGTCTTACTCGGCCGTCAACAATATCTAAGGCGCCAAATCTTCCAGGAGGAAATGTTGCTGTTAGGGTAGCTTCTTTTCCGTGCGATTTATGAAATTCAATCAGTTCGGTAATATCAATATCAGCAACTCCATCGCCATATGTAAAGCAAAAAAGTTCTTCATCTTTAAGGTAAGGTTCAACTCGCTTAAGTCTTCCACCTGTCATTGAATCATCTCCCGTATCAACTAAGGTCACCGACCAGGGTTCAGCTCTTTTTTCATGAACGATCATTTCATTATCCCTCATATTAAAGGTAAGATCAGACTGATGATTAAAATAATTTGCAAAATATTCTTTGATGACATATCCTTTGTAACCACAACAAATAATAAAATCGTTTATTCCATAGTGTGAATACATTTTCATTATATGCCATAAAATAGGTTTGCCTCCGATTTCAACCATCGGTTTTGGCTTGGTCACTGTTTCTTCGCTTAATCTAGTGCCTAATCCTCCCGCTAAAATTACTGCCTTCATTCTTGGTGTTTAATGTTACGAATATAGTTTTTTGATGGCAATCCTTTTGTGCCTAATCTAAATTCTTTTCTGTCTGAAAATTTTTAAATGCAAAGAAATTAATAAAAAATGAGAAAAGTATAGCTCCGTTCTGTCTTTCTAAAACATTTTCGGTCATCATAGTAAAGAAAAATATAACCATAATAGATACATGAACAAAATCTAGCCTGTTCAATGCCAGTTTAAAATTATAGAAGACCATAGCAAGAAGCGACAATATCCCTGCAATTCCAGCAGCCAACCAAGCACCAAAAAATTGATTATGGGAATTGTAATACGCTCCTTGAAAAACATCTGGGCTTTGTTCGTAGCACAAACTCAAAACACCTTTAGCATCACCAATTCCGTAACCCCCAAAGGTGCTTTGTCTTATGGCATTAACAGTACAGTCATAGATGCTCAGCCTAATAGCGGTTGAGCCGCCTTTGTTAAGGTCTCCACTTAAAAATACATTTAGCATTTCTAAATACCTGTTTTTAAGATCAGGAATGTTATAGGTAATTGCCGCCAAAAGAATTGTGATGAAAGCATACAGTAGCAAATTGTGTTTTTGTTGCTTTCTTAAAAAATAAACCAAAAAGATTGAAAAAGTAACAGCAATTATACCTTTTCGTGTAAGTAGAACTAAAATTGTAGTCAAAAATAAAGCGCCTAATACGAGCAGTATCTTGTGTCTCTTTCGCTTTAAATAACCGTACAATGGAATTGTGAGGATGAGCGAAATACTCAAGTACAATGAAGCATAAATGGGATGCATTGAATACTTCCCGTATTTAGAATTTAAGCGTTCACTATAATCTCTAAAAATAAATTCATTGAAATGATCGTTCAGATGATTTTGAATGAATACTGCAATAAAAAAGAGAATGGAAGATACAAAGAACAGCAAATAAAAAGGCTTTAATATTTTGGAGTAATTCAAATCGTATTTTGAATGAAATATGTAGAAGCTCACAGGTATGATAATAAGTGCAAGCATAACCACAATGCGTTTAATGCCATATTCTATATTGCTGGTATATACCATGCTTATTAACATCACAATAAAAAAGAACGAGTTATACACCAATATGCTCTTGTCTACTATAAAGCCTTTAGGGCCAAAAAGCAAACTCATAAAAGCAGCAACGGCAAAAGCTATTAAGGCTGCATTTCTAAAGTTCTCAGGTAACAATAGGGAGACTCCAATTAAAAATAACCCAATATAAAACAGGGTTCTGACCCAATTATTTTTTAGGAATTCTAACATATATTAATCAGATTGACTTTGTTTGTGTTTTTTCTTAAAAGACATTTTTAAAAATTTATTGATCATTGAGGGAATGACCATTACTCCAAATAATGTTCCTATATAATATGAAAATCCGTTTGTAAAATCACCTCTTAACAAGAACAATAAATGAACTGCAAAGTAGAATCCCATAATACGCTTTAAGGGGCTTTCGGAATTCAACCAATTCATAAGTTTTATGATAAAAAATGCAAGGGCGAAGGCCATTATAACTACACCTATAATTCCAAAATTTATATAGCCTTCGGCAACCAAAGGATTAGACAAATTACTATAAACAAATCCATAATCTTCAATGACATAATCTCCAATAACCTCACCTGTTGAATTCGGTTTAGACGCCCAAATGCTCCTTGGTACAAAAAACAGTAAACCGCTAAGTAATTGATAGCCCCAAGTAAGTCCGTTTTTGAATACATAGTCAATTGTTGCCATTACATTAGCAAATGCATCATAATGAAGCGTATTAAAAGTAGTTATGAAGCCTTCATCACGATAATGATCTAAAATCAGTTCTGGGTTGTTCATGATCTCGCCTATTGAGGCATCTAAATGGGTGAGCCCTGAGACCAATGGAAACAAAATGACCATTGAAAAAAAAAGGAATAAGAAAGACTTGGTATTTGAATTAAGCAATTTCGGTGAAAACAAAAACAACAGTGTAATGTAAATAGGACCAATTGAGTTTCTCTTTTCGGTAAGTGGGTTTTTAAACACTATAAACATGGCAAATAAGACCATTAACAAAAGGAAAACATAAATGCTATTATTTGTTATGATCTTTTTTCTTTTTAAATAATCATGACCTAAAACAATAGCGCCCAAAGGCATCATGTACAATACTTTTTTCAGCATCAACTGGCTTGAAACTGAAATTTCATAAATTTTATTACTTCTCCAGTGGGATTCACTAATTAGATTCAGCCAGTAATCATAGCTCATGATAAAGGTGACTATCCCAACAATCAAGATCACTATTAAGGTAAGCGGCGTAAATTTATTTGGAGGTAAAGCAGGACGTTTTGTCTTTTTATAATATCGTTTTTTAAAGAATAAATAACCGAAGAAAAAAATGATGTGAAAAAGGAGAATGATGATGTTTGCATAAGTAACAGCGCTTTCAGAGTATGGAAAGCTATTGGGGAACAAACTTGAATCTTCAGAAAAGGCCTTGATCTGAACCATTGGAGCCAGCAAAAAAAACAAATAGCCGAAGGTGATGTATGCTGATAAAAATGGCGAGTAATTGCGTTCGATCTTTAAATGATATAAAAATATCACTGTTAAAAATAGCCAGTTCAAAAAGAAGGAACCCCACACTAAGATATTTTCAAAAAATGAAAGGAATAGTGTTGTACTAATTAACAAATAAACCAATATTATAATGTTATTTAGTTTCATATAATTACCTAATGATCATTGTTTTTATGCATTAATAACTAGCTTTTAAAACTTCCGAAAATTGACAAATTAACTTTATCCTTTTTATAAGCGATAAATAATCCCACAAGATTCCACATAGTAAAGGAAAATGCTGTACTTATGGCAGCTCCTATCATTTCATATTTCGGGATAAGCACTAAATTCATCACAATGTTAATCACCAATGCGATTAATAGCACTTTTTGAAACAAGTTTTGACGACCTGTCATGTTCAGATATAATCCAACCGGGCCACAAAGGGCGTTTATGATCTGTCCGAATAGTATGATATAAAGCGCTTGTTGTGCTAAAATATAATTGCTTCCGAAAAATGAAAGAATATAGTTTGAAAAAATAATAAGGAACAAAATTAATGGGATGGTAAGTATCACATTTAAAGTTGTTGCCTTTTTTATAACCTGTCTTAAATTTGACATTTCATCGGCAAAGAACAATTTTGAAATTTGAGGCGCTATTGTCGCATTTATCGAGGTCAAAATTATCCCAACTACCGCAGATATCTTTATGGCAATGCCGTAATACGCCACAGTTTTAAAAGAAAAGAACTTCTCTAATACGTAGATATCAAAACTTTGCATTATCAATAATGAGATCAAGCTAAAAGACATGGGAAAGGATACTTTCAATATTTCCTTATAGCTGATATTATATGCATCCTTAACGGTTTTCAATCGGCGCATTTTGAAAACAATTAAAAATGTTGAATAGGCCGATAGCAACAAAAAAGATATAATAAATGCCTCTAACAAATAGTCAATGGCATTAAAATATACAAGTGCCAAAACAAATATGAGCAAAAGCCCAAATCTACCAACATTTCTCAAAGCCTCAGAAGTATATAAGAGATCTAAGGCTCTAATAACCTCCAAGTTTAATAAGGTTAGTGTAAATGGAAACAGCACTATAAAGACCTTATTCAGAACAAATGCTACATCCTCTTCTTGAAAATACGCAATTTGAAAGACCTGAGACACAAGCAAATAGATCCCAAAAAACAAGAGAAACATTGCCGAAAGTAATTTGATCTTTTTCTTATAAAGGCTGACAATTCTATTGAATTCTCCTTTGGCATCCAAGCGTCCAGAAAATTGTAAAAAGGACGTGTTCATCCCAAGAAGGGTTATGGCACCTAATAAAATTATTGTGGAGTTAAAATAGTTATACTGACCAACAAGTTCTTCTCTGGCATTGTTGGTGATGATTAGAAGAACAGCGATTTGAAGAATAGCTCCTAAAACCCTTAAAACAAGTACATTCAGACTTTTTTTAATCACAGAGTCTTTGAGTGAATGAACAAGTTTATAAATTAATTTCATAGTTCAGGATTTCCGGCCTACCATTTAAGGTCGCTTTCATAATTCATATCGATAAGCATCTGACCTGCATACTTTTTAAAAACTTCCTTAGCCTCATCGTTAAAGTAATTTTTCCAATCGCCTGAAATACCCTTTCTTAAAAAGCTATTGGTGTTTTCATCTCCTGGTTTCCTTTTTGTTTGGTTTTCAAAAGAATATGTGTTCACTACCTTTTTTAAATGTACTGGATCAACATTGATCTGAGGAACAGCCGCTTTTAATAATTTTTGAATTTCTCCATAGGTATCCTTTAACATGTCTTCATACTTTATGAGTGTGATGTTTTTTTGGTTATTCATAGCGGTCTGCCATTTTTCGTTAAAGTCCTTCCAATTTCCAGGATGATTGAAAAATACAAATTTCGATGGGTTGTCCTCAAATAAAAATTCGATATATCTGGCCAAATTGTTTTCAATATCCGAATAGTCTTTAAACTTTAATTTATTCCGATAGTAACTAACCAATTTGGGGTCCTTTTTGTTCTTATCGTTCCAGACTAAATGGTGAAAATAAGAGGAGACCATAATGTCTCGACCATCTCTTAATAACCAGATTATATGTTTGTTCTTATGAATTATAAATTTAGGCTGATAATGGCTATGATAAACAGCTCTTTTTAAAATTGGATATTTGTTTCTTGGAAATGGAAGTTCGAGACTTCCTGAAACCAGCTGGGCTAACCAAGTTCCCCCTGATTTAGGATATTCAACAATTAAAACGGAATCATTAATATGAGTCACAGAATTAATATAGGCCAACCTCGTGGCGTGTTCAAATTTCCCTAATATCTGTTTTACTTTCATTTTTTAAAATGTCGAATTCAGGCTGTTTCAAATATTTAATTTTCCTTTATTTGAAGGCTTCTTGGATCTACATTAATCTCTACTTTTTGAGATGTAGAACCTTCCCAGTTTAAGGCTTTTTTAGAGGCATCGGTTGGCCCAAAAATAAAATTGACCTTATTTAAATTTGATTTAGCTTGCAATGTACACAAATACCATTCACCATCTGCCTTTTTAATGCTTGCTTTCACATTTGAAAATTGGCCCTGATTAAAAGTTTCTTTTAATTTTCCCGAACTCAGATCAAAAATTGCATCAGCTCTATTTGGATATATCCCTTGAAGTCGCATTCCCATTAAACCCCCTTGCTTTCCTTTTTTGACCTTTATGGAAACTGTATTAGTGCTATTAAAATTAACATCTATATTTCCTATGCGCACAAATCCAGAATTGGTTGTTGTCGTTCTCTTGATAGTAACAACTGTTGCTTTATTTTCGTTTGAATTATTGCCCACAAATTCCACACCATTCGGATTCCAATTCGTACGATTAGTAAGATCAATTTTAGTTTTATTTGAAGCATTTGCCGCCTGTGTTGAATCAAGGGCAACTTCTAAGGTTTTTAGGTTGTTTAAATTGAATTCATGTTTCAATATTTCCAATTCTGATCGCATAATATTTTGGTTAAACCTTAAATTTTCCATATCTAAAAAACTTCCTCTAAATTCACGTTTCAATTCAGTCGTTATTTCTTCAATTTCACTTTGATTCATTTTTAGTAATTGATCTAAATAGTCAGGAGATGCAACTTTGTTCAATGCGTGGGCTAAGGCTTTAAAATAGCTTGTGTCGCGTTCCTTCCCAGGATATACGAAATGTCTAAACTCGGTTAATTTAACCCCCGAATTACCATCAAAAGAAATAGGCTCAAGTTTAGATGTTATGGGGTTATAATAGTAACGAACATTTATTAAATATGTGCCGTGAATGGCTCCAAATAAATTCATAAGTGCCGTATCCATAGCAAGCTTTTCAACATCAAAGGCATCGCTTATATTGATGTTATTTGAACGAAGGTCTTCCAACAAGTTCTTCGCGATCTTAAAATAATTAGTCATGGTGGTATCAGCCAAAACTTTACTCTCAGAAAATGGAATTATCGGATATTTTACCTTCGAAATCAAATCATAATTCATAAAATCATTATAATTCAATCCGAAATCATCAGCAATGGCCTTACTTTTGCGCACCTCTGCCCACCAATAATCTTCAGAAAATTTTATGATAACACTTTCCTTTCTGCCATTGCTTTCAATGGTCCGCTTATCAAAGGTTTCTTCAATAGCGTAAATGCCAACATCCTTATTAAGATAATTCTTATGGTCCATTTTGACATGGATCTTGCCTTCAACAAATCCGTATCTCAGACCCATTAAACCTTCCTTCTTCATGGCACGATGATATAGCCACTCATTCAAATAACGCCTTGTACTAGGGTGGTGTAGCGAGAATTTCCGCATCCCTAATATGGTTTTATCATCTTTAAGTTTTATACGAAAAGACCATTTATCTTCTTCAAGATGGATTGTCCAATCGCCTTTTAGTCTAACTTCGGCATTGTAATCATTCCCGTTAAAAGTAATTGTAGCAGGCACAAAATCTGAATCTTCAGCTTCAAGAATCCCTACGCTTACGGCCTTATTCCTTTTCTTTTTTAATTTTCTATAAGCCTTTTCGTTAAGGCTGATTTGAACAAGATCAAGTGTTGTTGTTTGCTCTGTTAAAGGCGTAATGGGATACTTCGAGGCCTTCTTTTTGCTCGTTGTTTGAAGCAGCCAAAGCATCCCGGCCAAAATAACCAGGATGAAAAGAAAAAGAAATGGGAACTTATTTGAAGATTTTACCCGCATCAATAATTAATAGTTTTCTAAAAAGCTAAATTGAATGTTACCCAATGACTTAAGCTCATTTTTTGCATTAATAATATTTTCAAAATTATCGAATTCAACATTTAAGGTTAATTCTGTTGTGTCTCCCGTTTCATCTAGTCGACGAAGATCAATTTTTGAACAATGCTTTTTTAATAAGTCCAAGATTTTGTTTTCATCAAGATCTGATTTTGTTGTATTCGTAATTGATAGGATCAAATTTTGTTGTACTGCACTTTTTACAGCATTCATGTTTTGAATGACGATATATAAAATTATAACCACTGCACCTACCAGGGTTACTAAACGTTGATTTGCGCCCATTCCAAGGCCTAAAGCTATGGCCACAAAAAAGTAAACTAACTCTTCGGGTTCTTTAATTGCTGTTCTAAATCTCACAATAGAAAGTGCTCCCACCAAACCTAAGGAAAGCGCCAGAGAGGATTTTACAATGGAAATCACCAGCATTACCGTCACCGCTATAAGCACAAACGTTTGCATGAGCTTTTTCCGATTAGACAAGGAATTACCATACTTAGAATAAATAAGACCCATGATATAGGCTAAAACAATAGTGATTAAAATATTGATAAAGAAATCGACTATTGAAGATTCACTAGAGCCAAACTGATTGGCAAGGTCGGTTAAAAAGGATTGTTCTTGCATTGTTGTTTAAGTTATTGTGGAAATTGTTTTATCGTATTTACGCCATTGACGTATTTTGAGTTTTTATTTAATCTGAATGGAAACATGGTAGATATTTGATTTGCCATATCATCATCTTCCAAAGCATATTTAAGTTCTACTATTTTATTTGGATCTGTTTCAGGTTGCCTTTTAAAATTATTAAATCGCTTATCGATCCTATGGTAAAGTAAGCTGTAATCAAGTGTAACCCTATACTTATTGTTGGCCGACAAAAAGTAGCGTCTTGAATACGAGTTTAATAAGGTTGGTGTTACCATTTTTACAGACTCTAAAATGGAAGCTGGTAAATCAGAAGCCTCAAAAATAGATTGTATATAGCTGTTTGTAAAATCATTATTTAAGGTGAAAGGCTTTAATTTATAGGACCATTTATCGCCAACCAATCCTTTTTTTATTTTTATTTCTAGTACAGGCTTTGCGATCTCACCAAATGTATCGCCGTACCATCTGATTCTAATTTTTTTTCGGTTTGCCACACCTAAAACATTATCAAAATAATCGGTAAAGCCTAAGGTGTCAAAATAGATGTTATTGACCTGTCGTTCATGAAAAACTTCTCGAAACAAAAATCTGTTGGTATGCACCACATGCTCTATTTCCGTAAAACTATAACTATCAGGCACTGTGAATTTTCGCTCAAACCTGTAGTTATGCTTTTTTTCAATGAAATGAAAGCCATCTTCTTGAGACAGTTCTTTTAGCTGTGATTTTAATGCGTCTATCATTGTTGCGAACCATTTCTTGTTTCCGAACTACTCACCCCAAATTCTACACCATACATTCGATCTTTAACATTTTGAGAGGTTTCTATTTTTTTGCCTTCGACCATTAGTCTTGAGGTGTTTTCGATCAAATATTTAGTTTCTACATCTTCTAATTCTAAGTCGATGACCGTAATACTTGATGGTCCGAACTCAGGTTTTTTCTGAAATGCAGTAAATGCTAACTTGGTGTTTTTAATGCTGATATTTCGAATGTGAACTACGGAAAGGTCCTTCCCCGCCACAGCAATTTCACTATCAAATATCTTTGTATTTCTTATAGTCATCTTACTATCTTCTCCTGCACTTAAACCCTTGTCGCCAGCATTATAAACCATTACATTTTTTATGGTGATGTCTGATCCTGATACGTCAATGGCATCATTGCCAAGATTTCGAAAAGTACAATTAATGATCTCTCCATTGACAAAATCACCATCAAAGGCATCCGATTGGGTGTCAGAGATGGTACATTGGTTCATCGTAAAGTTCGTGCGGATGATATTTAATGCGTCTTCGCAATGATTGTTTGTAATCGTGACATTAGAAAGTTGTACAGGCGATTCATAAAATGAAACCGCTCCAGTCACATTCCACGCACCGTGTTTCGGATTAGTCAAGCCATCAAAGGTTACAAAATTAAGAGTTGATTTTGTTTTGGCGCTTAAAACGATCAAACCTTCACCCTTTTTATCTTCGGAATAGATCTTTATTGGATTTTGTTTTGTTCCTCTAAATTCAATTTGAGCGTAGGAAATAATTTTACCGCCTTTTACCAAATTCACTTGTGCGCCCGGCCTTAGTAGAAACTTATAGTTCTGAGGAATGATAAGTGCTGATGCTATAGTCACAGAATCCTTTTTAAAGGAAATGGTTTTGTTGATTTCATTGACCACAATTTCCTTATGATCATTAATAGCTTCCTTAGTTCTAAAAATGTCTTTTGTGATCATTTCCTTCTCCTGGAATGGAATTATACTTTGATACTGAAACTCATCAGAGCCAAAGGTCCTGTAGGTTATAAAAAGTTCACTCATGTGCTTATGCACCAAGAACCCTGTCACTTTTTTCTTTTTGCTGACGAATAAATTTTCAAAGCTTCTTGGAAGGTCAATAGTAATTGTATCTCGATCTCCGTTTAAAATTTGACGTCTTGGGTTTAAAGAAATAATTTCCTTTTTTCGTTCATGATTCAGTCCGACTATTTCAACAGGATAATACGAATAATTTTCTATGCTCAAGGTCATTCTATCATCGCTCATTGAGATCAATTCAGCTTTGATCGCAATCGATTGTTCAAGGTTTTTTTTAATCTTTAGCTGATTGACCTTTAAAAAGTCCAGGTTAAAAATATTATCCGGGTAATAACTATTGATCAGTTTTATGTGATTTATGAGAGATTCATCTTCTTGAAGTTCTAATTTTAAATCTAAATTAGCATATGCCTTTAATCGCGACCCTGCATTTTGAATAAACTCAGGATCTTGTGTTGGCATTCTGTCAACATATTTTGAAGTCTTTCCAACACAAGCATCGTAATGAAAAAAGGGCTCTAGTCGATTGGTTTCTTCGTTGAAAATAAACAGTAATTTTTCATTTGAACATTCATCTGTAAACAGATTTAAAATACTTACAAAGTGAGCTAATTTATCGACATCGAATACAGCATTGAAGTCAATGTTTTTTTCTATGTATTGTTGAAATAGACTTTTCGCTTTATTTACTGAAGGCCCTTGATAAATGCATAAATCAATTAAGTTGTCTTCATGATTATTTATTGCCCTCCAGAACCTGCTAGTATTTTTAACTGTTACAATTGTAGCACTAGCATCCTTAATGAATTTCTCCTTTGTTTTTTTGATCTCAAATAGAGAGTCATTTATTATCTTGTAATCATGATCTATAAATGTAATTTCCGCCTTCCTTAACAATGAATTCATGAATGGTCTATAAATATTGGGGATTTTTCGTTGCCCAGAAACAGTGGTCTTATTTTTTGTGATAGTTAACTTTGGGAAAGGGTTGGCTAAAGTAGTTTGCCAGGGCTTGAGTTTTTTATTTCTATGCACTTGCGTTACCGAAAGAGAATCCATGTCAATTAATGGCACCACAAACTTAAAGGCTCCATATTCAACGCCTGCGTGGTTATATATCTTCGCATTATTTACCAGATTGAATTGATAGCCTTTCCTGTTCTGTGGAAGTCTTTTCTTTTCTGAAGGATACACTTCAATTTTAAAATCATTACTCAATTCCTCTTTCTTGGGCTGTGCTATAAGAACAATTAATTCTCTTTGAAAATTATTATCTATAAAAAAAGTAATGAATTTTTTGACTTCAAAACTGTCATTTTTCTTATTCTTAAATTTAAGTTCTTTTTGTTGTAGGGCCTCTAAATAGGCTTCTGGCATCGTTTGGCGGTAAGGATTTAATTCGGCCAGCTCAGTTAATGGAGGGTTATCATTTTTTAAAAAGAATATTGAAATAAACAATAATAGAATCGGCACACCTATTAGAAAGATGGAGGAAGATTTAATATGACTTCGATTATTGCTCATTTTTACGGTTCTTTTAGAACGTCTACAAATTTAAATATTTTAGTTTTTTTATGATATGATCTAGTTGACGAAATTAGGATCGATATAATCCTTTAATTCACCCAGGCCATTTGGATCATCACCATTTAAATGAATAAGTCTTAATTTAACTGAACCATCGGTAAAAACATCAGCAATAATGAGGTTGTCTCTTACGCCTCCACCCATTCCGGAGGCAATAAAACTTAAATTATCATAATTGTGATAGTAATATTCAATAATGTGATCCTTTTTCCTGTATTCTTTTGAAAAGGCACCAATATCTCCTGCAAAAAGATAAACTGGTTTATTTACACTTCTCAACAAGGGTTCTATTTTACTCCAAAAATTCGTGTTCTTGGCGCGCCCACTTGTTGCATTTGGAAATGGTTTTGAGAACTTTGTAGGGCTATACCAAAGTAAATGATGTGTGAAAATGAAAACATTATTAACATCATTGGTATCATTTCTTAAACTATTCTTTAAAAAGATAAGTTGATCGCCCGATATGTTCCAATTATCAATATTTGAATCAAGAATTATAAAAAGGTCATTTTTAAAAATATACTTCTTATAAGATTCTCCAAAAAGATCTTTAAAATTTTTTAATCCTCCATCATGATTCCCTCTTGCAACCTCAACAGGAATTCCAATCTTTTCAATATCCTTAATAGCCTCAGGCCAATATTTTGGTTGCCAAACCACATCACCCAGTAAAAAGCCTTTAGACATTTTTTCTTGCTTTTTTAAGAAGTCGATCTTATCCATAAATGGCGGGTGTAATCCTTGAAGATCGGTAGTGCCTTTACCTTTTTCTAAAGAGCTGCCATATGTGTGACCGGCTACAAAAAAAGAGTAGGATTTCTTCGGCTCTTGATTGCAGCCTAACATCAAAGAAATACAAAAAACGATACTTATTTTTCTCATTTCACAATATTATTATTGATCTCAATTAAGGCTTCCGTTTCATCTGCCCATCCTTCTATTTTAGTCACATCATCTGAATTATAATTCGTGAACCATAATTCAATAATAGTCATGATCTCAGGATAATTCTTGCTTAGTTCATCAAAATTTTTAGCTTTCATGACCTGAGTGTTGACATTTGCGAGGTTGGCAATGATTTTGTAATCTAATTCCCCGTTATCAATAAGCTTCAACATCCCAATTGGAATGATCTCAACTAGGCTTCCTATTGGCAAAGATTCCGATAAGATCAAAACATCTAGAGCATCACCATCACCGCCTTGTTTTGGATCAGAAAATGTTGAAGGAATAAACCCGTAATTGCCAACATAAGGCAAAAAGTCAATCCGTCTTTCCTTGCCATTTTTTTTGTCAATCTCAAAAGATTGAGATTGAACATTAAATTCATATTTTTTATTTGTTCCGGCTGGTATTTCAACTACAGCATGCAATATATTGTCCTTAGAAAAGGCAGGTGTTTTATAGTGGTTTATTGTATCCTTACACGATAGCAAAACCAAGACTGTGCCTGCCAAAATTGCCTTGTTGAATGCTTTCAAATTACTGCATTAATGAATTGATGTGTTTTCTTTTTAAAATAATTGTAGGAATGTGTTTGCCATCTATTCTCTTTGTTTTGATTGTTTGGCTCACCGAATCGAAGTCTACATATTTATTCGTTGAAAAGTACTCTGATAAATTTGAGCCATCAACCGCAAGGCTATTCTGTCCATATGAAATTTGTACTGCACTAATTTCTATTGACTTTTCTTCCTTATTTCCCAAATTAATATGCAATGTCTTAGAAATGTTATTAGCACCAAATGATGCTGTCATCTCGTCGCTACCTGAAGTAGGCGCTACTTTTTCAATAATGTGAATGTTTTTACGTTGAAATTCATCGACTTCAACATTATTCAGCATCAGCCTGAATTCATCTGCTTTATCGGTCTTGAAATTCATGGCAATTTTTAATTCTTTAGCCGTGTCCTCCACAACTTCAATAGGTTGTACTTTTTCAGTTGTATTTGGTTCATTTTTACACGCTAAAGTAGCAATGAGTAGTATAACGATTACTTTTTTCATTTTTATTTTTTATTGTTAAACAATCATTCCTGCCGCAACCGTTTCGTTGGTTGTGTCGTCAATAAGAATGATACTTCCTGTTGTTCTATTTTCTCTATATGAATCGATCATTAATGGTTTAGTTGTGCGAATCTTAACCTTAGAAATATCATTCATATTTAGTTCTTTGTCCTCTGTATTTCTTTTAAAGGTATTAATGTCAAACTTGTACACGATCTCCTTTATCATTGCTTTTTGAGTATTGGAGGTATGCTGAATACTATATTTCGCTCTTGGTCTTGCTGGGTTGTCATGTAACCAGCAGAGCATCATTTCAATATCTTGAGTGGCCTCAGGTTTGTTATTCGATCTTACGATCATATCGCCACGGCTAATATCGATATCGTCCTCTAATGTCATCGAGATTGACATAGGAGCATAGGCTACGTCTAATTCCTCGTCAAAAGTATCAATGCTTTTTATTTTGGAAGTAAAACCTGATGGAAGCACAGTTACCTCATCACCAACTCTAAAGATCCCGCTAGAAACGCGTCCAGCATAACCTCTATAATCGCGATGGGATTCGTTTTGTGGACGGAGTACCGTTTGCACAGGAAATCGGCCATCAATTTTATTGATGTCACTACTTATATGCATTGTTTCTAAAGTATGCAATAATGGTGCGCCTTGATACCAATTCATTTTACTTGATCTATTCACTACATTATCACCTTCTAAAGCACTAATTGGAATAAAACGTATGTCTTTTACAAGTAATTTGGAAGAGAATTCCTCAAATTGATCGATGACAACATTATAGGCTTTTTCCTGATAGTCTACAAGATCCATTTTATTAATACACACAATAATGTGAGGTATTTGTAATAAAGAAGCAATAAAGGCGTGCCGTCTTGTTTGTTCTATTACTCCATGACGTGCATCAACTAAAATAATTGCAGCATTTGCAGTGGAGGCGCCCGTGACCATGTTCCGTGTATATTGAATATGACCAGGAGTATCCGCTATTATAAATTTGCGTTTGGGTGTTGTGAAATAGCGATAGGCCACATCAATTGTAATGCCCTGCTCTCTTTCAGCCCTCAATCCATCGGTGAATAAAGCCAGATCAACACCATCATGTCCTTTCTTTCGACTGGTATTTTCTATGGCTTCCAGTTGGTCTTCAAAGATTGATTTAGAATCGTAAAGGAGCCGACCGATCAAGGTGCTTTTACCGTCATCAACGCTTCCTGCCGTTGTAAATCGTAATAATTGATTATTGTCTAACATTTTTGTCGTTTTAAGATCCTAAAAATAGCCTTGACGCTTTCTGTCTTCCATCGCTGTTTCAGAGCGCTTGTCATCACTTCTGTTACCGCGTTCAGTTTGTCGCATTGCTGAAACTTCCTGCGTAATTTTTTCTAAAGTGTCTGCATTAGATTCAATGCCTCCTGTAATAGTGATATCACCTAAGGTTCTAAAACGAATTTTTTTAGTAACTATTTCCTCATTGTCTTCTAAAACTAAAAATTCAGAATATGGGATCCAGGAATTGCTTCGCCACACGACCTTTCGTTCATGTGCATAATACAAGGATGGTATTTCTATCTTTTCTCGCTTTATATAATTCCAGACATCCATTTCTGTCCAATTACTTATTGGGAAAGCTCTAAAGTGTTCGCCTTCAAAGTGATTTCCGTTGAATAAGTTCCAGAGTTCAGGCCGTTGATTTTTAGGATCCCACTGTCCGAAATCATCGCGATGGCTAAAAAAACGTTCTTTAGCTCTTGCCTTTTCTTCGTCACGTCTGCCTCCGCCAATGGCACAATCAACATTATTGGATTCAATAGCGTCCAAAAGTGTTGTAATTTGAAGAGCGTTTCGCGTTGCGTTCTTTCCTTTTTCTTCAGCAACTCTTCCATCATCAATGGACTCTTGAACTGAACCAACAATAAGGTTTACCCCTAGATCTTTTATAAGATCATCTCTGAATTTTATAGTTTCAGGAAAATTATGTCCTGTGTCAACATGCATTAAGGCAAATGGAATTCGTGCTGGATAAAAGGCCTTCTTAGCTAAATGAGTGATGACGATAGAGTCTTTACCTCCAGAAAACAGAATAACTGGGTTCTGAAATTGGGCCCAAACCTCTCTTAAAATGAAGATGGCCTCACTTTCTAATTCATCTAAGTAGTTTAAGTAATATTTACTCATTTTTGAGGTTTAATCTTGGTTCAATAAATTTTAATATTCGCGCAACCGCTTCTTCTACAGACTCGGTTTCCGTTTTAATTTCAACATCAGGATTAATCGGCGCTTCATAAGGGGCAGATATACCCGTCATGTTTTTAATTTCACCTGTACGCGCTTTTTGATATAATCCTTTTACATCACGACGCTCACATTCACCAATACTTGTGTTTACGAAAATCTCGACAAAGTTAACATCTTTAACGATATTGCGTATGTTATCGCGATCTTTTTTATAAGGCGAAACAAAGGCTGCTAGTACAACCAACCCCGCATCAATCATAAGATTAGAGATCTCGGCAATTCGACGAATGTTCTCTGTTCTGTCTTCAGGTGAGAATGATAGATCTTTATTTATTCCCTTTCGTACATTATCGCCATCGAGAGAATAGGTTTTAATGCCTTGACGTTGTAGCTCAATTTCAACAGCATTTGCAATGGTTGATTTGCCAGATCCTGAGAGTCCCGTAAACCATAGTAAAAATGAGTTGTGCTGATTGGCTGCCCGCCTGTCGTCAACAGAGGTCTTATATGTATGAGGCTTTATATTTTTTTGCATTTATCCTTTACTTCCTAGAATAAAACTTCTCACCTTTCCTAAGGGAAGTTTTAACCACAAACGTTCGTGTAAATAATATAATGCAAATTTCGTAAATAATTCTGTAAGTGCAATATATAATGCGACTTCATTAAAAGTCTCCAAAATGGCTCCTGAAATTATAAACGTAGTTGTTGTAGCGATCACTCGCCAGGTTAAGGTTTTATAAAAAGTCTCTTTTTTGGTGACGACGCCGTCTTTATAGGCAACTTGCCATAAACGTTCATGTAAATAGTAAATTCCAAGTTTGATCACAAATTCAATGAGACCAATTGTAATGGCTTGTTCAATGCTGCATTGACCCGTAAGACAAGTAATTAAAAGAACAATTAAAATAGTGGCCGTCGTAGCCGTAATGCGCCAAGAGATGCCCTTGATTACACTTCGTAAATGAGATTCTTTTTTAAATTTTGCCATGCCTTCAGTTTCTTGAAACTAAAAACCATGGGTTTAAAAGATTTTCCTTGTTATATGCTAAAGGCTTAAGGGTGTCTTGAGAAATTACATTGACCCCTACAGCATTGCAAATCGCCTGGCCTGCGGCTGTATCCCATTCCATTGTAGGCGCAAATCGCGGGTAAATATCAGCGTTACCTTCAGCAATTAAACAAAACTTTAAAGAGCTTCCTTTAGAAACAATTTCAACGTTTTTACCTTCTGCCTTTAGGTCTTCAACAAAACTTAAGGTTTCATCGTTCATATGTGATCGACTTCCTACAACTTGCAGATCATTTGTGTCATTTTGTTTGGGCTGTAATTCTTTACTTAGGTTCTTAATTGTATCTACTGAAGCGCCGTGCGATTCTAATTGGGCTTTAAACGCAGAGCCTTGTGCAACATCTGCATAATAAAGCACCTTTGTGGCAGGTACATAAATGACACCTAAAACAGGCTTTCCTTTGGCTACTAAAGCAATATTTACAGTAAATTCCCCATTGCGTTTTACAAATTCTTTAGTGCCATCAACCGGGTCAACAACCCAGCAACTATGCCATTGCTTTCGTTCTTGAAAATGGATTTGCTTATTTTCCTCACTAATAATTGGGAATTCTGTGTTTACTAAGTGGGCATTAATAATATCATTAGCCTGTTTATCTGCCTGAGTAAGAGGTGAATTATCATCTTTATATTCCACTTCAAATATGGTATCATATACCTTCATTATGGCTGCACCAGCCTCAACACTCGCCATTAATGCGATCTTTAGTTCCTTAGATATTTTTAACATACCAGGTATACATTTTTTTGATTCCTTCTTTCAATTCAACTTTATGTTTCCAACCAAGGGCGTTAAGTTTTGAAACATCAGTGAGTTTTCTTAAAGTGCCATCTGGTTTGTCCGAATTAAAAACCAAATCACCATTAAATCCAACAATTTCTTTGATTGTTTCTGCCAATTCCTTAATTGAAATATCTATTCCGGTTCCAATATTGATATGGGTATTTCGTATTTCTTTCTGTCCTTTTTCAAAAGTGTCTTCGAAGTCACGATTCTCCATAATAAAAACACAAGCATCCGCCATATCTTTCGACCATAAAAATTCTCGTCTCGGTTTCCCTGTTCCCCAAATTTCAACACTGTTTTCGGTCACACCAAATTTCGACAAATAAGCTTTAGCTTCATCAATCTTAGCATACTTTGTGTCTTCTAAAACTTCTTTTATCCTTGATTCTTTAAGTAATTTTGCAAGGTGTATTTTTCTGATCAAAGCTGGAAGTACGTGTGATTTTTCAAGATCGAAATTGTCATTAGGGCCATATAAATTGGTGGGCATTACAGAAATGAAATTTGTTCCATATTGAAGATTATAACTTTCACACATTTTAATACCTGCAATTTTTGCAATGGCATAAGGTTCATTCGTGTATTCTAAAGTGTCAGTAAGCAAGGCGTCCTCACGCATGGGTTGGTTTGCATTTTTTGGATAAATGCATGTGCTTCCCAGAAATAGTAATTTTTTAACGCCTTGTTCATAACTTTGATGGATCACATTGTTCTGGATCATGAGGTTCTCATAAATGAAATCGGCGCGATAGACATTATTAGCTACGATGCCTCCTACTTTTGCAGCAGCCAAAAATACGTATTCTGGTTTTTCAGATTGAAAAAATTCTGAAACGGCATCCTGATTGGTGAGGTCAAGTTGCTCATGTGTTCTCGTAATGAAGTTAGAATAGCCTTTTTGCTGAAGGTTTTCAAGAATAGCGCTTCCTACAAGACCTCTATGTCCTGCAATATATATTTTGGAGTCTTTTTTCATATAGTCTACTCAAAATAATTTTTAATCCTGTATCCGCTTTGCTGTAAGAACTGTTGTTTTTGCATGAGTTTCAGATCGCTTGTCATCATATCGTCAACTAATGCCTGGAGATCGTATTCAGGGACCCAACCCAGTTTTTCTCTTGCTTTGGTGGCGTCACCAATTAATAGCTCAACCTCGGTTGGTCTATAATATGATTTATCAACAGCTACAACCTCTTTCCCTATTTCTAGTTGGAATTCTGGATTGTTACAGGCCTTAATGAATCCTTTTTCTTCAGCATCTTTCCCGCGAAATTCAAGTTCAATTCCAATGTGTTCAAATGACATTCTTACAAAATCTCTAACCGATGTTGTTTTCCCAGTTGCAATGACCCAGTCTTCGGCTTCGTCTGCCTGAAGAATCATCCACATCATTCTAACATAGTCTTTTGCATGACCCCAATCGCGTTTCGCATCTAAATTTCCAAGATAAATTTTGTCTTGAAGACCTAATGCAATTCGTGACGTTGCTCTAGTTATTTTTCTGGTAACAAATGTTTCTCCTCTTATTGGTGATTCATGATTGAATAAAATTCCGTTACATGCATAAATACCATAAGCTTCTCTATAATTTACGGTAATCCAATAGGCGTACATCTTTGCTACGGCATAAGGGCTTCTTGGGTAAAAAGGTGTTGTTTCGGTTTGGGGTATTTCTTGAACTTTACCATAAAGCTCAGAGGTGGATGCTTGATAAATTCTTGTCTTTTTCTCCATGCCTAGAATCTTTACAGCTTCAAGAATTCTCAGGGTCCCTAAGGCATCAGCGTTAGCCGTATATTCTGGCATTTCAAACGACACATGAACATGGCTCATGGCTGCTAGGTTATAAATTTCTTGAGGTTGAACTTCTTGAATGATCCTAATGAGGTTTGTACTATCTGTTAGATCCCCATAATGAAGGAAAAAGTTGCGATTTTCAATATGTGGGTCTTGATACAAATGATCGATACGGTCTGTATTAAATAAAGACGATCTTCTTTTTACGCCATGAACTTCATATCCTTTTTTCAATAGAAATTCACTTAAGTAAGCTCCATCTTGTCCTGTGACTCCGGTAATTAAAGCAACCTTTTTACTCATTTTAAATATTTTAAGGAGGTTTTATTCTGTTTAATAGTTGTTGGCAAATGTAAGGTTTTTGAACAGGAATTCAATAGAACCAAGACGTTAATCTAATGGTCATTTAGGACTCCAATAATACTCCCATAATCTCGTCGACGCCTGCTTCCCATTGCATAAAATCTGGATAGATCTTTTCGGTTTTATCAATTGCAAGAACACTGTTTGTTGGTCTTTTTGCCTTTGATATAAATTCTGAAACCGGTTTTAAATCTGATGATTTATAATCAGGATAAAAGGAGCTAATGTATTGCGCAAAACCAAACCATGTGGTGTAATTTTTTGCTGCAAAATGATAGGTTCCAAATTCTATGTCATGATGTCCAATTATAAAATGAATAAACCTTGCCAGTTCAAAACAACTCGTAGGTGATCCTTTTTGAGTGTCCACAACTTTTAAGGCGGTTTGATTCTTAATTAGGTTTGACATGGTTTTTAAGAAATTCTTCCCGTATGGCGAATATAGCCAGGAGGCTCGTATAATGTAATGTTTGCTTGTGGTTTGTTGAAGGATTTTTTCACCTTTCAATTTTGAAGCACCATAGACATTAATAGGATTCGTTTCATCGGTTTCAGAATATGCTCCTTCCTTTTTTCCGTCGAAAACATAATCGGTTGAAATATGAATAAGGACCATTTCATATTCATTGCAATATTTTGCTAAATATTCAACCGCTTTAGCGTTTGATAAAAATGCCGATTCAGGATCGTCTTCTGCACCGTCTACATTCGTGTAAGCAGCACAATTAACTACGTAATCATATTGATTAGTTTTAAAATGCGCTTTTAAACGTTCTTGTTGAGTTATGTCTAATACTGTTCTATTTGCAAAAAAATAAAAGATATTTTCTTCGTTTGCTTCAAATAGCCTTTTGATACTTTGGGCAAGTTGCCCATTGGCGCCTGTAACTAATACACGAGTTCTCATTTAAAAAGGGTCTCAAAGGATTCAAGTTGTTCGTCCTTTTCTGATAAAATAAGATCTTTATTTGGAAAGTTCCAATTGATATTCAAGGTTGGATCGTTATATATGATCCCAGATTCAGCTGATTTATTATAAAAATTATCACACTTATAACTAAAAATGGTTTTGTCTTCTAGAACTAAAAATCCATGAGCAAAACCGCGCGGTACAAACAATTGATTGTTGTCCTCTCCATTTAAAATAATTGAAAAGCTTTTCTTAAATGTCTTAGAATTTGGACGAAGATCTACACATACGTCTAGAACACTTCCTTGAATAACTCTAACTAATTTAGCTTGAGCGTGTTCTCCAGTTTGATAATGCAAGCCCCTTAAGACCCCACGATCCGACTGAGATTGATTATCTTGAACAAAGCTAATATCTATGCCTGTTAATGCCTTGAACTCACGCTGATTGAAACTTTCAAAGAAGTAGCCACGCTGATCTTTAAACACTTTTGGAGAAATGATAAAGCAACCACTTAAATATGTTTCTTCTACTGTCATAATTATCTCAAATGTTGAAGATATTCGCCATAACCACTTTTTAACAGTGGTTTTGCCAAATCGAGTAATTGTGATCTATCGATGTAGCCCATTTTATAAGCCACTTCTTCGGGGCATCCAATCTTTTGACCTTGACGTTTTTCAATCACTTGTACAAATTGAGATGCTTGCATTAAGGAATCAAAAGTGCCAGTATCCAACCAAGCGGTACCTTTATCCAGGATCTGAACATTAAGTTTTCCTTGATTCAAATAGGCCTTATTGACGTCGGTAATTTCAAGTTCACCGCGATGGCTTGGCTTAATGTTCTTGGCGATCTTAACGACCTCATTATCGTAAAAATAAATACCCGGAACAGCAAAATTTGATTTAGGAACCTTAGGTTTTTCTTCTATGGATATGGCTTTATTGTTGGCATCAAACTCCACCACTCCATAGCGTTGAGGATCCTGAACATGATAGGCGAAAATTACACCGCCATCGGTTTGTTTACTGTCATTTAGTGTTTTTTCTAATCCTGATCCATAAAAAATATTATCGCCTAAAATTAAAGCGACTTTGTCATCTCCAATAAATTCTTCTCCAATAATAAATGCCTCTGCTAGACCATTTGGGTGTTCTTGAACAGCATATTTAAAAATGCATCCAAATTTCTCACCATCACCCAATAGATCTTTAAACTTCGGGGTATCCTTAGGTGTTGAAATGATTAGAATCTCATTGATTCCTGAGGACATCAGCGTTGTTAACGGATAATAGATCATTGGTTTATCATAAATAGGCATAAGTTGCTTACTAACCACTTGGGTTAATGGGTGCAATCTTGTGCCTGAACCGCCAGCTAGAATAATTCCTTTCATTACAGAGCTTTATATTTTCTAATATACCAATTTATAGTTTTTCTGATACCTGATTCGAAGTTTTCATTGGCCTGCCATTGCAATTCACCTTCAATTTTTGATGCATCTATGGCATATCTAAAATCATGGCCAGGACGATCTTTTACAAATGTTATTTGATTCTTATATGGTTCGGGTTTGGGCATAACCTCATCAAGTATTTCGCAAATGGTGTTGGCAATATATAGATTGTTCCGTTCATTTTTCCCGCCAATATTATAGGTTTCTCCAGACTGACCATTCTGAAATGTAAGGTCAATGCCTGAGCAATGATCTTCAACATATAACCAGTCTCTTATGTTCAGTCCGTCGCCATAAATAGGGATATTCTCACCGCTTATGGCCTTTCTGATTATGGTAGGAATCAGCTTTTCATCATGTTGTTTTGGGCCGTAATTATTACTACAATTTGTAGTGACGACATTCATGCCGTATGTATGGAAATAGCTTCGTACAATAAAATCAGAGGATGCTTTAGACGCGCTATAAGGACTATTTGGTGCATAAGGTGTTTCCTCGGTGAATAAACCTGTTTCGCCTAAAGTGCCATAAACCTCATCGGTTGAAATATGGTGAAATCTATTTGATGTTTTGCCTTTTTTAAATTTAAACGGACCATCCATCCAGTGGTTTTTTGCCACATCTAAAACATTAAATGTTCCAAAAATATTAGTACGAATAAATTCATCTGGAGCCTCAATAGAATTATCGACATGTGACTCTGCAGCAAAATGAATGACGCCATCAAAATCATAGGAATTGAATAACGATTCAATGATTTGTCTATCGCATATATCCCCTTTTATAAAGGTATAGCGATCATTAGAGGCGATCTCATCTAAATTAGAAAGCTCACCGGCATAAGTGAGCTTGTCTATATTTACGATCTTTACAGTTGAATAGGTTTTCAGTAAATAAATAATATAATTCGAGCCAATAAAACCTGCTCCACCGGTAACTAGTAATACCTTATCCTTCATAGTTTTTTACGAACTTAATATAGTTCTTTGTTAAATACCCTAAGCATAAAAATAAAAAGGCCAAAGTTGGAAACAGTAATTTATACATTGACCAAAAGTCATCGACTTTATTTCCAACCTCTTGAAAGGTTGAAATAATTTCATAAAACTCATTATGTTCGATCTTTTCTTCATCAAGTTTTCTTAAAGTATCTCTTAGCTCGATCTCTTTATTTAATAATTGATATTCTTTTGTTGTTGTTTTTTCTTGTTGTAATGGAAAGCCATCACCGAGACTAATTCGAGCTTTAGTGACCTGTGATTCTTCAGAAAGCACATTGATATAAATTTTTTGAAGTGAATCTATTTCTCGAATGGATTCCAAAATATTCTCTCGCCTTACTGCAAGCATAGAGTCTCTTTCCTCCATTTTTTTTATGGAATACAAGTTGTTAAAAGACTTTATAATACCAGGTTCTAATTTTTTAAATATATCCTTGGTTTTAGATTCAACTCTAATTTCATAAATACTTCCTGAAATATCATCACGATTATTAATATAATCTTCGAAGGTTATATCTTGTGCTCGAATACTATCTATGGTTTGTATAAAGCGATCATATTGAACAATTTTATCGTTTTCAGATTCAGGTCCAGGCTTAATTTCAAATTCAACTATTTGTTTAATGAATTCTTCATCAATTTCAAAAATCCCTTTTAAAACTTCATAATTCTCGTCATTCAACAAGGCATTATAATAATTTAGATTGGTATGGAGTTGGTATTTAGTATCGAAGAAGGTTCGAACTAACATCGTTGAATCATATCTTTCTTTTCTGATCTTCTCAAAGCCAAATCCTGCTGCTGCTGCTATAATTAATACTAAAGCGATTAACTTAAAATTTTCAATTATAGCTTTCGATCCATAAATAAAGATGTTGAAAATAAACTTAAAAATAGAGGCTATGAAATTATAAAGTCGCTCAAAAAGCTTCCCAATGGCGTCAAATAACTGACCAAGATCTACTTCTTCATTTTGAGATGGTTGAGGTAATGAATCTTTACTCATACTTTTTTATTGGTTAAATATATGTTCTAAAATTTTTCTTGTTATCAAATAGGTTGGTCTAACACCGCTTGTGCCCAAGCCTCCCGATGCTAATGTACTTCCTGTTTCTAGCGGATTATCACTTGCATAATAGGCATATCTTACTTTTACTTCTGGATTAATACTACGCCTTACTTTTGAGGCCGCTTGAATCGCTTTCTGATAATGTGCCCCTTCCATTTCCAGACCAATAACATGCCATGTAGAATCATGAAAGAATTTCAAAAGCTCCTTGTTTTGAAGTGACGTACCTAATACTGTAATCATCGATCCTTCATAAATATCAACGCCTTGCCCTTCAAGCTCTTCTTTCTTTAATTCATTCTCAAAAGGGTAATTATCGGCTGTTCCTTCAAAAATATGTGCCGAAGGAATCATAATATCGCCTTTTCCTCCTTCTAGAATCCCAGCTTTACCCATTATTGAAACCGATTCAATATTCAAGTGTGTGCTCTCACCCTTTTTCCCATATGGTTTGAGAAGTTCATCAATAGTTTCATAGGCCTGCTCACCAAATGCATAATCCATAACTAATATAATAGGATTTTCTGAATCTTTGGCTTTTTTGCTTATGTTTAGATCAGAACTTTTTAAATCTATTTTCGAAGTGTCAAATAGCTGAACATCAATGTTGGTTCCTGATTTGTCCTTTATGAAAATCATGCCTTCCTTTAACGCCAGCTGATTGATTTTATTTCGCAGGTCTGAATTTGCTTCATTACTCAGTTTTTCATAAACCGTAAAGATCTCATGCTTACGCACCAAGGCGCCTAAAGCTTTAGGTGTAAATAAGGTGTTCATTACACTGTGTAAATTCGCACTTATTATATGAGTTGGTCTATGGATCAAATCGTTATCCACAAGGACATTTTTGATGTTTTCCGCCCACGCTTCCCCATGAATATGATGACCTAATCTCTCCCTTAAAACCGGACTAAAGGTCACCGTTCGTTTCGTGTTTTTAATCACCTCTTCAATAGCCAATTTTCCAAGCCAGTAAATTACATGAAGTAAGCGATCGGGTTGCGCCTTGGTAGCGAATTTTGGATAGATCGCATTGAGTTCTTCAAAGGTTCTTCCTAATATGTTACCAGTATGTGTAATTGCAACTTCACGTTCTTTTTGATTTAATTTTGTAGTCGAAGTAACCGCTTTTTCCAACTTTATCCAGTCTCTTGTAGTGTCTCCCTTTTCGTTCATAAGAACGCGTTTGCTAATTTTATGTGATTCAATAAAAAGAAAGGTGAGGTGTGTTAAAATATCGTAGATTTCAGAACGCCCTCTGGTGATCTCAATATTCATTTGTTCTTCATCAATTCTATAGCAATTACGCCTTCTTTTTGCTGGAATAATAACCTCAAAGTGAGAGCTTCCATAGCCTTCATCACTTGTAAGATTGATAAAACGGCATTCTTCAATGCCAATTGGAAGACGATCTATGACATAGATCAATCCATTTAGTTCCGCTTTTTCTTCGGCAATAGATCCATAAATCTCAGGTCGTAGCAACAATAAGCTTTCCCTCAGTGTTTCTCCAGAAACACCCATGGGCTTATAGAATCCTCTATTGAATAAATGTCGCATTGTAATGTACATTTTTTCAATGGCGCTTGTACTTTCCTGCGCACGATTCCTTCCTTGATGCTTTTTACTCATATGACTCATTTAACGTGCAAAGATACATTAATTCACTAAATTCAATGAATATAAGCTGTCCGCAATTTTTCGATCATTTGACAACCTTGGAATTTTATTCTGACCACCTAGTTTTCCTTGCGATCTCATATAGGTGTTAAAACCATCTTTTTTGATAGTGCTGATCTTTAAGGGACGTAAGATCTTACCTTGAATTAAGTCTAAATAATAGCTATTCTGTTCCTGAAGCGAACGATCAATGTTGATGGCGAAACTCGCCATGGATTCGGGTTCTTTCTCAAATTCAATAAACCACTCATGGTACGGTAAATCAACATCCGGATTGATTTGAGGTGCAACTGTAAATTCTGAAATTATGGCTTCATTGTGATGCAGTGCTTCTTCTAATGCTTGTTCTACCTCCTTACCAATAACATGTTCACCAAAAGCAGAGATAAAATGTTTTATTCTGCCTGTAACGACAACCCGGAAAGGATCTAAGGATGTGAATTCCACTGTGTCTCCTACATTATAAGCCCATAAACCTGCATTTGTTGAAATGATCATCACGTAATTAGTGCTGAGTTTTACATGTTCTAAAGTTAGTCTAGCTGGGGCTTCGTCAAAGAATTCATCGGCTTTAATAAATTCATAAAATATGCCCGAGGCCAGTTGAAGCAACATGCCTTTTTCGTTTTGTTTGTCTTGGAATGCAAAAAAACCTTCGCTGGCAGGGTAAAGCTCAATACTATCAACTCGGCGGCCTATCATTTCTTCAAATTTAGCGCGATAGGGTTCATAATTTACACCGCCAAAAATGAAAAGATCAAAATTCGGAAAAACATCACCTATTTTCTTTCCAGTTCTTTCTATAAGTTTTTCAAAATACATTTGAACCCAAGATGGAATGCCACTAATAATGGTCATGTCCTCATTGACAGTTTCCTCAACAATAGCATCTACCTTGGTTTCCCAATCGTCAATGCAATTCGTTTCAAGGCTCGGGAGGCGGTTTTTTTGCAGATATTTCGGAACGTAATGTGCTACGATTCCTGATAAGCGTCCTAACTTGATGCCATTTTTTTCTTTTAATATCGGACTCCCTTGCAGAAAGATCATTTTTCCGGATACAAAATTGCTTTTCCCAGTTTCGGCCACATACATTAAAATAGCATTTCTTGCTGCTTCTACATGGCTAGGCATACTTTCCTTTGTGATGGGGATAAACTTTGATCCAGAAGTCGTTCCTGATGTTTTTGCAAAGTAAATGGGTTTGCCTTTCCAAAGAATATTTTGTTCGCCACTAACAACGCGATCTACGTATGGCCTTAAGGCTTCGTAATCTCTTACTGGAACTCGTTCCTGAAAGTCTTTATAGCTATTAATGCTTATAAAATCATGGTCTTTTCCAAATTGAGTCAATGCGCCAACAGAGATCAAATCCTCAAATACCTTTTGTTGAGTGTCAAACGGTTTACTAGCCCAGTTGTTTATTTTTAACTGAATGATCTTAGCAAATGGCTTAGCGATCAATGCCTTTAATGACGTTATTTTGGATAGTTTCATTTATTCGAAATCAATAAATGTTGTTGGATCAACCGGGTAGCCGTTGCTCCATATTTCAAAATGTAAATGCGGTCCAGTAGTCAATTCTCCTGTATTCCCGGAAATGGCAATAACCTCTCCTGCTTTTACAAGATCACCTTGTTCTTTCGTTAATGAAGCGTTATGCTTGTAAACAGAAAGCAGTCCGTCACTATGTTCTAACAAAATTACGTAACCGGTTTGTGAAGTCCATTCTGCAAAAATAACTGTTCCATCAGCTGTTGCCTTAACTGGTGTGTCCTTAGGCACCACAAGATCTACGGCAAAATGTTTTGATCCTGGATCATAGGTCTGACTCAAGGTGCCAGTTACTGGAGGAAAAAGCACGAAGTTTACTTTAGATGTCGCAGATTCAAAAAGACTATACTTGTCTTCTTTATCTACTTTTTCTCTTAACAACAAATCTTCTTTAGAAGGTGATAAACTTAATTCGCTTAGGTCTTTTTCGGCAGCATCAATAATAGAATCCTTATTAAATTCAACCATGCTCACATCTCCTGAAAGCACACGTTTGATCGATTCATAATAGCGTTCGTTCATTGCTAATACGCGTTGCAGTGAATCGGTTTTAAAATTCAATTCGGTGGCTTGCTTTTTTAATGCCGTTGACGAATAGCCTGGGATGTATTCTTTTAAAGTTGTAAATGAAATTAAAAGAATAGTCCCTACAATTAAGAATATAGCGGTAAGCGATCCTAGAACAAATACATTTAATCGCGTTAATTTAATAGCGAAGCGCTCTTCAAAAGTGTCTTCATTCAATATTACCAGGCGGTATTTATGAAGTAACTTTCTAGCAAATTTCTTTTTCTCTTTCTTTCGTGCTGTCATAAGGCTATAAAATTAACTAAAATCGAATCGATTTTTTATAAATACTAAAGTTTTCTGATAAACGCTTTTTTTCAAGTTTAATTATTAACTTTGTAAGCTAAACGAAATACCTATGATTTTTTCAAACATATTTTTGGCTCTTGGACCATGGCAAATCGTTCTTATTGTAGTGGTTGTGCTCTTGTTATTTGGAGGAAAGAAAATTCCTGAATTAATGCGTGGGCTTGGTAGTGGCATCAAGGAATTCAAGGATGCCAGTAAAGAAGATGACACTCTGGAAAAAACAGATAAACAAGATTAAATTGAATCTATTTAAAATATGAACCAACGCTGAAGCGTTGGTTTTTTTTTATCTGATCTTTAAGGATTGAATGATCGCTTCCAATTCAAACATATGATCTCTTTTTTCAACAGAAGGCGCAAACGTAAATCCTTCTGCCACTATTAGTCTGTTGTTGATCTCGTCCTTAATAATATAATTGATGAATGGTCCGGCCATAAAGGCGTTCTCAACTTCCCATGTGCTTTTAGTAAGTAATGCTGGTTTATTGTCAATAATGGTCTTTGTTAAAAAGGGGGTATAGGAAGCTTCTGTGATCATATAGGATCCATCAACTGGTCCTGGAATATAGGCTTTGCCAATTGAATCTCTCATTTTAATAATATCATTGATGGCGTTTTCCCCTTCAGAAATTGATCCCCATGGCATCTCATATACCATGAGGTTCATGGTGCCTGTTTTGATGTCTTTGCGTATCCAATAAAAATTATCTGTTTCTTTCGCTATTCTATATACAGAAGGAAAATTCATCGTTATGCCAAGCTTTTCTTCAAGAGAATTGTTCTTATGAAGACTTATCCTAATTCGTCTTTGCTTTTCCTTGAGTTCTGCATTCTTAAACGCCGAAACAATTCGCTTTGCATTTTCATTTATTTCATTTATGATCTCTTCGGAAGAATTTCCAGTTACCAAAATTAAAACTTGAGGCTTTGCATACACATCTTTTAAAAATTTGGTGCCGGCTTCTTTTCCTGTTTCAACTTTAAACACGGTTCTGTTCTTTGTTGCAAAATCCGTAAAAACCTGTGGTGGCATTTGGCGCATAGTGAAAAGCGGTTCTTCCTGTGGAAGACCATAAATTGGTGCCGCTAAAACAGATCTTGCTGCCTCACCTACGCTTCCTTCCCATAATTCGTTATCAATAACAACCGATAAGCTATTGATGTTACCTGAAGAGCTGGAAAGCATTCGTGAGCCATTTGTAGGTTCGCAGGCATAGAAAAGAATAAGGGCTATTGCTATTGCAAGAGAATTTTTCATAAGATCGATTTTTTTGTGTGCATTTACTTTGAAACAACAAGAACCATTCCTGGTTTTAATTTACTACCACTAATACCGTTCCAATCTCGAATATTTTGAATAGAAACTCCAGGAAATTTTTGTGATATGCTCCATAAAGAATCCCCTTTCTTCACCTCATATGTTTTAGCATTAGGATTTACGGCGACTTTCTTTTTAGCCGGAGTTGAAGTTGAAGCTACTGTAGATGAGTTCCTTGGGTAAATCACTAGCCGCTGTCCAATTTTTAATTTATTACTTCTCAGACCATTCCATTGCTTGATCTGACTTACCCTAACTCCATATTTTCGCGCAATCTTTCCAAGATAATCGCCTGATCGAACACGGTACTGCACTTTGGAGTCTGCATTAAACAATTTCGGCAATGGTTTCTCTTTGTTGTTGAATTCTTTAGAAGCGAAAGCGTATATTTTTTCTTCATTACTTACAAAGACACCTATGTGTTCTCTTGGTAATCTTAGCGTGTAATTTTCTTTTTCTATATAAGGAATCACATCAAGTTTATACGAAGGGTTTAAAAACTGAAGCTCTTCCATGTTGATCCCTGTCAATTCTGAAACCTGATCTAAGGAGATCATTGCCTTTACTCTAACCGTATCGGTTTCTATATAGGTGAATTGTGGTTTTTTAGACTGAAAGCCATGTTCTTCAGCATATTCAAAAATATAAGCGGTTGCTAAAAATGCCGGTAAATATCCAGCTGTTTCTCTTGGAAGGTTTGATCTAATATTCCAATAATTCCTATAGCCGCCAGAACGTCTTATGGCCTTCGTAACATTTCCTGGTCCGGAATTATAGGCTGCCAAAGCAAGGTCCCAATCACCAAATATTCTATATAAATTAGCTAAATATTTACAGGCCGCTTCGGTAGATTTAATCGGATCACTGCGTTCATCAACATAACTACTAACATCCAAACCAAATTGTTTTCCGGTAGGATACATAAATTGCCATAATCCGGTTGCACCAACCCTTGATTTTGCTCTTGGTTTTAAAGCAGATTCTACAATTGCCAAATACTTTAACTCAAGTGGTATGTTGTGATTGTCTAATTCCTTCTCAAACATAGGGAAATAATAGGCGCTCAATCCCATGAGTCTTTCTAGAGAACCGCGGCGATTCTTTAAATAGCCTTTTATGACACTTTCTAGCGAGGGGTTGTATTCGATATTAAATGGTGTTCTAGCATTTAATTCAGCCAATCTTTTTTTAAGTGTATCGGTAGGCAATTCTGGATAGTATACCTCTTTATAGTCTAATTCTGTTACAAATTTATTGATCGTATCATAAAGCGAAGTGCTATACAATTCGTTTAGCCATTTCTGATCCAGCTCAGCAGCCAGCTTGTGATCTACCAGTTGCTTGGTCGAGCTGCTGTCTTTAACTGGTTCAACCACTTTAACTGATTGAGATCTCCCATCAATAAGCGTATCCTTTATGGTTTTCTGAATAACCGGAATGCTATCTTGAGCTTGAGCAAACCCAAAATTCACGATACCTATAAGTAGTATGGCTTTAATAAATTTCATCATAACATCTGTTCAGTGGAACGCAATTCTGGCTAAAATCGTATTTTTTAATCTAATTTGAAAACAATTTAACAGCTAATCTTCGTCAAGAATTGCGGCAATACCAGGTAGTGTCTTGCCTTCAAGGCTTTCTAACATAGCGCCTCCCCCTGTACTCACATAGCTTACTTTATCTTCAAATCCGAACTGCTTAACGGCTGCTACGGAGTCGCCGCCACCAACTAAAGAAAAGCTTCCGTTTTTGGTTGCATTGGCTATAGCTTCGCCTATGGCTATTGTGCCTTTCGAAAAAGGCGGCATTTCAAATACCCCTAGTGGTCCGTTCCACAGAATGGTTTTTGAACCCTCAATAACTTTAGCAAACAATTCGTTAGTTTCTGGACCAACATCCAATCCCATCCACCCATCTGGGATGTCGTTAATGCTGACTGTTTTGGTATTAGCGGTCTCCGAAAAAGCATCTGCCGCTATGGCATCTAATGGAAGATGTACATCAACATTTTTCTCCTTCGCTAACTCTAATATCTCCAAGGCAAGTGTTTGTTTATCCTCTTCAACCAATGAGTCTCCTATAGAACCGCCCAATGCTTTAATAAAAGTAAAGGTCATGCCTCCACCAATGATCAAATGGTCAATTTTATCTAAAATATTATCAATAATCGTTATTTTTGACGAGACTTTGGCGCCTCCAAGTATGGCTGTAATAGGTCGCTCTCCAGTTTCCATTACTTTTTTAATGCTTTCAATCTCTTTGGAAAGTAAGGCTCCGAAACATTTATTGTCTGGGAAAAACTGTGCTATAGTTGTAGTAGACGCATGTGCTCTATGCGCTGTACCAAAGGCGTCATTGACGTATATATCGCCCAATTTTGAAAGTGCCTTAGCAAATTCAAAATCTCCTGACTTTTCTTCTTCGTGAAAACGCAAATTCTCCAATATTAAAATATGTCCCGGTTTCAATGCCTGAGATGCCGCTTCGGCTTCTTCTCCAATACAATCTGGAACGTACTTCACCTCAACGCCAAATGCATCTTCAACAGGGTTAACTAAATGTTTTAATGAATAGCGTTCTTCAATACCATTGGGTCTGCCTAAATGCGACATTAAAATACAGCTGCCTCCATCTTCAAGAATCTTTATGATTGTTGGTTTGGCAGCTTCTATTCTTGTGGTATCGGTAACCTCAAAATTCTCATTAAGTGGTACATTAAAATCCACTCTGATGAGTGCTTTTTTATTTTTAAAATTTATATCAAATAGTGATTTCATGCAATGTTATTTCATATTTATTTTATAGACCCAAATGTCTTTAAATATTTCTAAGTTTTCTAATTCCTGATGTTTTTTGTAAACTTCATGGAGGCTTTCATTATTATATACCGAAACATAATGCCAGCGATTTTTAGGATTCATGAAAGTCGTTGGCGTATACCCCTTGGTTTTAAGAAATTCTTCCCATTTAACAGCGTTGCTGCTTCGAGAAAAAACGTTTGTAATTAAATAGTAACCTTTGCCTATCTGGGGAATTTTAAGGTCAACTTTTTTCAGCTCGGTTTCCATTTCGCTCTCAGAAATAACGGTTTCTGTTGTCTCTGTTTTCGTTATGTCTGTTGCGCTCTCCTCTTCATCAATCGAAACTTCTTCTGGAGTCACTGCCAAAACAGGTTCGGGCTCAACAAACTCTTCGCCTAATTCAACACTAAATGCCGTAAAAAAGAGATAAAACCTGTCGGCATGTGTTCCGAGTCTCAATGACGTTTCTGTTTGATTGTTTTGCAATGCGCTTCTGGGAATTTGCATTTGAAGCAGATCGAATCCTAAAGTGTTTGTGCTATTAGGTTTCCGGTCTGTAAAAAACGAATTGTTGATACTAATTTTGCTGTTGAAGAAATTCTTTGGTGAACGCAAGGAATTCTTTAATGGAATATAAGCACCATCTGAAGGTCTTTTGATTTCACACTGATCTCTTGATAATTTACTGTCTCCTTCGAGGGTTGCAACAAAAATTGAGCTGTCTATAAGGCCTTTGGCTTTAGATTTAAAACCATCAAACTTGAATTCAACAGCATTATCATTCAACCCAGCAAAACCATGATACGACGTGATATATTTCTCGGGTTTTTCTTCGGTTTCATAAACAATAAATAAGAACCATCCCGCAGCGCTTCCACCTGAAGCGTAGCCTTGAGTTGCTCGAATATTAGCAACTGTATATTCACCGTTTAACACATTGCCCTGCATCTCTGAGGTTACATCGGCAAAGCAGATATAAGGTGCGCTTAATAAATACGTTTCGTTGCCATAACCATCAAAAATAAGGTTGCCTGTAATCGATTTATACTTAGAATTTGGACGCTTGAACTTTATGGTATTAAAATCATCTTGCCTCGTATCGTTGCCTTCATAGTATACTTCTTCGCCTCGTTCTTTTATGACGCCACGATCATAGGGGTATACCCCAGCCCAGTAAAGTGTTGCTTTTTTAACTTTTGCATCTTTAAATGGAATATTTAACGTGGCTGAACTCGAACTGAATGTAGATCCATCTCTGTCAATATCTACATAAACCATTTTAATTTGATCATTGATCAAAGAGAAGTCGTTATAGGGTCTTTTTTCATGTTTGCTTACGCTATTATTTCCAATAACGGTTGCATCGCCTTTTATATAGAACTCAAGATTTTTGCTAAACTGAGTTTGCTCCTGAGCAGCGATATTTAAGGTGATTAGAAGGCAAACAATGGCGTGAATTTTAGTATACATCAAGAATAGGTGCTTTTGTTTGGGTTTAATGCAAATATAATTTATTCCTTTTAGAGTTAGGAATTGAATTCTGTTATCTTTGTTGCATGCTATTTTCAGAAGTTTTAGGACAGGTTCATTTAAAAAAACATCTCACGCATAGTGTGGATAATGGGCGTATCCCTCATGCTCAGTTATTTGTTGGTCCTGAAGGATCTGGCACGCTGCCCATGGCAATTGCCTACGCACAATATGTCCTGTGTAACAACGCCAATGGAGAAAACAATAATGGCAATGAAGCCTGTAACTTAAAATTTGATCATTTTTCACATCCTGACCTACATTTTGTTTATCCTGTAGCTACAAATGAAAGTGTGAAAAGCCGTCCTATTTCTAAGCTTTTTTTTGAAGATTGGCGGAAATTATTAAAGGAGCAGCCTTATTGTAATTTGTTTGATTGGTACAAACAATTGGGTGTCGACAATAAACAGGGGCAAATTGGTGTTGATGAAGCGCATGATATTGTTAAATCTCTCTCATTAAAAGCCTATGAAGGTGGATTTAAGGTTATGATCATTTGGATGGCTGATAAAATGAACACCTCTTGTGCAAATAAACTTTTAAAGCTCATTGAAGAACCACCAAATAAAACCGTTTTTATTTTAATTACAGAAGACGAGGAAGCCGTGATCTCTACTATAAAGTCCAGGTGTCAGATTTTACATTTTCCACCGTTATCAGAAGATGTTGTAAAACAAGCCTTACTCGATAAGTTTGGCCTAGACGAAACGGTCGCTTCTAAAATTGCGCATCAAGCCAATGGTAATTATAATAAAGCGGCTGATCTTGTTTACCAGGACAGTGAAGATCTTCAATTTGAAAGCTGGTTTGTTTTCTGGATCAGAAGTGCATTCAAAGCAAAAGGAAATAAAGCAGGGATTCATGATCTCATTTCCTGGAGCGAAGAAATTTCAAGAACCGGTAGAGAAACTCAAAAACAATTTCTGCATTTTTGTCTTGACTTTTTTAGGCAAGCCATGTTGCTAAATTATAATGTCGATGGTCTTGTATTTATGGAGCCGAAAACAGAGGGGTTTGAACTCAGTAAATTTGCGCCTTTCATTCATGAAAACAATATCCGGGATATTAGCGATGAATTGCAAGATGCCATTTATCATATTGAACGTAATGGGAATTCGAAGATCATTCTAACAGATCTTTCTATTAAACTAACCCGACTCCTACATAAAAAATCGGCCTAGTCATGGCGTCTAAAACTAAATGGCTCGTCATCATTAATCCAACCTCTGGCAATGGTTCTAGCAAAAAAAAGTGGCCCGAGATTCAAAGACTACTCCAAGTACATGGATTTGATTACGACCATGTCTTTACATCATATCCCAATCACAGCATCCTATTAACCCAAACAGCTGTTAATCAGGGGTATACTAGGATTATTTGTGTGGGAGGAGATGGAACAATTCATAATATTGTTAATGGCATCATGTCGCAAACCGCAAGTGATATCAGTAAGGTTACACTAGGTGTAATTCCTATTGGAACAGGCAACGATTGGGTGAAAACGCATGGCATTTCAAAAGACATATCAAAGGCAATTGAAACCATTAAAAAAGGCAGAACATCAATTCAAGATGTCGGAAAAATAGATTTAGATGTTCAGGGCACAGGTCCGATTTACTTTAATAATTTGGCAGGAATTGGCTTTGATGCTTTTGTGGTAAAAAAGGTGAAAGCTTATAAACATTTAGGCGCGATTGCTTATTTTCTGGGTGCGATTATTGGGTTGTTTAATTTTAAAATTTTTAAAGCATGGATTCGTTTTAATTCGGAAGAAAGAGAGGTCAATGCCTTAATGATACTAATTGGTTTGTGTCAATATTCTGGAGGTGGGATGCAGCTCACAGAATCTCCAGATCCCAGCGATGGTCTTTTCGATCTTAGTATCACAAACAATTTTGGGCGTTTTGATGTGTTAAGAAATATGGTGAATTTGTTTAATGGAAAGGTCACTTCGTCTCAAAAAATTGAAACAGTAAAAACAAAAGAAATCGAAGTCAAGGTTGATGCGCCAAAGCCCTATATTCAGGCTGATGGGGAACTCATTGGACGTGGAAATTTTAAAGTGACTATTATTCCAAAAGCGCTTCGTTTCTATTCAGAAAACTAAAATTGCCAGACTTTATCTGGCAATTTTTAAATGTTGTTATTTAAGATTAGTCTATTCTTTTTTAAAATCCTCGTTCAAGGCTTTAATAATTTCATCTGTTAAATCATTTTCCTCGGTACCATACATCACACTGCTAGACGCATTTGAGGTTCCTAAGATAAATGTGTAGCCATTTTTAGAACCATAATCTTTTACAAAGGCCTTTACTTTTGCAATTACAGAATCGATCTCTGTGCCAAATGCTTGCTGTATTTGTTGTTGTTCGAATTGAATTTGTTGTTGAAGCAGCTGTTGCTTTTGCCCTAACTCTTCATACTTCGCTTGTGCTTTTGAAGCAGACATGGTTTTTGATTTCACCTGGAAATCCTGAGCCTCTAATTGAAAAGCTTGGCCAATACTATCAGTGCGTTTAGTAAAAGCATCTTCTTTTATTTTATATTTTGCTTCAATGTCTATTTTCTCTTGATACTCATTGATCACTTTTCCATTATCGATGAATCCAATTTTTTGTTGTTGCTGACACGCCGCTAAAAACAGCGCCATCAAAATGATTAAACTAAGGTTCTTCATAATTCATATTTTTTATATCAGCGCAAAAATAAAAAAGTAATCAAGATTATTGTAAAATATTCACATTTTAAATAAATAAAGAAAATCTATTGTGCGGCTAATCGATTATTATTAAAATTTATAGAAAATGGACTTAAATAAAGCGATTTAAGAGCTGTTTCTTTATCGCTAATACAAAGTGTCGTTTCTTGAGCAGAAGCTGATCTCTGTATGATTAAAATCAAAATTAGCTGTTTTTAATGATATAGATGAGCGATGAATATTCTCCGGAGCGCGATGCTTTTAAATTAGATCTTGATCCAATAAAAAATGCCGAGAAAAAATTCATCCAGCCATTTTTATATTTTTCAGAAAGTAGACTCACATAGTAGGCGTCGAATTTTAAGGGTTTGGATTGCTCTACTTCCATGCCAACCGTATAAAATAATTTTGAAATAGCCGTTCTGGAAAAATGCCAAATGTGACGTGGGACATCATAGGCTGCCCAAAACGATTTATAATATCTGGCATCAAAACTTTTGTAATTAGGTACGGCAATAATTAATCGTCCATTGGGTTTTAAAAGTCTTTTCAATAGTTCAATATGTTCTTGAAGTTTGGGTAGATGCTCTAAAACATGCCAAAGTGTGATCACGTCAAATGAATGTGCTTCTAATGTATTGAGATGCTCAACTTCAAAGACCTGATGGTTTGTTTTTTCATTTGCAATTTTTCGAGCTTTCTCGTTGGGTTCAATTCCTGTAACTCGCCATTCGTTTTTTAAAGCAGCTTGCAGAAAATCACCTGTACCACATCCTATATCTAATAAGGTTTTGGAATCCTCGGAAAATGTATTGATCAATTTCAGCTTTCGCTTTAAAGCCACCTGACGAATAACATGATATGCTTTTTCGAAAAGGTTGCGACTTGCGTCTGTATGCGAAATATAATCGTCGCTTTTATAATAAGACGGAAGGGTGTCAAGTGAAGGCTGCGGACTTGTTTTTAAAAGCTCAAATTCTTCATCATAAATCAGCTGAAATTCTTCTCCCGAAACCGAATGATCCTTTACTTTTAAAAACATGTTCTTATTATTCATAGCCTAATTGTTCCACGTGGAACATTGAGAAATTAACGTCCCATATAAACAAGTAATACCGAAATGTCATTAGGAGAAACACCACTTATCCGGGAAGCTTGTGAGATAGATGTTGGCTGGATTGCTCTAAGTTTTTCTCTAGCTTCAAAACTCATCGACTTGATTAAAGAATAATCAAAATCATGGGGAATTTTTACATCTTCCAACCTGTTTAATTTATCCGCATTATTCTTTTCTTTTGCTATATATCCAGAATATTTAACCTGTATTTCTGTTTGTTCAATGACTTCAGTATCAAGATCATGTTCTGAAATATAGGCTTCCACCGCATTAAACTTCCTTACGTCTTCTATGCCTATATTTGGGCGAGAAAATATTTTGAACATTTTATCGGATTGTTTCATCGGAGAAGAGTTCTTGCTCTCCAAAATAGGATTTGCTTCTTCAGGCAAAACACTTGTTTCTTTAAAAAATTGAACAAATTCAGCAGCTTTATCACGTTTTTCCTCCATGCGCTTAAGTCTTTCAACTTTAGCAAGCCCTAATTCGTATCCTTTAGGCGTTAATCTTAAATCGGCATTATCCTGCCTCAATAGTGTTCTGTATTCGGCTCTTGATGTAAACATACGGTAGGGTTCTTCTGTACCTTTAGTTATAAGATCATCAATTAAAACACCTATATACGCTTCATTACGTTTTAAGGTAAAAGGGTCGCGTTCCTGAACTTTTAAACTTGCATTTATCCCAGCCATTAATCCTTGCGAAGCCGCTTCTTCATAGCCTGTCGTGCCGTTTATCTGACCCGCAAAATATAGTCCGTCCACCAGTTTGGTTTCCAGCGTGTGTTTTAACTGGGTTGGTGGGAAATAATCATATTCAATCGCGTATCCCGGTCTAAAGAACTTCACATTCTCAAAACCAGCAACCGATCGCAAGGCCTTAAACTGCACATCCTCTGGAAGCGATGTTGAAAAACCATTGACATAAACCTCAACGGTATTCCAGCCTTCAGGTTCAACAAACAATTGATGCCGTTCCTTATCAGCAAATCTATTGATCTTATCTTCTATAGAAGGACAGTATCTAGGACCAATACTTTTGATGCGTCCATTAAACATAGGAGAGCGTTCAAAGCCGTCTCTTAGCAAATCATGAACTTCCAAATTGGTGTAGGTCATATGGCAAGAACGTTGTTCTTTTAGAGGTTTCGTTATGTCGGAATACGAGAATTTCTCAGGGAATTCATCTCCTGGTTGTTCAATCATTTTAGAAAAATCTAAAGATCTGCCATCAACTCGAGGTGGTGTACCGGTTTTCATACGTCCAGAATCAAAACCTAAAGCCACAAGTTGTTCCGTAATACCCGTTGCTGCACGTTCACCAGCTCTTCCACCGCCAAAGTTTTTCTCACCAATATGAATCAGTCCATTTAAAAAGGTTCCATTGGTCAAAACAACCGTTTTGGCCTTTATTTCAATACCTAAGGATGTTGTAACACCAACTACTTTATCGCCCTCAAGCAACAGGCCATTAACCATTTCCTGATAGAAATCTAAATTTGGGGTTTGTTCTAAAAGTAGTCGCCAATCTTCTGCGAAACGCATGCGGTCGCTTTGAACACGTGGGCTCCACATTGCGGGTCCTTTAGATTTGTTCAACATCTTGAATTGTATGGCCGAGGTGTCGCTTACAATGCCACTGTAGCCTCCAAGGGCATCTATTTCACGTACGATCTGCCCTTTAGCGATTCCTCCCATAGCCGGATTACAACTCATCTGAGCAATATTCTGCAGGTTCATGGTCACCAATAGGGTTTTACTGCCCATGTTGGCAGCAGCGGCAGCAGCCTCACTTCCTGCGTGGCCGCCTCCAACTACTATGACGTCATATGTATTTTCAAACAAACTCATAAGTGTTCCACGTGGAACAATTTTAAATTATACAATTTTGCGCCTGCAAATATACGTCGAATCTATGAAATTTCAACAAGGCTATTGAGATAGTGATTTTCCTTGTTGCGCATTGTACTGGCCTCTTCTTCAGATTTGTCTTTATAGCCGCAGAAATGTAAAATACCATGTACCATAACACGGCGTAGCTCTTCCTTGAAATCAACCTTGAACTCCAAAGCATTGTCTTTAACGCGTTCAACCGAGATAAACACATCTCCATGTAGCGTTTTTCCTACTCTCTCATCAAAGCTAATAATGTCTGTATAGGTGTCATGATTTAAAAATTCGACATTCAGTTTGTACAAATATTCATCATTACAAAAGATATAATTGATGTCGCCCAATTTTAAGTTTTCAGAGGCAATTACTTGAGATAACCAATTGCTAATACGCTCTTCGTTATTTAATTTGAAATCGGTTTCGTAGTTAAAACTGATCATTTTTCTTTTTAAAGTATTCTTGAACTTTTTTCTTATAAACTTGTTGCAAAGGTAGTGCTTGTCGATTTAAAATTTCAGTAGTATTAAAATAACGTTTCGCATCAGGGGTCTGATTGTTTGTGGTATTATTAAATCTATTTTCATTTGTTTTAGACTTCCGCTTTTCCTCTTCGCCTTGCTGAAATGCTGCATTCTCTAATTTCAGTAATTGATGCTGTAGTTGCATCATTTTCTCAAGGGTTCTATCGGTAAAACCTTTATTCAAAAGGTCTTTTTCAATATTTTCCATTTTCCGTAATAGATCTTTTCCACTTCCCTGAGACCCTTCTTTTCCTAATTTATCTTCCAGCGCTTGCCTCAATTGTTGCTGACGTTTATAGATCTCGTAGAGTTCGCCATTCATTTCTTCGCTATTGCCTTCACCTTCACTTTGCTGACCACCTTCTTTTTCCCCTTGTTTTTTGTCTCCTTTCTCGCCTTCATTTTTCTGACCTTCCTTCTCGCCTTCTTGCTCTCCTTTTTGTTTTTCCATACCTTCCTTCATCATCTCATTCAGCTGTTCCTGACTCATAATGATGTCTGGTAGTTGCATATCGCCTTCTCCTTGACCAGGCGATGGATTCATTTGCATTTCCATCTGATCTAAGACGTCACTTAGGAAGCTAGCTAGGGCATTTGCCGAAGTAACCGTATACTGCTGAGCTGCTACGCCCTGATAAAGCCGGTTTTCGGAAAACTGTGCTAAGGACTTATCAATGTTAAAAAACACTTCTGTAATTTCCTTATTGATCCTTTCTGAAATCTTTGGCTGCCGCAGGGAAAGTGCAAATAAACTATCGTCAACATGTTCAAAATGCTCGCGTAAACCACTCTGCTTTTTTAAATAATTGGCATACTCGTTATGATTGATCTGTATCCCTTTAAACTTCTCCATCAGATCTTCTTGATCAAAAGAAAAGAGCACCAAATTATCTAATATCTGCCGTAACATCTCAATATCCTCAGACATCTGATCGCCACCGCCGCCGCCGCCCATTGGCATCTTCATCATTTCACTCAGTTGTTGCATTTTCTGTGCTGCTTTCTTCTGATTCTTTTTAGCCTTACTCTTATTTTCTTGTTGCTCCTCTTGGTCTTGAGACTCTTCTTTTTGTTCTAGATTTTCACTAGCCTCTTGTTGTTCCTTTTTTATATCATTTTCTTTCTTCTTATCACTTGGAACATCCATTGGTTCGCGAAGTTTCTGGTTTTCTTTACGCAGCTCGTCCAATTCTTTTTGAAAATCTTCAAATTTCTTATTTATTTTATCCTGCTCTTCTTTAGTGTTCTTCTCATCACTTTCTTCGGAAAGCTTTTCTTGCTCTTTTGCTAATTCCTCAAGTTCTGATCTCAACTTCTCCGTTTTTTGAGCAACATAAAAACGTTTTGTAAGCTCAAGAAGCTGCTCTAGACTTCGTTTTTTATTTTTATTTTGCTTTGCTAATTCTTCCAATTTCTGGGCTAATTCTTCTTTATTGATCTTATCAGCCATCTTTTCAAGCTCCTTTAAAAGCTCCTCATCTTTCTTAAGTTGTTCCTGGTTTTCTTCTAGTCGCTCTTTAAGATCCTCCTTGAATTTGTCTTCTTCATTTTCATTCTGAAACTCCTCAAGATTATCCTTGAGTTTCTTGTTGAAATTCTCCATCATTTCATCTTGCTCGCGCTGGCGTTTTAGAAAATTCTCAAGCTTCTTTTTGTCATTGAAATTAAGTTCTGATTTTTCTTTTTGAGTTTTAGAAAGTTCTTTCAATTCATTCTCACGTTCTTCAAATTTTTCCAAGGAATTATTGAGGTCTTCAATCGTCTCGCTTTGTTCTTGTAATTGATTGTCCTCCTTCTCTTTTTTAGTTAGTTTTCGGAATGAATACACATTACTTTTTGTACTTTTAAACTTATTAACAGCATCATTATCAGATACTTCAAAATATAATTGATACGGGATTCCTTCTTCAAGGTCTAACTGATCAGGAAATGTTTTTACAAACTCATCAAAAGCGCCATTTGAAATAGGAATGGCTTCTTTTTGTGCTTTTGTTTCGTCATTAGACGGATAGTAGATCAATTGAAGGCTTCTTAGCCCATAATCATCACTGGCTTGTCCATAAAAATATAGAGTTTCATTGTCTAAAGAATCCTGCTGCATTTGAATATTTAGCTCAGGGTATTCATCTCTGATCACATCAATGGCAAATGAAAGTCTTTCGTAATCTTTTAATTCCGAATTACTGGTGTTAAGGTCATACTCTAAGGACCTATAAAGTCGTTTTGTGAGCACGAAATTTTCTTTGTCAAGCTCAAAACTTAAAAGCGTATCCTTTGTGCTCATAGTCACAGCGTCTGTAGACTTGGTTCTTAAGTTCCATGTGATCTTTGTGCCCTGAGGCACCGAAGCATTTCCTGTGCTTTTTAAGGTTTCATCTCTTTTTTTGGTGTGCGCAGGATAATCTAAGACCATGTCAAAGCTTAAAAGTGTTGGTACCTTAACCACCTCCAGCGTGTAGGGTTTCGAACTGACATTATTAGCGAATAAATTAAAAACTATGTCTGTCTTGGGTTGCGAGAATACATATTCGAATTCGCCTGGAGCTATTTGTTTTAGGAAATAGGTTTCGTTATTATACGTGATTTGCACGTCCTCTGGGATAAGCTCGCCTTGTGTACTAACTAGTAAACTAAATGCCTTGTTTTCAATGGCTTGCAGGCTATTATTGCCAAGAAAGAATTGAAAGGGTGCTGGCGGTTCATAGGCGGTTTGGTAATTGACCATGCGATCGTAGCTATCGCTAAACCAATTGAATTTTCCCGAAATAAAGGATGCCAGCAAAATAACTATAGGAATAGCAGCGTATTTCAAATACTTTGTGTTCTTTTTTAAATTAATGGCCAACTTAAATGGAATGGGTTTCAGCTCGGCTGATTTTTGTTCAATACTAGCTAACAGTAATTCAGTGCTTTTTGAATTTTCTTTAAGCTGCAATACATTCAGAAGCTTGTCATTTACCTGCGGAAAATGATTTCCAATGATCTTAGAGGCAATTTCATAATTTATGCCTTTCTGGAGTTTGAATAATTTGGCCAGCGGAATTGCTATGAATTTTACAAACAACCCAAGCTCAACAGCAATAAAAATCCAGAATAAAATTGTTCGACCAGTTGGATTCAGCCAGAGCATATATTCAATAAAAAGGATCAATAGAAAATAAAGCAGGCCTATTGCAAAAAACAATATCGCACCCTTTAGCAATTCATTTGTATAATAGCGTTTAATGAATTGTTCAAGCTTTTGTTGTATGGTTTCGAAATTGCTCAAGTTCGTATTTTAGGGTTATAACCACTAAATCTACAATTTTATTTTATTTTGTAAATCACTAAATTTGGTAAGATTCTGTTAAAGTCGAGGAACAACCTGTGTTCTTCGGTTAACTGAAGTTAAAAAATATATGAAAGATTTAAAGTATTTAGCTGCCTTTTCAATTCCAGTAGTCGCTTTTATCGGTGTCTATTTTCAAGGGTATTTCGTTTTTCTTACACCCATTTTCCTTTTTGGATTTCTTCCTTTTCTAGAACATTTGCTACGACTAGATACAGCTAATTTGGATGACTCCGAAGTTGCTAACAAGTCAAAAAACAAGTTTTTCGATTGGTTATTATACGTAAACCTTCCTTTGGTTTATGGAATTCTCATATATGCCTTAATTATTGTTTCTACACAAGACTTAACGGTATACGAGATCATCGGACTCATATTAACCATAGGCATGCTCTTAGGCGCAAATGGTATTAACGTGGCTCATGAACTCGGACACCGGCAGGCGTCAAAAGAGCGCTTCCTCGGAAAGGCTTTGTTATTGCCTTCTCTCTACATGCATTTTTACATCGAACATAATTTTGGTCATCATTTGCATGCCGCAACTCCCGAAGATCCTGCAACTGCGCGTTATAACCAGTCCGTTTATTCCTTTTGGTTCACTTCAACCGTTAGACAATATATCAATGCCTGGCGCATTCAGAAAAATCTTTTAGATAACTATAATTTAACTGTCTTTTCTTTCAGAAATGACATGCTGTGGTATCTTATCCTACAAATGGCTTATTTGGGAATCGTATTTGCGTTTTTCGGAATTCTTGGGCTCGTCTTTGCTGTGAGTGTGGCTGTTGTTGGATTTTTATTGCTTGAAACTGTAAATTATATCGAACATTATGGTTTGCTAAGACTTAAACTGCCTTCTGGACGTTACGAACGTGTCAAAGAGATCCATTCTTGGAATTCGAATCACATCATTGGTCGAATTGTGCTTTACGAACTCACGCGCCATAGTGATCACCATTATAAATCTTCCAAAAAATATCAGCTATTAGATTGCCATGAAGATAGTCCGCAAATGCCTTTTGGATATCCAACTTCAATGTTGTTTTCCCTGTTTCCACCTTTATGGTTCAAGATCATGAATAAACGTGTGCCTTCTGAAATGATTTCTGCCTAAATCATTTTATATTTGCTGAAAATTCCAGTTTATGAGCCAGAATATTCGTGTGCGTTTTGCTCCCAGTCCAACCGGACCCTTACATATTGGTGGTGTGCGCACTGCGCTTTTTAATTATTTGTTCGCAAAACAGCAGAAAGGCACCTTTGTGCTCCGCATTGAAGATACTGATCAAAACCGTTACGTAGAAGGCGCCGAAGACTATATTATTGAAGCTCTAAACTGGTGTGGGATTCCATTTGATGAAGGCCCAGGGAAAGACGGCGGATTTGGTCCGTACAGACAAAGTGAGCGTAAGCATTTATATAAACAATATGCCGATGAACTTGTGGCCAAACACAAAGCGTATTATGCCTTTGATACTTCCGAGGAACTAGATGCCTTAAGGAAAGAGCGAGAAGCTGAAGGGAATACCTTTATTTACAATTGGCACAACCGTAACCGATTAAATAATTCTCTAGCACTTTCTAGAGAAGAAGTACAATCGAAAATAAATAATGGAGATGACTATGTCATTCGATTTTTAAGTCCACAAGATCAAACTCTAGAACTTAATGATAGTATAAGGGGGGAAATGTCAATTGATACCAACGTACTTGACGATAAGGTCTTGTTTAAAAGCGATGGCATGCCAACTTATCATTTAGCGAATATCGTAGATGACCATCTTATGCAAATTACACATGTGATTCGTGGAGAAGAATGGTTGCCTTCTTTAGCGCTTCATCAACAACTTTATGATGCCTTTGAATGGACTGCTCCGCAATTCGCTCATTTACCTCTAATCCTAAAACCAACAGGAAAAGGGAAATTGAGCAAGCGTGATGGCGATAAACTTGGGTTTCCTGTATTCCTTTTAGAATGGCAGGATCCAAGAACCCAGGAAATATCTAAGGGCTATAAAGAAGAGGGGTATTTCCCAGAAGCAGTTATTAATTTTTTAGCATTTCTTGGCTGGAATCCCGGCACAGAACAAGAACTCTTTAGCCTTGAACAGCTGGTGGAGCATTTTGATCTTGAACGCGTCCATAAGGCAGGAGCCCGATTTGATCCGGATAAAACAAAATGGTTCAATCATCATTATATGCAGGATCAAAATGATGAAAAGCTGGCTCAAGCATTTCAAAATTATCAAAAGGAATTATCAGAAATCGACATCAATTATATCACCATGGTGGTCGGGCTGATAAAGGAGCGTGCAACTTTCATAAGTGATTTCTGGAAATTAAGTCATTATTTCTTTGTGGCACCAGCTGCGTATGATGAGAAAGCTACAAAAAAGGCCTTTAAAGAAGATACGGCTGATATTTTGGAAAAAGTAGCTGATATCATCGTGCACACCAAAGAATTTACCGTTCAAAATCTGCAAGCAAAAATAAAGGGATGGATCACAGAGAATGAGATCGGATTTGGAAAGGTAATGATGCCGCTGCGGTTGTCTCTCGTGGGTGAATTACAGGGTCCTGATGTTTTTGAGATCATGTTTATGATAGGCAAGAACGAAAGTATTAACAGAATCAAAAAGGCTATTAGTGAGCTTTCTTAAAAGGTAATAAACGCGCCAAAAGTAAACATGCTTTGATTACCTTTAAATTGAGTTATCCCGTCTGTATTTAGATTTTGACCGTTCAGCTTTTCAAACGAGTTCAAAACACCATAGATATATTGCGCCCTTAATTTAAAAGCACCGTATCCCGCCGTAAGACCAGCCATGCCATTGATGTTAAAATTAGAAATTTCCGTAATATCCATGACACCTAAAGCATCATAGCCATTTAAAAAATAACTTTCTTGGGTGTCATCAGTTAATTCTAAGCCACTGTTATACTGTAATTGAGGACCTAAATCAAGTGTAAAAAACGATTGTATGAGCTTTATGTGGAACACTAAGCCAGCTTGAACCGCAAAAAGTTTGTACTCTACAGCTTCTTCCCCTGCAACATCATCGGTCATTCTTCCTGAAAATTCAACCTTATTCTCAGATAATTGCATGCTATAGCTAATATTAAACCACTTGTGAGGCAAATCCCCACTTAGGCCTGCCGATATGAACCATCCGTTGCCAGGTTTGGTTTCAAAATTCTCTGATGTAATATCATATTGTGTCAGTCCACCGCCCAACATAATCCCATTTCTGATCTCATAATTTCTGGGTTGGGAATGACTTTTTGTAACGAAACATATGCATAGTGCTACTAATAAAATGTAAGATCTAATTTGCATGGTTATTTTTGGTGTGAGTGCGACAAATATAACTTAAATTAGTATGATTTATTTTTCTAACCCTTTTATTTATTAGTTATGGCAAACTTTTTTTTCATTCCAGTAATTTTTTTCGGATTACTTATTCTTATTTCTTCATTTTTTATTGTAAAACAGCAAACCGCAGCCATTATTGAGCGATTTGGTAAATACCACAGTATTCGTCAGTCTGGATTGCAGCTTAAAATCCCATTGGTTGACCGTATCGCAGGAAAGCTGAGTTTAAAAATTCAGCAATTAGATGTAATCATAGAAACCAAAACCTTGGATGACGTATTTGTGCGATTAAAAGTCTCGGTTCAATACAAAGTGATTAAAGATAAAGTTTATGATGCTTTTTATAAATTAGACTATCCTCATGACCAGATCACTTCTTATGTATTTGATGTGGTTCGTGCCGAAGTCCCAAAAATGAAACTTGATGATGTTTTTGTTAAGAAAGATGATATCGCTTTAGCAGTAAAAGCCGAATTGAATGACGCTATGTCTGGTTACGGATTTGACATCATAAAAACACTTGTAACTGATATTGATCCAGATGCTCAGGTAAAACAAGCGATGAACCGAATTAACGCTTCTGAGCGTGAAAAGATTGCGGCGCAATTTGAAGGAGACGCCGCCCGTATTTTAATTGTTGAAAAAGCAAAAGCTGAGGCTGAAAGTAAGCGACTTCAGGGTCAGGGTATTGCCGATCAACGACGGGAAATTGCCCGCGGTTTAGAGGAGTCGGTTGAAGTTTTGAATAAGGTTGGTATTAACTCTCAAGAAGCTTCTGCTCTTATTGTTGTTACCCAACATTACGATACGCTTCAAGCTATTGGTAGTGAAACCAATACTAATTTGATCTTGTTACCAAATTCGCCTCAGGCAGGAAGTAATATGTTGAATGATATGGTGGCTAGTTTTACGGCTTCCAATCAAATTGGGGAGGCCATGAAAAACTCAAATAGAACTAAAGAAGAATAGAAACTCTATTCATTGAAAACCTAAGCCTCTGATCTTATGGTCCGGGGTTTTTATTTATATTCGTGAAGCTTCTTCCGCCAGGATCGCGTTCTTGTCTTCTTTAGCCTTTTCAATAAACAAATTAATAGCGTCATTGCGCTCTAAGCCATGTTTGAGTAGCTCTCCCAGGCTTATCATCGTAGCAATACGTGTTCCTGCTTTCTTTACTGCCGTTCCAAAAAGTGGCTCAAGGTCTTCGTACGAAACCTTTTTAGACAATTCAATAATTTCAGCTTTAACTTTTTGCTGTTTCTCAGATGGTAAGTTGGTGTATTTTTTGCCCAATTGCTTGATCACATCAATAGGCTTTCGCTGCGATTGCTGCTGGTTCTTTTGTTGTTTAGGATGATCATTTTTTGGCTTCTGTTTCGCCCAAGTATCTCTTAGCCCAACTGTTTTATTAAAGACCTTTTTGTTGTCTTGACTGTCCTCATCAACACAAAAATACCCTAGTCTTTGAAATTGAAAGCGATCTCCTGGTTGAGCGGATTTAAGGCTTGGTTCTGCATAAGCTTCAACTATTCTCAAGGAATTCGGATTGATGAATTCCATAAAGTCTTTATCGGCATGGCTATCCGGTGCTTCATCATTAAAAAGGCGGTCATACTCACGAACTTCGACTTTTATAGCATGATCAATAGACACCCAATGCAGTGTGCCTTTGACTTTTTTAGAAGTGTCTTTTGAATATGTACAGTGAATTTCTTCAATTTCACCCTTAGTATTTTTAATGACCTTCTCCCCTTTTATAATGTAGGCGTTTTTTAATCGCACCTCCTTACCTAATGTCAATCTGAAAAACTTGCTGCTCGCCTCTTCCTTAAAATCCTCCTTTTCAATAAATAATTCTCTAGAAAACGGAATTTCTCTATATCCAGCCGAAGCATCCTCAGGATTGTTTTCTGCTTTAAGCCATTCGACCTTATCTTCGGGGTAATTGGTGATCACGAGCTTAACCGGATTCATTACCGCCATCACTCTCGGTGCTGATTTATTCAGATCTTCGCGTATACAGAATTCCAACAAGGACACATCTATAACATTCTCCCGTTTTGCAACACCAACTGTTTCTACAAATTTCTTAATTGAAGCCGGCGTATAGCCACGTCTTCGTAGTCCTGAAATTGTTGGCATCCGTGGATCATCCCAGCCAGATACAATATTCTCTTCCACCAATTTAAGCAGTTTTCGCTTGCTCATAATGGTATAGCTCAAATTTAGCCTTGCAAATTCACGTTGTTTGGGTGGTAAGGGTAGCTGCTCTTTATCATATTCATACACCTGATCCCTAAACCAGTCGTAAAGCTTTCTGTGTGGCTTAAACTCTAAAGAGCATAAGGAGTGTGAGACTTGTTCTATATAATCGCTTTCGCCATGAGTCCAATCATACATTGGGTAAATGCACCATGCGTTACCAGTGCGATGGTGATGGGCATGCATAACACGATACATGATAGGGTCTCGCATAAGCATATTTGGATCTTCCATATCAATTTTAGCACGTAGTACATGTTCTCCAGCTTTAAACTCACCGTTTTTCATGCGTTCGAACAAATCTAGATTCTCAGATACGCTCCTATCTCTAAACGGACTGTTAGTTCCTACTTGAGTTGGTGTTCCTTTTTGCTCAGCAATAGCTTCAGAAGTTTGACTATCGACGTAAGCTTTGCCATCTTTTATTAATAATACGGCCCAATCATATAGTTTCTGAAAATAATCTGAAGAATATAATTCCTTATCCCATTTGTAGCCAAGCCATGCAATGTCTCGTTTGATCGCGTCAACATATTCTTGTTCTTCCTTGGCGGGATTGGTATCATCAAAGCGTAAATTAACTGGTGCTCCGTACTTTTCGCCTAAACCGAAGCTAATGCCGATGGCTTTGGTGTGGCCAATATGCAAATAACCATTGGGCTCTGGTGGAAATCGAAATCGCAATTCGTTCCTGTTCATGCCATTAGCCAGGTCTTCTTCAATGATATGCTCTATAAAATTGAGCGATTTAGTTTCTTCAGACATAAATGAATAGGCAAATTTTAAATTGAATCGCAAAATTACGGAAATATACACTTCCATCTTAACAAAACTTTACATAGAATCACTATTTTTAGAAAAAATTTATTCTATGCAAAATTTGAATTATACTTGTTCTAAATGCCGCAATCGAACTTATACTGTTAGCCAAATGCGAGCTACTGGTGGAACACTATCAAAGATTTTTGATGTACAAAACAAAAAGTTTTCATCAGTAACCTGCGAGCGCTGCAGTTATACCGAATTTTATAAGGCTAAAACTAGCGCATTGAGTAACATTTTTGATCTCTTTACGAGCTAATGGGTGTAATTAAAGTTGAAAACATCAGGGTTTTTGCTTATCATGGCTGTTTATCCGAAGAGAAGAAAATAGGCAGTGATTATAGTGTCGATCTTGAGGTTCGGGCTAATTTAAGACCGTCAGCAAAATCAGATCAACTACGTGACACCGTAGATTATGTATTTTTGAACAAGATTATAAAAGAAGAAATGCTGAAGCCTTCACATTTACTTGAAACTGTTGCGCAACGTATATTAAACAGGATTTTTAATGAAGATCAACTTGTTGATCAAGCAACGGTTTGGGTCAGTAAACTCAACCCGCCTATTGGAGGTGATGTTGAAAAGGTGACGATAAAAATGACTGAAAATCGAAAAAACCAAGGCTAAATAGTGTAGAAATCTAAATTTTGTTACATTTGTCGTCCTTAAATGGCGTCTTGGCCGAGTGGCTAGGCAGAGGTCTGCAAAACCTTTTACAGCGGTTCGAATCCGCTAGACGCCTCAATAAACCTTCAGCTGTTGCTGGAGGTTTTTTTTATTCATTTTCTTTATTTGGATTCATCTGCTCTATTTTTTCTTTCAAGAGTTCTTTCTCTTCAGGAAAAAAGCCCTGAACCAATAATAAAACACCAAAACCAAGAATAGCTAAGGCAATGATTTTTTTTGTTTTAAAAATAAGTCGCGGCGTGAGTTTGTTCTTCAAGCGTTTCGCAATAGCAATTTTAAAAAGATCGGTAATAAAATACACCACTAACATGGTCACAATAAATACAATAACTCCGTTTTCTGAAGATGTAATCGAGCTGCCAATAACAATAAAACCCAGCCAACCCAAAAGCACGCCTATATTGATAAAATTAAGTAAAAAGCCTTTGATGAACAGCTTTCCGAAATTCTTTTTAATTTCAACCCGATGATATTCTTTTACAATTGCTCGAAATGACTTTGAGGTCTTCATAAAAGCTATTACGCCATAGGCAACCAATAAAACGCCGCCAAAAACCAAAAAATTTGGGTCGTCTTTAACCTTATCGATTAAGCGATTCGTACTAAAAAAAGCAACAACAATAAATAAGATATCTGCAAAAATAACACCGAGGTCAAATATGAGAGCGCTCTTAAAGCCTTTGGTCGCACTTGTTTCAAGTAGAACGAAAAAAACCGGACCAATGGTAAAAGCAAGAATGATCCCGAATGGTATGGCCGCTAAGACATCATCTAACATGGTTTCTTTGTGTTTCCACTAAAATAAAAAAAAGAAGGTTTCAAGCTAAAATTACATGGGCTAAATTGCGGAATAAAACATATGGTCATCCTTTTTTATTGATCACCCTCTTTTTTTCCAATCAGAATAAAATCGAGGTGTTTTCTAACTAGATCTGCTTGTTTTACTTTTACAACAACCTCATCTCCTAATTGATACATGGTTTTAGAGGCGTCGCCAACAAGTGCATATTGCTGTTGATCAAAGGTATAATAATCATCTTTAATGTCTCTAATTCTCACCATACCTTCACATTTATTCTTTATGATCTCAACATAAATACCCCAATCGGTAACACCAGAAATTACGCCTTCAAATTCTTCATCTTTATGATCTTGCATGAATTTAACTTGCATGTACTTTATACTGTCACGTTCGGCCTTTGTTGCTAAATATTCCATTTTTGATGAATGATTACAGCGTTCCTCATACTGTTCTTCATTAGCCGACTTTTGACCATCTATATAGCGCTGCAACAAGCGATGCGCCATGACATCAGGATAACGTCTTATAGGCGAAGTGAAATGGCTGTAATAACTAAATGCTAATCCGTAATGACCAATATTATGCACGGAATATTCAGCTTTACTCATTGTTCTTATCGCTAAGGTATCAACCAGGTTTTGTTCTTTTTTACCAGCAACATCCTTTAAGAGTTCATTTAATGATGCTGTGGTACTCTTTCTGTCTTTAAAATTCACTTTATATCCAAATCTAGAAACGATATTCTTTAGATCGGCTAATTTTTGATCATCTGGTTCATCATGAATTCTATATATAAAGGTCTTTTTAGGGTTCTGCTTTCCAATAAATTCAGCCACTTTTCTATTGGCTAGAAGCATAAATTCTTCGATCAGCTTATTAGCATCTTTACTTGTTTTAAAGAACACGCCAGTTGGATTATTATTGTCATCAAGATTGAACTTCACTTCTACTTTATCAAAAGAGATGGCTCCACTTCGCATGCGCTTAGCTCGTAATATTTTAGCTAGTTTATCAAGTTTTAATACAGCATCAGCAATGTTCTGGTCGGCTTGATAAGATTCACCCGTTAACGAAATCTCTTTTGAAATCGTGTTAGCACCTGTTTCTATGATCTCTTGCGCCTCTTCGTAAGCAAATCGAGCATCACTATAGGTAACTGTACGACCAAACCACTGTCCTTTTAATTCGGCTTTATCATTTAATTCAAAGACAGCCGAAAAGGTATATTTTTCTTCATGGGGCCTAAGCGAACAGGCATTATTTGAAAGGATCTCAGGTAACATTGGTACCACACGATCAACAAGATAGACCGATGTAGCGCGATCATAAGCTTCATCATCTAAAATCGTTCCTTCCTTAAGGTAATGTGATACGTCAGCAATATGAATACCTATCTCATAATTTCCATTTTCCAAGACTTTAAAGGAAAGTGCATCATCAAAATCTTTAGCATCTTTTGGATCAATGGTAAACGTGAGATCCTTCCGCATATCGCGACGCTTTTTAATCTCATCCGCAGTAATTGAAGTATCTATCTTATTTGCATAATCCTCAACATTTGGTGGAAACTCATAAGGCAAGCCGTATTCCGCTAAAATTGAATGAATTTCAGTATTGTGTTCACCTGGTTTTCCAAGAACATCAATAACTCTCCCTATTGGTGAATCAGCTTTGTCAGGCCATTCTTCAATTTTAACTAGAACTTTGTATCCATCTTCGGCTTTTTTCGTTTTGTTTATTGGAACAAAAACATCGGCATACATTTTTGGAGAATCAGGAATAACAAAGGCAAAGTTTTTATTGATTTGGATCACGCCAACGAACTCAGACTTAGCACGTTTGATAATTTGGGTGATCTCGCCTTCTAGTCGTCCGCGTTTTCGACGTTTAAATACATAAAGTTCTACTTCATCACCATCCAGTGCTTTATTGAGATTGTTAGATGCTATAAAAATGTCTTCATCAAAATCATCACATATCACATATCCTGTTTCTTTACTGTTTACTTCAATAAATCCGGTGTGATAATCTGTACTAATTATTGCTTTAAATTTTCCACGATCAACTTCTTCAATTTCTTGTTTTGCTTTAAGTTTATGAAGGATTTTAATGATCTGGTTACGGCTGCTGGCATCATTTACTCCTAACTTGCCTGCAATTTGTTTATAGTTGTAAGATTTATTCTTGTCAGCTTTGAGTATTTTAAGAATACTATTGTTGAGGTTTTGAATTTTATTGGAGCGTTTTTTCTTCTTCTTTCTTGTCATCTTCTATTTTATTGTGAACAAAACTACATCTTAAAATTTTAATTTTTCATCATCCTCGATAAGTTTATTCACATTTAATATTAACATAATAATGTTTTAATTTAAATTTTAAAAAAGAAATGATGATGATAATGGTGTGTTAATTTGTAACATAACTTTTTTTGATTTCGTTTTGATATGTAGTTCTTATCATTTTATCCACAGTAATTAACAATTGAAAAGCTTATTAAATGTTTAGTTTTTAAGTGAAAAAACAAACCTATTAACATCTGTTCATAAAACCTATTCACCAACAATATTGAATATTTTTTTATAGGATTTCTGTTTATAAGCCTATAATTTTGTTTGATAATTATACGTTCGATTTAGATAAAATAATTTGGATGTTAAGATTTCATTTCATGATGATCATTTTTTTGATATTTACAAAATTTAGTTATTAAAATCATTCATCAGATATTAACAACTTATAAATATTGAAGCTAACAAAAGCAGTATTTCTCAATGTTAATTTCGTAATTTTATAACTTAATATTTTAAAGGATAAGCAATGAAAATATCTATTGGTAATGATCATGCTGGAACTGCCTATAAATTTGACGTGATCAAACATCTTGAATCTAAAGGAATTAAGGTTACAAACTATGGCACAGACACAATTGAAAGTGTAGATTACCCAGATTTCGTACATCCTGTTGCAGATGATGTTGATTCTAATGAATCTGATTTTGGTATAATTATCTGTGGTAGTGGTAATGGCGCAAATATGACGGCTAATAAACACCAAAATGTTAGATCTGCATTATGTTGGAACAAGGAGATCACAGCACTAGCACGGCAACATAATAATGCTAATATTTTGAGCATCCCGGCACGCTTTACTGCACTTCCCCAAGTTCTTGAAATGGTTGATACTTTTCTGAATACAGAATTTGAAGGTGGACGGCATGAACGACGTGTTGAAAAAATCCCATGTACTTGTTAAATGGGGTATTCACATTCACACTCTCATAGTCATGGTGATGATTTGAAATGTCGAAACCTTCTGATCTCAATTGTTTTAAACATCATTATTACCACGGCTCAAGTTATAGGTGGATTTATTTCTGGCAGCCTCTCACTTCTCAGTGATGCACTTCACAATTTATCTGATGTAATTTCATTGGTCATAAGTTTTATTGCGGCAAAATTATCCAGAAAAAGTGCTTCGTTACAAAAAACATTTGGGTATAAACGTGCCGAAATCTTAGCAGCTTTTGTTAATGCAGCAACTTTAGTTGTTATTGCTATATTTTTAATAAAAGAGGCCATCGAGCGTTTTCAAAACCCTCAAGAGATTGAATCCACCCTCGTAATTTGGTTGTCATTGATCGCGATTTTAGGTAATGGTTTTAGTGTCTTATTATTGAGAAAGGACTCCAAAAAAAACATGAACATGAAAAGCGCTTATTTACATTTGTTTTCTGACATGATGGCTAGTGTTGCTGTTTTAATAGGTGGTTTACTAATGAAATTTTACGAGTTCTACTGGGTAGATAGCGCCTTAACATTAGCCATAGCACTGTATTTAATTTTTATGGGATATGACCTCCTTAAAGAGTCTTATAAAGTGCTCATGCTTTTTACCCCTGAAGAGATCCAAATCAAGGCGATTGTTGAGGAAATTCAAAGCATACCAATTATTAAAAACGTGCATCATGTACATGTTTGGCAATTGAATGAACAAGAAACCCATTTAGAGGCTCATATCGATTTCGAAAAAGACATAACCTTGTCAGAATTTGATACGATCCTTCAAAAAGTTGAAAAGCTTTTATTCGACAAATTTCAAATAAACCATATTAATATTCAACCCGAATATGGTAAATGCGGTGCAAAAGATGTCATTGTACAAGATTAATTATGCTAAATATAAAAGTCAAGAATTATAATGAACTCACTTTAGATGAGCTTCATGATATATTTCAATTACGAAGTGAGGTTTTTGTAGTTGAACAAGATTGTGTGTATCAAGATATAGATGGAAAAGACAGAAAAGCCCTTCATATAATGGGTTTTAAAGACAACAACCTCATTGCCTACACTAGAGCATTTCAACCAAACGATTATTTTGAAATGGCGAGTATAGGTCGGGTGGTAGTGTCTGCTTCAGAGCGCGATCATAAATATGGTTATGACATTATGAAAGCTTCAATTAAAGCTATAGAAGATAGATTTCGAGTGAAAATCATAAAAGTTTCAGCTCAGACCTATCTTAAGCGTTTTTACAATAATTTAGGATTTAAAGAAGTAGGAGAGGGGTATCTAGAAGATGGTATTCCACATATAGGGATGATAAGAAATTAGTTTTTATTAGCAACGTAGGTGATTTCAATTTCTACCCGCCTATCAAATTTTTTATCACCACCCAGAGGATATTTACGCCTTAAGCCAACATATTTCATTCGTTTTTTATCAACGCCCTGCTTTAAAAGATAGGTGTAGATAAATTTTGCTCTGGCAACAGAAAGATTTCTTTTATTAGTTTTTCTATCTATAGCATCATAAGTATCATGTGTGCAACACACATGTCCTTGCACAGTAAAATAAATGTCCTTCCGATCGACCAATATTTTGGCAATTTCTTTTAGGGTAGGGATAGATTCAGGAACAATAGTACTAAATCCAGTCTTAAAATAAATGTTTTTTAGCCGCACCTTATCACCTATATTTAGCTCTCCACTTAATATTTCCTGTGCCGTTGGAATCTCAATAGAATCTTTTCCTTTTGTCAATTGATTTGTAGTAACCAAAATTTCAACACGTCTGTTGATCTGACGAGTACTAAACACATCTTTTGGTTTTAATGAATCTAAAGCTACCTCACCTTTTCCATCTATTATTGTAATAAGATCATCGGAAAACTCATGATCAGAAAAATGCCATTTTACACGTTTAGCACGCATTTTTGAAAGCCAAAGATTATATGCATCGGTACCGCGATCGTCGCAAAACCCAAAAATAGTGATCTTATCTATGGCTACAGAATCTAATTTAGATATAAAATTATTGAACTTCTTTTCCTCTTCGAAAGAAACGGTGTATTTATCGGTGTCAAAATACACGTTATGCGTAAATTCTTGAGCATAAGAACACGCAGACACAAAAAGAATAAAGTAGATTAGGCGTAACATAGTTATATGTTATTCTGGCTTAAATATAAGTTTTATTTTTTAAAAGTGTTAAAATAGCGTGGTTTATGGCTTAAGATATGAACCGTATTTGCCTGGATTTGAGAGTATTTCATTTGCTTTTGTGATCTCTTGATTATTAGCAAGATAGAACTCATGAAGCCCTTCCCTATAAAAATAGCGCTTGATAATCTCATTCTCCAAAAGCGAGGTCAATTGCGCCTTATTAGCATCGATTGCTCTGTTTTTATATGTGGTAAGATCATTGATCAATTGTGCATAACTCTTAGCTAATTCATCATCTAATCCTTCTTCATTCGCCACAAGCAAGGCCTTATTAAGAGCCACTTCCGTTTTAGTTTCGAAATCAAACTTTTTTGAACTTAAAAAGGCTTTAAAATTATTAAAATCTGAATCATTGAAATCAAATGTTTTAATATCATCTACTGAATTTTCATAGTAGAATTTAGTAGCATAATCAAAAATGTAATCATTAGCCAAAATAGCCTTAGTTATTGTTGATAGTTTAGCATCGGCAATATCGACATCAGGCTGCACGCCACCACCATCAAACACAGAACGCCCATTTTTGGTTTTGAACTCATTATAGTTCTTTTGGTCTACTCTTACTGCATTTCCTTTTTCGTCACGATTCCAGTAGTCTAGAGCCTGAATACAACGTCCAGATGGGGTATAGTATCTAGAAATAGTTACTTTCAATTGCGTACCATATGTTAATTGCTTTGGCCGTTGTACCAATCCTTTTCCAAAACTACGCGTCCCTAAGATCACCGCTCTATCAAGATCTTGCAATGAACCCGAAACAATCTCACTTGCTGATGCACTTCCACCATCGATCAAAACGACTATTGGTATTTCAGTATCGATAGGATTTTTTTGTGTGACATAGGTTCTATTGTACTTCTCCACTTTCGACTTGGTGGTTACGACCAATTGATCTTTTGGCACAAAGAAATTCACTATAGCAATAGCCTCACGCAATAAGCCTCCAGGATTACCTCTAAGATCAAGAATCAACCTTTCTGCACCATCCGCCTTTAATTCTTTTAATGCGTTTGAAGTCTCAAGGGATGCTGTTGCCGTAAATTTGGATAAAGCAATGTATCCTGTCTTATCATCAACCATTTCATATAAAGGCACAGCCTTAACTTCGACCTCTTGTCTTGTAATTTCGGCATTATAGGTTTTCCCCTGTCTTACATAGGTTACTTTTACAGTAGACCCAGGAGATCCCCTTAAGAGATCACCTGCATTTTCTTTAAAATCAGCAACCACAAAATCTTCTATTTTTATGATTTCATCTCCAGCCTTTAATCCAGCCTCATCAGCAGGATAATCTTTATAGGGTTCAATAATGACCAACTTATCCTTTAAAGTTTTAACACTCGCACCAATTCCTGTAAAATCTCCTGTATTGTTAATGCGAGCCGACTCAATATCCTGCTCATTCATGAATACGGTATACGGATCTAAGTCGTTCAACATGTTCTTAATTGCCGTATCCATAAGATCGCCGGGGTTGGTCTCATCGACATAATTCATATTGATCTCCTTAAAAAGTGTCGTAAAGATTTCAATCTGCTTGGCGATTTCAAAAAAATCATTTTTAAACGCGGTACCCGTAAAGAGTATGGTTAATGCCAATATTGGAATTAGGATTTTCTTTTTCATATCAGTTCTTTTTTCATTGAGGGTTTTTGTCTGAAAATTTTTTCAACAACAAAAGCATTGCCTTTTCAACTTGTGAAAATGAAGGCATATCATTTCCAATGTACAAAATCATCAACGCATAATGTGTTGTTATGTTGTTAAAAAACGCGTTTTTATGAAGTCGATACGCCTCACGTAAAAGCCGCTTAATTCGGTTGCGATCGACTGCTTTTTTAAAATGCTTCTTGCTTACAGAAACACCTGTTTTAACCGGGAAATTGTCTTCATTTGTAGTTGACATATATACCAAACGTAAAGGAAAGGACGAAATTGAACTGCCTTCAGCAAACAATTGTTCAATTTGTTTCTTACTTTTTAGCTTTTCTTTAGTGGTGTATGATGCCTTCATGATTGTACAAAAATAGAAATTACACCAAATAGCGCATGATAAATATCATTTTTTAGCTGAGAGGGTCTCATTAACTTGAAATTCGTTAAATCGACATACTTTTAATATGGGAGTACTCAAAGTTATTAAGTTAAGCGGAAAAAAGGATAAAGCCGATTATATTCACCAATTAATTAAGGATATTGAAGCGCTGGACAAAATGATCAAGGATGGTTTGGTTGAAAAATCTCCGATTAGAATTGGCGCTGAACAAGAATTTTGTTTGGTAAATGACAAATTCAACCCAAGCCATAATTCATTGGACGTATTAAAAACCATTGACGACGATCATTTTACTACCGAAATAGGAAACTTCAATTTGGAGATCAATTTAGATCCATTTGAATTAACAGGTGATTGTTTTTCAAAACTGGCTGATCAGTTAAAATCATTACTTAAAAAGGCTAAAGAAGCTGCTTCTAAACACGATTCAAAAGTTTTATTAACAGGAATCTTACCAACGCTTTCCTTAAATCACATTAACATTGATAATATGACAAAAGTTGAGCGCTATTTTGTGCTTAATGATGCCATCAGGGAATCAAGAAAAGATAATTTTGAGATACATATAAAAGGCGTTGACGAACTCAATTTATTACACGATTCCGTCATGCTGGAAGGGTGTAACACTAGTTTTCAAATGCACCTTCAAATTAATCCTGACGAATTTGTAGACAGCTATAACTGGGCCCAGGCCATTTCTGGTCCAATTCTTAGCATTTGTACAAATTCTCCCATTATATTTGGAAAAGAATTGTGGAGTGAATCCAGAATTGCCTTGTTCACTCAAAGTGTAGATACGCGCGCGAATTCATTTCTATTAAATGAAAAGCAATCACGCGTGAGCTTTGGTAGCGAATGGACTTCAGGCTCTGTAACAGATATTTTTAAAGACAATATATCCAGATTCCGAAGCTTGGTAACCTCTGAATTTATTAAAGATAGTGTTGAAATGCTTGAACAAGGTGTCATCCCTAAATTACGAGCACTTAACCTGCACAACGGAACTGTTTACAGATGGAATCGCGCTTGCTATGGTGTTGGAAATGGAAAGCCACATTTGCGCATTGAAAATAGATACATTCCATCAGGACCAACCGTTGTAGATGAAATTGCAAATATGATGTTCTGGGTGGGCGTTATGATTGGAAAGCCTAAAAAATTTGATAATATTAGCGAGAAAATGGATTTTAAAGACGCCAAGGCTAATTTCTTTAATGCAGCGAGATACGGTATGGCAACACAATTTTATTGGGATGGCTCGTTTATACCAAGTCATCAATTAATTCTGGATCAATTATTACCAATGGCATACAAAGGGTTGTACAGCGCAGGAGTTTCGCCTAAGGATGCAGAACATTATCTTACCATAATTGAGAACCGAGTGAAATCGCATTCTGGTTCGCAATGGATGACTTCTAGTTATAGAAACCTAAAAACTCTTCAAAAACGCTATGAAGCTCTAGAATCACTCACTGCAAAATTATACGAGAAACAAGAGAAAGGTTATCCGGTGTCATCATGGCGAATTCTAGAGGAACAAACGTCTAACATTCCATTGGAAGACCGACTTGTTAAACATCATATGAGTTCAGAGATTTTTTCGGTTGATGAGAGAGATAGTCTTGAGTTAGTGATCAAAATAATGGAGTGGAAAAATATTCATCACATGCCGGTTATTAATGTGAAAAAGAAATTGATTGGCCTTTTGTCGTGGGAAGATGTAAAAAACTTCACCCCAAATGATCCCCAGGTTCAAAAAGCAGTAAGCACAGTTATGACTAAAGAAGTCATAACAATTTCTGAAAACGATAAATTAGATAAAGCAAAAGCCATGATGAAAAAACACAATATTGATTCTCTTCCTGTAGTTAAGAATGAGAAACTCATTGGAATTATCACCTCAAAAGACATGTAATCAATGGTAGATGTGAAAAGTAAAGCCCTAAATCAAACAATCTCCGTAGACCGCATTATTTGGAAAATAAACTCCAAAATCACTGGACCTACAGTGATTTTTATTGGCGGGATGCATGGAAATGAAACGGCAGGCGTGTTTGCACTGAAGCACGTTTATAAGAATATTCAGAAAGACAAGGTTAAAGGAAACATCTATGCCATTTCAGGAAATTTATCGGCCTTAAAACAAAATCAGCGCTTCATACATTCCGACCTTAATAGGATGTGGACTTATGAATTATTAAAAAATCTTGAAACGAAGACTTCATTAAGTGCGGAGGAAGAGGAGCAAGTTGTTCTTTATGAATTGCTGAAAAACATAATTAACGATCATAGTGGACCTTTTTATTTTATTGATCTGCATACAACATCAAGCCAATCCCTTCCTTTTATAACCATAAATGATGCACTGATCAACCGTAACTTTTCTAGGCAATTTCCAGTTCCAATAGTTTTAGGAATTGAGGAATATTTAGAAGGACCGCTCTTGAGCTATATCAATACACTTGGCTATGTTTGCTTGGGATTTGAATCTGGGCAACATGATGATATAAATGCCGTAACTAATGGCATTTCGTTTGTCAATCTTGCCTTAGTTGCAACGGCATCAATAGACAAAAACGATATAGATGATCTGCTTTCACATTACCAGCAGTTAAATCAGAATACAAAACATCTTGATGAAGTGTTTGAGGTGACTCATCTTTATAGAATATATAATGGCGAAGACTTTAAAATGAGGCCTAATTTTTCAAGTTTTCAAAAAATTAAAAAAGGCACCATACTTGCAGAAAGCGACGGGAGAGATGTAGCCGCTCCTGATTCGGCAAGATTATTTATGCCCTTATATCAAAATCGCGGAAAAGAAGGCTTTTTTATTATAAAGCGCATCGCTCCTTTTTTTATGGGTCTTTCTTCTTTACTGAGACGCTGGCGCTTAGATAATTTACTTGTCTTGTTCCCCGGCATATCATGGGACGACAAGGAAAAGGGTGTCCTTAAGGTAAATCTGAAGATCACTAGATTTTTTGCCAAGCAACTTTTTCACTTATTTGGTTATCGAAACAAACAGGTTGACAGCACGCATTTGCGATTATATAACAGAGAACGTGTATCTAAAATAGACAGCTACAAAGAATTACCCTGGTTCAAAGGGAGAATAAGTATGAACTAAAAGTCTTAGTCTTTTTCGTTTGTTTCACGATCAATTGTTAATGTGTTGTTCACTCTATTGATATCGGCCATAAACTCATTCGGATCAATTGAAACCGATACTACTTCACCTTTGGAATCGTCAATTTCAAAACTATATGTCGGATATGCCCAGGGCCAATCTTTGAGTATAATTACATCATCATCTGTTGGTTTTTCACCACGCATCATTTGTAGAGGAATGTAAAATAATTCTTTTGAACCATCAATATAAGTCACTTCAATATCCAGAGGCATTGGCATCAAACCAATTCGTTCTAAATTTAAAGTTGTTACTTTTTCTTCGGCAACTATTTTTGAAACACCATAGTCTATCGTATTTGTAGTTCGTGTCCAATCTGTTAAATACCAATCAAGCTCTAATCCAGATACCTTCTCTGCAACGCGTATAAAATCGTTCGGAGTTGGGTGTTTGAATGCCCAGTCTTGAAAATATTTTTTCAGAGTTTTCTCAAGATTTTCTTCCCCAATCACATAACCCAGTTGAGCTAAAAACACGGCACCTTTACTATAGGCTGCGGTACTATAAAGAATGTTCAGCGTATATCTGTCGGCATGAGTAGTCTGAGGCTGCTCTATGCCAGACAAAGCCAGATTAGTATAAGCTCTATATAATTGCTCAAATGGATTGGATTTGTTGCGATTCATAATGGTGTTCAGCGCAAGGCTCTCAATATAACTTGCGAACCCTTCATCCATCCACTCATGTTTTGCCTCGTTGTTTGCTAATAAAAACTGAAACCAAGTATGTGCAAGTTCATGTGCAATAACTCCAGTTATCATACCATTATAAGTACCCTCACCCAGCATTAAAGTGCACATACCATATTCCATTCCGCCATCTCCTCCTTGAATTAATGAGTATTGCTTGTATGGATATTTCCCAACATATTCACTAAAGAACTGCATCAGCTCAACTGTTTTGGGCTGAATGTCCTTCCAGTTCTGAAGGTTTATTGAAGGCATTGTTTTTTTATAAAAGAAATGCAACGTTGGTCCATCAGGCACCTGCATTTTATCATGAATATATTCAGGGTCAGCCGCCCATGTAAAATCATGAACCATTGGGGCCTTAAAATGCCAGGTCAATTTTTTTCCTTCAGGTCTTTTAACTACGCCAGTTTCATACCCATAGCCAATTTCGTTTGGGTTTTGAAGATAACCGGTCCCCCCCAGGATATAATTCCTATCAATACTAATTTTAACATCAAAATCACCCCAGACACCATGAAATTCTCGCCCGATATAAGGGTCGGCATGCCAACCTTCGAAATCATATTCAGCCATTTTGGGATACCATTGCGCCATTGAGAAGACCACACCTTCTTGATTATTTCTACCAGAACGTCTGATCTGGACCGGCACTTGAGCGTCAAAATCCATTTCAAAAGTTGTTTTTTGACCAGGTAGAATAGGTTGATGCAGCTCAACTTCTAAAATAGTACCAACGGTTTCAAAGTTTAATTTAGTACCGTTTTGTTTTAGTGAATTCACCTTAATAAACCCAATCTCATCAGGTTTTAGCTTACTGATGCGATCTCTCACTCGACGATCAGGGTCGGCAATGGTTCGTGACCGCACATCCATTTCACTTCCTGGCTGAAAGGCATTAAAATATAAATGATAAAAAACACGATCTAAAACATCAGGTGAATTGTTGGTATATACCAGTGTTTGCTGGCCTTTATATTGATAGTTTTTTACATCAACATCAATTTTCATTTTATAGTCAACATGTTGTTGCCAATACCCAGGATTGCTTTGTGATTGCCCCAATACACTATTGGAAAACACAAACAGTGTGAGTAGGCATAAGTAGGTAATAAATTTGAAGCTATTCATAATATTATTTTTTTGAGATCTTCGCCGCCATGATCAATGCGTTGTACGCATTCACTATTTTTCCTGATTTTACAATAGTTTCAAATGGCTTTATGTTTGACGAATCACCACCAACAACAACTTTTGTTTTTATTGGTAATCCAGAGTCCATAATGATTTGTTTGACTTGAGCCGCTGTAAGATCTGGATAAAGAGATCTAATCAATGCAGCAACACCAGCTACTGCAGGTGATGCCATCGAGGTTCCGGGCTGCGATTTGTATTCGTTTTCAGGAATGGTTGAATAAATCGCAGACCCAGGAGCGAATACATCAACATTACTTTTCCCATAATTAGAATAGCTGGCAACCATCCCTGACCCATATTTGGGCTCGAGTGCACCAACGGTTATGAAATTATCAGAAACTTCAGGACCATTATCTATGGCATCATTTGGAAATACATTTTTGGTGTCAATGTTGTAGCTTTCATTACCGGCTGCCTTAACGATCAATACATCTTTTTTGCCAGCATAGGCAATTGCATCTCTAACCCATTCGCTGTGAGGTGAGTAGTATTTCCCGAAACTAGCATTGATCACTTTTGCGCCATTATCAACAGCATATCGAATAGCTAAGGCAATATCCTTATCATACTCATCACCGTTAGGCACTGCTCGCAAACACATGATCTTTACATTATTTGCCACACCATTTGCACCTTTTCCATTATTTCTTTCAGCTGCCACAATACCTGCAACGTGCGTGCCATGGCTTTCACTTTTCTTTATTGGCCTTACATTGTTGTTACCATATACTTTTTTGCTAAAATCATCTGGATCATCTCCATTTTTCCGACCATTAAAGTCCTTATTAAAATGAAAGTTAAGGCGTTCGGTAAAATATTCTACACCTGACTTTATTTCTTTTTTAGCCTCCGCAATGGTATCAAATCCAAATCCATAAGTCTGCTGAATGACAGCCTTATGTTTTAATAATTCTTGATCCTCTGTTGTGATCGCATTAACTTCGGTTTTCGTGTAATTTTCTTTATTTAAATGCTTAGCAATTGCCGCATCCGAAACTTTAATTTGTTGCAGAATACTTTCATATTGGTTCTTAGAAGCAAGTGCTTTTTGGGTTTCTCGTTCTAATTCGGCTTGAGCTTCAGCATATCTTGGGTGACTTGTGTTTCCACTTGCCAATAGGCGCACATATTCTAATTGTTCATCATACGATTCGCCTAAAAAATTCCAACCATGAATATCGTCCACAAATCCGTTTTTATCATCATCTTTTCCATTTCCAGCGATCTCTTTTTTATTGGTCCAAATAACACCATCAAGATCCTCATGATCAATATCAATTCCAGTATCAATGACAGCAACCACGGTAGTTACTCCTTTTTTACCCTTTATAATTTCAGCATATGCCTTCTCAACACTCATCCCTGGTATAGTATCACTTACAAGATCTAAATGACCCCAGGTCTTTTTTTCCAGCTCCGTGAGATCGGTAACTTTTAATGGGGTGTTATCAATATTTTCAACTGGAGTTGATAGAATGTCGGCAGTTCCGCCGCAAGCAAAAAGTAAAATCGCAAATGCGATGGATAATAATGAACTCTTAATCCTCATAGTTATTAAAGTTTAATTAAAAATTTCTTTACATGTATGGCGCTCATTTAATCGAACACCCTTCTCTGTATGCTTTACAGTAATAATTTCATTGTGCGCATCATGCTCTAAGAACAAATAATAGTTATTGTCTGCGGCCTGAGATAAAAATTTATCCTTTTCATCTAGTGTAATCAATGGTCGCGTATCATAACCCATAACAAATGGCACTGGTAGATGCCCTGCTGTAGGTAATAGGTCGGCCATAAAACATATGGTCTTACCCTTATACTTTATCATAGGGATCATTTGTTTATCGGTATGACCGTTAGCAAAAAAGATATCAAACCCTAAAGCTGAATTTTTTAAAATATCAGTATGGGGGATTTTAGTGAAATTAAGCTGCCCGCTTGCTTCCATAGGAAGAATATTTTCTTTCAAGAACGATGCTTTCTCTCTTTTATTTGGTTTGGTTGCCCATTTCCAATGATCGGCATTACTCCAAAACTTAGCGTTTTTAAATGCAGGTTCATACCCAGTGCGGTCTGAATTCCATTGAATGCTTCCCCCACAATGATCAAAATGCAAATGAGTCATAAACACATCGGTGATATCGTCAGGATGAAATCCGACCTGTTTTAATGAGGCTTCAATTGAATCGTCACCCCAAAGATAATAGTAGCCATAAAATTTTTCACTTTGCTTATTTCCCATACCAGTATCGATTAAAATCAATCGATTACCATCTTCAATTAACAAACAACGTGCCGCAATATCAATCATATTGTTTTCATCTGCAGGGTTTGTACGTTGCCAAAGCGATTTAGGAACGACACCAAACATGGCGCCACCATCTAATTTAAAATTCCCTGCCTGAATAGGATATAAATGCATGTTTTTCTTAGAATGCTGCAAAATAATAAAACCTTACTAATCAACCCCTTTTTTAACGATATTTTGGGCAACATCTTTTAGTCTATTTCCAAAATCTAAGAGCGCCTTAATTTCTTTTAAACTAGCCAAACGTTCTCGACCAAATAAAAGCAAGGATGAACCATTTGATTCTACATGGTAGTACGGATTGCTTTCAAAAAAATGAACAAGCTCTGTTCTAAAAAAATTGCGAATAGCCAATTCATCATCTCCAAGTAAATAAAAGCGGTTTGAAAAATCAGGATGATCTATTATTGGGATATCTTTAAAGCCAGCAAATGAATAAAAACGCTCCAGAAGACCTTCACGATCTAAGGTAAATTGAGGAATTACATCGTCAAGAGCAATATGCATCATAGTTGTACGCACCACCTCTTTTGCAATGAATTCACCTTCCGAAAACTCAACATCAAAAATACTGGTTTTTTCATCTAGATCAGAAAGCCGATTAAATACATGATTCACTTGTTTTGTTCTAAAGAACAAGAAACCGTTTAAAAAATCGACGTTTTTGTTTTTGTCAGCCTCATAGGTCAATTCATACTCTTTAGACAACTCCTCAATAGACGATTGTCGCTTGGTAAAATTTGACAGTAAATTTGGAATTGGCAGAATTCGTCTCAAGGCAAATGGATGCGATGATTCAGCATCATGCATATCAAGCCCAATCACGTCAAAATGCCCACCTCGTTTTTTAAACAATTCGCGATAATTATTTAAATTTTCCATAACCGTGTGATCTACAAACTGACAAAGGGAAAAATCAACGATTACATCTTGGTCCTCGGAAATAGCATCCAGTTTATCTTTCAGTCTGTAATAATTGAGAAAACTACAGAAATGTTTGACACTCACATAGTAGTTATTTTGGCTCCGCCCTTCCTTAAACATAAGCACATTTGGTTTTAGAACGTTTCTACCAAATAGTGCAAAACTCTTATTGATGATCAAATGTATGATAAAGGTACTTATGACACCAAGAACAATTCCAGTGATGAGCCCAATTTTAAGGGTAAAAAATAAAGTGACAAAGAAAATTATAAGCTGTTCTCTTCCAATACTAAATATGTGTCTGACCATATCCGGAGATGCCAGTTTATATCCGGTAAATACCAATATGGCCATTAGTGCTGGCAAGGGAATTCTTGCTAATTGAGAGCTGAACAATAGAATGAATAATACCAGAAAAAAGGCATGAAAAAAATTAGATGACCTATTACTGCCGCCATTATTCACATTAACAGAACTTCGGGCTATAACAGTAACCACGTTCAACCCACCTAAGAAACCACTACCTATGGTTGAAAATCCTAGAGCCTTTAGGTCTTTATTTACATTTGAACGTCTTTTTTCTGGATCTAATTTATCAACTGCTTTAATACTCAACAAAGACTCGATACTTGAGATCAAGGTTAAAGCTAAAACACTAGACCAAAAAGATAATCCTGAGATCAAAGAAAAATCTGGAGTAGGAATTTGAGAAACGATCTCCTGTACATTTGGAATACCAGAGAGCATATATTCAGGCGCTATAGGGTTTGGTTGTTGAAGCACCAACTCATAATAATAACTAAATCCTACTGATAAAATTACAATCCACATGGGCGCCGGTAATAGCTGAAGGTATTTATTTCTAAGTTTCGGGTAGAATACCATTATAGCAAGACTGATAACTCCAGCTAAGGCAGCATAAATTAACCCTGTTTCACTATGGGAAAAAGTGCTTATAATTGTTGATGGAATTTCAATTAAATACTCAATACTAGACTCTCGCGTAATTTTGTTACCCAGCATGATATGAAATTGTTTCCCCAGAATAATAAGCCCTATAGCCGCTAGCATGCCTTGAATGGCCGATGACGGAAAAAAATCGGCCAATTTGCCAAGCCTAAGAAAACCAAGAATCATAAGCAGCACGCCAGAACAAATAATTGCAGCATAGGCGCTTTGCAGACCAAGTGCGGTAATGGCAATAAGGAGCACGCCTACAAGACCATTTCCAGGCCCCGTTATCGTTACATAACTGCCGCCCAGAAAAGACACCAACAAACCACCTACTACAGCCGTTATCACACCAGCAATTGGTGGTGCTTCACTGGCCATGGCCAATCCCAGACATAATGGTAGAGCGATCAAACTAACTACAAATCCCGAAAAAATGTTTTTCGGAAGGGCCTTAAAAAATGTTTTTATGGAATTTTGTTTTGGACTCACTGTACAATTAACACATCGGTTGGTAATTCTGTTAAAATATGCTCAATATCATGAGGAAAAAGTCTATCCCAAAAAGACAGTTTTTTTGGTGCGGCCATTACTAGAAGATCTGCTCTTACAACTTGGGCATAATGCCCGATAGAATACCCTCTTTTACCAAAAATAGGTTGAGAATTCACCAAAATATTCTTCTTTAATTCACTATCAATACCATCTATTATTTTCTTAACCCGAGACGCTTCTCTTAATCGCATTCGTTCTTTGGCAATAGTTGTTTTTCTTAAAGCTTTAGTATCGTCAACATTGATATTGATATCCTGTTTGGAAATTTCTTCTACAATAGTTAGCCGCTCAGATTGTAGTTGACGGCCTACATAAAAAGCCGTTTCTATAACATGCGGCGTTTCAGGTTCATCTAATCCGCTTGTAACGATATATTGACGGGGTATGCGATTCACAGATGGATTAATAAGCAGTAATACCGAACACTTAGCTCGTCTTGTAATCTTCCGCGCAATAGAACCCACATAATACCTAACGAAAGACTCTCTCTGAAGAGCTCCGAGAATGAGCAAATCTATTTTTTTGCTTTTACACACAGAGAGTATCGTATCAACAGGAGGACCAGACTGGAACACGATTTCATAATCAAGTTGCTTCTCAATAAAAGGAGATAGAAGGACTTTAAATTTTTTTTCTTTTTCTTCAGAATAGTCTCCAACATGAATGAGAACCAATTTACTTTCAAAAAATAATGCGAACCTAGAGGCTTCAAAAATATTAGCCTGAAGGTTAGGGGAAAAGGTAACTCCTATACCAATTGTGTTAAATTTATTCTCAGTCAAAGTTGTTGTTCAAGAGGTAAAACGTGAAAGGTACTGTTTTTTTAAGACTTTAAAAGCGACGTAAATATTTCCGCTTTTAAAGAACAAGCCATGATTTTTTTGGCCAAAAAATTCTTGTTAAAAAATTGTCTTTTTCTTCTTACATTTACCCAAATTCAATTGACATGTTAGAACTAGCAGGAATCATTATTCTTGGGATACTAGCCCAATGGGTGGCTTGGAAATTTAAAATACCAGCCATTTTACCGCTTATACTTATTGGTTTATTGGTTGGGCCTATTGCTCAGGAATTTTTATCGGAAGATGGCACTAAATATATTGAACCCATATGGAATGGGAGTGAAGGGTTATTTCCAGGACAAAGCTTATTTTATTTTGTTTCCCTGGCCATTAGCATCATTTTATTTGAAGGAGGACTAACATTAAAAATGAGTGAAATAAAAAATGTTGGTCCTGTAATAACCAAATTAATCACACTGGGCTCATTGGTTACATTTTTCTTGGCCGCTATTGCAGCACATTTTATTTTTAACCTGAGCTGGGAAATTTCGTATTTGTTTTCTTCATTAATTATTGTGACTGGCCCTACCGTGATTACGCCCATTTTGAGAAACATTCCATTAAAAAAAGATGTTTCGGCGGTATTAAAATGGGAAGGCATCTTAATTGACCCCATTGGGGCATTAGTTGCTGTTTTGGTTTTTGAATTCATAAGTGTTGGCGGTGGTGGTGAATACACTAAAACGGCACTTATAGAATTTGGTAAAATTGTATTATTCGGATCAACTTTCGGGTTTACTTTTGCGCACGGGTTAAATTTTGCAATGAACAAGAAGTGGATCCCACACTATTTGCTTAACGTATTTGCCTTAGCTGCTGTTTTAGGCGTTTTTGTACTTTCTGACAGTTTTGCCCACGAGTCTGGATTATTGGCTGTTGTTGTTATGGGAATGGTACTTGGAAATTCAAACTCTCCTCACCTCAAAGAACTTCTTTACTTTAAGGAATCTTTAAGCGTATTACTGATTTCCATCTTATTTATTCTTCTGGCAGCAAACATCAATTTTGAAGACCTACTGTTAATTTACAATTGGAAAACCGCTGTTTTATTTGCAATAGTAGTTTTCGTTATTCGTCCTGTTGGTGTTTTTCTAAGTACTCATAAATCAACCTTAAAATTAAATGAGAAATTATTTATCAGTTGGGTTGGTCCTCGCGGTATTGTTGCGGCTGGAATCGCTTCATTATTTGGATTGAAACTGGCAAAAGACGGTGTTCCTGGCGCTGAATATATTACACCGCTCGTCTTTATGATCGTATTAGGAACGGTATTGTTAAATGCCACTACAGCAAGATTGATCGCGAAACTAATAGGCGTATTTTTAAATAAATCAGATGGAATACTAATAGTGGGCGCTTCAAAAGTGTCTAGATTGATAGGGAATTACTTAGAAAAGCATGGAAGACATGTGGTGCTAATTGATAGCAATCAGAATAATATTGCAAAGGCAAAAGAAATGGGTCTAGAAGCTTTGAGCACCAATATTTACTCCGATTCGCTTTTAGATAATATTGAACTTAATGATGTGGGTTATTTGATGGCCTTGACGGGAAATCCAGATATTAACAAATACGCCATTGACAAGTTTAGTAAGCAATTTGGAGAAAACGGTTCTTTTCGATTGGTTACCAAAGATGAAATGTTGGATGGCAATAACAATCCAAAAGAAGGATTATTCAGTCATACCGTTGATTATAATACCCTATCTGAAGTCACTCGACAATATCCTGCCATTCAAGAAATAGCAATCGAGAATAAAGAGCAATATTTAAAATTGATCGACATCACCAAAAATAATAAGGAAACCGTTCCGCTATTTATTCAAGATGCAGATAACGAATTGCACATCATTCCTTCGATAAATGAAGATGTAAATGGTATTTCAGAGAAAAGTAAGTTGGTTTATATGGGAAAACCGATTGATCCCGAAAAGGTGTAGCATTTTTTTCTCTTTAGAAAATCAGAATGTTTTTGGGCTGAACTTCTAATCGTTAAGCTTTAAAACAGCCATAAATGCCTGTTGTGGGATCTCGACATTTCCTACCTGACGCATGCGTTTCTTACCTTTTTTCTGCTTTTCAAGAAGCTTACGTTTACGTGAAATATCTCCACCATAACATTTGGCAGTCACATCTTTTCTTAATGCTTTTATAGTTTCCCTTGAAATGATCTTTGCACCAATCGCAGCTTGAATAGGAATATCAAATTGCTGTCGCGGAATAAGCTCCTTTAACTTTTCGCACATTTTCTTTCCTATATGTTGAGCGTTGTCAAAATGAATTAAGGCCGAAAGCGCATCAACGGGCTGACTATTCAAGAGAATATCTACTCTCACCAATTTTGATGTACGCATGCCAATAGGTGAATAATCAAAAGAAGCATACCCCTTTGACACTGTTTTCAGTCGGTCGTAAAAATCAAATACGATCTCTGCCAACGGCATATCAAAACTCAGCTCAACACGCTCTGTTGTCAAATAGGTTTGATTCGTGATCTGCCCACGTTTTTCGATGCAAAGCGACATCACATTTCCGACAAAATCAGATTTAGTAATGATCGTTGCTTTTATATAGGGCTCTTCAACATGATCAAGACCTGACGGGTCAGGAAGATCAGTTGGGTTATTTACGATTATAGGTTCGTCAGGGTTCTTTCGAGTAAAAGCATGGTAGCTTACATTTGGAACCGTTGTAATTACCGTCATATTAAACTCCCGCTCTAAACGTTCCTGAATGATTTCTAGATGTAACATGCCTAAAAATCCGCATCTAAAACCAAAACCTAAGGCTGCAGAACTTTCTGGCGAAAACACCAAAGAAGCATCATTGAGTTGCAATTTTTCCATCGACGCCCGTAATTCTTCATAATCTTCGGTGTCAACAGGATAAATTCCTGCGAATACCATAGGCTTAACATCTTCAAAGCCACCAATGGCATTTGTAGTTGGGTTTTTAGCATCGGTAATAGTATCACCTACTTTGACTTCTTTTGCTTCCTTTATTCCTGTGATTACATAACCTACATCACCAGCCTTAATTTCCTGTCTTGGGAATTGCTTCAATTTTAAGGTTCCAACTTCATCGGCAAAATAGGATTTTCCTGTTGCGATGAATTTAATGTGCTGCCCTTTTTTTATAGAACCGTTTATGACTCTAAAATAGGTTTCCACACCACGAAAAGGATTGTAAACCGAATCGAAGATCAAGGCTTGTAGTGATTCATCTAAATTGCCTTTAGGCGCAGGAACACGTTTAATAATAGCGGCAAGAATTTCTTCAATTCCTAAACCAGTTTTAGCACTTGCAGGAATTATTTCCTCGGGATCACATCCCAGTAAATCCACAATGTCATCGGTAACTTCTTCAGGATTGGCACTTGGCAGATCCACCTTGTTTAAAACAGGAATTATTTCAAGATCATTTTCTAAGGCCAAATAGAGATTAGAGATGGTCTGTGCCTGAATACTTTGAGCAGCATCAACTACCAATAAAGCACCTTCACAAGCTGCAATAGATCGCGAAACTTCATATGAAAAGTCAACATGACCAGGTGTGTCTATTAAATTCAGAATATAGGATTCACCCTCAAATGTATATTCCATTTGTATAGCATGAGACTTGATAGTGATACCACGTTCACGCTCCAAGTCCATATTATCTAGTAATTGATCTTGACGCTCTCTATCGGTTACAGAACCTGTAAATTCCAAGAGTCGATCAGCTAGTGTGCTTTTACCGTGATCAATGTGCGCGATGATGCAAAAATTCCTGATATTCTTCATTTAATCGAATAGACCTTTTTTGTCAGACTGCAAAAGTACATAATTTTATAGATGTAAATTCTAATCTGATAATATATTAGAACAGTACGCTTTCCAGAGGGATATAATATTCGTTCAATTTCGACAAATTACGGATTAACCGTATAAAAAAGTTAGGTAAATGTTATAAGTTTGTAAGCGTACAATAAGTCTTGAAGTGACTCTAAAGAATTTTTTTACAGCCATATTGCTATTTGGTGCTTCTCTAATTTATTCTCAATCTTATTCAATTCAGGGTGAAATTAAGGACGAATCTGACCAAGGTGTTGCTTACGCTAATATTTTATTATTACGTGCTCAGGACTCTACTATTGTAAATGGAACCACCTCTGATGATTCTGGAGCTTTTAGGTTTAATGACATTTCACAGAACAACTATATTCTAAAAACAAGCTTTATTGGCTACGAAACAGTTTATTCAGCTATTGAATTAAGCGCTGATATTGTGTTAGACCCAATAGTATTGATCGAATCTACCGAATCGCTTTCTGAAGTGAGCATTACAGTGAAAAAACCAACCTTTAAAAGAGAGTCTGACCGACTTATATTTAATGTTGAGAATACCTCGCTTAGCGAAGGAAATATGATCGACGTTCTAAGAAGCACGCCAAGTGTTTTGATTTTAAACAACACCATTTCCGTGAACAATGCCACACCTGTCGTGTACATTAATGATAGAAAAGTCAATCTGTCCTCATCTGAAGTTGTGCAGTTACTTGAAGGCACTTCGGCATCAAATATAAAATCTGTAGAGGTCATCACGAATCCTTCTGCACGCTATGACGCTGATAGCGGCATAGTGTTGAATATTAAAATGTCAAAAAACCTGGTCACGGGTTATAGTGGCAGTCTATTCTCGAATTATACCCAAGGTGTTTTTCCTAAAGTTAGCCTAGGTTCTTCAAATTTTTTTAAGACCAAAAAGTTGGACCTTTATGTGAATTATAGCTATGGCGATCGGAAAATAGATCGTGTCAATCGCGAAATGGTCACCTATCAAAATGAGCGTTACGATTCAGACGTCGACAGAAACACTTGGTCCGAAACCCATACGGTTAATTTAGGCCTTGACTATGAGATCAATGCAAATAATCGCCTTAGCATTTCATCAAACATGCTATTTCTGCCATATTTTAAATATCGCACAAAGAACAATACTAATGTCACAGCATTAACGCCTATACCTAGCAATTCATTTTCAAGGTTCTTTTCTGATAATTTAGCTAAGGATTTAAAGCACAATTTAGGATTTGATGTTGATTATGAACATACATTTAAGGCCGACAGCTCAAAATTAAGACTTAATGCACATGTCACCACTTATGATTATAGGCGAAAGCAGCGTGTAGACAGTGATTATTTTGATTCTAATGACAACTTTATCGAAAGTCGCGCCTTCCGATCGCGTTCTGATCAGGCAACTGAAATATTTACATCACAAATAGATTACAAATTACCTATTGGATCTAATTCAGCCCTCGAACTTGGAGGTAAATTAGGACAGGTAAGAACCAATAGCACGATTGTTCAATATAACATTATGGGTAATCAAGAAGTTCAAAATGACGAGAACACAGACGATTTCGATTACCAAGAAGATGTCTATGCAGGATATGTGAATTTCGAGAAGAATGGCGAAAAATGGAACTTTAATGTAGGCGTTAGAGCAGAACAAACTCAAATTGAAGGAGTTTCTATGTCCAATTCGGTGACAAACACACAGGATTATTTAGAGTGGTTCCCAAACACTAGTATTAGTTATAATGTAAGCAATAAGGCGAATTTATTTGTCAATTACAATCGTAGTATTAGCAGACCCGACTATAGTGATCTTAACCCGTTTAAATTCTTTTTAAACGACAACACCATAGTCACGGGAAATCCTGGACTTCAGCCCATATTTATTGACTATTTAGATTTAGGGGTTACCTTTAATAATAATTTCACCTTACAAGTATATTATAAGAAATCTGAAGGGAACATTTTTGAGCTGCCTATTCAAGACAATGACGAAAATGAGATCTTCTATACACCATTTAACCTCGCTTCAACTATAGATTATGGCATCGATTTCTTCGGAAATATTAATATTCTGGATCGATGGTCGATGTTTGTAATCACGTCTTTTTATTACACGAAAGATGAAGGCACCGTTGATAACAGCCTCGTGGAAAAAGACATTTGGGCTAATTACTCAGACGTTACCAATAGCATATCATTTTTAAAAGACAACAGCCTTACCGCTAATTTCGTTATCACTTATATTTCTGCTAATATTCAGGGGTTTCAGAAAGTTGACTCAAGGCTTCTAACTGATTTATCATTGCGTAAAACCATGTTAAAGGGTAAAGGCATTCTATCACTTTCAATAAGCGATCTATTAAATGATCATGATTTCTTTGTGCGCACAAAATTCCTTGATCAAAACAGTTCGGTTTTCTCGAATTTAGATAACCGCTATGTTCGCGTTGGATTTCGTTATAGATTCGGAAATACCGGACTTTCAACCAACGAAAAGACCCTTTCTAAGGAAGAGCGCGACCGTTTAGGGAACAAACACTAACTATTTAAATTACCTAGATTTAATCTTGCCATTCAGCAATAAAGAGGTTGGTATCTCTACCGCCACCATTATTTCTATTGGAAGAGAAAATAAGTTTTTTTCCGTCATTTGAAAATACAGGGAAAGCATCAAAGGTCTCGCCATGCGTAACACGCTTTAGGTTTTTTCCGTCAAGATCGATCATATATAAATTGAAAGGAAATCCGCGTTCAGCTTCAAAATTTGATGAGAATAAAATTTTATCACCGCTTGGATGGAAAAACGGACTCCAATTGGCATTTCCTAGGTTGGTTAATTGACGAAGATCAGAGCCGTCAGCATTACAAATATAGAGCTCCATTTCTGTTGGCTGCACTAAGCCTTCAGCCAATAGGTCTTGATACTCCTTGATCTCTGCTTCGGTTTTTGGACGCGAAGAACGAAAGATCAATTTGGTGCCATCTGGTGAAAAGAACGCACCACCATCATAACCTAATTCATGAGTGACCTGAAAAACATCAGAACCATCAATATTCATTGTATAAAGTTCAAGGTCTCCACTTCGCATCGACGTAAAGACGATCTTATCTCCTTTAGGTGAGACCGTTGCTTCGGCATCATATCCAGGCTCGGTAGTTAATTGGTTTACGATATTCCCTTCAAGATCAGCAACAAAAATATCATAGCTTTCATAAATAGGCCATACATATTTTCCTTCTCTTCTCAAAGGAGCTTCGGGGCAATCTTCTCCACCTAAATGTGTCGATCCGTAAACAAAATGCTTATTATCAGGCAAGAAATAGGCGCAGGTTGTTCGGCCCTTTCCAGTACTTATCATTGGAGGCATTTTATCGGCAAAGGTTTCATCGGCGTTCATTAAGAACATCTGATCGCAATTCACATTCCAATTGGTATTGTTAGACTGAAAAATGATTTGCTTGTCATCAAAACTCCAATATGCCTCAGCGTTATCACCACCAAAGGTGATTTGTTTGATAGATTTGAAATGCGTTTCTTCTGGATATATTAATGAATCTTTAACGGCTTCAGCAATTTCAGGTTCGTTATTTTTTTCTGTGTTATCGGTTTTACAAGCGAAGAATAATGCTAAAATAAAAAGGCTAATTATATATTTCATGAGTGTATTTATTGCTAATTTTGCGCAAAAATAAGATTTAAATTATGAAAAGAATATCGCTGTTAGTATTTTTTATTTCGCTTGTTGGATGTAAGCAGGAATACACGCCTGAAAACAAGATTAAAGAAGATGTAAAAATCTTGGCTGATAATAGTTTAGAAGGCCGACAAACCGGAACAGAAGGTGAGAAAAAAGCCGCTGACTATATCGCAGAACGTTTTAAAGACATGGGACTTGAAGGCAAAGGAACAGAAGGCTATTTTCAAGATTTCTCTTTTAAACCAAAGACAGACCCTCATCAAGAAGTACAATATGATGTTAAAGACGGAGATAGTACAATTTCTGGGCGCAATGTTTTAGGTTATATTAATAATAACGCAAATAAAACAGTCGTCATTGGTGCGCATTATGACCATCTCGGGTATGGCGCCGAAGGCTCCCTTTATCGCGGGGAAAAAGCCATTCATAATGGAGCTGATGATAATGCTAGTGGTGTTGCAGTTATGCTGAATTTGGCAAGTAAACTGAAGGAAGCCAATAAAGGCAACAACTATTTGTTTATGGCCTTTTCAGGTGAAGAAATGGGTTTGTTAGGGTCAAACTACTTCGTAAAGAATTCAACCTTAAAGGATGGAGAGATCAATTATATGCTGAATATGGATATGGTTGGTCGTTTAAAGGCCGATAGTACTTTAGCTGTATATGGCGTGGGCACATCACCATTCTTCAAGCAGGTTATAAACGCCAGCAACAATTCGTTTAAGATCGTGGAGAACGAGTCGGGTGTTGGACCTTCAGACCATACCTCATTTTATTTAAATGATATTCCTGTTCTTCATTTTTTTACAGGACAACACGAAGACTATCATAAACCGGGTGATGATTCTGAGAAACTGAATTATAAAGGGATGGAAGCCATTTCGAGCTATATTTTCGACATCATTACTGACCTTGATGATAACGGGGAGTTGGCATTCAGAAAAACAAAAAATGAAAGTGAAGAAGTTCCAAGATTCAAAGTTGGACTAGGGGTCATTCCCGATTATCTTTATGACGGAAAAGGCATGCGCATTGATGGCGTTAGCGAAGATAAACCCGCAATAAAAGCAGGCTTGCAAAAAGGTGATATTGTGGTGAAACTTGGCGATAGCACCATTGTTGATATGATGAGTTATATGCGAGCACTTTCAGTATTTGAAGAAGGACAGAAAACCAAGGTGACCGTCGAACGCGAAGGTAAGACCATTGAAGCAGACATAGAATTTCAGCCCTAGTTTGGCATAAAAATGTAACTTTAAGATAAATCAGGATAATTTGGTCAAAATTGGCGACATAGAACTTCCAAATTTTCCATTGCTGCTTGCGCCAATGGAAGATGTGAGTGACCCTCCCTTTCGTGCGTTGTGCAAAGAGCAAGGAGCAGATGTGGTATACACCGAATTTATTTCTTCGGAAGGCCTAATTCGGAATGCTGCAAAAAGCACTATGAAGCTTGATATTTATGAAAAAGAACGTCCTGTAGGTATTCAGATCTTTGGCGCAAATTTAGATAGCATGTTGCAATCGGTTGAGATCGTTGAAAAATCGAATCCTGATATCATTGACATTAATTTTGGCTGCCCTGTAAAAAAAGTAGTGAGCAAAGGAGCAGGTGCAGGGATCCTAAAGGACCTGTGCTTGATGGAAAAATTAACAGCCGAAATGGTCAAGCGCACCCATTTACCTGTTACCGTAAAAACCCGATTGGGTTGGGATCATGATTCTATTAAAATTGTTGAGGTTGCAGAGCGTCTTCAAGATGTCGGCTGTAAAGCCATTGCCATTCACGGAAGAACACGAGCACAAATGTATAAAGGCGAAGCGGATTGGAAACCAATTGCCGAGGTCAAGAACAATCCTAGAATGCACATTCCTATTTTTGGAAATGGCGATGTTGACTCTCCAGAAAAAGCAATGGTTATGCGCGACACATACGGATTAGATGGTGCAATGATTGGAAGGGCTAGTATTGGAAATCCATGGTTTTTTAAAGAAGTTAAACACTTTTTTAAAACTGGAAAACACATGGAACCTGTGACTATTGCCGAACGTGTTGAAGCAGCTCGGAGACATTTAGAAATGGCTATTGAATGGAAAGGGGAGAAGCTCGGGGTTTTTGAAACCCGACGTCATTACACCAATTATTTTAAAGGTATTCCTCATTTTAAAGAATACCGAATGAAAATGGTAACCAGCGATGCTTCAGTAGATGTTTTTAAGGCCTTTGATGAAGTTCTCGATAAATTCTCTGATTACCAGTTCGTTTAAACCGTTTGCACTAGTTGTTTTGATATTCTTGAAGAAGCGATCTTTGAAGCTAAGATGCCAAGCACAGAAATGGTTATAAGTACCAAGAGAACATTCATCCATTTGATACTTACCGGATAAGGAAGTGATGGCGTTATCAGGACAAAACCGAACGTTTTCTGAACCAGTACTAATAAGAACCCCAGCGTAACTCCAATAATTCCACCAATTACAGACATGAGGCTGCCTTGAAGAAAAAAGATCTTACGTATTTGTTTTACGGTTACGCCTAAATTAAATAAAGTGTTCAGATTTTTTTTCTTGTCTAGGATCATCATGATGATAGAACCGATAACATTGAATAGTGCGATGATCAATATCAGGGTAAATATAAGATACACGGCTAAATTTTCTGTGTTCAACATCTTGTACAGGGCATCATTCAATTGTTCGCGATCTTTAAAGATAAACTGATCTCCAAACGTGTTTTCCAGATCGCTTTTTATTGTGTTGATTTGATCTTTATCAGATAAGATGATCTCAACGCCACTAAACTGGTCTTCCTCATAATTTAACAGCATCCGAGCAGTTTCGAGATTGGTAAAGACATAAGAGTTGTCTAGTTCCTCATTAATTTGAAATACGCCAACGTTTATGGCAGCAATAGAATTGAAGGCACTTTTTAATGAAGTAATCTGTCCTTGACCAGGTTTAGGCACATATATTTTTATTGCTTTTTCAAAGTTCATGATCCCGAAGGAGAGGTTGTTGGCTACGCCCCAACCCGCAACGACCTGATTGATGTCGTTGTCAAACCATCGGCCGTGCGAAAGGATGGAGTCGATGGTTTTTTGTGGAAAATTATCATCAACACCTTTCAAAAGCACAGCTTCATTTTTTTCTTCGTAACTGATGATAACACGTTCTTCAATGATCATAGCATAAGACGCTACACCTTCAGTGTTATTGAGGGTATTGATCTGATCGGAACTTAATCTGAAGGATTTTCCTTGAGCAGGAATCATCTTAAGGTCTGGATCAACATAATTGGAAAATTCTAATGTAAAATCTTTCAATCCAGCAAAACCCGATAGCACAATGAACAATGCCGCAGATCCAATGATGACACCAAAAGCGGCAATAATGGCAATGAAGTTAATTGCATTATTATTGCTCTTAGAAAGCAAATAGCGTTTTGCGATGTAAAAAGAGAAATTCATGCTTTAACTATTGATCGATTCAAACGCGTTTTCCAATGACATGTGTTTAGAGCTTAAGAACCCGGCTATTTCTTTTTTCTTTTATCTAGTAGATCAGGATTTTCAATGGGATTGTCTAATCCTTTTAAAGAACGATCGATCTGATCGATATATTCTAATGAATCATCAATATAAAAGTCAAGATCAGGCATGCGTCTTAATTGATGCTTTGTGCGTTGGGCAAGCTCATGTTTGATCAATGGGCTATTTTGTTTTATCCCAGCCAGCAATTCTTTAGCGCGATCTGTTGGAAAGAAGCTCAGGTAAACTTTGGCATTAGAAAGATCTACTGTCACCTTTACTTTGGTCACAGAGATAATAATGCCTTTTAATCCATTTCTAGAGGCGCTTCCCTGAAGAACATCAACGAGATCTTTTTGAAGGACTGAAGCTATTTTTTTCTGTCTGTTACTTTCCATGATGCAAAAATAGGATATTTCATTTGTTTAACTTTATAAGCTGACGTAATTAAGTTAATTTTGTTACATGATGTTAAAAATTGAACATATAGGAATCGCAGTAAAAAACTTAAAGGATTCGAACGGTTTATTCGAAAAACTGTTTGGTCAAGCACATTATAAGGTTGAAAGTGTTGAAAGCGAACATGTAAATACGTCTTTCTTTAAGGTAGGAGAGAATAAGATTGAACTGTTAGAAGCAACAGATAAGGACAGTCCGATCGCAAAATTCATCGAAAAGAAAGGAGAAGGCATTCATCATATCGCTTTTGAGGTAGAGGATATCGAAAAAGAATCGAAGCGATTAGAAAAAGAAGGGTTTACCATATTGAATAAAAAACCTAAGAAAGGTGCCGACAATAAATGGGTGGTTTTTTTGCATCCTAAATCGACAAATGGTGTGCTCATCGAGCTCTGTCAGGAAATAGGTGATTGTGATTAAAATTCTTGTAGAGAACTAAAATATATAGTAATATTGCAGCCTTATTGGTCCCATAGCTCAGTTGGTTAGAGCATCTGACTCATAATCAGAGGGTCCTTGGTTCGAGCCCAAGTGGGACCACGAAGTGGTGCTAAAAGCCTTTGCGAAAGCAAGGGCTTTTTCATTGGAAAGAACTTGGGCGAGAAGCCTGTGCCGCGCTTTGTCGCGGTAAGCCCAAGTGGGACCACATCAAGCAGCAAAACCACCTTTAGCGTGGGTTTTTCTTTTTCAACGATTGTGAAAGCTGGGTTTTTTTATTGGAATGAATCTTAGATAGGACTTTTTTCAGCTAGGTTGAGATAAGTTCTTCCTGTTTCAGAAGTTTTTCACCTCACTATTGTCATTTTAGTTATTAGCTTTCAACCTTGCTTTTCTCGCGGAACGCCTGAAAGCTCTGAACATAATAAATACAGCTATTCCATACAATAGAATATAAATCAGCCGCAGCCATCTAATCCATTCATTACTCCACGGCAAGATCGAATTTCCTTTCTCATCAAAAACATTGAAACTGAGATCCTCGTCACTTCCGTACGGATATATCATTAAAAATAGATGCTGATCTTTTTGAGCTCTGAAGGCAAGGCTAGATAGCTCCCAGCTAACCATTTTCAAATATAAATGAACGCTAACATCAGGAAGTTTTAACCCATGTTCCAATGTCTCATCAAGAG
>JABDMU010000061.1 GCA_013001285.1 Flavobacteriaceae bacterium
ACAATCCTATTTGTTTTCATTTAAGTATGCTTTAATGGCATTGCGGACACTTTTATGTTTATCCAATAAAATGCTTGCCTCAAATTCAGAAACATTTATGGAGTCCATTACCATTTTAGTTCCGCGATCTACCAACTTGTTATTGCTCAATTGCATATCGACCATCTTATTTCCTTTTACTTTTCCTAATTGAATCATGGCTGTCGTGGTGATCATATTAAGCACCAATTTTTGAGCTGTTCCGGCTTTCATTCTTGAGCTTCCTGTGACAAACTCTGGACCAACGATCACTTCAATAGGAAACTTTGCTGTTTTTGAGAGCGGACTGTTCTTATTACAGGTGATACATCCCGTTGGAATTTGATTTTCATTACATTTTTCTAATGCTCCTATCACGTAAGGCGTTGTTCCAGAAGCAGCTATTCCAATGACAATATCTTTTTCATCGATGTTGTGAGATTTAAGATCCGTCCAGCCCTGAGTTTTAGAATCTTCAGCGAATTCAACGGCCTTTCTTATGGCCGAATCACCTCCAGCTATGAGTCCGATGACCAACTCATGTGGAACGCCAAACGTTGGTGGACACTCGGAAGCATCCACGATACCTAATCGGCCACTAGTGCCTGCACCAATATAAAATAAGCGTCCTCCTTTTTGAAGTTGAGCAACGACCTGTTCTACAAGCGCCTTAATTTGAGGCATCGCCTTTTCTACAGCAAAAGGAACGGTTTTGTCCTCGGCGTTGATGTGCGTTAACAACTCCTGGATGGTCATTTTCTCAAGATGATCGTAATTAGAATCTTCTTCTGTTGTTTTTGTAAAGCTCATATGGTGTCAAAAATACACAATTTTTGTTTGCGTTAGTGATGGTAATGGCATCCTCTCCTTCACTACGAAGTAGTTAGGGAGAGATATAATGAACAGCACGGTCCCAACCGCGCGCACATTTTGTTGAGCGCGTTGGGAAACGCCCAAAACACATCACTGAACCGTATAAGTGATCTCGTCAACTTCGGAAAGTCGGAAGAAGCCCAGCGGATAATTATCGGGAGAGCTCGTATTGATGCAATTGCCACGAACCGTTGCGGGCTGGGTCTCGAACGGACCACCGCCTTCTTCAGAATTTTGTTGTAAAAGGATGAACATGAAATTATAAAAGCGCTCCGATACGCCATAATTTCTTATGGTAACCTCATCGCCTGCTTCAAGGTCTTCTTCGGTATAATAACCAAATATTTGGTTACCGTTTGTGAATTCATCGTTATAAACTTCAAGGGTTGGAATGGCTGGGATATCGCTGATGAATTCAAAAAAGTAATAATTCTCTTCATCTTGCGGATCAGAATAGTAGGCCTTGATCTCGACGTCTTCGCCAGTAAATCCACCGTTATTATTTTGCTCAACAAAATCGAATGGCACGACTGGAATCAAGGATTCTTCAGCGGTATAAGTTTCATCATTATACATTATGCTAAGCGTATAAGTGGCATTGAGCTCTGGTACGAAAGATGTATTTCTGTAGATGCCTGTGTTGTCAATTTCATTGAATTGAAAGACATTAGAATTCATATCGGTTATGGTCACAATAGCATTATTGGCTGGTGGAATTTCGTTTTCAAAATAAGGTGCAGATAAGCTCAGTTTGATGCTCTGCTCATTGCCTGGAGTACCTTTCAACCAAGAGATTGAAGCATCAATGACCAAACGCGGAGCTTCATTTTCTAAATTGACATCGATGACATCTTCACAAGAGAAGATCATGGTGAGGGCACATATATATAATAGTTTTTTCATGTCCTAGAATTTAAAATTATAAGATACTGCGGGTACAATTCCAAAAATTGCTAAGCGTAGTGCTTCGTTAGTTCCGGTAATTCTGTTTTGTCTGAAGGTGATGGAGGTGGCGTTTTTCCGATTGTAAATATTATAGATCCCAACCACCCATTCTGTTTTGAAGCGTTTGGTACTGTTGGGTTTTGGATTATAAATTGCTGAGATATCCAAACGATGATAGTTGGGTAATCTATTGCTATTTCTCAATCCGTAATTTGGAATATTGATCCCGTTATATTCATATTGACTTATCGGGTAGGTGGTAGGTTGTCCTGTTTGATAAAGAAAATTACTATTGAGTTCCCATTTTTCTCCTAGTTGATAATTAGCAGTTACAGAAATGTCATGCGTCTTATCATATGGTGTGTTATACCACTGACCGTTGTTGATACCTGTTTCAGTTGCTGTGCGACCTTTGGTCTTTTGCTCAGATTTTGAAAGGGTATAGGCGATCCAGCCTTTGAGTTTACCGTCATTTTTCTTGAGCAGAACTTCAAGTCCGTAGGCTCGTGCCTCACCGTTGAGAATAATTTGTTCTATAGCATTATTAGCAATGAGATCGGCACCATCTATATAATCGATGCGATTTTTAATTTTTTTATAATAGCTTTCAATTTCCAGAGAATACTTGTTGTCTTTAAAGGTTTTAAAGTAGCCTATCGCCACTTGATCGAGCAATTGTGGTTTGACATATTTTCCACTTGGTGTCCAAACATCTAAGGGCGTTGGTGAGCTGGTATTGCTAAGAAGGTTCAGATATTGGCTCATGCGGTTATAACTCAATTTAACCGAAGAATTTTCATCGATACGATATGACATTCCGAATCGCGGTTCTAAATTGGCAAATGACTTGATAACATCACTGCGTTTAAAATGAAGAGTGTCTATGGGCTCTGACTTTTCATAGATCTGAAGTTCTTCATTGAAACTCACTGCCTGATCGTTTTGATACTGATTCAATTCATCCTGACCTAACCTTAAAAATGAACTTACTCGCAGGCCATAATTAATATTGATACGGTCTGAAATTTTGTGTTCCGCATCTATATAGATCGCATTCTCCAGGGCATATTTATCGATGAGCTTGAACTCATTTATTCCCGATGATTCGGTCGTAGGCCTGATATCACCTGGATTGAATTTCAGATAGATACTATTCAAACCATACTGTAGTTTAAAGCCTTGATCGATATAATGTTTGAAATCGTATTTAAGATTAAAATTGGTGATACCTGAGGTCCAATCGAATTCAACAAAGTTCAATTTTAGATCATAATCATAATTGGAATAGATCAGAGATAGGTTTGAAAAGAGCTTATCGGAAAACAGGTGGTTCCATCTGAAATTGATCACGGCATTGCCATAGGAATTTTCGAAGCTGTCAGCAATTGAAAAGACATCTCTTCCGAAGTATCCAGAAAGGTATATGTTGTTATTATTGTTGATGTTATAACTTAATTTGGTGTTGAGATCATAGAAATAAGCCACATTATCGAGTTCGAAAAGAGGGAAAAATAAATGAGCGTAGCTCGAACGTCCTCCGAATAAAAAAGCGCCTTTTTCTTTTTCTAACGGACCTTCTGCGAGTAACCGACTTGACACCAGTCCGATGCCGCCATTCATATGGAATTCCTTGCTGTTCCCGTCCTTCTGATAGATATCTAACACGGACGAAACACGTCCGCCGTATTTTGATGGAATACCACCTTTATACAATTTAATGTCTTTGATTGCATCTGGATTGAACACTGAGAAAAACCCAAATAAGTGTGAAGAATTAAAAATTGTAGCTTCATCTAGAAGGATCAAATTTTGATCGGCCGAGCCACCACGTACATTAAACCCAGAAGAGCCTTCACCAGCATTGGTCACACCCGGCAAAAGCGTAATGGATTTTACGATATCGACCTCGCCAAGAACAACAGGTAACTGTTTGATGGTTGAAATGGAAAGATTATTAACGCTCATTTGTGCTTTCCGAATGTTCAGTTTCTCAATGTCATTTTTAATGACAACTTCATCCAGGAATTCTGAGGATTCATTTAATTTAAAATTCTTTTGAATGTCCTTATCAAGAACTAATAGTTCTTCAACAGATTGAAATCCGAGATAACTTATAATGATTTTATAGGAACCTTTAGGTAAGGTAATGGAGTAAAAACCATATGCATTTGTGGTCGTACCTGTTTGTAATTCTGGAATCAGAATATTAACACCGATCAAGGTTTCATTACTATTCGCATCAGAAATTGAACCACTCAGCGTGAATTTTTCCTGAGCTAAAGCGGCTGGCATAAGAATGATCGTCAAAAAGATAAGAAGTAATCTTTTTATCATCTGCAGTTTTTTTATAAAAATAAAAAAGCGCCTTCAGAAAAAAGACGCTTTAACATTGAATTAGGTTTTAAAATGAACTTAAAATAGTATTTAAAGTTTCATTTGGTCGCATCGCTAGGTTTGTGAGTTGATCATCAGGATTGTAATAACCACCTATATTGACGGGTTTACCTTGAATCTCATTCAATTCTGAAACGATCTTATTTTCATTTTTGGCGAGTTGGTTTGCGATGGTTTCAAAATGTGATTTCAGATCCTGATCTTTCGATTGCTTCGCAAGTTCTTGAGCCCAATACATGGCCAAATAAAAATGACTACCTCTGTTGTCAAGTTCGCCTGCTTTACGCGAAGGGCCTTTTTTGTTTTCTAGTAATTTCTCTGTGGCATCATCTAAGGTTTCACCTAGAATAGCTGCTTTTTCATTACTGTTAACCTCAGAATAATGTTCTAAGGAAACAGCAAGGGCTAAGAACTCACCAAGAGAATCCCAACGTAAATGGTTTTCTTGTACAAACTGCTGCACATGTTTTGGTGCAGAGCCTCCTGCGCCAGTTTCAAATAAGCCACCACCATTCATGAGCGGGACAATAGATAACATTTTCGCACTTGTTCCAACTTCAAGAATTGGAAACAGATCGGTTAAGTAATCTCTTAAAACATTTCCTGTTACTGAAATGGTGTCCTGTCCATTTTTAATGCGTTCTAATGTGATTTTTGTAGCTTTCATAGGCGACAAAATTCTTATATCAAGTCCACTTGTATCATGATTTTGCAAGTAACGATTTACTTTTTTTATAAGTTCGGCATCGTGAGCTCTGCTCTCATCTAACCAAAAAACGGCAGGCATTTGCGATGCTCGTGCTCGAGTTACAGCCAATTTTACCCAATCTTGAACAGGCAGATCCTTTACTTGACACATGCGCCAAATATCGCCAGCCTCAACCTTATGTTCTAAAAGGATTTGATCATTAGCATCAACAACTTGAACGTTTCCATTAGAAGCTATTTCAAAGGTTTTGTCATGAGATCCGTATTCTTCGGCCTTTTGTGCCATGAGTCCGATGTTTGGAACAGTACCCATTGTTGTAGGGTCAAATGCACCATGCTCTTTACAAAAATTTATGGTCGCTTCATATATACTGGCATAACTACTATCAGGGATGACCGCTTTGGTGTCTTGAGATTTTCCTTCTGCATTCCACATTTGACCTGAGTTTCTTATCATAGCAGGCATAGACGCGTCAATGATGATATCGCTAGGCACATGTAAATTGCTAATGCCTTTGTCGCTGTTTACCATGGCAAGCGCTGGGCCATTTTGAAAAGCAGCTTCAAGATCGGCTTGAATTTCTGATCGTTTATTTTGAGGAAGCTCAGAAAGACTACTTATAAGGTCTCCTAAACCATTATTGACATCAACACCAATTTCTTCAAAACTGTCTTGGTGTTTTTTGAATACGTCAGCAAAAAACACCCGAACAGCATGTCCAAAAATAATAGGATCACTCACTTTCATCATAGTAGCTTTCATATGTAATGAAAACAAAACATCTTTTTCTTTGGCATCGTTTACTTGCGCCTCTAGAAAACTGATCAAGGCACGTTTATTCATAACTGTGGCATCAATGATTTCGCCTTCTAATAAAGCAACATTATCTTTTAAAAGGCTTACCTGACCTTTCTCATTTATATGTTGAATTTTAATATGAGTTGGTTTATCAAGGGTCAACGATTTCTCATTATGAGCGAAATCGCCGTGGCTCATGGTTGCAACATGCGATTTAGAATCGGCGCTCCATCTCCCCATACTATGGGGATTTTTCTTGGCATAATTTTTTACAGCTTTTGGCGCACGACGGTCTGAATTCCCTTCTCTTAAAACTGGATTAACTGCACTACCTTTAATTTTATCATAGCGTCGTTTGATGTCTTTTTCTTGATCATTTTTTGGTTCATCAGGATAATTAGGAATGGCATATCCTTTAGATTGCAATTCAGAAATTGCGGCTTCTAATTGTGGCATGGAAGCACTGATATTTGGCAATTTTATGATGTTAGCATCTGGCGTTTTTACAAGCTCACCCAAAACAGCAAGTGCATCTTCAACACGCTGGTCATCAGTGAGATGATCTGGAAAAGTAGCCAAAATACGACTAGATAAAGAGATGTCTTTAGTGATGACATTAATGCCAGCGGGTTTCACGAAAGCTTGAATTATCGGTAAAAATGAACGCGTGGCTAATGCAGGAGCTTCGTCGGTAACGGTATAAATAATATTTGACATTTAAGAATTCAATTTTGAATTAGATAATGCGGCAAAATAGGTTCTTTAGCCTGAAATTTTTGCAATGCGAATATACAAATTTTTAGGGGAGAATTGGATGCAATAGAATGAGGAAAAAGGGCAGCGATTAAAGATTTATCATATTATTAAATATGTATCTAGAAAATTGCATTAATCATAATTATCATTAAAAACAAAAGCCATATCATCTAGAACTTAATCTATATTGACATGGCTTTCTTTGAAACAGTTTTCCGTGACCTATTTAACATTGCTGCTAACCTCAGACACCTGAATTTTCATCCTGCGTCTTTTTCGGTTCAAGTTCCACTATTTCAATGAAACATTCTTGTAACTTTCAAAATGTATTGACATGTTACCGAAATGTCTCAGTTGGATGTTTCTCTTGAAATGCCTTCTGTTGCATCTCGCTTGCGCAATCTACTACTTCCAACACCTTGCATTTTCCACTAACTCTCGCTTTCACTCCTGCCAGCTTCTTACGCTTTCCACTCTGCCAGTTACTACCTGCCGAAACATGCAGTACTTTTCAAAGCTTCTTGGTCTCTCCGTTTTCACATGCCTACACATGGTCTTCAAAACCTCAAAAAACAACCTTATTAAAGAACGTTTCTCTAACCGATCAAAAGTTCTACCCGAAAGTAAATCAAAGCCTAATTTGCACCAGACCTTTTCTTTTAATCGTTCTGCTAATATATAGCAAGAAAGGATGGATACAAACATTTTAAGCGATTAGATATCAACCAGTTATGAACTGAGTTTATTAACAATTGTTAATAAAAAAAGCCCTGTGTTTACAGGGCTTTCAAAGGTTGTTAAAAGAAATTTAATTTCTACTTTCTTTAATTCTTGCTTTCTTACCAGTAAGATCTCTAAAGTAAAAGATACGTGCTCTTCTTACTTTTCCTTTCTTGTTCACTTCAATTTTTTGAAGTGCTGGCATATTCACTGGGAAAATACGCTCAACACCAATTGTTCCTGACATTTTTCTAATGGTAAATGTTTCAGAACTTCCAGTTCCTCTGCGTTGTAAAACAACACCTCTAAAGAACTGGGTACGTGTTTTACTTCCCTCTTTAATTTCGTAATAAACGGTAATAGTATCTCCAGCACTGAATTCTGGAAAATCTTTACGTGTTACAAATTCCTCTTGTACAAATTTTACTAAGGATTCCATTTTAAATTGATTTATTGTTGTCCCGAAATAACATTCACGGTTTTCGCCAGAGGTTAATCCGAAATTGGCTGCAAATATAACCAATATTTAAGAATTCACAATATTTTAATCGCTAATAAATTTTAAGTTTTTGGGTGTTCACTACTACGCTCAGCTGCTTTGTCAAAAATCTTTAGTCTACGATTTCGCTACGTAGTACCAGGCTTTCGGCCGTCGCTATTATTTTTGACCAAAATAATGAGCTTCAACAAAGGCCTCAATCCTTAACACAAAAGAAAAAAGTGTCAATCTGATCCTTGAGAAGAATCAGTTTTCTGTTTTTTTATCTGAATAAAAAATATCAGAAGCCCAATACTAAAAATAAGCACGGTTATCCCATTTAGAATGGTCATTAAAGCATTGGTGAATACTAATTCTTCAGACCCAATTCTTGCCGCAAAGATATTGGCTATAAATCCAAATAAAAATACTAAACTATGACTAAACCACCCAATAAATATGATTATGGTCGCTAAATTTCTTCGCTTGAATAGGAGAATTACGGTTGCCACTAAAATGACAAGGTTAGCAAGTCCGCTTAATATTGATCCAAAAGCAAATAAAGAATTGTATGTGTCCATTGTGTTTAATCTAATAAATCTGGTCGTCTTTCTTTTGTACGCTTATAGGCTTCTTCTTCACGCCATTTTTCTATCTCAGGGAAATTTCCACTAAATAAAACATCTGGGACCTTCCATCCTTTGTAGTCCCGCGGTCGCGTATAAATTGGAGGGGCTAATAAATTGTCTTGAAATGAATCGGTTAACGCCGAAGTCTCGTTGCCCAAAACCCCTGGGATCAGGCGGATGACCGCATCACACAATACAGCTGCTCCCAATTCACCTCCAGATAAGACATAATCACCAATGGAGATCTCTCGCGTTATAAAGTGATCTCGTATGCGCTGATCTACGCCTTTATAATGTCCGCATAGAATGATTATATTTTCTTTTAAGGAAAGTTCATTGGCAATACCCTGATTTAAAGTTTTACCATCTGGTGTCATATAAATGATCTCGTCATACTGTCGCTCTTGCTTCAATTTTGAAATGCATTTATCAATGGGCTCGATCATCATGACCATACCAGCACCACCACCAAATTGATAATCGTCAACCGATTTATAGTTGTCGGATGTGAAATCCCTTAAATTATGTAAATGTACTTCTACCAATCCCGCTTCAATAGCACGTTTTAAAATGGAAGCTTCAAACGGACTTTTCAACAGTTCCGGTAAGACTGTAATGATATCAATTCTCATAAGTACAAAGATGCTAATTATCTAACAAACTACCTTTTGGTATTGGTCCAAAAATAATGTAAGTCTGGATCTTTTATAAATCCAACACGCTCATAAAGTTTTTGAGCTGGGTTGTTGGCTTCAGTTTGTAAGGCCAATCCTTTCAGTTTTTTTTCTTCACAAAGGTCTTTGGCTCTTTGAATCAAAGCCTTTCCAATACCTTTACCTCGATAATTCTGTTCAACATAAAGATCATTCAATAGAAGCATAGGTTCCATAGAAACCGATGAAAAAAGTGGGTATAGCTGAGTGAACCCAACAGCATTTTCTTCACTAAACGCTAAAAGGATGATGGCATCATGATGATTTAAACGCGCTGTTAAAAATGCCTTGGCACCGTTATAATCTGATGCTTGTCGATAGAACATCCTATAACCATCAAACAATGGAATAAGATCATTTAAATCATTAAGTTCTGCTTCTTTAATTGTGACCATAAAAAAAATCCGTAATTAAAATTACGGATTTTTATTTTTTTAAGAAGGTTTTTTAAAGGCTTCCTTTTTGTTTATTGATTTCATCTTGCAGTTCACGTCTCACCTTTTGTTCACGCTCCAAAGCAACACGCCTGTGTTCTTCAAACTCCTGTTCTGTTTCTGCAAGCGATTTTTTAGCGGCTCTAGTTACAGAATTACTACTTCTAAATTTAAAAATAAAAACTAGCAGTAAGGTGAATAGTCCCGCAATTATTGACCAGAGGAGTATGTTATAACTGGTTTTACTCATTTGCATACCAAACAGTGCCATACTGTCTTTTTCCTCGTTTGTACTATCTAGGGTGTTTTGGGTATCAGCTAACCCCTTTTTTAAGTCATCGATCTCTGTTTGTTGTGTAGTGATCGTATTTTGTGCTTGCGAATATTTATCCTGGATTGCTTTGATCGAATCCAAGGTATTTGAACGCAATGTATTTAACCATTCGCGTCTCACAACCTTATAAAGCCGACCTCTTTCGTCACGATAACGATTTGAGGCTTCAATAACAAACTCGAATTGATCATTTACCGAGCTCGCTTCGGAGGCCAATTCTTTTGGATTTGCTGAAGTTTTTTGAGCTTGTACACTTGTTGTAATAAATACAACAAGAAGAATGAGGGGGATTTTTTTTAAAAAGTGCATTAAAAGAAGATTTTTCAGTTGTTGGTAAAATGTAAAGCAATATAATTATTAAATTTTAAGCCTTACAAGTGTAAGGCTTAAAAATATACGAAAATTATAAAATTCTAGATGTTTTGCCTTTTAATAATATGTAAAACGTCGCACTTTCGAAATATATTTTGATAATCTGATAACTTGTTGACTATAACCATATTCGTTATCATACCATATATATAAGATCACATTTTTCCCATCTGATCTTACGATAGTTGCTTTACTATCATAAATGGCAGGAGCCGAACTCCCAACAATATCACTTGACACCAATTCGTCACTCAATTCATACTTTATTTGCTCGACCAAATCACCTTCAAGAGCGTATTTTTTAACAACAGAGTTAATTCCATTTATTGATGTTTCATTTTCCAATTCAATATTTAAAATGGCTAAAGATCCATTCGGTACAGGAACGCGTATAGCATTAGAAGTTAATTTGCCTTCTAAACTTGGAAGTGCTTTTGAAACCGCACTACCAGCACCAGTTTCTGTGATGACCATATTTAGTGCTGCTGCACGTCCACGTCGGTATTTTTTATGCATATTATCAACCAGATTCTGATCATTAGTATAGGCATGAATGGTTTCAAGATGACCACTTACAACACCAAATGAATCATCGATGACCTTTAAGACTGGCGTGATGGCATTTGTAGTACAAGAAGCGGCTGAAAAAATAGAAACTTTATCAGGATCATAGTCAAACTGATTTACTCCGTATACAATATTGGGCACACCTTTTCCGGGAGCTGTAAGCAAAACTTTGGCGACACCTTTAGCTTTGAGATGGCGACCTAAAGACTGTTCATCTCTAAACGCACCTGTATTATCAATAACCAAGGCATCCTTAATACCATATTTAGTATAATCTATATCTTCCGGATTATTTGCTGAAATGACCTTTACGGTAGTTCCATTAATAATTAGGGCTTCATTTTTTATGTCGGTAACAACAGTGCCGGGGAAATCGCCATGAACAGAATCATTCCTCAATAAAGAGGCGCGTTTCTCTAAGATGGTTTGATTAATGTCATCACGAGTTACAATTGCTCTCAGGCGTAATTGACTTCCTTTTCCAGTGCGGGTCATTAATTCACGAGCCACCAATCTACCAATACGTCCAAATCCGTATAGAATAACATCCTTAGGTTTTATGGTATTGTTATTATTTGCCCCATTTAATTTATCCGCGACGAAGGCCGTAGCATTGTTATATTTTTCGTCCTCAAGGTGATACTCATACGTTAGCTTTCCAATGTCTAATTTCGCTGGTGGAAAATCTAAAGTTTTTATGGCTTGGGCGATCTCTACAGAATCAAAAATTGAAATCGGTTTTTGAACAAACTCTCCCGCATATTCGTGAAGATTCAAGATCTGACTCACATTACGATCTATCAATTGATTTCTAAACAATACCAATTCAATGGCATTATCATACCAAAGGTCGCTTACAATTTTAATAAATTCAACAGTGGCGCGTCGGCGATCGGCTTGAAAGGCCAATTCTTTTTCATAAGTTTCGTTAAAACTCATTATTAGTGATTTAAATTTGGCGCAAAAGTAATATATTTCAAACGTTTTCGTAAGCTATTTTTAAAAAAAATAAACCCTTGATTAAATGCTTAGTCAAGGGTTTGATAATGTTATATTAAAAGCGATCATTTACCAAAACTATAGCGCTCTCTTTCACCTTTTTTATTGATGAGTTCGATCGTTATCGGGTCATCTTGATGTTTACCATTTAAAGTCTTTTCTACATCTTCAATACTGTATATTTTGTTCCCGTCTATGGCGGTTATGATGACGCCTTCATGGATCCCTACTTTATTCCAATACCTATTATAGTATGTTATTGGCGTTAACAATGATAATTTAACACCGTAATCTGTTCCATATACCTTGAGCTCCTTTTTTGATGCTTTTTTTAGTGTTCCTAATTGAGGAATGACAAC
>JABDMU010000079.1 GCA_013001285.1 Flavobacteriaceae bacterium
TTCACAAAGTGAGTGTCCCTTCCTCTAAACAGAACTTCATCGGCTGTTACCGTTGTATAATTAGTTTCGCCAGGTAGTCGAAGCTTTACATCATTATAATTCCAGTTGGGTTGATTATCTGAACCATCACTTTGTTCTCTATCTGCAGCTGCCCAATAAAGGTAGGCTTTATAGATGTTTAAACAATCTATGTTTGGTTCAGGGTTGGTCAAATTAGCACTACTTGAATTAAAGGTAGTGGCGTCATTGTCAATATCGACATAAACATTATTTGTAAAATCATGATTTCCGGCTTCACCGGTATATGGGTTTACAGCATGCCTTGACAATACATTATTGGCAATGGTCGTAAAGTCACCTTGCATGGTTTCGTTCAGTCTTGGGGTGAACGAATTCATGACTTGTGCATTCATATAAAATGAACTACATGCCAAAAGCATGAACACAAATAATGACTTTTTATAGATATGATTAATAGCAGTTTTCATAAGCCTAATTTTAGGTTAATGGATTAATTAGATACTTCTAATTAAAATTATCTGGGTTTGGAATAAATGTTTTTATATAGACGTAATTACTAGTTTCAGAGTTGTCTTTGTATTTTGCATAAACCTTAGAACAGTTCCATCTTTCTAGTGGTGTGTTTAATGAGCGGTATACTTTAATATAGAATTTCCGTGATTCACCAGCGTCAACGATAACTTCCGCTAATGCTGTGGTTTTATCTAGATCTAAAATATCTTGGTTCAATACAGTCTGGTTATTTGGCAAATCACAATCCACAGAATTAATTGCAAATAGATCGATGACCTTTGATTCCGTCGAATTATTCGTCACATTCAATAAGTAGAAATGCTCCGGTTGCGACGTTGGAAGTTCAGATTTCTCGAGAATAGCAAGTTCTAATTGGTTTTGACCAAACATGAAACTAACCATGAGAAAAAACAGAATGCAAATTGTAGCTTTAAAATTCATATTTTAATTTTGTTGTGAACATAGGATTCGAGGTGTTATTTATTAACTTTACCCGAGTGCTTGTTCAGTGTTAAAATTTACATGCATTGTGGTGCATGAAAAAAAAATTATTTATTCGTGAGGGAAGTGCAATGGAGACCAGTGCAATTGGATGAATTAATGGTTTTTGATATTGGGGCATAATCATTAACTTTAATAACAAAAGAAATCCTAAAAGGAACTAAACACAAAAATAAATGTCAAATTGCCTATAAATTCGTTAAGACGGATATATCAAACTTTTTATCGTTTTTATAGGTATTTAATCGGAAATGAAATGAAAACAATTGTACTCGTAAGACATGCCAAATCTTCATGGGAATTTGATGTAAGTGATCGCGAACGACCCTTAAAAAAACGTGGTTTAAACGATGCAAATTTGGTATCTAAAACATTCATAAACAATGGTTTTGTTCCAGACATTATAGTGTCCAGTCCGGCAAATAGAGCACTTAGTACTTGCCAAATTTTTATGGAAAATTTAAATCTGAATAAATCACTTTTAATCGTTCAAGAAGATATCTATGATTTTGGGGGAAACAGTGTTATTAATTTTGTAAAAAATTTGAGTGATGAGCATTCAAAATTAATGCTTTTCGGACATAATTATGCATTCACTTCTATAGTGAATTCTTATGGAAACACAATGATAGATAATATGCCCACTTCAGGGCTGGTAAAGATCAATTTTAATATTGATCATTGGAAGGATTTAAAGCGAGGCGAAACAGAAAAAATGATATTTCCTCGAGATCTAAAATGAGGTTAATTGTATAAATTTTTACACTTACAACTAGGACGAGGAAATGGAAATTCATAATTCAAAATTATCTCATGTGAACCAGAAGTAAAAGGTCTTAAATCGGTGACGATATAATCGTATGAATATCCTATTGACATCGCATCTGATACTTTAAAATTTGCGAGTGCGCCGAAGGAATCATTAAACCTGTAAAACCCTGATAACCAAAGCTTATCGTTAAGTAATATACTTCCGGAAATATCTACAGAAATTGGAGCACCAGAGGTGTATTTTAGTAGAAACGTAGGTTTGACCTTTATATGTTTATTTACTTCAAATAAATAGCCACCATTAAAATAATAACTTACACGATCTAAATTGATATATTCTAAGGATTGATTAGCAGCATAATTTATCAATTTTGGTGCTGAGAATCCCAAATACCAGGAATCTGACCTAAAGTATAATCCAGCTCCAATATTAGGTGACCATTTGTAATATAAATAATCTAAAAAGGGATCATCATTATATTCCGGGTCATTTAAAATGTCATCATCCAATGAAAATTTACTAGCCCCAATTTTTACACCGAATGCAAGTTGATATTCATCTCTTAATTTAATAGTATAGGATACGTCTGTAGCTAAATAAGTGGTCCGTTCATAGGCCAACCTGTCATTAACCACCGATAATCCGATACCAAGTTTTGTACTTGGAATTGAAGTATGGATTGATAAGGTTTGTGTTATCGGAGCGCCATTTACACCAACCCATTGATTTCTATTCAAGAGATTTACAACCATTTGCTCACGCGAACCGGCATATGCTGGATTGATTGAAATGGTATTATACATGTATTGTGTAAATTGTGCTTGTTGTTGGGCAAAACTTAGTGATACCAATAAAAATAAGACGATAAGAATAGTATTTTTTTTCATCATTTATTTTTCTACACCCAGGTATATATAACCTTGAATTGGTTTTAAGTCACTATTTCTTAAGGTCACCACATAATAATACGAGCCACTAGGTAAAAATTCATCGTTTCCAAATGCGTTTGAAGGCGATCTACCGCCCCAATCATTATTGTAATTTGTAGAACTATAAACCTTATTCCCCCATCGGTTGTAAACAACTAATTCGATGACAATTTCACAAGGGTCATGAGAAGCATCATTTATGACATATCCCACTTCTAAGAAGTCGTGACGACCATCATTATTTGGGGTTACCATTTTAGAGATTGAAACATCAGAAACCGATTCAATACATGGGTAATCAATGCATAAATCGTTGACATCGATTAATATATCATGAACACGAACACATTCGTTTTGGGTAACGATATAAGATAAAGAATAGCTACCTTCATTAACTTCTGCAGGGTCAAGTATATAGTCATCTAGAATGTCCAAATCCGAGCCTTCCCAGACACCACCATCTTGAACATTTACTATTGAGTTGAGGTTAATAGGGTCTTCATTTATGCATAGATTTAAAACAGTTTGAGCGGGTGAGTTGTCGATTTCCATATGAATGATCTGACTAACTGATATGCTATTATCACAATCGTCGGTAACATCCCAAGTTCTAATAATATCATAGTTTTCATCACCTGTATCTGAGGTTATTTCTTCAAAGTTGATATTTAGATCATTATCACAGGCATCAACGAAATCTAACAGAGGAACTTCTGGGACAATGCCGCAATATATGGTCAGTTCTTCGTCATATTCAGTGATCAATTCAGGTGCTGATTGATCTTCAATTGAAATGAGATGATCAACCTCAATGGCATTTCCACAAGCATCTGTAACCGTATAAGTTCTGGTAACAATTAGCTGACAATCAATGCTGTCTATTGTTTCTGAAGTAAACGTTACCGTCGGTGAAGAACAATTATCTACTTCATCGTCAATAATTTCGACATCGGGATCGGGCAGATCATCTATGCATTCTAAAGTTAAAAGCTCTGGTTCACTTGCAGTTGGAGGTTCTTGATCGTTATAAAGATGAAATTCTTGACTAACATCAATCGAATTACCACAACTGTCAGTAATGCGATAGATACGTGTTATAATTTCTGGGCAGCTACCATCATCAGATGTGTCTGATACGAAAATGATCGTTGGTGTTGAAATGTTATCCGAAGCATCATCGATAATATTGATATCAGGTGCTGGAATATTGCTTGAATCTACACAATAAAAGTCCATATTCTCTGGATCACTTGCTGTAGGAGGTTCAGTATCTTCAATGAATATATTATGAAGCACATTGATCGAATTTCCACAATCATCAGTAACGCTATAAGTTCTTGTGATGATCTCTGGGCATTCATCATTATTATTGATTTCTGAAACGAAAGCTACAAGAGGAATAGAGCAGTTATCCATTTCATCAATTACAACTAGCGGATCAGGTTGAGGAATTGGATCGTCATTGTATATTATGGTGTCAGCTGGGTTACTTGCCGTAGGAGGAATGTCGTCATCTATAAGAATATTTTGAGTCACTTGAATAGTATTACCGCAATCATCACTTACTTCATAAATTCTTGTGATGACTTCTGGACAAGTTTGATTGTTAGAAGATTCAGAAATAAAGTTTATTACTGGAACTGATTGATTATCTGAAGCATCTGTCACAACGTTAGTATCAGGAGACGGCACTTCAGTTTCACAACTAAAGTTCAATGTTTCCGGATTACTTGCGGTAGGAGATTCGTCATCCGCTATTAGGATCTTATGACTCACCTCAATGCTGTTGTTGCAAGCATCAGTTACACTATAAATTCGTGTTATGGTCTCTGGACAACTCAATCCGTCAGACGATTCTGAAACAAAGGCAACCATTGGAATTGAACAATTATCGGCTTCATCGATCACAATAGAAGGATCTGGCGCAGGTAAATCATTAATGGTTACTATTTGCAAATCGGCCGGGTTACTAGCTGTTGGAAAAATAGTATCATCTATTATGATCTCTTGAGTAATGTCAATAAAATTTCCACAATTATCGGTCACTCTATAGGTTCTTAAGATGGTTTCAGGGCAGGAACTATTATCGGATACATCAGAAACAAATGATACCGTTGGAATTGAGCAATTATCAGCTTCATCTGCAACTAAATTTATATTAGGTACTGGAATATCTGAATTACAGGATATTTGAATTTGTGCCAAGTTACTTGCTGTTGGTGCGATATCATCTGAAATTTTAATCAATTGAACCACATCAGAATAATTACCACATTCGTCTGTTATTCTATAAGTTCGTGTAATAATTTCAGGACAGGTATTCCCATTTGAAACATCTGAAACAAAACTTACAACCGGAACAGAACAATTGTCAGATTCATCCAAAATAACGCTGGTATCTGGTAATGGAACTTGATCAATACAGGACACATCAACATCGGCCGGATTTGAAGCTGAAGGCGCGATTCCATCAGTTACATTGATCAGTTGGGTAACTGTGATCATATTGCCACAAGTATCGGTGACACTAAAAGTTCGTGTGATCCGTTCGTTACAAGCATTATCAGAAACATCCGAAACAAATGCTACAACTGGATCAGAGCAATTATCGGCAGCATCGGTAACAACATTTATATCTGGTACTGGAATATCATCATTACAACCAACATTTATATCGGCTGGATTGCTTGCCGTTGGTAGTTCTGTATCAATCACATCAATTATATGAGACACTAGTATTTGATTACCGCATTCATCTGTCACGCTATAAACACGTGTCACTTTTTCAAAACAATCTACGCTAATAGTTTCAGAAACAAAGGCGACGATTGGCGGCATGCAATTATCAGCTTCATCAATAACGACATTAACATCTGGTGGCGGAATATCCTCTGTACACAAGACCGTCAGATCTGCAGGGTTTGAAGCAGTTGGTGGTATGGTATCATCCATAGGCCCGCAAGAGTTGCATACAGATGTGATACAATCGGCAATCAATACATTTATTATTTGAGTAAATGTGCTTGAATTTCCACAATTGTCAGTCACTACCCATATTCGTGTTATACTATAATCGACAGTATTATTATTATTGGTATCTGTTTGTGTAAAATCTACCATTAAATTTGTGGTACAATTGTCATCGAATTCTAAATCCGGAGCGTCAGGAATAGCAGTGCAACTTACTGTATCATCTGCTAAAGGAGTGAGTAAGGTTGGTGCTTCAGTATCATCAAAGATGATTTCTTGTGTTACATTAATCGTGTTTCCGCATTCATCGGTCACACTATATATTCTAAAAATAGTTTCTGGACAATTTCCATCTGAAGTATCTGAAACAAAAGCCACAATGGGTAAAGAGCAATTATCAGTTTCATCAGTAACAACAGAAACATCTGGCGAAGGAATAGTATCGCTACAATCAACATAGATTGGCGCTGGATCACTTGCGGTCGGAGCTATGTCATCATTTACATTAATATCCTGAATGATATCCATAAAATTACCACAATCGTCTATTATTCGATATGTTCTCGTTATGATTTGTGGACATTGACCAGTTGTGACATCGGATATAAATGTTACCGTTGGGATAGAACAATTATCAGAAACTCCAGTAATTACATTGATATCTGGAGAAGGCACGTCAGAAATACATTGCACATTAATCGGTGCTGGTGAAGTCCCTGTTGGAACCACATCATCGAGAACGGTTATAGTTTGTGTTAATATAGTTTCATTACCACACTCATCAAGAATACTAAAGGTTCTTGTTATAATTTGTGGACAAGTGCCATTATCTGACTCTTCAGAGACAAAGGACACTGTTGGCGTTGAACAATTATCCGAAACATTAGTTATATCATTAAGGTCAACAGCCGGTACATCCGAAATACATTGAGCATTTATATCTGCTGGTCCAGTGGCAATAGGTGGCGTTGTGTCGTTTACGATTATATTTTGAGTAAGTTCAATACTATTTCCACAATCGTCGGTTACACTATATATTCGCGTTATGTTTATGGGACAGGTATTGCCATCGGCTTGTTCGGAAACAAAAGCAACCACTGGAACTGAACAATTGTCAGCTTCATCAGTTATGACATTAACATTTGGAACAGGGACATCACTCATACATTCTACAATAATATCACTCGGATTAGAGGCTGTGGGTAAAATAGTATCGTTAATTACAATAATTTGTGTAACAGTAATGGTGTTTCCGCAGTCATCGGTTATGGAATAGGTTCTGGTAATTGCTTCAGGGCAACTGTTATTATCTGACACCTCAGAAACAAAAAGTACTGTGGGAACTGAACAATTATCTGTAGCATCTGTAACTACATTAATATCTGGACTAGGCACATTTCCAATACAATCTACAGAGATTGAAACTGGATTACTAGCTGTTGGTAGCGTGGTGTCATTAATAGAAATGATTTGAACTTCAGTTGCAGAATTATCACAACTATCTACAATTGAAAAGGTTCTTGTTACGGTTATCGGACATGTTCCAGATAACGTATCAATATAAGTGAAGGACACGATTTGACTAGATAGTGCTAAGGTGCCTCCAGCAGCATTAAATTCTGCTTCAGTTAGATTTACTGTTGTTGTACTAAATGGAAGATCTGGAATATCGATCAAGTCACACCCTTCGATATTTAAATTTGGTGGCGGATATATTTCAGGGGGTAAATTGGGATCAAAGCTGACAATTTCGAATAAATATGAATCCGTATTATCTTGATCAGAAACCGTTAAGGTTACTGTATAAGGGCCTGTTGAAGTATAAGTATGTGAAGGGTTTTGCAGTGTGCTGGTACTGCCATCCCCAAAATCCCATAAATAGGTATATGGTGGATTTCCCCCTGATGATGTGGAAATAAAGTCTAAGGTGAATGCGCTTTCACAACTAGGGGTGAATTCAAAATTCGCAATTAATGGTGCTTGTACAATTATAGTTTCTTCTTTGTAGCATTTGGAATTACTACATCCACAAGGCGCATTTGCGTTTGGTCTCCAAGACATATAAAAATTTTGCAAAGTAATTTCAGAGCCACATGACCAAGAAAATTGGTAAGCATCTAAGGTTACATTTGTAGGAATAGGTAAACCTTCATAGTAGCATTCGTCTATAGTGGCCTCAAAAACGCCGTCAACATATAAATTAAAATGTAAATATAACGTGTAACGAGGCGCGGCACTATTAGCAGAAAAGGTTGTCCAAAGGTGAGCGTTTACAACGTCTCCTGGATCGCAATAGCCAGGACCAAAAGGAACACCAAACTCATCCCCCAAGTAAAAATTATCTAGTGTATAGTCATTAGCTGTGCACGAGGAAGTTTCACAAACTATACTCTGAGCATTAGTAAAAGTTAATGCAAACAGCAAAAGATTAAAAAATAAATAGAGCGTAGTTTTATGACTCATATATTTACATTAGATTTGGGTTTGATTTTTAAAGTTGAATTATTTTTTTGAGTAATTCAAACCCTACAAAATCGAGCTCAATAATATGATTTATTCCACAAAATACATAAAATAATCGATGAAATACATATTTATGTAAGAAAAGTTATATAAAAATCAATTAAATTGTACAATTTATTGATTTTTTAAAAAAAAAATTGAGAAAAATAAGGATGACGAAACCCGAAAATATTTATATAAATCGTGAATTAAGTTGGTTGCAATTTAACGCCAGAGTCTTGCAAGAAGCTGCAGACGAGACCGTTCCATTAATTGAACGCTTGCGATTTTTAGGCATATTCTCTAATAATCTTGACGAATTTTTTAAAGTGCGTTATGCAACGGTAAAACGGATTTATCATGCAGGAAAGGGTGGAAAATCTGCTTTAGGTGGAATTAAGGCTAGTGAACTCATGGAAAAGATCACTGAGGTGGTCATTCAACAACAAAGTGAAAGTCTTGAGATCCTGAAAAACATTGAACTTAAACTGGAGGATGAAAAGGTCTTTATTATTGACGAGAATGAAATTTCTAAAGATCAACATGATTTTATAAAAAACTACTTTTTTAGTCAAGTTAGCCCTGCCTTAGTCACCATCATCTTAAGTGATGATATTGAATTACCTACGCTTAAGGACAGTGCGGCCTATCTCGTTGTAAAGATGAACTTGAAAGAAGAAGGTATTCAATATGCCTTAATTGAGATTGCAAAATCCTTAGATCGTTTTATTGTTTTACCGCAGAAAGATGAAAAAACACATATTATAATCCTAGACGATCTGCTCCGCTATTGCCTTGACGATATTTTTACAATTTTCGATTATTCCAGCATTTCAGCACACATGATCAAAATTACGCGAGATGGTGAATTGGATTTCGACAGTGACTTGAGTAAGAGTTTTATCGATAAAATTTCAGAAAGTGTAAAACATAGACAAATTGGTGAACCTGTTCGATTTGTTTATGATAAAACCATTGACGATGAAACCTTAGTTTATTTAATGTCAAAAATGGATATTGATTCTAAGGATAGTGTTATTCCTGGAGGACGTTACCACAATAGACGTGATTATATGAGTTTTCCAAGTTTAGGGAGAACAGACCTATTATATGATAAAATAGAGCCACTGCCAATTAAAGGCTTAAGTTTAGAAGGCAGTATTTTTGATGCCATAGCTCAGAAGGATTATTTGTTGTATACGCCATATCACACATTTTCTTATGTTGTGAAATTTTTGCGTGAAGCTGCACTTGACCCTAAGGTGAAGACCATTAAAATTACCATATATCGTTTGGCAGAAATTTCACATGTGGCCAGCGCTTTGATCAACGCAGCTAAAAATGGAAAACGTGTAGATGTTTCCATCGAGATACAAGCTAGATTTGATGAGCAAGCCAATATTAACTACGCAGAGCAAATGCAAAGTGAAGGCGTGAATTTACAATTTGGCGTTCCAGGTTTGAAGGTGCACTCTAAAATTTGCGTTATTGAAAGGGAAGAGGATCTAAAAATTAAACGCTATGGTTTCATTAGTACGGGTAATTTTAATGAATCAACGGCTAAGATATATACAGATTTTACATTATTTACTTCAAGTCAAAAGATCTTAAAGGATGTGAACAAGGTGTTCAGTTTCTTTGAAACCAATTATCGAATCTTTAGATATAAACACATTTTCACGTCACCTCATTATACGAAGTCAAAATTATTTAGCCTTATCGATCGCGAAATTGCCAATGTAAAAGCGGGAAAACCAGCTTATATGAAATTGAAAATGAATAGCATATCAAATTACGAGACCATTGACAAGTTATATGCTGCAAGTCAGGCAGGAGTGAGGATACAAATGGTGGTTAGAGGCATTTGCTGTTTGATCCCGGGAGTGAAAGGTATGAGTGATAATATTGAGATCATTAGTATTGTTGATAAATTTTTAGAACATACACGTCTATTTATTTTTTGTAATGATAATGATCCTGATATTTATATATCGTCGGCAGATTTAATGACGAGAAACATCGAAAATAGAGTAGAAGTGAGCTGTCCTATTTACGATGTAGATATAAAAAATGAGCTCATCGATATTTTCGAAATATGCTGGAGTGATAATGTAAAAGCAAGAATAATCAACGAACATCAAGACAATAATTACAAACGAAATGATGCTAAAAAAATCAGAGCTCAGTTTGAAACCTATTCTTATTTTCTAAATAAACTATAACAGTTAAATGTTATCAATAAAAAAATACGCAGCCATTGACATCGGTTCTAACGCCGTTAGATTGCTAATTGCCAATATTATAGAGGAACCTGAAAATCCAGTTTTGTTTAGAAAAAGTTCTTTGGTGCGTGTTCCCATTCGCTTAGGTTCTGATGTGTTCCTTAATAATTCCATTTCACCTCAAAACATTGAACGCATGCTCGATACTATGCAGGCCTTCAAATTACTCATGAGGTCTCATAAAGTAGAGCGTTATAAAGCCTGTGCTACCTCAGCAATGCGTGAGGCAAGCAACGGTGAAGAAGTTGCTAAATTAATACTTGAACAAACGGCTATAGAAATCGATATTATTGATGGCGAAGAAGAAGCTTCAATTATTGCGGCAACCGACATCAATGAATACATTCAAAAAGATAAAAATTATTTATATGTAGATGTAGGTGGTGGAAGCACCGAATTCTCAATTATTCATAATGGAGAAAAGGTCAGTTCAAAGTCGTTTAAAATTGGGACGGTCAGACTATTAAACGATATTGTAAAACGTGAGACCTGGATGCAAGCCGAAGAATGGGTGCAATCCAACACAAAGGAATACGACGCTATTGAGGTCATTGGTTCTGGTGGTAACATCAACAAAATATTTAAGATATCTGGAAAAGCCATAGGGAAACCATTGACCTACTTTTATTTAAGTAGCTTTTACCATAATCTAAGCTCTTATACTTACGAAGAGCGCATCACCCAATTAAATCTGAACCAGGATAGAGCAGATGTTATCATTCATGCCACTCGTATCTATCTTTCGGCCATGAAATGGAGTCGCTCAAAACACATTTATGTGCCGAAAATTGGGTTGGCAGATGGAATTATAAAAAGCCTTTACTTTGAAACAGTATCTAGTAAAGTCTTATAACTGAAAGTTTTGATTTAAAATTAATATTTATATTTACGACCAATCATACCCATACTATTATGAAAAAAATTGCATTATTATTCGTTTGTTTCTGTTTTACCGGTCTCTTGTTTTCCCAAACAAATTATGGTTTCAGAGCAGCATATAATATCTCCAATTTAGACTTTACGACTGAAGCACCCGCTCAAAATGCACATCGTAATGGACTGGCATTCGGATTTTTCGTTGAGTACGATTTTAACGAAGGCTTATCATTTATGCCTGAAATTCAGTGGTCTGCTGAAGGTGCCAAAGCTGAAGTTTTAAAAGTGAATTATGTGCAAATGCCGCTTCAATTAAGAGCGCATTTCGGAAATGATGTGGTTGTTGGTGCCGGCCCTCAAATTGGATTAAAAACATGGAGTTTTGAAGATGGTTATCGCAATATTGTATTTTCTGGAGTTGCTGGAATAGAAGTAAGATTATCAGATAAATTCTTTGTAGATGCACGTTATACTTACGGTTTCACAAATATTTTTGACGACGAAACTAATTTGGAAGCGATCAATACCAACATTCAATTGGGTATTGGCGTTAAGATGTTCTAACCATGAATGGTTTTCTTTTTACTCAGATCTTTCATGATTTCAGCTTCGTAATCAAGTAGTTGTTGCCACTTTTCATCAACCTCTTTTCTATTACCATATGATCTGGCAAAGCCCAGGAACATGGTATAATGGTTAGCTTCACTCACCATTAGTTTTCTATAGAATTCTGCAAGATCTTTATCTTTTAATTCTTCGGAAAGCAATCTGAAGCGCTCACAACTTCTGGCTTCAATAAGGGCGGCATAAAGTAAACGATGCACTAATTGTGTCGTTCTACTGCCTCCTTTTGGAAAAAATTTGAGTAATTGAACTACGTAATCATCCTTGCGATCCTGACCTAAAGTCCAGCCGCGCTCAAGGATCCTATCATGTACCATCTTGAAATGACTTATCTCTTCCTTAACCAAAGCCGTCATTTCCGTAACAAGCTCAGAATATTCTGGGAAGCTCACGATCAAAGAAATTGCTGTACTGGCCGCCTTCTGCTCACAAAAAGCGTGGTCAGTAAGAATGTCTTCTATATTTTTTTCTACTATATTGACCCATCGAGGATCTGTTGGTAATTTAAGTCCAAGCATATTATAAATCGAGATCGAAAGTTTTGCGAAGAAGATCGATATTCTCGTTTTTCTCTTTTAGCTTTTGATATTTTTCTTGAGGTGTATACGCATACTGTTTCTCTAAGGTTTCATTGACTGAAATCGAAAGCTTGATGTCAAAATTATTCAATTGAGTACGTAAATACCTTAATAAGTCTGTTTTTTGACGCTCTAATTCAACCTTGTTCGTCGAATTCGGGAATTCAAGATGTATTGTAGTATCCTCTAATTTTGGTTGATCAATTCTTAAGATTGAAGCCAAGTTGTATTTTCCTTTATTTTCAACCTTTCCAACATATTTATTCCAAACCTTGGTCAGTGCCTCCTGCGAAAACGATTCTGTAGGTAATTCTTCTTCATCAAGAATGACCTCCATTTGTCTAATTTCATGTTCGCGCTTCTTTTTAATACTGCTGAGCGATAGACCTGAAGAAGGCTTTTTAGCGTTCATGATGATCTTCGGACGCTTTTCGGCTATTTTTGTAGCAACTTCTATTTCTGGTGAAATGGCTTCAGTAGTGATTTCTTCTGGTTCGGGCTCAGTTTGGCTCGCCTCAGACTCAATAACAACTGGAACCTCTTTTAAATTGACTGTTTTATGAGGTAATTCAACTTTTATAGGAGTAATGCCTTTTTTCCTAAAGTAGGAGGCAGGAATTAAGAAGTGCTTATTGTTTTTTTTTTCGCCTTCAAAGGTGAGTGAGGCTAGTTCCATAAGGCATAATTCAACAAGTAATCTTTGGTTCTTACTTGTCTTATATTTCAGATCGCAATCATTGGCTAGGCCTATGGCCTTTATTAGAAACTCTTGCGAAGTTGCCTTAGATTGATTCAAATATTTCTCTTTGGTTTGCTCTCCAACTTCTAACAGATCGATGGTTTCAGGTGTTTTACAAACCAATAAGTCTCTGAAATGCGAAGCAAGACCAGTGATAAAATGATGACCATCAAAACCTTTAGCAATGGTCTCATTGAATTGTAACAGTAATTGAGGAATCGCGTTCTCTAGTATAAGATCAGTACTTTTAAAATAGGTATCGTAGTCGAGAACATTTAAATTTTCGGTGACAGCCTGACGGGTTAATTTTTTTCCTGAAAAGCTCACAACGCGATCAAAAATAGATAAAGCGTCTCGCATGGCACCATCCGCTTTTTGAGCAATAATATGTAAAGCATCATCTTCGGCTGTAACCCCTTGTTGTTCTGCTATATGCTTTAAGTATTCTTTCGCATCACCTACTGTAATTCTCTTAAAATCAAATATTTGACATCTCGAAAGAATTGTTGGAATGATCTTATGCTTTTCAGTTGTTGCTAAAATAAAGATACAATGCTTTGGTGGTTCCTCAAGAGTCTTTAAAAAGGCATTAAAAGCCGATTGTGATAACATATGCACCTCATCAATGATATAGACTTTGTATTTTCCAACCTGAGGTGGAATGCGCACTTGATCGGTGAGATTTCTAATATCATCAACCGAATTGTTTGAAGCGGCATCTAATTCAAATATATTGAAAGCAAAGTCTTCATCTGGTCGTTCTTGTTCATCCTGATTGATCATTTTGGCCAGTATACGAGCACAGGTGGTTTTACCCACACCGCGTGGCCCAGTGAATAGGAGTGCCTGCGCTAAATGATTGTTTTCAATGGCATTTGTAAGTGTATTTGTAATAGCCTGTTGCCCCACAACATCCTTAAAGGACTGCGGTCTGTATTTTCTGGCTGAGACTATGAAATGTTCCATTGAAAACGAATGAACAACAAAGTTAAAAATTCAACTTAAAAATAGGAATTATCCCTTTCATATTTGGAAGGAGTTATTAACAATTTATGTACTTTTGCGCTTAAGCAGATCGCCTTATCGCTGCTGTGATTCGTCACGGTGGAGGAAAGTCCGAACACCATAGTGCAGCATAGTGGTTAATGGCCACCGACCGTGAGGTTAGGAAAAGTGCAACAGAAAGAATGTACAGGTAAGGCTGTAGTGAAATCAGGTAAACTCTATACGGTGCAATGTCATGTATACTAACGTTTGAGTGCGGCACGTACGATTGTTAGAGGGTAGGCAGCTAGAGTATATTGG
>JABDMU010000065.1 GCA_013001285.1 Flavobacteriaceae bacterium
CTCCAGATTGGTCCCCTGATGGGCTGTGGTTGGTGTATACGGCGGGCAGTAAAGGGAATTATAATCTTTATAAAATAAATATCATAACCAAGGAAAGGGTTCAATTAACAAATACCTCTGGAAGAAATGAAAACCCAGTTTGGAAGAAGTAAACAACCAATTTTTTAAAGATCACAATTTTTAGAATGTAACAATTCATTCAATATTTTATCTTTAAATAAACCACCACATGAAAAAAGAGATCAAATATTTTATCATATTGATCTTAATCCTGATCGCCAGTTTTATTATCTATTGGTCACCTCTGTACGTTTTTCGTGTATTTACTTGGCAAGATGCCGATTACGACGATTTCAAAAAATTCAAATTCAACACCATCGAAAAGTCGGAAATTCCGTTTAATTTCTATGACGGTTCTTCAGTTCAAAAAGAAGCATTTATCAGCCAGTTTGAGTCCATTCCAGGAATTGTTTCTTTAGAAAATTTTTGGTGTGAAAGTCAGACCTATGCCTTTCTGGTGATCAGAAATGACACCCTTTTGTATGAACATTATGCTGAAGGCCATCTAAAAACTGACTTGCAAACCTCATTTTCGGTTTCAAAATCGATACTTTCAATTTTAGTAGGTATCGCCATTCAGGAAGGAAAAATAAATAGTGAAGATGATCCTATTACCAAATATATTCCTGAATTGATCGACCAAGATTCAGGATTTTCAGAAATTACCGTGTCCCATTTATTAAAAATGATGTCCGGACTTGCTTATGATGATAATGTGAAGTTTCCGTTTGTTAATTGCGATGACCCCTTAACATATTATCATACAGATCTGAGAAAAATGGTTGTAAAACATTCCAAAATTGAGGCAAAGGCCAACACAGAATTCAAATACAACAATTACAATGCAATCCTTATTGGACTTATCCTGGAACGCGCTACGGACCAAACAGTAAGTCAGTTCATGCAATCAAAACTTTGGCAACAAATTGGGACAACTTATGATGCCAGCTGGAGCACTGACGAAACAGGGTTTGAAAAAATGGAAAGCGGCTTCAATGCCCGACCAATTGACCTTTCAAAATTAGGAAGACTTTTACTCAATAATGGCCAGTGGAATGGGAAAACCATAGTACAACAAAATTGGATCGAAACATCGACCAAATCCAATATCACCCTAAGTTTTAACAATGGACAAAAATGGGGCTATTCGCACATGTGGTGGACAGCGATAAAAGATTCAACAAACTATGACATTTTTGGAAATGGAAGGTTTGGGCAATTCCTATATCTGTCTCCAGAAAGTAATACAATTATCGTACGCCATGGTCTTGAGTCAGATGCTTATAATGATGACGATTGGACAGCGATTTTTAAGAGTTACCTTTCCATTAACGATTAATGAAAAAAAAAGATCAAGCATATTTTATATGCTTTTAATTTTATTAATCGTAATTTAATGACAGCTTATAAAACCACCCTTTTTTCAATTTATTTTTCCGAATGAAAGCATGGAAAAAAACAAGTCTGCTTACAACCGCTATCCTTATAGTACTGCTTTTTGCATTCATCTATCTATTTAAAGTTAACCTGTCATTTACCTCTTCAGATATTGAATTTACTCCGAATACTATCACGAATGAAATTCCTTCATATCAAGGTGAACATCCAAAGAACATCATTATTTTTATAGTTGACGGCATGGGGTTCGGACATTTATCTCTTGCCATTCAAACCCAACGTCCAGAAAATTCGCCTACCATCTGGGAAGATTTTGATGTTAGAGGTTGGCATGATCCACGTTCGATTTATGGTTCTATCACAGATTCAGAAGCTTCAGCAACCGCTATGGCCACTGGCGTTTCTACAAATTTTGGTCATATTGGCATTGATAAAGAGGGTAAGGTTTTAACTAACCTCTTTGAGGAAGCTTCGGCATTAAACTATAGTACTGGAATTGTAACAGATTCCTATATCTGGGACGGTACGCCAGCTGCATTTGTTGCTCACACAAGAAATGAAGATGACGCCAGAGATATATTAACGCAGATCGCATCGAGTGAGCTTGATCTTATTTTTGGGGAACTCGAAGACGTTGGTGAAGATGATGTCCCGGAAGTTGACGAATCTATTGCGATATTAAAAAAGCGATTTTTCCTTCTTGGCAAAGATCTGAAACTTCCAGATGGAAATAAATATAACCAACCTGTAGCCGTTATTTTTGAGGAAGATGAGATCCAAGACCTCAATTCAACACCCAATCTTCCAAAACTAACTGAAGTAGCCCTTAAATATATGGGTGCTCAGAATAAACCATTCGCTTTATTAGTGGAATGCGAAGAGTTGGATTCGGCTTCTCATGAAAATGATTCTGAACGTGTCATTAACGGATTAAAATCGATTCAAGAAACACTTGCACTTGTTTTGGACTTTGCAAAAACAAATGGCGAAACTTTAGTGGTGTTTACTTCTGATCACGAAACCGGAGGTTTGGCAGCAGCATCCGATTTTGGAAATTACCCAAACTTACAAATACGATGGTCGACAAAATCTCATACTGCAGCTGTTGTACCACTTTTTGCAGTTGGACCAGGCGCTCAAAACTTTGTTAACGTTCAAAGGAATTATGAAATTGGGCAACTGCTCAAATCACTTCTTGTTCAAGAAAAAATAGACACCGATTAATTCAAAGTATCCTTAGAGGCAATTATTTAAAGTTTATTTACTTTTCAAATTTCAAATCGGAAGCTAGAACCTTTAAATAACATATATAGATCGCATCATGTAACTTTTTAATATATTTATATTCTGATTGCTTATCAACCTCAACAACTTCCAAAACCTTAATTTGCTTTAAAAGCAATAAAATGATCATCTTTTTTAGACGACTTCGAGAAAAACTGCTTTCTCAAAATAAATTTTCAAAGTATTTGCTTTATGCTATTGGTGAAATACTTCTTGTGGTTATAGGGATACTTATTGCTTTAGGTGTTAATAATTGGAATATCGAAATTGATAATAAGGCCACCGAAAAACAATATATAACACGGCTAATTGAAGAACTAGATGATGAAATTAACAACTATAACAATTTAAAAGAGGATTTCAATTACCAGAGACATTCGGTTATTGCACTTCTTGAAATTTTTAATGAGCCCAACCCCGTAATTAAAGATACGGCCTCTTTTTGGCGCAATTTCTCTTTTATTAGTCGTGCTGGACCATGGTACAATAAACCCGTTACATGGACGCAATTAGTTCAATCAGGAGAGCTAAAATTGATCACAAACGAGAATGTTGTTACTACACTGTTCAAACATTACAGCAATCTTGAACAAACTGCTAGCAATTTTAGTGAGTATCCTACACAGACAACATCTGAGGCAAGAAAGTTCACGGCCACTACTTTTTCTGAAACCAATTCTCTTTTTTCCAGCAAAAACTATCGTCCATTCCAGGGAAATACAGCGTTCATGCAGAAAATATTTGAGAAGAAAAATGAATTTAAATCACTATGTGTAAGAGTGGCCGTCATTGCTGGTTTTCTAGAGTCTCAAATGGAAGATTTGATACAATCTGCTGAAAACGCGAAATCAATATTAGGTCAATATCTTAAGAACTGATGATCAAATTTTTCCGAAAACTTCGTCATAATATGATAAAAGACAATAAACTCACTAAGTACCTTTTTTATGCCATTGGTGAAATTATACTTGTGGTTATTGGTATTCTAATTGCATTACAGATTAATAATTGGAATGAATCGCGTAAAAGTCACGCCTTTGAAGTAGAAATATTAACTCAAGTAAGAACAAATCTGATCAATGACAAATTTTCTCTGGAAACTATAAGTTCTAATTTTGAAAACGCTATATGGTCATCAAATAAGATTTTAGAAAGCAATTGGACAGCTCAAGATCAAGATAGTTTGAAGTATTGGCTTGGAGCAGTGATTCAATTTGATAGATTTCAACCCCTTACAAATGCTTATGAAGTTTTAAAATCGAAAGGATTAGATCAAGTTCGCAATAAACAACTACGCTTTTTATTGGGCAGCTATTATGACGATGAAGCGAATAAAGCCATCAAGGCTATTGGCGATATTGAAGAAACTTTTAAAAATGAATGGGTTCCAATATTAAGAATAGAAGCCAAAGACATGAAATTTAAGAATTTTGTTATCATGAAGGATACAAAATTATTTACTGAAGAGTCTTTGGAACGAAATATTTTAAAGATCAATAGAGATAATTTTGGTGGTGGAAAAATTCGGATAGATGGCACCATTAATACCATAGAGAAAATATTAGAATTGATAACCAAAGAATTAGAAAAATAAGCGTTAACCAAGATTCACTTATCCATAACTAGTTTATAACCAACACCACGAATATTCACAATTTTCACCTTGGCATCAAACTCAAGTTTCTTGCGGAGTTTTGAAATGAACACATCCAAAGTTCTTCCAATATAATCGCCTTCGTCACCCCAAACCCTATTTAAAATCACATCGCGCTCAACGGTTTTATTCGCTGTATTATAAAGTAAAAGCAGTAAGTCTGCTTCCTTACTGGTCAATTCTATACGTTGCTCTTCAATGATGAGTTCAGCATTGCGCTTATCAAAGCGGTATTTGCCTAATTTAATCAAATTCGGATCAGTTGCATATCGGGTTCGTTTTTTCCGAAGAAAAACAAAACCTAAGATTACAACCAAAAGCAGCAATCCCATAAACAGATAATTCCAAATATTCCGTTCTGGTTCCATTGGGATTGGTTCCATGAAGGTAAACAATAAACTATAACAGGCCATTTCCTGAACTCTCGAGCGACAAGGAATAATATCAGATTTGGCCACAGCTTCCATTTTAAAACTGTAGATCACTTCATTAGAATCACAGGCTTCAACCTCTACAATATAACTTTCGGCCAATTGTGTTTCCTTGACCACCTTATCTATGGTAGTCACCAAATCCTCCGGCACGAATTCAAACGCCGATTCAAACTGAATGCGATAGCGATCTCCTTCTTTTAATATGGGTAGAACACGTGATGTGCTGTCTTTTGAACTAAGCAGAACCTCATGTCCAATCATGCGTAAGACGACTTCTATTTCCCTTTCCTGTGCAGGTTTTGAATTAAAACTGCTCAGAAAAAACAGAATTAACACAAAAATGCTGATTCCGAGTATTTTAAAATTAATAAAGCCCATGATACAAAACTATTGGAATCTGGGACAATTAATAATGATTTACACAAAATTTACATTATTTTACATTTGAAAACGCATATCTCAGGCAATTCACAATACATTTGAGTATCATTAATCAATAAATTAGCAGATATGAAAAAGCAAATTTTAATTTTCAGTACTGTACTAATCGCAGTTAGTTTAACAGCCATTGCACTTATTAATAAGATCGATTTTAGTTCTGAACCTTTAGAGACTTCCATGAATACAGAAACCATAGTCTCAGAGGAAGAGCCTGAAGACGTACAAAATGTAAAGGTCTTTTCAGATTTTATCTACGATATTGGATCACGATTCTATACAATGACGAAGTCGGATATTGATAATTTAAGAGCCTTTGGAGATATCATTGGTGAAGAGCATTCTAATCGTATCGTTTCCTATGATATTCTCAAAGTCAGCCTCTTTGAAAATGACGAAGCCACGAATACTATTGAAATTAAAAACACCGACGAATTCAATCCGGCACAGTTGGAGTTATTGCAGTCGCTTGGTTATTCAGCCAATTTATTGATCTGGGCCGAATATCAAATCTACGCTAATGTAACCAGTGGCGAACTGAAGGAAGAGCATTGGACGCCTTACATAACTATAGTTCCAGAAAAACAAGCCGAATATACAGATGGCAAAGAAGCGCTGATGACCTTTCTTAGAGAAAGCAGTAAAGAAAGCAGACGTGATGTGGATCCGAATGATTTCAGACCTGCGAAGTTATATTTTACGGTGACCAAAAACGGCACTATCGAAAATGTAAGCTTAGACAGATCATCAAATTTTCCTGAAGTAGATGCAAAGATGATCGAACTGATCTCTAAAACACCTGGACAATGGATACCTGCTGAAAATTCGAAAGGCGAAAAGGTCGATCAAGAGTTTGTTGTATCATTCGGACTTTTAGGGTGCTAATCAACTTCAGAATAAAAGATATTATGGCTTTGAGATATCTAGTGCTCTGATCTGAGCTTTATAATCTGATGGCAGTAGTAGTTTTTTTATCAGCCTATCCAATTTAATGTTTCTTCCAACCTTATAAATGAAAACCGAAGGTTTCAAAATTGAAAATCTATTAAAGTTTAGAAGTGTTCTAACATGATAAGGGAGCACTAATTTCTGAGCTTCCAGTAGCACTTTAAATCGCAAATACCCAAGATGCTCTCTATACTGTTTAAAGAGGTCTGAAGTGTGTGCACTCATTTGAAGGTCCTGTTCTAAGTGAAATTGCCTTACAGGAATCCAAGCTTTATAGGATAATGGCAAATCCTTTAACCCCATGCGCATGCCCACGCGATAGAATACATCATACACTTCTTCTTTGTCTTCTAAAGTCAATGGTTTTTCGAGAAGCTCATAAGCTGATATAGAATAATAGATGAGCATAAAAAGCACGTCACGATACGCCCAATCTGGAATAGATGCACCGCGTTTCTTTTCAACAGTGGTATGAATTTGGGTCATCGTATCAATGGCTTTGAACGCCTCGCTTTCAGATGCAAATACAATACGTCTGGCATAACTTACAGTTGAAAATAAACGTCCCAAAGGATCAGAAGGCAGTTTTCCGGTAAAGTATAGCCAATCAACAGCTTTATTCAGTGCAAATTCTGCAGAGGCGCCTGCAAAAATGAACAAAATAGTATCGCTTTTCCCCCAGATCTTTCGTACAATAGATCTGCTTTCGACAAAGTTTTTCATGATTTATGAAGTCAATAATTGTAACTGTAAAGTTATTATTTTTTACTTTGAAATACAAAGTACTTTTATTATTTTATTAATTTATCGAATAAATTGGTCTTAAATCCAATTTATTCTGTTGTTTTCCAGTCAATTACTATATTAGTTTTGCTTCAAACAAGATTGTTTTATTGGAATTTCTTCCCGAATCCTTATAACAATACAGATGAAAAATGCTTTAAAAATAGTGCTTACCATTCCACAACTGATTTTAGTATATTACTTTCTCAGTCATTGGATCCTTAAGGATTTGATCTGGTTTGATACAAATTCGGCATATTATGATGTACTCATGTATAGTCTTTTTGGATTCAACGTTATTGCAATGATCATCCTGATTTACAGAGTACTTTCCTTTAAAAATATAATCAAACCCATAAAATCTGAATGGGTCTGGATCCTTATAATCTTTTATATTCCAGTAAGTTTGTATTATATCTGGCAAAAAGATTCTGAGCTAGAAATTGTGAATGATGACTGGTAAACATTTCAGATTATTTGCATTTTTTCAATAGCATCAGTTTCGAAGTTCACCTTACATCTTTGATTCTATATTCGTATCTTTAAGCTAATTTCTAAACAAAAAACACATATGAAATTAGGTGCATTTTCAATAAGTCTTAGTGTCAAAGACATTAAAGCCTCAAAAGCATTCTATGAAAATCTTGGCTTTAAGGTATTTGCCGGTGACCTCGAACGAAATTACCTCATCATGAAAAACGAAAGTTCTCTTGTCGGATTATTCCAAGATATGTTCGATAATAATATTCTAACCTTTAATCCAGGTTGGGATACAGATGCTCAATTAGTTGAAAACTTTGATGACGTAAGAGCCATTCAAAAGGATTTAAAATCGAAGGGTTTTAAGTTTGTAACCGAAGCTGATGAAGACACGTCTGGCCCTGCAAGCTTCGTCATACTTGATCCTGATGGCAATGCCATTCTCATTGATCAACACGTATAAATGCTTGGTAAAAAACAAAAGTACGTTGCATTTTTAAGAGGTATCAATGTGGGTGGTCATCATAAAGTACCTATGGCTGAACTCAAGGAAGTACTTCAAAAAATGAAGTTTGATAATGTGATCACTCTACTTAATTCTGGGAATATTATTTTTGAAAGTTCAGAAGAAAATATTGACAAATTAGAAACACAAATAGCCAAACAATTAGAAAGATCTTTTGGTTTCTCAGTTCCTACACTAATAAGGACTAAAGATGCTATTTTGAATTTGATAGAAAAGGATCCGTTTAAAGTCATTGCCGTTAATAAGGACATCAGGCTCTATGTTTCTTTTATTCGAGCTGGAAATACTGTTAACCTTGAATTACCATGGCAAACTAAAGATAACGCATATCAAATTTTACATGCAGAAAACGAAATTATTAGCAGCGTATTAGACCTTTCTGTATTTCAAACTCCAAAAGCTATGAATACCTTAGAAAAATTTTATGGTAAAGACATTACAACTCGAAACTGGAAAACTATTAAACGGATTGAAGCAAAATTATAATTATGAGAACTCAATTTAAATTAACGCTTACCTTACTCATAGTCATTTATATTTCGAGTTGCAAATCAATTAGCCCTCCGATAGCTGCCAATGCTGAAGCAAGAACTTCAATTGAAATGCTCACAACAAAAGGCAGTATAATTATCGAACTGTACAATGAAACACCATTACATCGTGACAACTTTATTAAACTTGTTCAAGAGCGAACCTATGATAGTTTGTTGTTTCATCGTGTTATTGGCCAATTTATGATACAAGCAGGTGATCCCGATTCTAAATTTGCAAAACCTGAAGATACCATTGGTTTTGGAGGACTTGATTATAAAATCGATGCTGAATTCAGACCAAATCTCTTTCATAAAAAAGGCGTTCTTGCCGCAGCACGTGATGGAAATTTGAAACGTGCCTCTAGTGCTATTCAATTTTATATAGTTCAGGGAAAAGTGCTGAACGATAGCCTAATTGATCGAAATGAAAGACGTATCAATGAAAGTCTGGCCCGACATTATGCTAGAAATGACCCAAATAACAAATCCCTTTTAGATGCTATTCAAAAGGCTAGAGATGATCAAGATCGACAACGTTTTATCCAACTCAACGATAGTCTAAATTTTATAGCTAGAGCCTATTCTAATTTTGATTATTATGTGATCCCTGATGCGCATCGAAAAGTCTATAAAACTATTGGTGGAACCCCACATCTCGATCAAAATTATACCGTATTTGGTGAAGTTGTACAAGGTATTGACCATGTTGATGCCATTGCTGCTGTGCCAACAGGTGTATTTAACAGACCCATTGAAGACGTGAGAATCATTGAGATGCGAATCTTAAAAAACTAAAAAGCCTGATAAATTTAAAATGGAACTCAAAAGCAATCACATTAATTACGTCGAATTTAAAGCTAAAGATATTCAAGCCATTAAGTCTTTTTATTCAAAGTGCTTCGGCTGGGTCTTTACCGATTATGGTCCAACTTATACGGCCTTTACTGATAGCGGACTTTTTGGTGGCTTCGAACAATCTAATGACCCCATAATAAATGGCGCCTTGGTTGTTCTTTATCATAAAGATCTTGATTCCATTCAAAAAGCCATCGTCGAACAAAAGGGTAAGATATCAAAGGCCATTTTCTCTTTTCCTGGTGGCAGACGATTCCATTTTATGGATCCAACAGGAAACGAACTTGCGATCTGGTCTGACAAATAGAATAATAAGAGCCTAATGGCAGTAATTATTACTTCAAAAAAAGAAAAAAAGCTATGGATATTTGCATCCATTGCCTTGGCGGCCATTTTTTTAAATCTTTGGCTTTCAGGAATCTTTAGCTCTCAATTACACGATCAGGATCTTATAGCAATTGGCTTTGTAATTGGAATGCTCCTTGTTGCCATAACGATTATCACTCATGCTTTTTTAAAACGCATTAATTATTCTGAAATCGTGGTTTGGATCGGTTTGATTGCTGTTTATTATATGGTTGGTTTACGTATGACCATGCTAGAACGCAGTCATTTATTTGAATTTGGTGTGCTCGCAATTTTCTTTTTTGAAGCCTTAAAAGAACGTAAGTTGAATGGTAAAAAAGTGTTTTCACCACCTTTATATGCTATTCTATTAACTGGCTTTTGTGGCGTTATAGACGAAAGCCTTCAACTCCTAATTCCACATCGCGTATTCGATCCTACAGATATGTTCTTCAATTTAATTGCAGCCATTATGGCTGTTGGTGGAAGTATAGCTTTATCCTGGGTAAGACAAGTGTTTCAGCCGAAGAATAAAACAAATCAAAATTAATGCCTCGAACAGAATACCGCATATATGTTGTAGAATTATCCAAACGCGTGTTCAATGAAAACACTAAGTTCAGATTAGCAAATCCTCAATTTAATGGCGCTTTACAATGTTTATATGTTGGAATGACCAGCAAAACGCCCAGGGAACGCTTTGCACAACACAAAACGGGGCACCGAAACAAAAAAGGACATAAAATTTCCTCGAATATTGTTGAAAAGTACGGACTATACCTACGTCCCAGCCTTTATAATCATATAGATCCGTTACCGAATAGGGAAGCGGCCCTAAAAATGGAAGAACAATTAGCCCTTGAATTAAGACGAAAACGCTACGCTGTTTGGTATAATTAAAACTGAATAGATTTTTTGTACTTTAGAAAGCATCAATTCAAAAAAAAGCACCTTTATGTCAATAAAAGAACTGGTCGGACTTTGGTTTAGCAAATGGGAAACTGGAGATTTTATGAATTTACCAATTTCTGATGATTTTAAACATACCAGTCCGTATGGAACGATCTCTGGCAAACAAAATTATTTGGATCTCGTAACTGAAAATAAGGATAAATTTCTCGGACATAAATTTGAAATTAGTGATGCGCTTTATAATAATTCCAAGGCCTGTATTCAATATAAAGCCGTTCAACCCGATTTTGAATTGGAAGTCACAGAATGGCATTATGTGAAGAAGAATAAAATAAATCGGATTATTGCCTACTATAATATAGATGAAAAGCGAATTACAATTGACTCTTAAATTTCCATTATGAAGCTTATTGATAACATACTTATTTTTTGCGTTCTGCTATCGGTCTTTTTCCTTGCTGGGTTTACGTTTAATGGATCGGAAGAAAAATTACTAGAGTTGAAGGCTAACTTGGTTCAAAATTTAATAAAAAGAGCATCGATATTTGGATTGATCGGTGCGGCTATACTTTACCTATTACGTTTTCTTTTTTACGCTTTTTTTGGCAACGAAGAGAACACGCCTTCTTCGAAGTATTTGCTGCTCACGAGTTTGATCTACGCCCTAATTATTGCGGTTGGTGGCTCAACGTATTTCCTTAATAGTTAAAAATGTAATATAAGTTTGAGCGGGATTTGTTATCTTTAAATTCTCCGTTCTTCCCTACTATGTTTTAAAATTCTGAAACGATGAAGAAATTAAAAAAAGAAGAGATCAATCCAGAAGTATTTGATCTGTATGATGATTATGCTCATAATAAATTAGACCGAAGACAATTCGTTGAAAAATTGTCATTATATGCCATAGGTGGTATTACAGTGCCTACATTATTGAGTTCGGTATTGCCCAACTACGCCGATTCTATTTTAGTGAAGCAAGATGATCCTAGATTAAAGTCAGAATATATAATATATGACTCACCAAAAGGAGGCGGTGAGATCAGAGGTCTGTTATCATTTCCCAATGATACTAAAACTAAGCTGCCAGGCATAGTGGTGGTTCATGAAAATAGAGGTTTGAATCCTTATATTGAGGATGTTGGCCGTCGCGCTGCTGTTGAAGGATTTATTTCAATTGCTCCGGATGCCTTATGGCCGCTAGGTGGCTATCCCGGTAATGATGATGACGGACGTACTATGCAAAGACAGCGCGATCGTAATGAAATGTTAGAAGATTTTATCGCCGCATTTAATTATTTGAAAAATCATAAAAATTGCAACGGTAAAATTGGCGTAGTAGGATTTTGTTTTGGTGGATGGATCTCCAATATGATGGCTGTTAGATTGCCTGAATTAAAGGCGGCAGTTCCTTTTTATGGCGGACAACCTTCGGAAGGAGAAACTGCACAGATCAAGGCCTCTTTAATGCTTCAATATGCTGCTCTTGACGAACGGGTTAATGCGGGTTGGCCAGCTTATGAAGAAGCGCTGAAGGCCAACAATGTCGATTATCAGGCTTTCATTTATCCCGATGTAAAGCACGGCTTTCATAATAACTCAACACCGCGCTTCGATAAAAAAGCAGCAGCATTGGCCTGGGAACGAACGATCTCATTTTTTAAGGAGAAATTAAAATAAATATGAAACTGGATCCTGTAAATTATTGGGAACAAATTGAACGACTTGAACGCTTGATCAGGGCTTCAGAATTAAAGGCTGGTCTTATTTTCTCGTTTCATGGCTTAATTCTTGGTTTCTTCATAGATCGCATTGAAGCATTTGAAGACATTTTTAGTAATTGCTGGCCGTTCACTTTTTTCGTGGTCATTTGGATCATCTTTGTTTTAACCTCTATTTATTTTGCAGTAAAATGTTTTATTCCAAGAATTGAATCTAAACATTCCAATAACGTTTTTTTCTTTGGTGATATCGTTAATGAATTTGGTGATATGACGAATTATTCCAAAGAATTAATGGATGTTTGCAGTGATGAATCCAGGCTTTACAAACAATTAGGTGAGCAGATATATGTTGAAAGCGGTATCATAAACCATAAGTTCAAAAGTGTAAAAAATTCACTCAAATATCTTGTGATTAGCTTAGTTGCGATGATCCCAGTTATCATCTTTGGAGCCATTCATTTGCTATAATGAAATTGTTTTACGTAAGTTTGGATAAGCTCAAGATCTACTTGCTTTGAATTTTTCTATATTTAATAAAAAATAAATCATGCCAACTAATATTTCAATCAACATCGAGCATGCCATTTATGGCATTAAAGAAAAATGTATGGATGTCACAGCTCAAACTCAAGCTGCACTCGCGGGTGATGACATTACGATCTCTCCAAAGAAGTTAGGGATTGAAGATCCAGCACCTGGAGAAATTAAGCATTTTGCTGTTAAAGCAATGATTACAATTGATAATAAAGAACCTTATCCATTCTATTATATTGCGAAGGATTACGAAACCATTGATTTCATTCCTTAATAATCTTAATATTTATGGGACAAAAAGGTGATAAGCACACTTCAGAATCGCAAAAAGTTTCAGAGCTGTTAGAAGAAAAATTAAAGGCTATACAAGGCATAACCTCTAAAAAAATGTTTGGTGGTCATGGTATATTCCATGACGGAAAAATGTTCGCAATGATCAATTCTAAAGGTCAGAGTTTTTTAAAGACCGATGATGCTATAAGCTCTGAATTTGAGGCTCTTGGTGGAAAACAACATGGTAAAATGCCATATCATTCTATTCCAGATCCTATTCTATCTGACAATGAAAGACTTATGGAATGGGTGAGTCGTTCGATAAAAATTTCAAAACTATGATCATTCGAATTAAAACAATGCCTACCAATTTAGTATCTTAGGTCATTGAACACATGGTTAATTTCATTTTATGAATCAAGAATTTCTTAGTCAGACCACTTTAATAAAATTTTCGAAAGACATTCATGAGATCATAAAATTTCAGTCGATCGAAGAAATTGATCTATTTGCGGAAAGTCATACGGTGCATTGGTTAAATACCTACGGTCTTAATTTCCATTCGGAAATGAAATCCATTATTAGCAAAAATGAACTTGATAGTTTCTTATTAAAATTACTTCATGATGAGCAACACCCAAATAAGGTTGTTCCTTTAAATGACAGTTTATTTATTGCCATTCGAGTTCTTAAAACCGAAACTACAGCATTCGACTCTGAACAGATGTTCTTTATCGTTTCCCAAGATTTTGTTTGGAGTATTCAAGAAAAAAAGGGTGATTATTTTGGTTGGATCAGAGAACGACTTGTGAATAATAAAGGAATTGTTAGATCAAAAAAAGCTGATTATCTATTATACATGATCCTCGAATCTATTATTGATAATTACCACGACACCTATACCAAAGGTTCAGAATTAAGAACAGACGAACTTTCTTCAACTACAATCAAACCAACACCGGAATTCACAGTGAAGGTTGAAAAACGAAAGCAGGAATTATTTAATTTTAAAAAGGCCGCTATAAGTTTGCGCGATACTATTGGTAAACTAGAAAACTGCAAGATCCAAAATATGAATACAAAATATTATGGTGAATTAAAGGAGCAGGCCAATCATTTAATTACAGATATTGACTTTGAACTACAAGAATTAGAAAGTAAGATTAACCTCATATTCAGTATACAAGGCCATCGTTTGAATGAGGTGATGAAAACCCTTACTATTTTTTCGGTAATATTTATTCCACTTACTTTTTTAGCTGGTATTTATGGTATGAACTTTAAAAATATCCCTGAACTGGAAACTGAATACGGGTATTTTATTCTTTTAGGGGTTATGCTTTTGATAACAGTATTTACGATTTATATCATTTCGAAAAAGAAGTGGTTCTGATTGATAGTTATGATCCATTTAGTGCGAACCAATTCAGAAAATCAAGACTTTATAGATCTGGTCAAACTATTAGATGCTGATCTTGCGATCAGAGATGGAGATGATCACGATTTTTATGATCAATACAATAAGATCGATGCTATAAAACATGCCATTGTACTTTATAAAGATTCAGTAGCGGTTGGATGCGGTGCCATCAAGGAATTTGAACCAGAGGTCATGGAAGTTAAACGTATGTATACTCTACCAAATTATCGCGGTCAAGGTCATGCAACCTGTATCCTGACCGAATTGGAACTATGGGCAAAAGAATTAGCTTATAAAACCTGCATACTTGAAACTGGCAAAAAACAACCGGAGGCCATTCAACTTTACATAAAAAATGGGTATTTAAAAAGACCTAATTATGGTCCGTATCTTCATGTTGAAAACAGTGTCTGCTTTCAGAAAACATTATAAATTCCACTCATAAGTTTGAAACACGAATTTAACGTCTTGAATAATTTGGAGATTCTTTGGTGATCATCACATTATGCGGATGGCTTTCACTAATTCCAGAAGATGTGATCTTGACGAATTGTCCATTAGCCTTTAATGCCTCAATATCTTTAGCACCACAATAACCCATTCCTGCTCTGAGTCCACCAACAAATTGATGAATGCTTTCGTACAATTCACCTTTATATGGCACACGTCCAACGATACCTTCAGGAACCAACTTTTTGATATCATCTTCAACATCTTGGAAATAACGATCCTTGCTACCTTGCTTCATGGCTTCAACGCTACCCATACCACGATACGACTTGAACTTTCGACCTTCATAAATAATAGTTTCTCCAGGAGATTCATTTGTCCCTGCAAGTAGAGAACCTAACATCACAGAATCTGCACCTGCTGCAATTGCTTTTGGAATATCGCCTGTATAACGAATACCTCCATCAGCAATTACTGGAATACCGGTTCCTTTTAAAGCATTGGCTACTTCCATTACTGCCGATAATTGCGGATAGCCCACTCCAGCAATCACACGTGTTGTACAAATAGAGCCTGGTCCTATTCCAACTTTAACGGCATCGGCACCTGCCTCTATCAAATATCTTGCGGCATCAGCCGTTGCAATGTTACCCACAACAACATCCAGATCAGGGAATTTCGATTTTATCTCTTTTAAAACACTCACTACACCTTTGGTATGGCCATGAGCGGTATCAATAATAATAGCATCAACACTTGATTTTACAAGTGCTTCAGCTCGGTTGATCGCATCTTCTGTCACACCAATTGCCGCAGCTACTCGTAATCTTCCGAAACTATCTTTATTCGCAATTGGCTTTTGAGTCAATTTGGTGATATCACGAAAGGTGATCAGTCCGATTAACTTATTTTGATCATCAACAACTGGTAATTTTTCAATTTTATTGGCCTGCAATATTTCCTCCGCATCCATTAAAGAAGTGCCTTTTTTAGCTGTTACCAGGTTCTCACTGGTCATTACTTCAGTTATTGGTCTGTTGTTATTTTTCTCAAATCTAAGGTCACGATTCGTCACAATACCTTTTAAAATACCTGCATCATCAACTATAGGAATACCTCCTATTTTATGTTCCGACATATTTTGTTTGGCGTCGAGAACAATCGCAGTTAAAGGTAAGGTAACAGGATCGATGATCATGCCACTTTCTGCACGCTTAACCTTACGAACCTTGGCTGCTTGCTGTTCAATGCTCATATTTTTATGAAGCACACCTATACCACCTTCCTGTGCCATGGCAATTGCCATTTTACTTTCGGTAACTGTATCCATAGCAGCAGAGGCTATAGGAACATTTAAGGTTATATTTTTAGTAAACTTCGATTTGATATTGACGTCACGTGGAAGAACTTCAGAAAAAGCTGGAACTAAAAGTACGTCGTCGTAAGTAAGGCCTTCACCTACTATTTTATTAAGATGTGATGTCATCGCAATTAGAGATTAATTGCATGCAAATGTACGCAATTCATTTCATTATCTATCATAAAAGAATCATAAGTAAATTTCTCTTAAATAGTAGTCTAATGAGATATAAGAATTTTCGTAACAATTATTTAAATCCCAAGATTTCACTACTTTTAGATCTTAACTCAATAAGATGGAAACCTACGCAAAGGTCTTACTTTATGCCATTCCCTCGTTTCTTGTTTTGGTAATGCTTGAAATGGCTTATGGTCATTTTATTAAGGATCAGAAGCACTATATCATGGATACCATCTCAAGTTTGAGCTCTGGTCTCACCAATATTATAAAAGACTCCTTAGGTATTGTTCTGGTTATTGTTTCATATCCTTTTTTGGTAAAACATTTAGCCATTTTTGAGGTTCAAGCAACCTGGCTGGTTTATGTCATTGGGTTCATAACTCTTGATTTTGGTAGTTATTGGAACCATCGCTTAAGTCATAAGATCAACTTCTTTTGGAATCAACATGTCATTCATCATAGTAGTGAAGAATTTAATCTTGGATGTGCCTTAAGACAATCTATTTCTAATTTGTTGGGTTATTTCCCGATCTTACTTTTTCCCGCAGCAATTGCAGGAGTACCTCCAAAGGTCATCGCATTTTTAGCACCAGTGCATTTGTTTGCTCAGTTTTGGTATCACACGCAACATATAGGGAAATTAGGATGGCTTGAATACATTATTGTGACGCCTTCTCAACATCGCGTTCATCACGCTATAAATGAAGAATACATCGATAAGAATCTAGCTGCGATTTTCTGTGTCTGGGACCGACTTTTTGGAACTTTTCAAGAAGAACTTGATACCGTGCCTCCAGTTTATGGTGTTCTTAAACCAGCACAAACATGGAACCCCTTTCTTATTAATTTTCAGCATCTTTACCGACTCGCATTTGACGCCTGGCATACCCAGCGCTTCTCTGATAAAGTTAAAATCTGGTTTATGCCAACGGGATGGCGTCCAGCCGATGTTAATGAACGATTCCCACGACCAATAATCGAAGACCCTTTTAATTTTAAAAAGTATCGCATTAAATCTTCTAAATTATTGATAACCTGGTCCTTATTCCAACTGATATCAACAACAGCCTTGCTCCTATTTATGTATTATAATTTTGCCGAAATCGGTGTAACTAACCTATTGATCTATGGCTTAATTCTGGGAGTGATCATCTATGCCTTTACCTCCTTAATGGATGGTAGTAAACAAGCCCTAATAGCACAATTAATTGCCACGGGAATGGCCTTTTATATTTTATTTAATTCAGGCGATTGGTTCGGCTTGATATCTTATTGGAAAGTTGGTCCATTGGTTATTGGTCTCTTCTTTGGATTTAGCCTTTTGGGAACGCTCTTATTATTGCAGTTAAATTCAAAAAAATTCTGGATAAAAAGAGCTTCATCCTAACGCTTACTTTTTGTGCTTTCGAAATAACTGAACAAAAATAATTATGGTTGAAAATACAAATGACAAGGTCATTAATGTTCCTGAAAACATAACGACATAGGTCATCCAAGCAATGCCTTTCCAAAGAAAAAATAAACCGCCAAAAGTGAGAAGAACCGAAAAAAATGGTTCGATCATCAAGAACAGTTTTAATTTCATATTAAAGGAGGTGATGCTTAGCAATAAGCCTGTTAAGAAGAAGATGATCGACATTGAAAGGATATGATTATGAACCAATGTCAGCATTTCTTGTTCGCTTTTACGAAATTTCATTATTGTAGCCGAATCATCTTGCTCATTTCCCAAATAGTGTTCTTGAATACCACTAGGGTTATTTGATGTGGTTTCACCAACAAATAGAAGTCCCGTATAAAACCCGATACTCAAGACAATGACAAAGGCAGCTATGAGCAGCTTTAATTCTTTTGGCAGTTCATATATGAGTCCGTTTAACTTCATAAAAGATCTTTTGAATATAAAATGTTTACCGACTGCAGCACCTTGTTTACAGCATTTGTCATCGAATTCACAGAAATGGTAGCTCCAGAAATGGCCATAATATTTTCATGAACGATCATTGTATCCTTAAATCCTTTTCCATTGAATTGTTTTAGCCATCGCTTACTTCCAATTTCACCACCATGATCCTCTCTATATATTAAGACCTTCGACTTTAAAATATTAAGTTCGGTATCGAACAAAAGCATATAATCAAATCGATCAGTTTTACTTGGAGCTACGCCAATGTAAGCATAGCCAATATTATGTTCGCCTGTTTTGATCTGAAAAAAATTACGCTCACCAAATTCAGCCGGCAAGGTATTGAGCACACTTTGGTCAAAAGATCTATGCTGCAATTCAAAATCGGTAACTTCAAAAACAGTTGTTATTTCCTTATTTACCTTTTTTTGAATTTGCTTGGGAAGTCCATTATGAACCACCACTATTAAAAATATGCTTAATATTATTTTCATTTTATCCTTTTAAAACCAAACACCAATTCCGAAATTTAATTGACCTTTTGAATCTTCGCTTTGTGCATCACCTAATATCTGATAATCTCCTTTTACAACAGCGCCAGGAGCCACATGATAACTCAATCCGAAGGTCCATTCATCTCTGTTATAACTTAGATCTCGATCTATGCCTGCATCTAAGGTAGCTGCATGGGTGTCGTATGCTTCGTAACGCAGAAACGCATCCAACCGTTGTTCTTTCCCAAGAGGAATTAAATTATACGCTAATTCAGCATACCATCCTTTCAATTCAGATCCTAAATTAGTTTCATAACGCACATTATAAGCATCGGCGTCTTTTATCAAGGCATGAATGTATTGACCTCGTGCTGAAATTCGTTTGTTGCGATAGCGTGCATCGAGTCCAAGCATTGAAATACCGACGTCTGTTCCTTCAAGTTGATCTACCTCATCTTCAGCTTGACTTCTTCCGAAATACCCAGAGATCCCAAGTCGTAATCCAGGAATACCATAGTAATCGATCTTAGTTGAAAAATTTGGTGAATTGATAGTTGATTCTGCACCTTTCTGACGTCCATTACGTAAGCCATTGCTACCTCCTAATACCTTGTCATTGATCACAGAAGCAAATCCGTTAAAAAGGTAGGCTTGGTAAGCCAAAGAAATCTCATTAAATTTTCCCGTAACCCCTATTCCGATCTCGCGCCAGGTTGAAGGCACTA
>JABDMU010000027.1 GCA_013001285.1 Flavobacteriaceae bacterium
AAAATGTTGCTCCTTGCCGCTCATATGAGGTGAGGATAACCAAATTTTTGAATTCATAGGTCTATTGCAATGTAACTAAATTACCACAATTTTTTGTCTATAGAGGGAATTGGGATTATAAGTCTTAAGATGATTTTTAAAAACAAAAAAGACAAATTTTAACTTATAACAAGGCTAATATCATAATTCTGGGTTGTATAATTCTAATAAAGACGATAAAAAGCACATTTATACGATGTTGAAAATTATTCATTGATAAATCGAAATCTTTATGATAATATTGAATGTAACGTAAATAAAATTATATTTTTGAATCGTGTAATAAAATACAATGAATAATCCGTTTACTTCAAAACGATTTAATGATATTTGGGTAAAGCACTTCAACGGTTCTAGGCCGTATGAAAGTTTAGAATGTATTCGTCATGTTTCTTTTGTGAAGAATAAATTTCCAAAGTATTTTGTCAATGTTGGTAAAAACCTAACTAAGGGTGTTTATTATGAACTTAATTCTTCGGCTACAGACTTTAAGGGAAAAACCTTTTTAATCTATGATGTGCCCAGTTATTTTGAAGTAAATCCCACCTCAAGCGGAAATTCATTAAAAGTCAAGAAAGTATTTCAGTACAAGGGATTTTTAATGAATTTAGAAGGCTTAAAGTCTTCAGAAGAATACATAAGAAGCCAGTTTAGTAGTAAGAATCGCCGTGAGTTTAGGTCAAATCAACGCCGACTTGAAACTTGTTTCAATATTCGATATACGTTTTATAATAAGAGCATCGATAAAGCCACTTTTGATGTACTTTTTAAGCAATTTCACCACCTGCTTTCAAACCGATTTGCTGAAAAACAAACCGATTACCATCATTTAGAATCTCAAAAATGGGCCTATTATTCCGAATTGGTTTTTCATATGATTAATGAGAAACGTGCTTCACTATTAGTGATCTATAAAGATGAGGACCCTATTGGGGTCACTTTGAATTTTCACGCTGATAATATTCTTTTTGAGACCATTACTGTTTTTGATCCAGACTATTTTAAGTTTAGCATTGGTAAGACCTCGATCATAAAATTATTGGATTGGTGTTTTGAAAATAAGGTCACCTATTCTGACTTCTCCAAAGGGGATTTTAAATATAAGCACAAATGGGGAAATTTGGTTTACGATTTTGAATACCATATACTTTATGATTCTAAGAGCATTAAAGCAAAATTTATAGCCTTTTTATTAGAGCGTTATTTTTTGACCAAATTATGGTTGCGAAAGAATCATGTTAATGAATGGTATAGGAAATTCAGGTTTATCTCCAAAGGCGGTAAGCGTCATAACTTGGATGAGCATCAACCAAGTATTGAAAAAATTGCTGAAGTCCCAGAAGTTTCAAAGCTACAGAAAATTGACCTCAGGTCGGAAGCCCATGGCTTTTTAAAAAAATATGTTTATTCCTTTCTCTTCGCAAATCCCCAGCCAGAAGCTAACGTAGCGATTTATAAACTACCTTCAGAAGACACCTATTTTATTCAAGGGTCAAAAAAATCTCAAAAAATCACCTTTTAGAGGCGGCCTTCAGAAGGCGATCACATTTTGAAAATTCTATGCCATCAACATAATTGAGATGATGCTCGATATTTTCAGATTTATTCAACCAGTCAATGTATATTGCTGGAGTATTAATACCTGCTTCATGTGAAAAAGGATAACCGCCTCCAAATCTGGGATTTAGCTCAAGAACATAAAATTTGTCTTTACACTTAAAAACATCACAGTCCATGGTTCCAATATGCTTTAAGTTTTCTCCAAGTATTCGCCCAATGTTAGAGAGTTCTGGAATAATGACAGACATGGCTTTATCGGTCTCTCCTGAGCGCATGCTCAATTTTTCACGTCCGAATGAACCCACATAATGCGCTTCAAAATCATTAAGCACATCCAAACCATATTCTATACCATTTAATTTTTCTTGAATAATAATGGCATGATCTTTATCAAAGGACGGGTTTGTCCTATGAATTTGAAGCAATTGAAGCCTATAAATTAAATCGAGCTCTTCAAGATCTTCTGCGAAATGAATTCCAATAGAGGCACTTCCCCAGCGTGGTTTTAAGACAAGTGGAAATTTCAGTGTGCCCGCAGAAAGGCATTGCTTAACGTCGTCGAATGAAATAAAGGACTGCGGTGAATTTAAACCATTTTCAATCAAAAATTGATGCGTTTTCCACTTATCGAAGGTAATATCAATGACTTCTGGACTAGACAAAATTAATTTTGCTCCAGTATAATCGAACCGCTCTTTATTAGCGGCAAGAATGGGTAATTCAAGGTCATTCAATGAAATGACTGCAGTGATCTGATAAGCATTGATCGCATCTACTAATTCTGTCATATATCTAGGATCATTGATATTTGGTAGCACAACGGCAACGTCGGCATCAACTAAGGCAGGGGCAGTTGGATCTTGATCGGCTGCAAATATTTTTCCTTTACCATGAAGTGCTTCCTTAAAATAATTTATTAAATAATTTCTTCTTCCAGCACAGGTAAATAGTATATTTTGATTCATTTTATTTGGTTTCATTAGGCTTCTCGGTTCCTTGAAAATCAGGAACGATCCCATTATCATTATCGTAAATACCTTCCGATTTAAACACTTTCTTAACGGTTAAAAGTAAAATTTTTAGATCAAATAGAAAGGACATATTATGAACATAATGTACATCAAATTCAAATTTATTTTCCCAACTTAAAGCATTTCTTCCATTAACTTGTGCCCAACCTGTAATTCCTGGCTTGACATCATGTCTTTGTTTTTGGAAATCATTATAACGTGGTAAATATCTAATTAATAAGGGTCGTGGACCAACAACACTCATATCACCCTTGATCACATTGAAAAGTTGCGGAATTTCGTCTAGAGAATACTTTCTAATAAATAGTCCTGTTTTTGTTAAACGCGCTTCAGGTGGAAGCAGTATACCGTGACCGTCCTTTTTATCGTTCATGGTTTTGAACTTTATAATCTTAAAAATTTTCTCATGCCTACCTGGTCGTTCTTGTAAAAAAAAGGGTTTCCCCTGATTAGAAATCATGAGAACGATCATTACCAAAATGAAAATGGGACTTAAAATAACAAAGGCAATTATTGCTGAAATCACATCACAAATGGGTTTGAATATGTTCTTATATACAGCCATTTTAAGTCAAACTTTGGTATAAGGTTAAGAGTTCCTTCCAAATATATTCCTGTTGATACTTTTTCACAATATTCGAGCGTGAATTTTCTGCCATTTCATTTATTATAGTTGGATCTTTTAGGATCCGTTCCATAGCATTTTTTAATGCTTCAATGTTTTTCGGTGGAACGATCAGTCCATTGAATTCATTTTCAATGATTTCATTACAACCATTAATATCACTGACGATACAAGGCAATCCCATACAACTTCCTTGAAGAACAACATTCGGAAATCCTTCACGATAACTTGGATGAACCAAAACCGAAGAAATTGCCACAAAGGGTCTGATATCTTTTTGCAGTCCAACCTCAATTATATTTGTATTGTTTATAATTAGTGTTTCTGTTTCTGGATCTAATGGGTCAAGTGCATTTTCACGCGGCCCCATGAGTATTAGCTTGCAACCCTTATGCATTTTGGATAGCTTATCAAAGGCAGCAACTAATTCATTGACACCTTTATCCTTGACCATTCTTCCAATGAAGATAAAAACTATATCAGTATTAGAAATCTTTAATTCTGACTTCAAATGTTCACGTTCCTCTTTGGAAATCAATTCCGAATCGTAATGCTTCACGTCAATCCCATTCGAGCTACCATTCCCAATAATTTTAAGTTTATCCTTTGGGGCATATTTATTTTCTATGGCAATATTTTTAAGTCCAAGGGAATTTGGAAGCACTAAGGTTGCATTTTTATAAGTGAATTTCTCAACACTATCCAAAAGCATTCTTTTAGCACCTTTGGTCTCCAACAATGGCATTCCAGCAATGGTATGAAGTCTATGTGGTACACCTGCAAGACGTGAGGCCAACATACCAAGGGTACCTGCTTTAGGTGTATGTGTATGTACAATAAATGGTTTTTCTTTTTTTAGAAAACGATATAATTTAATCGTGGAGATAAGATCTTTAAATGGTGAAATGGTTCTAGTCATTTCAATACTATGTGTTTTCACACCTTCATTTTGCATGACTTCCTTTAGAGCTTCACCATCACTTGCTACTCCAATAACCTCAAAATAATGACTCATGAACTTCAGTTGCCCTTTTAATAGGGTACGTAAAGAGGATGGTACGGTTGATATTCTGATGAGCTTCTTCATTAAAATTTAGGTGATGGTTTCGCTAACTTGATTTAAAAATTGTTCTAAGCTACGTGTATTTAAGAATTCATCAAATATTTTTCTTCTATTTCGAGTGTTGCTATTCAAACATTGATTTATTGCCGAAGATAAGGCACCGGCGTTTCCTGGTTCACATGTGAAGATACCGTTTATGGTATCAATGCCTCCAGCACACGTTGTACTGACCACATTTGTATTTTGGGACATCATTTGTAATAAAACATTTGGAAAGCCTTCAACTCGAGAAGAGACCACACAAATCCGTGCCTTCTTAAAATACTTATAAACATTATTTACACGACCACACATGTAAATGTCATTTTTAAACAGACTTTGTTCAACTTGCTTCTCGATCATTTCTTTCAATGGTCCGCGTCCTAAGATCACTAATTTGAGTTCAGGATTATCATTTTTACTTAATTCAAAGGCTTCGATCAATACATCATAACCCTTAAGGGCAATAAGCCGTCCTGCGGCAACAATACAATTGCGTTCGAAGATTTCGTCTAAAGGCTCATTTGCCAATTCTGATTTTCCTTTTAATTCTATTGGATTGGGGATCACTTTTATTTTCGTTCGTTTTGAAATTCTAGGGAAATGCTGCAGAAGTTGAGTTTTCATTAATTCGGTCTGACAAATAAGAACGTCCATTTTTCGATAGCCTAAATTATATAGAAAAGCATAAAAGGATAACTTAAATCCCTTAAAACGAAGGAATATTGATGTTGATTCTCTCGCAATGAAATATTTTGATTTAATAATACCTACTGATTTAAGCATCCCAACAAGTGAATTGGTATAGATATGAGAAGTATATATATAGTCATATTGCTGTCTGTCAATCAACATCCTAAAAACAAAATTTATTATGCCTGTAACTTCGTGAAATGTAGACATCAAATACTTTTTGGCAAAGGGTTCGACATCGTCCCATTGTCCACGTTTGTTATTTTTAAAATAGTAAATAGAAATGTCTTCACCTTTGTGATAGGTAGCGATCATTTTTAGATACTGTTCAGCACCTCCTAATGAATCTGTTGTCAGTACAAATAGAATTTTCATTAGATATTATGTTTTTCACGTAGTCCTTGAAAAAAGTCTTCGTATTGTGGCAAAATGATCTCTTTACTAAATTTACGCATTACCGAATGGCGAACCTTACTTGGGTCCCAATCCTTATTTAGCGCCTTTTTAATGCATTGCAGGTATGCTTCTGTGTCATTAGCAATATATCCATTGATATCATTTTCTATAATTTCTCGTGTGCCTCCCATACATTTAAAAGCAACGACTGGCGTGCCTACAACACAACTTTCCAATGCTGTATTTGGAAAGCCTTCAACAAATGATCCTTGCAAAAACAAATCATTTTGAGCCAAATATTTTCCAACATCATCAGTGTAAGGTATGTGGCTTATTTTGTCCCTCATCTGCAATTCTTCGGCGAGATCAAAGATGTTTTGCTTTTCTGGTCCATCACCAATAAGGGTATAGTGAAAGGGTATATTTAATTTTGAAATGGTTCTTAGAATACGGTCATGACCCTTTTCTAAATTAAAGCGTCCAATTGTGATAAAGCGTTTGACATCATTGCTTTGCTCTGTATTGGACTTCATGGGTATGTCTACCGAAATTGGATTATTGATCAGAACGATCTTCTCTTCCGATAAATTATAGCGATTGACCAAGTCATCTGCCATATCATCTGATTGACAAATGACATAATGTAAATTGCGGTAGTAATTTTTGTATAGTTTCCAGTATTTAACCCGATTCTTATTGGTGTATTTGGCGATGATCAAATCAACACTTGCTTCACGACCAATAAAAATTACTTTTCTGAAAATAAATCTAAAGACGGATAAAACGCGATTAACATGTGCAATTGAACCCACAACAACTTGAGGCTTTTGAGATCTGATAAATCCGAAAATTTCACGAATAGAATGCAAGAGGCGCTTTTTACTGAGATAATGGACTTCTATACCATCAATGGGATATACAGCATCTTCAATATTTCCTAAGACCAATAGAATACTATGAAACCTTGTTTTGTCTATACTTGTTGAAACAAACGAGATGATGCGTTCTGCGCCACCAGCTTTCAATGAAGGTAATATGAAGAGTATTTTAAGGCGTTTATCTTTCATAGTATTATTACTCAATTGAAAGACCTTTGGCATTCTTCGACATCCATTGTTTTAAGACCAATAACTTCCAAATTAATGGGTATCTATTCCAACTACCATCCATATGTTGCCTAATCATAAATTGAACTTTCTCAACATCAATGCATGGGATAGATTTTAAAGAATTATCATCAAGTTCGCTTAACACAAATTCTTTTAGATCTTCTTTAAACCAGCGTGAAAATGGCATTGTAAATCCAGCTTTTGGGCGATCAAAAATATGTTTCGGAACAGACTCATAAAGTACATCTTTTAAAATACGTTTCATTTCACCCTTATGAAACTTAAATTCTGTAGGAAGTGAATTTGCAAAATCTACAACGTGATGGTCTAGTAGGGGAGAACGAGCTTCTAAAGAAAAGGCCATCGTTGCTCTATCAACTTTAGTATTGATATCCCAATTTAGATAAGTTTTTGTGTCAAAGTCAGATATGCGCTCATAAAAGTTTTTATGATCATGAATGAGATATTTCAAATCATCGACATCTTTGTTATCATGAATTGTATTGATATATGATTGATCAATTCCAGTCATTGCACTTAAATAGACTTCATTCTGATCTTTATAGCGTAATGCTTTAGCAATAACTTTAGATCTGTAAAAAGGCGAAAGCTCTAAAATATTAGCTCCAATTTTTCTTATTGGTAATGGCAGTTTATAAACGATCTTCCCTTTTTTTGCCCAATTATATCTATGATACCCAATAAAACTTTCGTCACCTCCGTCACCAGACAATGCAACAGTAACTTGTTTCTTAGTGTATTTTGCTAGTAGCATAGTAGGAATTGCTGATGAATCAGAAAAAGGTTCATCATAATAATGGCAAAAATCCTGAATAAGATCTATACCTTCATTATAATTACATTCTATGACATTATGATTTGTTTGAAGGTGATTTGCAACTTCTTGCGCATATTTGCTTTCATCAAACCCTTTTTCGTTGAATTTTACTGAAAACGTTTTAATTTTTGTTGATGTTGTCTGAGTTGCAATAGAAGCAATCAATGACGAATCAACACCGCCTGAAAGAAATACACCAACCGGTACATCGGCATATAAACGTTCAGAAACAGCTACTTTTAAAATTTGATTCAGTTCTTTTTTTGCATCTTCATAACTTCCTTTATATGGTCTTTCATTTTTATAATCAATATCCCAATATGGTTCAGATTCAAATTGACCTGAGTTTAAATCAAATGTGAATTTGTGACCAGCTTTCAGTTTTTTTACTTCATTAAATATAGAATGCGGATCGGGAATATTGCCCCAAGCCAGGTAATATGCAATTGCCTTTTCTGAGATTGTTAAATTATCCATATACATTTGAATGGATGAAATCTGGCTTGCAAATTCAAATGATTTTCCATTATGGAAGTAGTAAAATGGTTTTTGTCCTAAACGATCTCTTGCACCAAAAAAGAGTTCTTTCTTTACGTCATAAATAACAAAGGCAAACATGCCTGTAAAATGCAGCACACAATCTTGGCCATATTCCAAATATGCAGCACATATAACCTCAGTATCACTTGTGGTTTTAAATTGATATCCCTTATCCTTTAATGTATTCTTAATAGATTTGAAATTATAGACCTCTCCGTTATATACAATATGTACCTGATTGATATAATTAAAGGGTTGATCTGATCTGGCGTCTAAATCAATTATAGCCAATCGATTATGACCAAACGTGATTTGATATCTATCATTTTTGTAAAATTGGTGGCCCATTTTGTCAGGGCCTCTAAAAGCTGTTCGCTTAAGTTTATCCTTTACTTGTTGTTCGTTATATTGTAGAGTAGTTCCGTATATTCCACACATAGTATTATTTTAAAACTTTTGTGATGTAAGTTCGACTTGTATTGCTCTATTATCTAATCTTACATATAGCCAAATTGTAACGAAAAGAATAATTTCATTGTTGAAATAATTATGCATAACCATCAATATTGCAATGAGTAAAACTGCGATTAAAAATTTGTACATTTCTTCTTTGTATACTTTAAATGTTAGCTTTAACATATAAAAATAAAAACCTAAAATGATAAAAAACGGTATCAATCCTGCCTCGCCAATGACCATCAAAAAGGTGTTATGTACACCTTGCTTTACATTGACCATCCCGCTAAAGCTTTTGAATCCATTTCCAAAGATAGGATTAGCCAAAATATCTTCATAATATTTTGCCCAGCTTTCAAGCCTTGTATCTTCAGTTAATTTAGACGTTTGTAAATTGTAATCAATGATTTCTAATAATATTGAAAAGCGTTCGGTATTAACTTGTAGAATTGCGGCTGCGCTGATTAGTATGGCGAGAGTAGCAAAACCAATACCCAAAAGCTGAATGTTTTTTTTATCGCTGGCGATGGATATTAAGGTGATAATTAACCACATTAAGAAAAAGAATCGTGAAAAAGTTAATACTCCAGCAAAGGTAAAAGTGAATATGAGAAAATATTTAACTGCTTTATTACTTATTCCAAAGGTTAGGCAATATCCTATTAAACAAACAAATGCTGCTCCATTAGGATTTAAATAAAAACCACTATATCTGCCATAAGCATCAGCATAAACTACTGAATGAATTATGATACTCATTGCGCCTATTAATAGAAAATAAGAAAATTCTTTACGAGTTGTATTTCTGGCAAGTTCGGCACCGCATATTACAATGATTAAATATTTAATAAATTCATATATATACTCTTCAGAATCATCAACATATATAAATCCTGAAATAATAAAATAACTTAATCCGAGAAGAATCATTGGAAGTAAAAATCGTCTTTTTTTACTGAAGAAATAGTAAAGCAAAAGCAAAATATAGGTCAAATAACTTACATTACTTCCAACAGATTGACCAAAAGCTACAAGGGAAAAACTGGAAGCTCCCCAAAGTAATAATGATAATAATATATATTTTAAAATTTTCATATCAGCTTCTTTAAAAACCTAAAAGGTAATTGATAGATGAAAATGAACCAGCTTAACAAAAGCTTCAAATTAGATAATTTTAGTTCTGAGCTTGCGTAGTGAAATTTAGATTTTATATATTCAAAAGCTAAATATCTATAATATTTATACTTTAACAATTGCAAAGGACTAACATCTTTTAAACCATGAAAAGAACTTAAATATAATGCTCTAGCAACTTCTTTTCTTGACTTTTTTGAGGTGATTAAACTATTCTCTGTTCTATGTGCTTTTAAAAACACAGAGTTTATACAAAGAAAATTATAAGATTTATTAATTCTATTCCAAGTGTGGCTCTCACCTATATGACAATGATCATCTTCATATAGAGGATATTGTTTTAAAATTTCAGTAATCCAACAATGCCATTTATCTCCTTGTAATTGATGTTTTCTAAATAACACTCTTTCTTTAAAATCGACTTGCCATTTATCAACTGGAAATTTATCTCCTTTAATATTGTTATCTTCATCTATGACCAATGACCAGATTGCACAAATATTCATTTCTGAGACATTAATTGATTTCCATATTTTCAATAGGTCTTCTAAGGTGTTTGGAGAAAAAGTATCATCACTATCGGCAATAATTGTATATTTTTCTTCACATTTAGATAATCCAAAGTTAACGGCATGTGGTTTTCCTTTATTTTCATTTAAGTAGTAATATTGAATACTTAAATTTGATTCTCTTTGCCAACTTTCCACCAAATCCTTCGTATTATCTGTACTGGCATCATCAACAATAATCCATTTGAATTCTTGGTAAGTTTGGTTTACCAAAGAGTCAAAAACTCTAGTAATAAGATTTTCTCTATTATATGTAGGTGTTATGATATTAAACATTTGACCTATTCAGTTTTAAAATATAAAGATATAGAATAACACTGTTTATAATAGACACAAGTGATGTTGCCAATGCCAAACCATAAACTCCCATAAGCTCAATAAGAATTGTATTTAAAACAATATTCATTATCAAACTTATCAATGAAGTTAACACCATAAAATTATTTTTATTTATTGATGTTAAGAACTTCACCATTACTAATCCACTAATATATGAGGGTATTTGCAAAATATACATTTGCTGTATTTTAGAAACGATTGTAGTATCGGCACTCGTAAAGGCATTTCTTTCAAAAACAAGCCATATAATTGGAGAGGATAATAGTATTAAAATAACGGCAGCAATAAGACTAACGATAATTAAATATTTCAATATGGTTTTCAGTTTCCTAAAGGTTTTCTCCCTATTATCTACTACTTGCTTCGAAAAATAAGGAAGCAACACATTCCCAAGGGCCAAACCAGCGATAGAAATTGCAAAAGCTGGAATTTTTATACCATAGTTTAAAGCAGCAATTGATCCAACAATCAATTGGGCTGAGAAATATTGATCAATTAATGGATTAATACCACTTAACAAACTAGAAGATAGTTTAGCAGGTATTTGTTTAAATAAAACTCTAATGTTAACCGAGGCAAAATCGGGTCTTTTTAGATTTATTATATTTCTTTTAAAAGCTATAAATATTAGAAATAAGAAACTCGATATACTCCCTAATAAGGTTCCTATTGCCAGAACTAAATCACCTAATTGATCTTGATAAAAAACCAAACATATAATTATTGTAATCGGTGTAAAAATGTTTGCGATTGAAGAATATCTAAACTCATTATCTATGGTCAGTAAACCACTAATTAAGGATGAAAATCCCCAAAATAGTATACAAGGTGCCACATAGTAAAATTGTTTTTTGACGAGTTCATAATATTGTAGGGTATGTCCTTTAAAGAATGTTTCTAGGTAAACGTCAGTAAACAACACTGCAAAAATCAAAAATAGCAGGGAAACTGCTATGGTAACTAAAAAACTTGTACTCTGAAATGCACCAATATTTTTTCCAGTTTTTAATTCAGTAACATAATTTGGAATAAAAACACTGTTGAAAGATCCCAAGAATACACCGCTAATAAAACTAGGAACTAAAATAGCGATGTAAAAAGTGTCCAGTAACTCAGAGAGACCAAAGCTGTCGGCTACAACGATTTCCTTAAAAAAACCAAGCCCACTAACGATTAAGGTAGTTATACCAACCGTTATGACATTAGTTATGGTCGCATTTTTAAGTAACTTACTTATAAATGACCTTAAATCGAATTTAGAATTCAATTGAAATTGTATTGGTTAAGTTTATTTTAGAAATTTTCTTATTGGCCATAATAGTACAAAGAAAAACTTGATAACAAATGAATCTATAGATGTTGTGTAAGTTTTTAGGTTAAAATCTAAATATTTTGAAATTCTTAATAAAAAATATAAGTTTTTTAAAAAGAATATAGGTGCCTTTATAAAATAGGAATTAAAAAACCAATTAAAATTAGCAATATACTGTGTTGCAGATCCTAATGCAGTTTTTTCAAATCCGCTTGAACTAATTGAATTTTCTAAACCAGTATGGTAAATTCTTAATGGTGTATTGATATATTTAGTGGTGTACCCTTGTTTTGATAATAAGTTCCAAATAAGACCTTCAGGCATAAATCCGTTGGAAATGAAGTCATTATGATATTTTAAATTTCGTAAGACATTGGTTTTGGTAAACCCCCATTTTTCACCAGAAATCTTATAAATTGCATTAGACTTAAAGGTATTACTATAGAATGGTTGGTAAGGAAACCGACTACCAATTAATGCTCCATATTGATCTAGGCAAATACCTGTAACTGCGGCAATGGTAACTTTTAGGTCATTAGGGATGTTAGTGTATTCCTTTTCAAAAATTTCTAATGCATTTTCAACACATTCATCATCGGCATCCAAGGTTAAAAACAATTCACCTTCTGCTAAGGGAATCGCCTGCATAAAACAATGCATTTTATGTTGATTAATATTGTTTTTTATATATCTAATATTCAATGGAGTATTCTTTTGAATACTCTTGATCCTATCATGAGTTGCATCTGTTGATCCATCATTTATAATTAACCATTCAAAATCTTTACAAGTTTGATTTATCAGTGAATCATGAACACGTGAAATGGTATCTTGACAATTATAGACAGGAGTAAACACGGTAAAAAGATATTTAAATTCTTTTGATTCCTCAGGAATATATTCAGGCATTAAATTTTTAAAATTCATAATACCGAAGTTATAAGATTATTCCATTGAGAGTTGACGTTTTCAAGCTCAAATGACTTTACAGATAGATAGGCTTCCTTACCAAGTTTTAGTCTTAAAGGCTCATTATTAATTAATAATCTTAGCTTACTTTCAAGTTGAGATTGATTGCCAACCTCTATTAAAAATCCATTTTTATCATCAACTATTATTTCAGAAGGACCAGTCGGGCAATCAGTAGAAACACATGGCAATTCATAATACATGGCTTCAACAAGAGCGTTTGGAAACCCTTCAGATACTGAAGTAAATGCAAATATTTTTGATTTGTTGTAATAATCCGAAATATTGGAGATGTTTCCGGTAAACATTACTTTTTCATTTAAGTTAAGAGAATTCACTAATTTTTTATAAGCTTCCTTTAAAGGACCATCTCCAACAAATATTAATTTCCAATTTGAGTTATTAATATTTGAGAACGCCCTTATTAGCAAATCTTGTGCTTTATTTTCGTCTAATCTACCAACATTTAAAATGATATTTTCTTTATCTGTCAAAGAGTTTTTCGCTTTAATTAAATCAGGTGCAATCGGATTAGGAAATATACTCACTTTGTCACTATTCATATAAGTATGGTAATAATTTTTAATTAATTGTGACTGTACGATTAAGCGTTCTGATTTTGCATAAGTAAGCTTAATTAGCATTTTCCAAAATCGGTTGTGTTTGTAGATATAGGGATTACTTCTTTCAGAAATAAGGCACTTTGTTCCATTAAGTCTTGAGGCTATACAATTTATAACATTTGATGTTGTCATAAAGCTGATACTCAGGTGAATAAGATGAGTTTTGAAGAGTTTCCTAATAATGAAAATAAGATTAATATTCGTCCTAATAGATGCAAATAGATGAGTATTATTAATCTCTTCTTGACAATGAATAACTTTAATATTTGGATCTAAATAATAAAATGGTTCGCTTTTAATTAACGTAATTATAAAAATATTATAAGTACGACTAAAATTATTAGCAAGTGTAGTTAAAACACGTTCTGCACCACCAGGACCTAATCCGTATATAATTAAGGCAATATTTTTCTTTGAATCCAATACTTTTCAATTGATAACTAGGTAATAAATGTAAATATATTATATAGTAAATTTCGAATAATTCCCACTTTTCCTTTCAAATTTTTACATGAAGACAAAATTTTCAAATAAAAAAATCTAAAGCTTAATATTCAACGTATTTAAAGAAATAGTTCATAAAACTTCATGAGTCATCTAAAGTGATTCATGAAGATAATCTTTTTTTAAAATTATTAAATAGTAGGAAAAATATGTCAAGAATATGCATTTAATCGAATAATGACGCGTTTAAAAGATATTTTAATAAATTTTATATAGATTGTCCAGCAAATAAAAGAACCCCAAATATTAATAGCGAATGAAGTCCCCACATCATGTCTTCTATTATGAAGATATTCTAAGTTTAAAGAACTTAATCCTTGTTCTTTTACTTATTTCATTTTTCAGAACTTTTGGACAGGAATATCCTCCCAATATTTCGGTCAATTCAATTGACTGGGAACAATATGATGTTCCTCAAACCTTGCCAAATTATATGGAGCCCTTTATAGATCCAATTACAAATAATGAAGTTACACGAATCAGTGATGAAAATATTTTTGGATGCGATTGTTCCAAATTAAGGCATAGATATGCTAAAAATCAGGCATGGAACGCAAATGGGACATTAATAATGACATCAGGCTCACCTTCTAAGATATTAGATGGCAGTACTTATGAAGTATTATACGAAAGCAATACAAAAGCACTTTGGAGTAATACAGAGCCCGACTACACATATGATGCAGCTGCTAATTCTACTTTTGTTAAAAAAAATATCATTACTAATCAAACTATTGTATTACATACTTTTTCTAACTACTCATCAATCAGCGTAGGAAATAATGAAGGAAATCTTTCAAATGATGATAAATATGTAGCATTGATTGGGACAAGTGGATCGCAAAAGACAATAATAGTTTATGATATAGAAAATGATCAGATCATTGCTACAAAACCTTTAGGGACCGTAAATATAGACTGGGTATCAATGTCACAAACTGGTAACTATGTTGTAATGAGTGGCTATTCTGACGGATCTGGACCAAACCAAGGTATCAAAGCCTATGACAAATTTTTGAATAATGAAGTACATTTATATAATGGCCGACCTCATGGAGATATTGGATTTGACACGTTGGGTAACGAAGTTTTCGTGGGATATCAAGGAATAAATGGATATAGCTTATCATATGCAAGATTAGACAATGGCGCTAAACAAGGTCTATTTCCATATTCAGGAGCAACAGGTGACAAAGGTCTATGGGGAGGACATATTAGCACTAGAAATCTAGAAAGGCCGGGATGGGCATACGTAAGTGACCAAGGCCATCCTACTGATATCAACAGGTACGAAGCTACTAGAGAAATTTTTGCAATAAAATTAGATGATTCTCAAACTATTGAGCGCTTTGCAAAGCATCATACCAATATCAATATCAATAACGGATATAATCATCAAGCTCATGCAGTTCCAAACCGAGATGGTAGTAAAGTCTTATTTGCCAGCAATTGGGATAATCCAGGCTTAAAAAGTAACTCATATCCGGTTATGTGGGTAGTTACGGCACCCCAAAACGCAAATGAACCTTCAGTCAACGCCGGCCCAGACCAAACCATTTGCCTTGGCGAATCAGCTACTATAACTGCCACAGGTGCAGATTCTTATGTATGGGATACAGTTCCTGTGCAAACAACTGCAAGTATAACAGTGACGCCAGACGTTACTACAACCTATACCGTTACTGGAACAGATACAGGTGGAAACATTTCTACCGATAGCATAACTGTTTTTGTAACGCCTTTACCCATTGCAAATGCCGGCGATGACGCCAGCATTTGCGATGGAGAAACCATTACCCTTACAGCCTCCGGCGGAACCTCCTACGAATGGAGTACCGGACAAACAACACAATCTATTTCTGTTAGCCCTAATTCTGATACTACTTATTCTGTTATTGTTACCCAAAATAATTGCCAGGATTCAGACGAGATCCTAGTTACCGTAAATCCGAGCCCCAATGCTAATGCTGGACCCAATGTCACCATTAACGAGGGCGAGAATACAACATTAACGGCTTCTGGTGGTGATACGTATTTATGGAATACAGGAGAAACAACAGCTTCTATTATTGTAAGTCCGATAATTGATACCCAATATACTGTAACCGCTTTTCAAAACGGTTGCGAAGATACCGACTCCGTCATTGTATTTGTGAATGCCGCAGTCAATGCGAATGCAGGTGAAGATCAAACCATTTGTGAAGGCGAATCGACGCAGTTGACAGCAACTGGTGGATCTACATATTTATGGAGTACTGGAGAAACTACGGCAACAATTACTGTATCTCCAAATAGTACAACAACTTATACTGTAACTGTTTCCAACGGAAACAATTCTGATTCAGACGAGGTTACCATTACTGTGAATCCAACGCCAATAGCAAATGCAGGTCAGGATATTACGATTAATGAAGGCGAAAGCACAACCCTAACAGCAACTGGTGGCGATACTTATTTATGGAGTACCGGTGAAACCACGACTTCAATTATTGTAAGTCCGATAATCGATACACAATATTCAGTTACGGCCTTTCAGAATGGCTGCGAGGATACAGATAACGTAACTGTCTTCGTTAATGAAGCGGTAAATGCGAACGCTGGTGAAGATCAAAGCATTTGCGAAGGTGAATCAACACAATTGACCGCTTCCGGCGGCGATACCTATTTATGGAATACTGGCGAAACAACCGCAACTATTACAGTGACACCTGATGTTACTACAATATATACCGTTACTGTTTCCGATGGAAATACCTCTGATTCAGATGATGTTATCGTAAATGTAAATCCCATACCAATTGCTGATGCCGGTCCCGATGTGAATATTACTTTGGGAGAAAATATAACCCTTGCAGCTTCAGGCGGAGATTCTTACCTATGGAATACTGGTGAAACTTCACAAAGTATCGTGGTAAGCCCTACAGAATCTACAACGTATTCAGTTACTGTGAGTCTTAATGGCTGTACAGATAGCGATGATGTGAATGTCATTGTTAACGATACCATGGCCAATGCTGGTCTTGACCAAAATATTTGTTTAGGAGAAAGCACTGTGTTAACAGCAACTGGTGGTGATACCTATTTATGGAATACAGGCGAAACAACAGCTTCAATTACTGTGTCTCC
>JABDMU010000050.1 GCA_013001285.1 Flavobacteriaceae bacterium
CTTACACTGACAGCGTTGCTGATGGTGCTTGTGCTAATGAATCTGTGATCACGAGAACTTGGACATTGACTGACGATTGTGGTAACACAACTACGGCTGATCAAACCATTACTGTGGTAGATACTACAGCACCTACATTTACTGTACCTGCTGATATCACTATAGAATGCGATCAAACAGAAACTGACCTTGGCTTAACTGGTGATGTGACTGATGAAGCTGATAACTGTTCTACAGATCTAGAAGCTACTTACACTGATAGTATTGTAAATGGTGAATGTATCAATGAATATATTATTACGCGTACCTGGTCATTAACTGACGATTGTGGAAACACAACCACGGCTGATCAAACAATTACTGTGGTAGATACTACAGCACCTACATTTACTGTACCTGCTGATCTTACTATAGAATGTGATCAAGATCCTGCTGACCTTAACTTAACTGGTGATGTGACTGATGAAGCTGATAACTGTTCAATTGATTTGGTTGCTACCTATTCTGATGATGTTGCCGAAGGGGAATGTGCTAACGAATCAATAATTTCTAGAACTTGGTTATTAGAAGATGATTGCGGTAATACAACAACCCTTGTTCAAACAATAACTGTAGTAGACACTACTGCGCCTACATTTACAGTACCAGAATCAATAACTATTGAATGTGATCAAGACTTATCTGATCTTAGTTTAACTGGCGACGTTACTGATGAAGCTGACAACTGTTCTACAGAGCTTGAAGCAACTTACGTTGATTCGATTTCCGATGGTGCTTGTGCAAATGAGATTATCATTACACGTACATGGACCTTAGTAGACGATTGTGGAAATACAACAACTGCTGATCAAACACTTAGTGTGGTTGATACAACTGCTCCTGTGTTTAGTGAGCTACCTGCAGATGCTACCGTAGAATGTGATAACGTGCCTGAAGCACCTGTTTTAACGGCTACTGACAACTGTGGTCAAACAACTGTTACCTTCGAAGAAGAACAAGTTGCGGGTGAATGTGATGGTGATTATATCCTAACACGTACATGGATTGCTACTGATGAATGTCAAAATGAATCCGTACATATCCAGATCATTACTGTTCAGGATACGACAGCTCCAACTGTTGTTGGTGACTTTGATGAAGTTATCAATGTGGTTTGTGATGCTATTCCGGAAATACCGAATCTAGTCTTTGAAGACGCTTGTTCTTCGAATATTACTGTTGATTTCCAAGAATCAGACACCTTTGATGGAAGTACTGATGATTATGAGATATTCTGGGAATGGACGGTAACAGATGATTGTGGAAACACAGCAGTTTACGTAACAACGGTTAACGTAAGCGTAGAATCTGATGTTACTGCAGACTCTGGTGTGATTATATGTACTACGGAATTATTGATCATCAATCTCTTTGATTACTTGAATGGTGATTATACGTTAAACGGTTCATGGACTGTTGTTTCAGGAGATATTGTTTTAAATGGAAGTGAATTCGATTTAGACCCTGCTGAAGTTGAAGTTGGTAGCTATACATTCAATTATACCGATTCAAGTACGGCTTGCCCATATTCAGTTGACCTTACTATTGAAGTTGCAGACGACTGTATAGTTGAAGCGTGTTCAGACAGAGAAAACGTTGTGATCTCAAAAGCTGTTACAGCTAATGGTGATCAATGGAATGAATACTTTGAAATTACTGGTATTGAATTGTGTGATTTCGTTGTTGAAGTACAAATATTTAACCGTTGGGGTGCAAAGATCTATGAATCTAAGAACTACCAAAATGATTGGAACGGATTTGCCCATGGCAACTCAGTTGGATCATCTGGTACAGTTCCAACAGGTACATATTATTATATAGTGAATCTAAGAAATAGTGGATTGAAACCATTTGCTGGACCAATCTATGTAGGAACCAAATAAATTTAACCTATCATGAAAAAGTTTATAAAGTTTAATTTTATTGTATTAGTACTGCTCAGCTTTGGGTCGACTTTTGCGCAGCAATTGCCTCAGTTCACGCAATACATGTACAACACGATCTCTATAAATCCAGCATATGCCGGAAGTAGAGAAACCTTGAGCCTTGTTGGTCTACATCGTAGCCAATGGGTAGGAATTGAAGGTGGACCAACAACACAAACCTTTTCAATTCACTCACCTTTAAGTAATGAGAGGGTTGGATTAGGGCTGTCATTTATTAATGATAACTTAGGTTATGAGAACTTTGCATATATCTATGCCGATTTCTCTTATACTATCCCAGTTGGTGCCGAAACTAAATTAGCGTTCGGAATAAAAGGTGGATTGACACATTATAATCTGGATTCAGAATTACTCAATGATCCATCAGTTATAAATGATCAATATTTTAATGATGTCGCCGATAGATGGAGTCCAAATGTAGGAGCTGGTCTTTTCCTTCATACCAATAAATGGTATGCCGGATTATCTGCACCTAGAATTTTAAACACCGATTGGAATAAAAGTCAAAATGGAAACGTTGAGTATGTTTCTGCCGAAAGAATAAGTTATTATTTTACTGGTGGCTATGTGTTTGATATTAGTAAATCCACCAAATTTAAACCTGCCTTTATGGTTAAGGCTACTAATGGTGCGCCTTTATCCTATGATCTTACCGCTAATTTCCTTTTCAATGAAAAGTTTTGGTTAGGAGCAGCCTATAGATTGAATGAATCTGCAGGAGCCTTTGGTGCAATTGCTGATTTCCAGGTATCAAAACAATTAAGAATTGGTTATGCTTATGAACATCCTATCTCGGATATTAGACCCTACTCTAGTGGAACTCATGAAGTTCTCTTAATGTATGAATTCATCAAAATTAAACGTGTAAAATCACCGAGATATTTCTAAAAATAAGTCCATCATGAAAACAAAAATAACACTCATAATATTATTATTCACCACTGTTTTGACCTTTGGCCAAAATAAGCTTGCAGATAAGTTTTTCGAGAGATTTGCCTACCTGAAAGCAAGTGAATTATACGAAGAATCTTTTAATAAAGGAGATGAAAGTTTACATGTCTTAACACGCCTAGGCGATTGTTATTACAACAATTCAAATACCGAAAAAGCATCCTTCTGGTATCAAAAGGCACTTGAGAAATATCCAGATGATATCTCTCCTGAATATATGTATAAATACATTCAGTCACAACGAAGTTTAGCTAATTACACCGAAGCCAATGCCTGGTTAAGGAAGTTTAACGAAGCCAGAAACGACGACAGTCGTGCAGACTATAATTTAGATGACATTTCATATGACAATCTTAATGAAGTTTCTGATGTCTATATCAATTTAACCAATCTTGATGTAAATTCAAGTTATTCTGATTTTGGTTCATTTATTCAAAATGGCATCTTTTATTTCGCTTCAAGTAGAAACGATAACGGTAAGATCTATTCTTGGAATGAACAACCTTATTTAGATATTTATCAAGCGAATGTTTCTGATGATGGCTTAGAATTTTCAAATATTGATTTTATAAAATCTGAAAATATAAATTCTGATTTTCATGAGTCATCTGTTGCCATTACCAAAGATGGTACAACCATGTATTTCACTCGTGATAATTTAAGAAAATCTAATCGGCTTGATTACGATAAAGAAGGAACATCACATCTTAAAATTTACAAAGCATTATATAACAATGGGTCTTGGAACGCTCTAGTCACAGAACTACCCTTTAATGATGATCATTTTTCAACGGGTCATCCTGCACTAAGTGCCGATGAGAAACAACTTTATTTTGTTTCAGATCGTCCAGGAGGACTAGGTCAAACTGATCTTTATGTTGTTGATATTTTAGAGAATGGTCAATATAGTGAACCAAGAAACCTTGGAAACAAAGTCAATACAGAAGGCCGCGAGATGTTTCCATTTGTATCAGCAGATAATACCCTATACTTTTCGTCAGATGGTTATTTGAATTTAGGCTTATTAGATATTTTTAAGTCGAATGTTCTTAATGATGAAAATGCCGAACCAGAAAATATGAAAGCCCCTTTTAACTCAGGTTTTGATGATTTCGGTTTTTATATTAATCCAGATAATGAAAAAGGATATTTTACATCCAATCGTCCACATGAAAACGCAAAAGGGAATGATGACATATACAGTTTTGCTAGCTTCCAATGTAAACAAATGGTTAAAGGTGTGGTAAGAGATACCGATACCGATACACCACTTTCTGAAGCTACTGTACAATTATTCGATCCTTCAGGAAAAGAAATTGCTAGTGCAACTACGAATGAACAAGGCGAATATGCTTTTGAAGTAGATTGTAATAAAGAATACTCGATTCGAGGTACTAAAATGGATTATAAAGATGACCTAAAGGAATTAACAACGACAGGTGAGAATGCCAAAGAACACCAGGTTGATCTTTTCCTAACGCCTTTAATACTTGATAATCAGATTGTTATTAATCCGATATTCTTCGATTTCGATAAATGGAATATTAGAACCGATGCGAAATATGAATTAGAAAATATTGTTGACGTAATGAGACAGCACCCATCTATGGTGATTAAAATTGAATCTCATACCGACAGTCGCGGTTCTGATAGATATAATATGAAACTTTCCGACAGACGTGCGAAATCAACGCGTAATTACATCATATCTAGAGGTATTGCAAAGCAACGCATAGAAAGCGCCTTAGGTTTTGGAGAAACTCAATTGTTGAACAAATGTTCTAACGGAGTTAAATGTACTGAAGAAGAACATCAACTTAACCGTAGATCCTATTTCTATATCGTAAGTGTCAAATATTAATTATTAGGGATAAATCCATTAAACGAATACGACTTCCAATTTCAAAGTGGAAAGTATTTAAGAACGTAATATGTTATATAACTTCCCTAATGAAGTGTTGCATTTAAAACTAAATACAACATAACTTATTACCAAAGAAAGCCGCTTTTTAAGCGGCTTTCGCATTTTTATATGGCAGAAGTCAATTCACAAAAAAGCCCCTCTACAGGGGCTTTAAACTAATTAAAACTAAATTATAGTTACATTATGAAAAGTCGATTTATTTCTTGATGAAAATGTTGGTATAGTACCATCTTCCATTCTCACCTTGCTCAGCAGAAATATCAAAGTGCGTAAAGTCGCCTTCAATAACATCTCTGTGGCCTTCACTGCCTAGCCATGCATGCACTACAGATTCTGCAAAACTAAAGCCATAAGCTACGTTTTCGCCAACTTGTAGAGCTCCAGCATTATTAACTAGGTTATTTCTTCTCTGGTAAAAATTATCGTGCGAAACTGCACCATTATCAATCATATAATCGGTATGACCAAAAGCTTCTGCTTTTATAATTTCCATTTCGGTCAGCACATTAAGTCCTTGATCAATACGATGGGCATTAATCAATTCCATAATTTCGATTTCAATGGTTTTTGTCTCAGGAACATAAGATGCGACTATAGCATCTATTCTGTCTTCTTCTATTGCATCTGTCGAACAGGAAAGGGTCAACAAGGCCATTAATGCCATTGCAGGCAAGATAGTAGGTACTTTCATGGTAGGGTTTTTAAGATTTGGAATAACAAAATAACCACCCTATAATGGACACTATGTTAACAAAATGTTAATATCGATGAAGTGCGTACCGTTCGTCGAAAATAGAAGTTTTTAATCGATGAAATGCACGTAGGATAAGGCTTTTCATACATTTAGTCGTGCATAAATAACACTTAATCGATGCTCTTTTAGGGTGCCAATCGATCAATTTTCCAGTTAAAATCTGAATCTAACTGATATCGTATGCGGTCATGAAGTCTATTTGGGCGGCCTTGCCAAAATTCGATCTCAACAGGTTTTACTATAAAGCCTCCCCAATGCTTGGGTCTTGGAACTTCTTGATTTTGATATTCTTTTTCTAATGCAGCTAATTCTTCCTCTAAAACACTGCGACTTTTTATCACATCGCTTTGATCAGATAAAAAAGCACTCAATTGACTACCCTTCGGACGTGTTTCAAAATAACCATCACTTAAGTTCTCAGCAATTCGTTCGGCCTGACCTTTGATGATGATCTGACGTTCAGCAGTATGCCAGAAAAAAGATAAACACACATTTGGATTTTTGGCAATAGCTCTACCCTTTTCACTATTGTAATTTGTAAAGAAAATAAAACCCTCATAGGTGTATCGCTTCAGAAGTACAACGCGACTTTTCGGATAGCCATCCAACCCAATAGTTGAAATGGTCATAGCATTGGCTTCGTCATCAGAATCAGATTGATCAACCTCATAAAACCATTTTTGGAATAATTCTAAAGGGTTTTCAGGAACCGTCTTTTTAGACAGCTCACTTTTCTCGTAAGATTTTCTATAATTGCTTAAATCATTCTCCATATAAAATGCAAGTTACGAGATTTTGAAATTAATCTGAAACGGAAATTTAGTATCTTACTATATAAATTAACTGATCATGAAATTTGAACATGCACTCAAAATCTCTCAACATCGAGATAAAGTTGCTGCCTATTTTGCCGATCCATCACTTTTGCATCATTTTCAGGATGGCTTCATTTCGAAGGAATTATTAGAAGGAGACAAAGGTAAAACAGGGGCGAAATCAAAAATGATTTATAAGCGATTAGAGTTAATAGAAACGATTTTAGAGAATAATTTACCCGATTCATTTTATGCCTTGTATGAGCACAAATATACAGTGAATACCATGCTGGTAAAATTTCAAGAGCAGGACCATGGTTCAACGCTTTATATTATGGAAATTGAATACACACAATTCAATGGGTTTTTTATGAAGCTCATGGCAAAACTTATGCCAGGGATGTTTAAAAAGCAAGTCCTGAAATGGATGCATCAATTCAAAGATTATTGCGAAAAGAATTGAGCTAAATGACAATTTCCTTACCAGTTTCTGCAAGTATTATGTTGCCTTGAAACGCCTCACTTGCCTCCTCTTTAAAATTTTCAATATCATCATAGCGAGATGAGAAATGGCCTAAAATAAGTTGTCCTACACTAGCCATAGTTGCTATTTTTCCGGCCTCCTTGGCTGTAGAATGTTTTGTTGGTTTTGCCAGGTCCTTATGCTGCTCTAAAAAAGTCGATTCGTGATAAATCGCATCTACGTCTTTAATTAAAGGTACAATACTCTCATTATATGCCGTATCACTGCAAAACGCATAACGTTTTGGTTTTGGCCCTGGTGAGGTGACCATATCATTCTTTATCAATTCACCATCTTCATTTTCGACATCAAAACCTTGCTTTAATTTTCTAAAATAGGCCTTATTAATTTTGGCATCTTGAGCTTTATGAATATTTAATTTTCGTTCGAATGGTTTTTCCTTAAACAAGAATCCGTTTGTATATACGCGATGATCAAGCGGAATGGTATGCACTTCAACATTTTCATCTTCAAAGATCATTTCTGATGTTTTTGAGCTCAACTCATGGAAATAAAGGGGAAAATTGGTCCAGGAATCTGCTAATTTCATTTGAAGCGTGATCACTTCCTTTATTCCTTTTGGAGCATGAATATGCAGTTCGGTTTCACGACCAAGTAACCTAAAGGTCGAGATCATTCCCACCAATCCAAAATAATGATCTCCGTGAAGATGTGAAATAAATATATGTTTAATGCGAGAAAATCTCACCTTATACTTTCGCAGTTGCACCTGAGTGCCTTCCCCACAATCGATTAAAAAAACATGATTTCTAATTTCAAGAACCTGAGACGTTGGATGTGTATTTATTTGTGGCGACGCACTATGGCAACCAAGAATTGTTAATTTCATATTAAGCCTTTACTTTATAGTTCAACATCTCTTCTATAGAAAATGGCTTTCTAAAATTGAAGGCATATGGTGTTATACCATTTTTATTCATATAGGCAAGACGATTTTTAGCTTCTTCAGGCGTTGGGATGTGATTTTCGGAAATATACCAAAATGCCATATGCATGTCTTTCATTTTGCTAAACCATTCATTTTTTCTTGAAAGCACTTCAATATGGTTGGACTTATATGTAAAATCAAAGAGGGCATTAATGTCTGACCAAACCGACATATTAATAATAAGATTTGGATCTTCAAATACTCTTATTGCGGTGGCATTATTATCTTCCCCTTTTAGGCGCCAAATAAACCCATCACTTTTTTCTGCCAGGTTATTGATCCTATCTAAATTATTCACAAAATCAGCCATAACTGGATCATCAATTGGGGCTAACATCCTGGCGATATTTACTTGAGCTAAATGATACATTTAAAATCCTAGATCTCTCTCAATTTCTTCCATTTCAATAATATCATAAGCTTCCTGCAGCGTCGGTACAATTATCAACTCATCTGGAATATCATCAGGATCCATTTTATCAGTGACTATAACAAACGAATGCTTATCCCTTCGATGTCTATTTGATATTTGTAAGAATTCAACGATACGCTCCAAAGGAATTTTTTCTAATGTGGTCAAATTAACTATGACATTGTCATTTTTAAAACGGTCATAAAGAACATCCAATTTTTTAACGAGCTCAATAACTGAGGCCTTTTCCTGCGTAATAATGGTAATGTTGTCGTCTTTATCAAATAACATAATTTACTGTTTAATTTTTGAAGCTAATAAATAAATAACTGCCATTCTAATAGCAACACCATTTTCTACTTGATTTAGAATAATGGCCTGATCAGAATCGGCGACATCACTCGTAATTTCTACACCTCGGTTTATTGGACCAGGATGCATTATCGTAATTTTCTTGTCTAAAGTGTTTAATAATTCCTTGGTTACACCAAATTGTTGTGCATATTCTCTGGTTGAGGGAAAATAACTTATGGCCATGCGTTCATTTTGCACACGTAACATATTAGCAACATCACACCAATTTAGTGCTTTTTTAAGGTCTGTTTCTACCTTGACGCCTAATTTTTCAATATGCTTTGGGATTAAGGTTTTTGGTCCACATACCTTTACTTGCGCTCCTTGTAATTGAAGTGCGAATATGTTTGAAAGCGCAACACGACTATGTAATATATCACCAACGATCACAACTTTTTTACCTTTAACAGAACCCAGACGTTCTCTAATTGAAAACGAATCTAGCAATGCCTGAGTAGGATGTTCATGTGCGCCATCACCTGCATTGATGATACTAGCATTCACATGATCTGCCAAGAACAATGAAGACCCTGGGTTTGGATGACGCATAACGACCATGTCAACTTTCATCGATAAAATGTTGTTTACCGTATCGATTAAAGTTTCACCTTTTTTAACCGAAGATTGGGAAGCAGAGAAATTGATCACATCAGCCGAAAGACGTTTTTCTGCGAGTTCGAAAGATAATTTTGTTCGGGTTGAATTTTCAAAAAATAAATTGGCTATAGTAATATCACGAAGGGAAGGCACCTTTTTTATTGGTCTGTTGATCACTTCTTTAAAATGAT
>JABDMU010000073.1 GCA_013001285.1 Flavobacteriaceae bacterium
TTACTATTCATAAGGAATTGCAAAACCTTATTCCTGATCAGATCGGAATCTATAATGACGATTTCAATATTAATTGCGTAGGGGATTCCTTCCAAAGTCAAAATGTACCAACACTCTTGTTCGAAGCAGGCCACTTTGAATTAGATTATGAGCGTGAAATCGTGCGCAAATACATGTTAATTGCCATAGTAACAGCCTTGAGAACCATTGGAGGTAGTGGCAATGATCTAAGTGATCATTCAGCATATTTTCAAATTCCAGGAAATGAAAAATTGTTTTATGATATACTAATAAGAGATGTAAAATTAGAAGAAGACGCGCAAAGTGTAGATATTGCCATTCAGTACCAAGAGGTTTTGATAGATTCTAAGGTAGAATTTATTCCAAAAATTGAAAAAATAAAACCTGCGCTAAAGAAATTTGCCCACCGAAGCATTTTTGGAAATCATAATCCGATATCCACCGCAGAAAATAAAGCCATTGTTGAAGGAAACGAAATCGATTTCGTCGTGATTAACAATAAAAAATATTCATTAAAAACTGATAAAAGATAGAAATCAATGCATTTAATGTAACAAAAATGTATTATTTTTGATTTTAATTTAATGAAATAAGGAAAATGGCAAAATTTAAATTAGACGAAATTGATCATCAAATTCTGGATATGTTGATCGATAATACGAGAACACCTTTCACAGATATTGCAAAAAAATTATCGATATCGGCTGGAACTGTTCATGTTCGTGTTAAGAAAATGGAAGACGCTGGGATCATAAAAGGTTCCTCTTTAACCTTAGATTATCATAAACTAGGTTATTCCTTCATTGCTTATGTTGGCGTTTTTCTCCAAAATACATCTCAAACAAAGTTTGTTCTTGAAAGAATAAGCGAAATTCCCTATGTTACAGTCGCTCATATAACCACAGGCAAATTCAATATCTTTTGTAAGATTAGAGCCATGGATACGACCCATGCTAAGGAGGTCATATTTATGATTGATGATATTGAAGGTGTTTATAGAACGGAAACGATGATCTCATTAGAGGAAAGTATAAATGATAAGAAAAGATTGATGCATTCTATTTTTAACGATTTATAACATTGAAAAATATACTTAACATAAAATCCTTTATCTCATCCGATAAGGGATTTTTTAATATATAAACTATGACGACACATGTGCTTGCTCAGAACGAATTCGGGGAATATTATGCAAAATATATTGCTTTGGCTACTGATGATGACATTATAACCGGCTTAGAGAAAAATCGGGATATGACGCTTAAATTCATAGGCTCATTAACTGAGGCCCAGTTAAATTATGCTTATGCTGAAGGCAAATGGACCATAAAGGAGATTTTGGTCCATCTTATTGATTCCGAACGCGTTTTTTCTTATCGCGCTTTGCGATTTGCACGCTTTGATAATACAAATCTTCCGGGTTATGAACATAACGATTATGTTGTTCAATCTGATGCAAATATACGATCAATAGAAGCTATTATGGAGGAATATAAAGCGGTCAGAAATGCAACAATAGCCTTATTCAAAAATTTAAATGATAAGGCATTACAATTTATTGGAACTGCCAATGGTGCGCCAATTTCGGTAAGAGCTCTGGGTTTTATTATAATTGGGCATGAGCGACATCATTCCTCTATAATAAGAGAACGTTACCTCTAATCATCTGTGTCAACTTCGTCCTCTAGATCAATTGCAGTAATATTTTCGTCTAAATCGGCAGTATCATCTTCATCAGGAATGGAGATGGCTACGTCTTCAACTTCGACTTCCATGGTATCGCTATCAAAATTGATCATAGAATACTGAAGTTTAGAGCCAATTTTAACTAAATAGATGGTATCATCTGATTCTACCTCTACAGCCTCAATTGTTTCGTTATGATGGTTATTGAAAACTATGATATCATCGTCGCCATAGCCATCGGGAAATTTTTGAGTTAATTGCATTAAGATTTCAGGCGTCAGTTTTTTGTAATCGATAATTACTCGTTTCATGGTTAAATGATTGGTTAAAAACGTATAATTTTCTAATTAAAAAAAATCTAATTAGATGTAATGTACAAATTATTTCGATTCAACAAATGAAATTTTAATAATTGAAGAGGAATTATTTCGCGTAATATTTAAAGGCCTCATAAATTAGAGCGTTGTCAATAGTACAATCTAATTTCACCTTTCCAATATCTTCAAGAAGCACAAAATTTATATTGCCATGACTATTTTTTTTGTCGAATTTGAGTAATTCTACAATAGGTTCATAATCATATTCATCAATATCCGCAATACCATATAAGCCATGCATGGTGGCCTTAACAGCCTCTAATTTCAAAGCAGGGAAACCCAGTTCCTTATGAGAGATAAAACAGGCCAACACCATTCCTATTGCGATGGCTTCACCATGTAAAAGCGACTCCTTGCCATCATAAGTTAGATAATATGACTCTATAGCATGTCCTAAGGTATGTCCAAAATTTAGAGATTTTCGAGGACCTTTTTCCAAAGGGTCTTGATCAACAATAGCTTGCTTGATTTGAATGGATTCATGGATCAAAACTTCCATAGATTGTGCGTCAAGTTCAGACCAATTAGACATTCTTTCCCAATACGATTCATCCTTGATCAGGCCATGCTTGAGCATTTCAGCCATTCCAGAACGCATTTGAAGGTCAGGAAGCGTGTTAAGGAATCCTGTATCGATCAATACCATTTCGCCAGTATTTACAACACCGATCTGGTTTTTTAAATGTTCGAGATCGACACCGGTCTTACCGCCAATTGAAGCATCTACCATCCCAAGTAAAGAGGTTGGTACGTTTACAAAGGCAATACCACGTTTAAAGGTAGAGGCCACAAAACCACCAAGATCCGTTATAACCCCACCTCCCAAATTAATGAGCAATGATTTTCTATCGACATCCAGATCTGATAGCGCTTCATATACGCTAATAACAGTATCAATCGATTTATATATTTCTCCAGCTTCAATTTCTATGACATCAATTTCGACATGACTTTCTACCATTGGCAAGAACACCGGAAGGCAATGTACATGTGTATTTTCATCGACAAGCACTACAATTTTAGAATAATTTTCTGCTTTTATAAGCTTATTTAAAGCGTCATAAGCTTTTACTTTGAAGTGTATTTTGGTATTTCCTGATTTTATGGATTTCATCTTTTTTTGTGATGATTTTAGCGAATTAAATTAAATAGAATTTTGATAAATATAAGATAACTTATAAATATATTTGTTTTACAATTTCGCTTTTATGTCAACAGACAAATTATTTGATAACACAAAAGTCGCCTTTCAATTAAAAAGTGATTCAGAATTAGAACGTGCATATTTTTTATTTAAAATGATCTCTCATCAGCCATTGGTGAGAATTGGAACGGCTGCAACTAATTTCGCGCTTAAAGCAAATTTACCAGTTGAAGGTTTGATCAGATCAACGGTTTTTGATCATTTCTGTGGAGGTGTAAATGAAGACGATTGCCTAAATGTTATTGACGACATGTTTGAAAAAGGGGTGTCTAGTGTTTTAGATTTTTCAGTGGAGGGCAAAGAAAGTGATGCACAGTTTGATAAGGCGATGCTCAAGACCTTGGAGTTGATCGAGTTTGCTCATGAAAAGGAAGCCATGCCAATTGCGGTTTTTAAACCCACTGGGTTTGGTCGGTTGAGCTTATATCAGAAAATAGGCGAGGGGCAAACATTGTCGATAGAAGAACAAGAAGAATGGCAACGCGTTGTAAATAGATTTGATCGCGTGTGTCAATTGGGAAAAGAAAAGGTTGTTGAAATTTTAATTGATGCTGAAGAAAGTTGGATGCAAGATGCAGCTGATGATCTTGTTGAAGATATGATGCGACGTTATAATACTGACGTACCAATAGTCTATAATACACTTCAAACTTACAGATGGGATAGATTGGATTACTTAAAAGGACTTCATGAACGTGCTAAACGAGATGGTTTTTCTATTGGAATGAAAATTGTTCGTGGCGCCTATATGGAAAAGGAACGCGAACGCGCTGAGGAAAAAGGATATGATTCGCCTATTTGTGAATCTAAGACAGCTACTGATGCTAATTTTAATAATACCTTGTCTTATATTTTAGAGAACCTCGACGATATTTCACTATTTATTGGAACACATAATGAACAAAGTTCCTATTTGGCATTGGATATTATGGAAGAATTGCAAATCGACAGAAAAGACAATCGGGTGTGGTTTGGGCAGCTTTATGGTATGAGCGACCATATTAGCTTTAATTTGGCAAAACAAGGCTATAATGTGGCTAAATACGTTCCATTTGGTCCAGTTAAAGATGTCATGCCGTATTTAATTCGAAGAGCAGAAGAAAATACATCGGTAGCTGGGCAAACAAATAGAGAGCTTGAACTACTTAAAAAGGAAAAAGCAAGACGACAATTATAGTGCATTGTTAGAATTCTTATGTAACGTTGCAACCGAACTTATATAAAAAGAACAGCAACTAGCTTTAAACTGAATAAAAGTAGCTTACGACACTTTTGTATTCACGAGCTTGGCTTTAACTTTTAAAACCAAACCATGCTTTCTTTTTCGTTGGTTTGTTTCCATAGCCATATCCGTAACCATAGCCATCTTTCTTGGTAGTACCGTTCAATAAAATAGCCATATTGGGAAGTCTATTATCCTCATAAAGACTCTGAGCAACATGCAGTTGTCTTTTATCAAGTTTTTCAGCACTAACTACATAAATAACCATATCGGCCATATGACTTATAAGAAGGGTATCGGTAACCAATCCAACAGCAGCTGTATCAACAATGATATATTCGTAACTTTTCCTTGTTTTAGAAAACAATTCATTCACACGATCACTCATTAACAATTCAGCGGGATTTGGAGGAATTGTTCCCGAAGGGATCACATCAAGATAGATGTTATCTTCAACCTTTACGGATACCTCTTTAATAGTTAAGGAAGGATCTGAAATGAAATCGGTTATCCCTTTATCATTCTTCACCTTGAGATAATCGTCCATCCTTGGCATACGAATATCTGTTTCTACCAAGAGTACCTTTTTCTCTGAATAAGATAATGAGGTGGCCAAATTGGCGGCAGTATGAGATTTTCCCTCCTGCGCTGTGGTAGAGGTCACGAAAATCACTTTTGCCGCATTGGGTGATTTCGATTTCAGCATGAAATCGATATTTGTTCTGACCATTCGAAATGCTTCAGCCTTTGGTGAATAATCAACCTTTTCGACAATGCGATTATTCTTTGAAGTGCCAGATCTTGGTATATCACCAAGAAAAGGCGCTGTAAGGATCTCAGCAATATCTTTTTTGGTATGAACTTTTGTATCTAAAAGATCAGATACATAAATGGTTCCTATAGGAATGATCAATCCCAGAAGAAAAGCAGCCAAATAAACAATGTTCTTCTTTGGAGATATTGGCGTTGTTGATGTATAAGCAGACTCGACGATCTTTGCATTTGGTGAAGACATACCTAAAGTAATTGCCGTTTCTTCACGTTTCTCTAAAAGATAAAGGTATAACGATTCTTTAATGTTTTGTTGTCTAGTAATATCTCTAAACTGACGCTCTTTTCGCGGTGTTGCAAATATTTGCGATCTGATGCGTTGATCTTCACGATTAAGAGAGTTTAGGGTTATCTGAGTTGAAGATTTTAAATTGTTCAAACTTTGATTTAAATTCCCTTTTATGGCATCAATCTGAGTATTTAAATTAATAACTATCGGGTTTTTTTCACTTGAATTCCTCAAGATGCGATCACGCTGAAGGACAAGGTCATTATACCGTTGTGTGATCTCTGAAACCGAATTATCGGCAATGCCAATATTAGCTGGCAATAGATCAGATTCTGTATTATCATCGTCGATGTATTCACTCATATAATCAATAAGTTGTAACTGATTAGATGCAGCAATTAATTTAGATTCATTTTCTTTTTCGCTTTGCAGAAAAATGCTGGATTGAGAAGCGATATCTGATAAGCGATTATCTTTTTTTAGGGATTCAGCTGTGAGGTCCACCTTCTCTAATTCATTGGAAACGATCTCTAAACGGTTATTTATAAAATCAGATGTCACTTTTACCACTTGTTCCTTGTCGTTTACGGCATCCTCGTTGTATTTTTCAATAAGTTTGTCAATGATCAACTGGGCTTTTTCCCTAATGTTCTCATTCAAAGTGATGGTCAAAATATTTGATTTTGAAGTATTCTGAACGTTTATTCGACCCTTATACTTTTCAACAACGAGATACTTAGGCTTAATCACCACTTCAACATGAGAACCTGTTTCTGTGCCATAGGTGCCAATATTTGGAGTAATGATTACATCGCCGTATCTAGTTTTGATACGATCGCCGAAAGCATATTCTTTACTACCACTGCTGTTGACATTCAATAATTTATTCTTATTAGCCTTTGATAATTCAAATCGATCGGAGCTAATGATTTTAATGTAAAATGTGGTGTCAATCTTACTAATAACCGAGTCAGTTGCGATAAAATTAATATTTACTGGCGGATTAAAATAAACTTCCTGTTCCTTAACTCGTCCTGACACAAAATATTGAATATTTAGGTTTAATTCTTCTACAACTTTATTAAGAATGGTTCTGGATTTAATCATTTCCATTTCATCAAGTACATTGGTAGAATTATCAGAAAATAAGCCATAATCCTGTAAAGAAGATATCTCGGGAAGTTTTGTGCTATTCCTGTCTTCCTTTAATTTGATGGAGGCACTTGATTGGTATTCATAAGTTGCATATCTTAAATAAACAAATGCAATAAATAAGGCAACAAATACAGACAATAAGATCCATTTCCAATTAGAGGTATAGGTATCAATTGTGTTTCTAAAATTATCTTTTGATATTGGGGTCAGACTGTTCATTTCAAATTGCATAATTAGGGTTACTTTATAAGAATAGCCGCTATTGTTGCAAGCGTCGCTACCGCTGAGATAATAATACTATTATTCTGGTTATATGAAGCTTGTCTTACTCTTGCTCTATTTGGTTCGACATAGATCACATCATTTTGAGTTAAATAGTAGCTTTGAGAATTTACCACATTAATAGACGTCAGATCAAAACTTGAATACCGTTTTTTACCGTCTATTTCGCGAATTAAAAAAATATTATCACGCTTTCCGTATATGGTAAGATCGCCTGCCAGACCTAAAGCTTCGGTTAACGAAATACGTTCGTCTTGAATAGTAAATGTACCAGGCTTACTTACTTCTCCCAAAACGGTAATGGTAAAGTTGGCCAGCCGAATATTTACAATAGGATCTTTTATATATTCTGAAAGTTTTTCTTTCATGAGACTATTTGCTTCACTTCGTGTTAAACCACCTAAAGTAATGGTTCCCAAAACCGGAAATTCAATATTTCCATTGCCATCGATCAAATAGGTTTGCATTTTTAAGTTACCTTGAGCCGAAATGACATTGGCGTTATATGAAACCGCAGGCAAATTAAATGGTCTGGCTACATCTGGATCTATGGCAGAAACGTCAATAGTTAACAAGTCATCTGTCTTGAATCGTATTTCAAAATTACTTGGAAGTCCTTCAACAGCATTGCTCAATGGTTCATCTTGAAAATAAGCAATGTCTTTTTGAGATGCGCAAGAAGAGACACCTATTACGCTTAATAAAAGTATGGTATTTTTGAACTGTTTTAGAAATGTTTTCATAATTGATTTATTTTTTTGATTCATCCAAAACTTCATATTTCGAATTGTTTGAAATAAATTCTGGAACAATATCCTTGATTTTAGCCACGATCTCAAGATTTTGAGTTCGTGAATGTACGTTACATAAAGAAATTATCTTTTCTTTTGTTGCTTCAATATTAAATGGTTTGGTTTTAGCGATCATGATCTTATCATGATAAGTATTTACGGTATTTTCACCATCAGCTAATAATTCTTCATATATTTTTTCACCAGGTCTGAGCCCCGTTATTTTTATGTCGATATCTTCAGGAAACCTTAAGCCTGATAAAAAAATCATATTCCTCGCGAGATCATAAATCTTTACAGATTTCCCCATATCAAATACAAATATCTCTCCACCGCTCCCCATTGTGGCAGCTTCAAGTACTAATTGACTCGCTTCTGAAATGGTCATAAAATACCGTGTGATTTCTTGATGGGTTACAGTCAGTGGACCGCCATTATCAATTTGTTTTTTGAACAATGGAATGACCGAGCCACTGGATCCTAATACATTTCCGAATCGTGTTGTAATGAATTTGGTACGGCCTTTACCCTTTAGACAACTCACGTACAATTCGGCTATTCGTTTCGATGCACCCATCACATTGGTTGGGTTGACCGCTTTATCTGTCGATATAAATACAAACTTATTAATCCCATGTTCGACCGAAAGATCAGCTACGATTTTTGTTCCGCAAATATTAACCTGAACGGCTTCATAAGGACTATTTTCCATCAATGGAACATGTTTGTATGCAGCAGCATGAAAGACTATTTTTGGTTTATATTTTTCAAAGAGCGTACTCATCCTTTCAATATCTCTAACATCTGCGATTAATGGTTCAAATTTTTTAACTCCGTTTCTTTTGAATTCTTGTTCCAAATCATACAAACCAGATTCGGCTGTATCAAGTAATAATAATTTTTTGTAATTGTAAGAGGACAGTTTTCTCGAGATCTCACTACCAATTGAACCAGCTGCGCCTGTAACTAATATAATGGTATTGTCATATTCGTCTTCAAGTACTGGGTTCGAAATATTTATGGGATCTCTTCCTAACAGATCTTCTATCTTGACTTCCTTTATTTGATTGACATTTAAATCGCCATCGATCCAGCTCTGAACTGGTGGCACAATCTTTACTTTTACGTTATAATCGAATAGATAGGTAGTGATCTCTAACAGTCGTCCTGGATTGATATTCTGAATAGAAATAATGACTTCGGTAACTTTATGCTTATTTACAAATTCAGCTGTAATTTGATCTAAGCTATATACATTGAGCAAATTGATTTTTTTACCAATCTTCTTTTGGTTGTCATCGATAAATCCTAAGATCTCAAGCTGATTTGTTGGATCTCCTTGAACAGCCTCATACGCAAGCATACCAGAATTACCTGCGCCGTAAATGAGCACATTGCCTTCTACTTTAAAATCTGAGATGATGCTTCTATATAGCGATTTGATAAAAAATTTAGCTCCGATCAAAAAGAGAATATTCAGAAATAAATGAATATATATGACGGTGCCCGAGAATTCCAAAATTTGATGGATATCAAATTTATTGTTAGCATAAGTAATAAGAAATAACATTGTAGCCAATATATTGGCGCCTATAATGATGTTGACAACATCGCGAAATCCAGTATAACGAACAACACCCTTGTGAGATTTTACTAAAAGGAAACTTAAAACTCCTGCAATTACAACTACCGGGACCTGACGTAAAACAGTAAAAATGTTAAAACTTAACTTAAAATCATAGCGTATGATATATGCTAAGAACAAAGTGACAGCCACAATGGCGACATCTACCAATAGCACAAGCCATTTTGATGCATATCGCTGTTTGATATTATGTAACCACTTTTTATCCATTAGCAGAAAAATTCATTTATGCAGTTAATAATTCTATTTCGCTCGTTATCAGTTAGGTTAGACCCACTAGGCAAACATAACCCTTTTTCAAATAACTCATCAGAAACACCATTTAAATATTTCGGTGCATCTTTAAATACCGGCTGTTGATGCATAGGTTTCCATAAGGGTCTACTTTCAATATTTTCAGCTTGAAGTAGCAACCTTAATTCTTCACGTATTTCAAACGAATCTGTTAAGATACAGGTCAACCATCTATTGGAAAAACTGCCTTGAGGCTCCTCTAAAAAACGGATGGCATCATGGGTTAAATGTTCTTTATAAAACTCAAAATTTGACCTTCGCTTTGCGACAAATTCATCTAAAACTGTCATTTGTCCGCGACCGATTCCAGCAACGATATTCGACATACGGTAATTATAGCCAATTTCAGAATGAACATAGGCTGGAGATTGTTCTCTTGCTTGAGTTGATAAAAAAACCACCTTTTCCTTCAAGGTTTCTGTTTTTGTTACTAAAGCACCACCTCCTGAGGTAGTTATGATCTTATTTCCATTAAAAGATAAAATCGCAAAATCACCAAACGTGCCACATTTTCTACCATTAAAAGAACTCCCTAATGATTCTGCACTGTCTTCAATAACAGGAATCTCATATATTTTAGACAGATCATGAATTTCGTCTACCTTAAAGGGCATACCATAAAGATGTACAGCAATAATGGCCTTTGGTTTTTTACCTTTGTTAATCCGATCTTTTATAGCAGCCTCTAGGGTTACTGGACAAATATTCCAAGTGTCATTTTCGCTATCTACAAAAATTGGAGTTGCTCCTTGATAAACAATCGGATTTGCTGAAGCTGCAAATGTATTACTCTGGCATAAAACTTCGTCACCCAATTTTACATTCAATAATACTAAGGCTAAATGAATGGCTGCAGTTCCTGAACTTAATGCGGCAACATGACAATACTCTGAAAGATATTTTTCAAGACTTTCCTCAAAACCAATTACGTTGGGTCCGAGTGGTGCAACCCAATTTGTAGCGAAGGCATCATTTATAAAATGTTGCTCCTTGCCGCTCATATGAGGTGAGGATAACCAAATTTTTGAATTCATAGGTCTATTGCAATGTAACTAAATTACCACAATTTTTTGTCTATAGAGGGAATTGGGATTATAAGTCTTA
>JABDMU010000012.1 GCA_013001285.1 Flavobacteriaceae bacterium
CCTTTTTTAAGACCTCATCAGGAAGGTCCAGTCCGTACATGGGCCAAAAGGCGTGGTATTTTTTATGATAAGGAAAGTACTCATCGGCGCTTTCTAAAACGCGAAAATAAGTAGGGAACTCTTCGGGCTTCCAACTGTCTTTTCCGAACAACACCCTATCCTGATATTTTATAAAAAAGGCTTTGGCAAAACGCGGTTGTCTGCCCAATTCGGCTATGATGGCACCAATCCCCACATTCATATTAGGCATCTCATCAAGGAGCTTACCCAGTTTCCCTAAGTCATTGGCCATCCATCCCATATGCGCATTGATAAACGTAGTTTTCTTATGTTTTTTAAACATGTTGTGTTGCTCCTCTATGATCTGTTCCCAAGGTGCTGGATTATCGGCATCACGCTTGCGTCTTGGGTGTGTTTTCAACTCCAACCAGCGTTCGTTGTCACCATCAAAGTCGTCCCAAAAAGACTTCGGATCGGCAGAGTGAATCAATACAGGAATCCCTAGTTCGCCACATTTCTGCCAAATAGGATCCAATCTTGGATCGTCAATGGCCAGGCGGTTTCCAGCCGCATCTTTATTTCGTAACCCTAAACTTTTATAGACCTTTAGTCCTACGGCACCTGCTTTGACATCAGCTTCCAACTGAGCCACCTTCTCCTCTATCCAACCTTCGGCACCAGCACCTTCAAAATTGATGTTGCAGAACAGCACAAAGCGTCCCGGAAAATTGGTCTTTATATTGTTCATCGATTTGATCAGGTTTTCACCAGTGCGTCCGCTTAAATTCACCATGATCTGCATGTTCAAGGTATCCATAGCAGCCACTACCGGCGCCAGATCCTGTTCTGGCATGCGGTACTGATGCCCATGTACATCTATAAATGGAAACTTTGCAACTTTGATGCTATCGCCTGGAACAACGAGGGTTGATCTCGGATTGTAATCTTCAAAAGACAAGTCTTGTGAAAAAGCGACATGTAATAAGGATATGGACATTAATACAAATAAGATATTTTTAGAATGCATAACTGATGGTTTAGACTTTAAAATTAAGAAATTGAATGTGGCAGTCAAGGTATTTAGGATGGCTTTAACAAGAACTTATTGTTCGTCGAGCTCGTCTATCATTAAATTATAATCATATTGCAGGTCTTCATGCAGTTTAGCGATGGCCTTCTTTGCCAGGCTCAGTTGCATGTTGTACATATTGGTGAGCACGCGATTGCGTGTTATGGAAGGACGCAATTCTTTCAGTTCACTACAGAAATAAATGAGTAATTCGGCTTCGGTTTCTTTTTTCTTCGAGTAGCGCACATAGCGCTTTGTTTGCCTAAGGATCTTGCGGACAGACTTTTTGATAAAGAAAAAATTGGTGGCCGTGATGTTTCCGAATTCAGTGCTGATGTATTCTTTAACTCCTTTGATATAAGCTTGCTCATCATCGCTTTCGAAGACCAGATAGGTCAGGAGTTCCTTTGATTCAAGTTTAAATCTGGCCATGGCCAGACAATAGTCGATGAGTTGTTCCTGGGTACGATATTTTAATTCTTTTTTGATCTCGATGATCGTGGCTGCCTTCATAGAATTTTATTAGAAATGCAAGATGCATTGATGGTAAAAATAGCAAATAATTGACTTACTTTTGCCCAATGCAAAATCAACAAGGCGTTAAATTAGAATTTGTGGCTTTAATGGCAGCAATGATGTCCATCGTAGCCTTATCTATCGATGCGCTCTTGCCTGCATTGCCAGATATTGGTGCTTCCCTCAATGTGGTAGACACCAACGACAATCAGTTATTGATCACCATGATCTTTCTGGGTCTAGGCTTTGGGCAATTGCTTCTCGGGCCATTATCGGATAGCTTTGGGCGAAAACCCATTGTCTATATCGGTTTTCTGTTGTTTGCCATTGCTACCATGATCTGTGTGACCACCAAGAGTTTTGAAATAATGATCATGGGACGTGTGTTGCAAGGTATAGGCCTATCGGCACCACGTACAATGGCCATTTCAATAGTACGCGATTCTTATGATGGCGATTATATGGCCAAGATCCTGTCTATTGTAGTGATGGTCTTTATTCTGGTGCCTGTAATCGCACCAACTTTAGGACAATTCTTATTGAACTTTTACAACTGGGAGTCTATCTTTTATGTGAATTTGTTGTTTGGACTGCTGGTGATCCTGTGGTTTTGGCAGCGCCAACCCGAAACCCTGGTGGTTGAAAAGCGGATTCCCTTTACACCTAATTTGTTTATCAATGGAACGCTAGAGTTTTTAAAATATAAAGATGCGGTTGCCTTTACTTTGGTCTCCGGATTTATAACAGGATCTTTTATGGTGTATTTGAGTACGTCGCAGCAGATCTTCGAGCAGCAGTACGATTTAAAGGAAGAGTTCCCTTACATCTTTGCCAGTTTAGCGATCTTTGTAGGTTTGGCCACTTTTTTAAACAGTCGCTTAGTGATGCGTTTTGGCATGTGGAAGATCGCTTATGTAGGTGTTATTTCTTATGTGCTGATCTCTGTGTTGTATGTGTTCTTATTCATTAATGGCAATAACCCAAGTATTGGCGTACTTCTTACCTTCTTTGCCTTGCAGTTTTTTGCTATAGGCTTTTTATTTGGAAACTTACGCGCCTTGGCCATGCAACCATTGGGTCATATTGCAGGTATTGGGGCGGCCATTAACGGATTTGTCTCTACGGTCATGGCGGTTCCTATTGCGAATTATATAGGCAGCTTTGTCAAAGACTCGGTTTTACCTTTATTTATTGGCTTTTCTATTTTTGGCTTTTTGTCTTTAGTCATTTTTTTAGGCTTAAAACGTATACGTGGTTAACTGCCTAATTATTAATAACTTCACTTTGTACATTTATGGTTTATGGCTACATTTATAATTAATAAAATTCTTATCGTACTTCTGTTACATCTTTTTTATTAATTGATGCTTATAAACAATGCCGTCAAAGGACGGGTGTTAGGAATCAAAGTTTGAATAAACTAGCTTGTAAACCTCTTAAAATGAAGTTATCTATTTTTAATAAACTATTATTCATTCTAACTTTGTGTGCTTGTCAAAATATTGATTCAAAGAAGGAAAGTACTATCATAACTTCTGAACAATTATACTTGAATGCTGCCAAAATGAATTCGGAAGAAAACTATGATTCAGCTCTGGTCCTGTTAAATCAAGCATTTGTTAAAGGGCTTCAAAATCCGATGAGAATAGTTTCTGACAGTAGGTTTTACAACCTTATTGATAATCCTAAACATCGACAAGAAGTTCGGGTAATATTGAAGAAGTTTGCTTCAGATAATTTCACAACCATTGTTCGGGAAGATGAACCCGGGATTAGGATTTCAGTGACAGGAAAGGTTTTGAATGAAAACACTAAACGCCCAATAGAAAATGTAATCGTTAAAATTGTACAGGCTGACTCTAGTGGAATTTATTTTTCAGAAAATACAACCTTTAACCCAAGGCTTTTTGGATATCTAAAAACCGATAGAAATGGGCAGTTCACAATACATACAATTCGACCTGGAAGCTATCTAGACGATAATGGCAGTCCAGTCCCTTCACACATACATTTCACTTTAGAAAAAAGTGAATTTAGGACGTATGCAAGCGAATTCACATTTGATGACGATTTGATCTTCAGAGCAAATGGAAATGTTGATTTGGTTCCAGTAGCTATTAAAAAAGAGAACGCCAATCAAACCAATTATGAAGTTGAATTGAATATGCAAAGTGACCAATAAAACGTTTGTTCACAATGTATTTAGTACATTGATTCGCTTCATTTTCAAAACTATTTTTTCTAATTTTACTTCTATAAAAACCCCACGCTCAACATTTTTTAAAATTTTATTTGTTTTTCAAAACAACTAAAGTATCTTTGAAGTCTCAAAAGAGAACAATGACATTTATACAATTACATCACCATCATTTTCATATTTGCCTTCAGGCGAAGTGATAGTGGTATGTAATTAATTAATGATATCAAAAACACCGTCTGAGTAGATCAGATGGTGTTTTTTTTTACCCTAAGGTTTGCTCAGATATTATTAAAAAACACATGATGAGTAAACTAAAAATTGCAGTACAAAAAAGCGGACGGCTCAACGAAGATTCGCTAAAACTTCTGAAAAATTGCGGCATTGCCATAAATAATGGAAAAGATCAACTCAAAGTCACCGTTGATAATTTCCCGATGGAAATTTTATTCCTTCGCAACTCAGACATCCCGCAATATGTCGAAGACGGCACCGTAGACATCGCCATTGTTGGTGAAAATCTCCTTTATGAAAAACAAAAAAACGTGGCCGTGGTTAAAAAACTGGGGTTCTCAAAATGCAACGTGTCTCTGGCGGTTCCAAAAGATGTAGACACCGATGTTCTGGACTACTTTAACGGTAAAAAAATAGCAACCTCCTATCCTGTTACCCTTCAGGCCTTTTTAGATAAGAACAATATTCAATCAGAGATACACACCATTTCAGGTTCGGTAGAGATCGCGCCTAATATTGGTTTGGCCGATGGCATTTGTGACATCGTGAGCTCGGGAAGTACCTTATTCAAAAACGGATTAAGAGAAACTCAGGTCATCTTAAAATCGGAAGCCGTTCTAATAAAATCCTTGCAATTAAATGAAACACAAGAAGACCTATTGTCTAAATTATTATTTAGAATTAATGCAGTTCTTAGAGCCAAAAATAGCCGATACATCCTTCTTAATGTTCCCAACGATAAGATACCGGCTGTCACTAATATCTTACCGGTTTTAAAAAGCCCTACCATCCTTCCTTTGGCTATAGAAGGCTGGAGTTCGTTGCACTCCGTAATTGATGACAACCAGTTCTGGGAGGTTATTGATGAATTAAAAGCCGTTGGCGCAGAAGATATTTTAGTGGTTCCAATAAATAAAATGGTAATATGAAAATGTATAACAAGCCCAAACGTGATCAATGGGCAGAACTCAGTAAGCGCCCATCATTAAATACTGAAAAGCTCAGCGCCCAGGTAAATGACATCGTGAGTGATGTAAAGAAAAATGGTGACAAAGCGCTTATCAAATATACACGACAATTCGACAATGTGCAGCTCAAAGATTTAAGGGTGACGCCACAAGAATTTGAAATGGCCAATAGTCAAATTTCTCAAGATCTTAAAGATGCCATTCAACTGGCATACACAAATATTTACAGGTTTCACCAAGCACAACAACAGCATGAAGCCAAAGTTGAAACCTCACCAGGCGTTACATGCTGGCGAAGATCTGTAGCCATAGAAAAGGTGGGTTTATATATTCCCGGCGGCAGTGCACCTTTGTTTTCAACCATTTTAATGCTCGGAATACCCGCCAAAATAGCGGGCTGCAACGAATTGATCTTGATGACACCGCCAAATGCCGATCAGAAAATTAATCCAGCCATACTGTACACCGCAAATCTCGTTGGCATCAGCAAAATCTTCAAAGCTGGAGGCGCACAAGCCATTGCAGCTATGGCCTTTGGCACCGAAACTGTACCTGCGGCATACAAAATTTTCGGACCTGGAAATCAATATGTAACCAAAGCGAAGGAGCTGGTGCAACAGAACGGCGTCGCCATTGATATGCCTGCAGGACCTTCCGAAGTCCTCATCATCGCTGATAAAACTTGCAACCCAAGTTTTGTCGCGGCCGATCTCTTATCGCAAGCCGAACATGGTGCCGATAGTCAGGTCATTCTATTAAGCGATAATGAAGCCATTGTGAAGGCCTGTTTAAACCAAGTGAAGCAACAACTTGAATTATTACCGAGAAAAGAAACGGTTTTAAAAGCACTGGCCCAAAGCAATGCTATTGTATTGCCAAACTTAGAGGACTGTCTGGCATTTAGTAATGAATATGCCCCTGAACACTTGATCATTGCTTCAGAAAAAGCCCAAAACTATGTAAATAGCATTTCGAATGCGGGCTCCGTATTCTTAGGGAATTATAGTTGTGAATCTGCTGGCGATTATGCCAGTGGTACCAATCATACTTTACCTACCAATGGATTCGCTAAAAATTACAGCGGTGTTTCTCTGGACAGTTTTGTAAAAAAAATAACCTTTCAGGAATTAAATAAAACGGGATTAAAGACCATTGGTAAAGCTATAGAAGTGATGGCAGAGGCCGAAGCGCTCATTGCACACAAAAATGCTGTTTCAATTAGATTAAAAGAGATAAATAATGCTTAACATAAAAAAACTAGTGCGCTCTAATATTTTAGATTTACAACCCTACTCGAGTGCCAGAGATGAATTCAGCGGTAGTGAAGGTGTCTTTTTAGATGCTAACGAAAATCCGTATGGTGAATTTAATCGCTATCCTGACCCTTACCAAAAAGAACTAAAACAAAAATTAGCAGTGCAAAAAGGGGTTGATATCGATACTATTTTTGTTGGAAATGGAAGTGATGAAGTCATCGATTTGGCGTTCAGAGTTTTTTGTGATCCGGGAATGGATAAGGCGCTTACTTTTACACCTACCTACGGCATGTATGATGTATCCGCCGCCATTAATAATGTTAAGCTATTGAAAATTCCGTTGAATAAAGAATTTCAAATCGATAGAACCACTTTAGATCATAAAAGGGATGATAAAAGTATTAAACTGGTATTCATCTGTTCTCCCAATAATCCTACTGGTAATTTAATGAATCAAAGAGACATTGAATTCATCCTTGAAAACTTTAATAGTATCGTGATCATTGATGAAGCCTATATTGATTTTGCTGAAGGTGATTCACTCATCAATTTGATAGATAAGTACTCTAATTTAATTGTATGCCAGACATTTAGCAAAGCTTGGGGTCTAGCAGCTGCGAGGGTGGGCATGGCTTATTCTAATTCCGAAATAATCTCGCTGCTCAATAAGATCAAACCACCTTATAACGTAAGTAAATTGAATCAAAATCTTGCCGTTCAGGCTCTAGAAAATAAAGCCTTATATAAAGCACATTTGAAGCGCATTCTGAGTGAAAAAATTAAGCTGAAAAATGCCTTAGACAAACTGGATGTTGTGAAAAAAATATACCCTTCTGATGCTAACTTCTTTTTAATTGAAGTAACCAATGCTGAAGCGGTCTACGCGGCCTTGGTAGCTCAGGATATCATAATACGAAAAAGAACCAAACTGGTGCCTAACGGCCTCAGAATAACCGTAGGGACAGCACAGGAAAACCAAAGTTTAATTACAGCACTAAAAAACATATCATGAAAAAAGTATTATTTATCGATAGAGACGGCACCTTGGTCATTGAACCGCCAGAGGATTACCAATTAGACAGTCTTGAAAAACTTGAGTTTTATCCAGGCGTATTTCAATGGCTTTCTAAAATAGCTAATGAATTAGATTTTGAATTGGTCATAGTGACCAATCAGGATGGATTGGGCACATCATCATTTCCTGAAGTAACCTTTTGGCCAGCCCAAAATAAAATTATCCAGGCCTTTAAAAATGAAGGCATTGTTTTTAAAGAAATTCTAATCGATAAAAGCTTTCCTGAAGATAACGCACCAACACGAAAACCACGCACTGGTCTTTTAAATAAATACATTTATGGTGATTACGATTTAGAAAACTCATACGTCATAGGCGATAGACCAAGCGATATTCAGTTAGCAACTAACCTGAAAGCGCAAGGTATCTTTATTGGAGAAAACAATAAGGATGCTGTATTAAGTACGACCGACTGGCAATCTATTTATTCATTTTTGAAGGCCAAACCACGAACTGGAAAGACGACAAGGGTTACCAAAGAAACGAATATCACAGTCGGTATTAATCTTGATGGGTCAGGACAATCAAACCTGGATACCGGTATTGGATTCTTTGACCACATGTTGGAACAAATTGCCAAACATGGCCAGATCGATTTAGATGTTTCGGTAAAAGGCGACCTGGAAATTGATGAACACCACACTATTGAAGATGTTGCCATTACTTTAGGCGAATCTTTTGCTAAGGCATTGGGTAATAAAAAAGGTATAGAGCGCTACGGGTTCCTATTACCGATGGATGACTGTTTGGCACAGGTAGCCATTGATTTTGGTGGTCGAACATGGTTAGTTTGGGATGCCGAATTCAAGCGTGAAATGGTTGGCGAAATGCCAACAGAAATGTTCATGCACTTCTTTAAATCTTTTAGCGATGCCTCAAAATGCAATTTAAATATTAAAGCAGAAGGTGAGAATGAGCACCACAAAATAGAAGCAATTTTTAAGTCATTTGCAAAAGCAATCAGAATGGCAGTTTCAAAAACAGATAATTATTCAATACCAAGTACGAAAGGGACACTATGATAGCTATAATAGATTATAATGCAGGTAATATAAGTTCGGTAAGGAACGCTTTAGATAGATTAGGATATGAATCTATAATTACTAGAGATAAAGATGAAATAATAGTTGCTGACAAAGTCATATTACCTGGTGTAGGTGAAGCAAGTTCAGCTATGCATTATTTGAATGAATATAACTTAACGGAATTAATTAAAGGTTTAGGTACACCAATTCTTGGAATTTGCTTAGGAATGCAGTTGATGTGTAACTATACAGAAGAAGGAGGTATACAATGCTTAGGCATTTTTGATACTAAAGTGAAAATGTTCCCTCCTGAAGAAAAAGTACCTCACATGGGATGGAACAATCTCGTAAATCTAAAAGGTGAACTTTTTGAAGGAATAAAGGACAATAATGATGTTTACTTTGTTCATAGTTACTTTGCTGAATTATGTCCATATACTTCAGCCGAATGTGATTACATATTACCATTCAGTGCAGGACTGCAAAAAAATAATTTTTATGCTACTCAATTTCACCCAGAAAAGTCAGCTGATATTGGGGAGCAAATACTTAAAAACTTTTTAGAATTATGAGGCTTATTCCAGCAATAGATATAATAGATGGTAAATGTGTAAGACTTACTAAAGGAGATTATAACACAAAGAAAATATACAATGAGAACCCATTAGAAGTAGCAAAAGAATTTGAAGCAAATGGAATTGAATTTCTTCACCTTGTAGATCTTGATGGGGCGAAATCCTCTCAGATAGTAAATTATAAAGTCTTAGAAAGAATAGCTACTCAAACCAATTTAAAAGTTGATTTTGGTGGAGGTTTAAAGTCTTATAATGATTTGAAAATTGCATTCGAATGTGGAGCAAATCAAATCACCGGCGGAAGTATAGCCGTGAAGAATAGAGTGATTTTTGAAAGTTGGGTAACTCATTTTGGAGCTGATAAAATCATTTTAGGTGCAGATTGTTTGAATCGTAAAATTGCAACTGATGGATGGTTAGAAGGATCAGAATTAGAAGTATTAGACTTCATATCTGGATATGAGAAAAAAGGTGTGAAATATGTGATTTGTACAGATATATCAAAAGATGGAATGCTACAAGGTCCATCAGTAGAATTGTATAAAGAGATTAGTCAAAGTACGAACGTTAATTTGATCGCGAGTGGAGGCGTTACAAATATTCAAGATTTAATACTATTGAACAAGATTGGATGTGAAGGAGCTATTATTGGAAAAGCAATTTATGAAGGGAATATATCACTAAAGGATTTACAAAAATTATGCTAAAAAGAAGAATAATTCCATGTCTTGATATTAAAGATGGTCGCACAGTTAAAGGGGTGAATTTTGTAGGAATAAAAGACGCTGGTGATCCTATTGATTTAGCAAAAGTCTATGCTCAACAAGGAGCAGATGAGTTAGTTTTTTTAGATATTACCGCCACTATTGAGAAAAGGGCAACTTTGATAGAATTAGTGAAAAAGATTGCCGCTGAAATTAACATTCCTTTTACCGTTGGTGGAGGTATCAGTTCATTAGAGGATGCTGCAAAACTGATAACTGCCGGAGCCGATAAAATAAGTGTTAACTCCTCAGCAGTTAAGAATCCCGCTCTAATTAAAGAGATTGCTGATAAATTTGGGTCACAATGTACTGTAGTGGCCATTGATACAAAGTTTGTTGATGATGAATGGATGGTTTTTGTTCATGGTGGTAGAACAATGACGCAATTAAAAACACTTGAATGGGCTAAGAAAGTAAATGATCTGGGAGCAGGAGAAATATTATTAACTTCAATGAATAATGATGGTACAAAAAATGGCTTTGCTTTAGATATTACATCTCAGGTATGTGATTCGGTTAATATACCTGTGATAGCTTCTGGTGGAGCAGGTTCTAAAGAACACTTTTTAGAATTATTTAATACAAAAATAAGTGCTGGATTAGCTGCAAGTATTTTTCACTACGCTGAAATATCTGTTCCTGAATTAAAGGACTATTTAATCAATCAAAATGTAGCAATTAGAAAATAAAATTATGACTATAGATTTTAATAAAAGTAACGGTCTAGTACCAGTAATAATTCAGAATAACAACACATTTCAAGTTTTAATGTTGGGTTATATGAATGAAGAAGCATTCGAAAAAACTAAAAAAGAAGGTAAAGTAACTTTCTTCAGTAGAAGTAAAAATAGACTTTGGACAAAAGGCGAAAAGTCTGGGAATTTTTTAGAAGTAAAAAATATTCAGATCGATTGTGATAATGATACCATCTTAATAAAAGCAATACCAGATGGTCCTACTTGTCACACAGGTTCTAAAAGTTGTTTTAAGGAAGAAACCTCAAAAGGATTTTTATATGAACTAGAACAAACTATCAATAAAAGAATAGATGACGATGATGCGAATTCATATACAAATAAGCTGTTTAAAAGTGGCATCAATAAAGTGGCTCAGAAAGTTGGTGAAGAAGCTGTAGAATTGATAATTGAAGCAAAAGATGAAAATACAGATCTTTTTAAAAATGAAGCTGCCGATCTTTTATTTCATTACCTGATACTATTAAAAGCAAAAGGACAAACTCTTGAAAGTATTGAACAGGTTTTAGAACAAAGAAAAAAATAAGCGCTGTTCCAATGAATAAAAGGGGTGATTTTTAAACCAATTCATGAATGAATGTAAAATAGATATATTTGCAATACTTTAAATATCTCTTCAATGTGCAATTGAGATTAACCTGATGCATTTCTATAATTTATGAAACAAATTTACTTTACTGCTTTTGCATTCTATATTTTCTTTGTCTTTTCTGGTAACTTAATGGCCCAAACCACCGATATGGTTTCCGGACTCAATTATCCCAAAGGCATGGCCATTTCTGGAAATACCCTGTATTTTGCTGAATATTTAAGCGATAAGATCTCTAAGATCGATCTCACCGAGGCCAATCCCACACCTATTGATGTGGTCACCGGATTAAACAGGCCCTGGAGCCTCGTCCTCGATGCGAACATACTGTATTTTTCGGAAGAATTTGGCGGCAAAATATCCAAAATTGATATCACCGAAAACGTTCCTACTCTTATTGAGGTTGCAACAGGATTAAACAGACCCTCAGGCATCGCCTTAAAAGATGGCTTCCTGTATATCGCAGAACAAAATGCATCTAAGATCTCTAAAATAGACCTGAGTCAAAATACACCAACACCAGTAGATGTCTTAACAACGGATTTGTCCTTGCCTTATGAATTGGTGTTTGATGGAAATGATCTTTACATTTATGATGTTGGCTTTCCGAAGATTGTAAAAATAGATATTACCGCTGCTAACCCCCTTCCGGAAAACATAGTCTTTAGCGAAGGATTTACAACACCCGTTGGTGGTTGGGTTGGATTGGCGATAAAAGATGGCATTCTGTATTGCGGACTGGATGGCAGCCAGAGTCTGGAAGAAGCCTTTGATGATAATATTGTTAAGATCGACCTCAACAGTTCTCCTCCTATCATTCAAGATGCACTAACTGGCGTCTATCCTGGAAATTTCCTGTTTAATGGCGAAGATTTTTACGTGTCACAACTGTTTCAAGGCATCATCACCAAGGTCGATCTCAATGCTTTACCGCCTACAGCTATTGATGTTGCATATTTAAATAGCGATCCTTCTGAATTGGCATTCAAAGGCAACGAACTCTTTTTTGTGGATTGGCCTAATGATAAAATTGCAAAAATCGATATTTCAAATATTGAAGCTGGCGCAACAGATATCGCGTTTAATATTCAAAATCCGAGAGATCTCGTATTCAATGGCGATGATCTTTATATTTCTGATCTTTCTGCATTGTACCGCATCGATACCTCATTGCCATCTACCACGCCAGAATTCCTTGGCAATACCAGTTCGCCTTGGGGCATGGCTTTAAAAGGCGATATGCTATACTTCACTGAATACGACAACAACAACAATGGACGTATTAAAAAAACCAACATCACTGAAACGCCATTGTCCATAAGCACCATTGTCACCGGATTGGATGGCCCTGCGGGAATTGCATTCAAAGGAGACGAATTATTTATCGCAGAATTTATTGGGAATAAGGTGTCTAAAATAAATGTTTCTGATGCCAATCCGATGCTTACAGACGTGGTGACCAATGTCAATGCACCGTTTGATGTCGCCTTTTTAAATGAACATCTCTATATTGGCGATACCATAGACAATAAGATCTATCGTTTAGATACCAGTCAAAATAACCCGCCTTTAGAAGAAGTGGTTGCTGAAGCCACAGTACCAGGTGGTTTGGCATTTTTGGGGAATGTCCTGTATATCTCTGAAAATGGAAAGATCACAAAATTTGATATGTCCTCTACCCTTTCCACTGTGGACCATACCTATCCCAGTCTGAAGTTTTACCCCAATCCGGTAACTGATATCCTAAATTTTGAAAAAACAGCCAACATTAGTTCTCTTGAAGTATTCGATCTCCTCGGACGAAAGATCAACAGTTATGAGCTACAAAACGATCAGGCTGACCTCAGCAATTTAGATTCTGGGCAGTATGTCATCAAAGCATATAACGCTGATCAGATCTTTAATCTGAAGCTCATTAAGAATTAGGCGATTGAAAAAACAACCCATAAAAAAAGCGCCCTATTCAGGACGCTGCATTCAACTCTTTTTTTTGGATGGTCGCCGCTTTGGTCGTTGCGCTCTTGGTTTAATCTTGACATAGATCAATTTGAATCGGCCGCGCGTACTATCTCGGGTATCAATTTCAAATTTATTTATGGATTTAATAAGCGGTGTTAATTTTTCAAAACCATAATTTCTGGAATCGAAATTAGGTTGCTTTTTTTGAAGTAAACTGCCAACATCACCAAGGAATGCCCAGCCGTCATCATCGGCGAGATCTGATATGGTTGAAGAGATCAATCGAATGACCTTCGGCGTGATCTTATCGAATGTATCTTTACGTTTCGCAGCGGTATCTGTCGAATCTGATTCGCTCTCTTCAGCACGATACTTTAAAATTTCGATATAAATAAACTTATCACAGGCCACGATAAAGGGATCTGGTGTCTTCTTTTCACCAATTCCATAGACCTGCATCCCAGCTTCCCTCAATCGGGTTGCTAATTTGGTGAAATCGCTATCACTGGAAACAATACAAAAGCCATGTACTTTTTCGGAATATAAAATATCCATAGCATCAATGATCATGGCCGAATCTGTGGCATTCTTACCTGTGGTATAGCTATATTGTTGAATGGGTGTGATGGCATTTTCAAGAAGGACATTTTTCCATTTAGATAAACGCGGATTGGTCCAATCACCATAGATACGCTTTATGGTTGGATTGCCATATTTAGCAATTTCCTCCATCATTTCCTTGACATATGCCGAAGGGATATTATCGCCATCAATAAGTACTGCTAAATTTTTATCCATTTGAAGTTTGACTGTTTTAAAATTTGAACTAAAGGTAAACTATAATTTCGATTCGTACAGTCTGAATTTAATTAATTGCCAAGTATCAATCAATGATCTGTCCATCTTTAAATTTTAGAGTCTTTATTAGTTCGCCAGTATCTGAATAGTATAACCACTCACCTATTTCCTGCTGATCATTATTAAGCAATCCTGATTTTATAAGTCGTCCTTCACGGTCATAATAATATGCTTGCAAAGCATTTGAAGCATTGAGCATATAAACAGATACCTTTAATTCACCTGACTCAAAGTATTCTTTTTTCTGAACGATAAAGCCGCTACGGTATTTTTCTATGGCACGAAGATTGCCTTCTTCAAAGTAATATGACCAATCACTTGAACGCTTCCCATTTTTTATGATGCCTTCGGTTTTCAGATTCCCGCTATCATAAAAGGTCTTTACTTTATCTTGAGCCCTCCCATTTTGGAAAAAGCTAAGCGCAAGCACAAAAAAAATAATTCGATTAACTGATTGCATTGTCAATGATCTCTTGAACCACCTCAGGATTCAATAATGTACTGGTATCACCTAGATTGGTCGTTTCTTTGCTGGCCACTTTTCTCAAAATGCGTCTCATGATCTTTCCAGAACGTGTTTTTGGTAGGCCATTGGTAAACTGAATGACATTTAATTTTGCAATAGGTCCTATACGATCTGATATCAACTGATTGATCTCCTCGCGCAGATTTTCATGGTCACGTCCTGCTCCCATCACTTTAAGCGTTACAAATCCATAAAGCGCATGCCCTTTAATATCGTGTGGAAATCCAACCACTGCCGATTCGGCCACTGCCTGATGTTCATTGATGGCATCCTCAATAGGTGCAGTTCCCAGATTATGTCCAGAGACAATTATAACATCATCTACACGGCCAGTAATTCTGTAATAGCCTACTTCATCACGTAGTGCACCGTCACCCGTAAAATAATTGTTTTTAAAGGTTGAAAAATAGGTGTGTTTATAACGTTTATGATTGCCCCAGATGGTACGTGCCATTGCTGGCCATGGGAATTTGATACATAACTTACCTTCTACCTGATTGCCTTTGATCTCATAACCCTGATCATCCATCAATATAGGTTGAATTCCAGGTAAGGGTAAGGTTGCGTAAGTTGGTGTTGTTGGTGTGACATACGGGATTGGCGAAATCATAATACCGCCAGTTTCGGTTTGCCAGTAAGTATCTACTATAGGCGACTTTTTTTTACCTATATTTTCATTGTACCAATGCCACGCCTCTTCATTTATGGGTTCACCAACTGTGCCAAGTACCTTCAAAGTAGATAGGTTATACTTTTGGGTGAATTCGATTTTCTCTTTGGCTAAAGCTCTAATTGCTGTTGGTGCAGTATAAAACTGATTAACCTTATGTTTTTCAATGATTTTCCAAAATCGGCCATTATCAGGATAAGTTGGGACCCCTTCATACATCACTGTAGTTGCTCCATTTAAAAGTGGTCCATATACGATATAACTATGACCCGTGATCCATCCAATATCAGCTGTACACCAATACACGTCATCTTCAGTATAAGAGAATACATTTTTAAAGGTATAGCCTGTATATACCATATAACCAGCAGTAGTATGCACCATTCCTTTTGGCAGGCCTGTAGAACCAGATGTATATAATATGAACAGTGGGTCTTCGGCATCCATTAATTCGGGAAAGCAATCGTTATAGGCCTTACTCAATAAAGGCTTCAGCCATTTATCGCGTTTCTTTTTCATTTTCACCTCAGCCATCGTTCGTTTTGCCACGAGAACGGTTTCAACATTCGGACAATCCTTCAAGGCTTTGTCTACTATTGGCTTAAGTTCAATAGTCTTTGCACCTCGGAAACCACCATCAGCCGTGACCACAATTTTGGCATCGCAGTCATTGATTCGTGTTGACAATGCAGCAGCCGAAAATCCGGCAAAAACAACTGAATGTATGGCGCCTATTCTTGCACAAGCCAAAACAGCAACGGCCAATTCAGGTATCATAGGCAAATATAAGCACACCCGATCACCTTTATTTACGCCAAAATCTTTGAGAACATTCGCAAACTTACACACCCTTGTGTGCAATTGATTATAGCTTATATGTTTTGCCTTTTCGTTTGGATTGTTAGGCTCGAAAATGATGGCTGTTTTTTCGCCTCGAATATGCAAATGCCTATCGATACAATTTTCAGTGATATTCAGTTTTGCACCTTCGTACCATTTCACTTCGGGTTTTTTAAAGTCATAACTGAATATCTCATCCCAGCGTTTGCGCCATGTAAAATGTTCTTCTGCGATTTCTTCCCAGAATAATTCAGGGTTTCGAATGGATTTACGATACACTTGAAAATACTCCTCAAGACTTTTTATATGATAATTACTCATGGTTGATTATTTAATGTTGAACAGCATCTTTTGCGCCAGACGGAATTCTAATGGTCTCTACCAAATTCTGAATCTCTTCTGGTGGCGCTTTGGTAAGTTTCATGATAGTTAGAGCAACTATAAAGTTAACAATCATTGCAACAGTACCAAAACCTTCTGGTGAAATACCAAACCACCATTCCGATTTATCAGGTATGTTCTCATCTAACCATCCAAATTTAAACTTCACAATATAAAAGAGCATAATGAGAATTCCGGCCACCATTCCGGCCACAGCTCCTTCTTTATTCATACGCTTCGAAAACACACCTAAAATAATAGCTGGGAAAAATGAAGCTGCCGCCAATCCGAATGCCAAAGCAACCACCGCGGCGACAAAGTCAGGTGGATTGATACCAAAATAACCTGCCACACAAACAGCGCCAACAGCCGATAAACGCGCTGCGATCAATTCGCCATTTTCTGAAATGGTTGGCTTGAAAACTTTCTTGATGAGATCATGAGACACTGCAGATGAGATCACTAATAGTAAGCCAGCGGCTGTTGATAGTGCGGCAGCCAATCCCCCTGCTGCCACTAAAGCAATGACCCAATTTGGTAATTTGGCAATCTCGGGATTGGCCAAGACCATGATATCGGCGTTGACCTGTAATTCGTTTTCCTGTTCATCGGCTACATAATTGATATGGCCATCTTTATTTTTATCATCAAAGACAATAAGTCCTGTAGTTTCCCACTTCTTGAACCACGCTGGAACTGTAGCATAGGGCTTATTAGAAACAGTTTCAATTAAATTAGTTCGTGCAAATGCAGCAACTGCTGGAGCCGTACTATATAGTATTACGATAAGTAACAAGGCTATACCAGCCGATTTCCGAGCATCTCTAACTTTTTTAACCGTAAAAAACCGCACGATAACATGAGGTAATCCAGCTGTGCCAACCATTAATGCCAAAGTAATTGCGAACACATCGATCATTGATTTTGAGCCGTTGGTGTATTCAGCAAATCCCAGATCATTACTTAATCCGTCTAGTTTGTCCAAGAGAAACATACCTGAGCCATCATTGAGTTCACTGCCAAAACCTAATTGAGGTATTGGATTGCCAGTCATTTGTATAGAAATAAAAATTGCAGGAACCATAAATGCAAAGATCAGAACGCAATATTGTGCAACCTGTGTATAAGTAATGCCTTTCATACCGCCTAGAACCGCATAAAACAAAACGATGAACATACCTATGATCACACCCGTATTATAATCGACTTCCAAAAATCTTGAGAACACAATACCTACGCCTTGCATTTGACCAGCGACATAAGTGAACGATACCAACAAGGCACATAATACGGCCACGATCCTAGCCCATTTAGAATAATAACGATCTCCAATAAAATCTGGAACGGTAAACTTACCAAATTTTCTAAGGTAAGGTGCTAATAATAAGGCCAGTAACACATAACCGCCAGTCCAACCCATTAAGTATACGGCACCATCATAACCTGCAAATGATATAATACCTGCCATACCTATAAATGATGCAGCACTCATCCAGTCGGCTGCAGTGGCCATGCCATTAGCTACGGGTGATACGCCACCACCTGCAACATAAAAATCTTTGGTTGAATTGGCTCGCGACCAGATCGCGATACCGATATAAAGTGCAAAGGTCAGTCCTACGAGAATGTAGGTCCAATTCTGAACAGTTATGGCTTCAACTAAAACAATATTATTCATCATAACCATACTTTTTATCGAGTTTATTCATCAATCGAACATAGACAAATATCAACAAAACAAAGACATACATGGCGCCTTGTTGTGCAAACCAAAATCCTAATTTAAAACCTCCTATTTTTATAGTGTTCAATGTGTCCTTAAAAAGTATGGCCGCACCATATGATACTAAAAACCAAATACTTAAAAGTATAAGCACATATTTTATATTCTCTTTCCAATAGGCTTTTGCCTTATTTTTTGTTATCATGCTTTATTGTCTTTTAACCGTTTGCGGTAGGCTGAAAGCTCTTTGACCACTTTAGGGGCGAGAATAAGTGTTGCGGTCATGGTAGGGATTGCCATCAAGGCGAAAAAGCCATCGATGAGATTGATCATCATACTTAAAGAAGTTGTTGCTCCAACAACAATACTGACGATATAAATGTAATTATAATAGTGTTTTTTATCGGCACCTATTAAAAAGGACATGCATTTACTGCCGTAATACGAATAGGAAAACAAGGAAGAAATACTAAAGACTGCAATACAAATCAGCAACAAGTATTTACCAAACTCTGGCATGGCCTCTCCAAATGCAGAAGCTGTTAAACTCACACCATTATCTGAGGTTGTTTGCCAAACATCAGTGACCAAAATGGCTAATGCAGTTAATGTACATACGATTAAAGTATCAATAGCAGGGCCAAGCATAGCTACAAGTCCTTCTCTTACCGGCTCATCAGTTTTTGCTGCACCGTGAGCCAAAGGAGCCGTACCAATACCTGCTTCGTTTGAAAATGCACCACGACGAATCCCTAGAAGGATCAATCCGCCGATCAAGCCTCCAAAAAAGGCATCGCCTTTAAAATTTTCTGCAGCGAAGGCATCTGTAAATATCATAAAGAAATATTTTGGTACCACTTCATAATTGACGGCAAGTATGACCATAACGGAAATGAAATAGAGTAAGACCATTGAAGGTACTAACTTTGATGCCGTTTTTGAAATTCGATCCAGCCCGCCTAATATGACTATTGCTGTAATACCAACAAGGCACAATCCGACTATAAGGTTAGATGAAAATCCGACCTCAACACCATTCGGTTTTAATAAGATGTCGTTTATGGCTTGTGTGAGTTGATTCACGTTAAAAACAGGTAATGCACCCACCAATCCACAAATACTGAACATGATGGCTAGAGGTTTCCACGATTTACCAAGGCCTTCCATGATAAAGTACATGGGACCGCCTTGAAGCTCTCCAGCGCTGTCCCTACCCCGAAACATGATGGCTAAGGTAGATGTAAAGAATTTTGTTGACATGCCTATGATTGCACTTATCCACATCCAAAATACAGCACCAGGACCACCAATGGAAATGGCGACAGCTACTCCTGCAATATTTCCCATTCCTATTGTTGATGATAAGGCTGTGGTTAAGGCTTGAAAATGACTTATTTGTCCAGGATCATCAGGATCGTCATACTTTCCACGAAGCACCTGAATGGCATGACCTATAAATCTGAAAGGCAAAAATTTAGAGAGGATTAAAAGATAGAGTCCGCCGCCAATCAGTAAAATAAGCAAGGGCAAACCCCATACAAATGATGCAAAGTCAGCAATAAACTGATCGAGTTGTTTCATGAAGTCTCAGTTGGTTGCATAAATGTAAGAAACATATTGCAGTAATCTAAAAAAATAAAACCGAGCTCTAATTTGAGCTCGGCATTTAACTGAAACTATAGACTAAACAAATTGAATTTGGTATTTATTGGTTATCTCTGCAACACGATCAAGATCAGGCGGTCCAGGCTCCAGTTTTGATAATTCAGCGAACATCTCCTCCAGACCTGCTGGAAAAATGCTGAGCAACACCTTGGTAGGAGTGTCTCCAATGACCTTCCAAGCATGTGGAATTTTTCGTGGCAGAAACCCGATATCTCCTGAATTGAGAATGGTTGTTGAGTCACCAATGGTCACTTCGAGCTGCCCTTCAAGTACATGAAAAATTTCATCTTCATTTTCATGGACATGTAGTGGAATTCCAATTCCGGGGTCATTGTTTTCTTCGATCAAGGTGAACAGTCCATTGGTGTCTTTTCCCGATAATTTCAAGATTTGATTATCGCCTATGACGTTCATATGGGTCCCCTCACTTTCCCGAATAATCTTAGGAGGCATTGTAGGTACCATGGTATCTTGGGTCAATTTGGATACCTTATTATTTTCTGATGCTTCCATTCGGCATGATGCAAAACCAGGAACTAGCGCTGCACCCAAGCCAAAAACCGATGCCTTTAAAAATGTTTTTCTTTCCATCTTAAATTGTTTTTATAATGAGTAAAAAATCAGGTCCCGGCTGGAACCTGATTCCGTTAACTAATCCAAATCTGGATTCATAGGTGTGAATATGCCATCAGGATTCTCCATGACTGTCCATACATGTAAGGTCCACATGCCTATCATTTCATTGAAGTGCCATACATCTTCACTTCCTGTGAAGCCTTCAGGCGGACTGCCAGGATTTTCCGGGTCTTCTGGTACAATGCCGTACTCAATAGCCACCATTTGCATCACATCGTTTTCATCTGGTGCGTATAGAATGAATTCTGGTTGTAACAAATTAAAAGTGCCGTCAGCAAGGGCTGGATTCAAATAATGATGCCCCATGTTTGGTATATATCCAGATGCATCAAATCTACCTTCACCAGTAGCCACATTAATGTCAGCATAATTTGTTGTTGCCGTTCTTGCCTGTTCTATTTCTATTTCCCACTGTTCGAGCTGTACATCATTATTGTCATCATCGTTACTACAGCTAAACACTAAAGAAATGGCAAATAGACCGATTAAGAACTTAAAATTAATTGCATTTGTTTTCATGATTAATAGGTTTTTAGACGTTTATAATTATTTGGTTCAAAGATATTTACAAGCATAATAGGTCACTATAACTCGTGTTGCAAGCTCTATCACTTTTATTGCTTTATAAATGGTATTTTAGTACTTTGAAACATGTGTGCTATTATTTGCAACACGAGTGTTAAGCCCTCCGCTACTATATTTTGACTTTTACGGAGTGAAGTCGTTTTTTATGAAATATCTTGTTTTAGTATTATTCTTGTTTTGTTGTTCAATGGGCCTTGGACAAGATATCTACGAGATTGACACTAAGTATCCAGTACATGAAATTGATAATTATCTAAAAATTTATACAGATTCCACAGCAAGCTTATCTCCTGAGATAATCTTGAAAGACACTTCAAGCAATTATATTCACGGAAAGGACCAACCGGGTTACTTTTTAAATAGAAAATTATTGTGGGGGAAAGTGAAGTTATATGCCACAGATAGCCTAAAAGGATGGACGCTACATTTTAAAAATATTTTTTTTGGTACCCCAGCTTGGATCAAAGGCAACGGAAAGGTTGATATCTATGCCTATGCTGATGAAGATCTTATTTTTCACAAGAAAACTGGTTATGGCTACAGTAGTAAGGAACGTGATGTAGCAGAGAATTGGGTACTGAATCGTATAAGACTGGATGATATTCCACTAAACACTCAGGTTACCTTAGTCATAAGGGCTGAAGGCAGTAAATTTGGGTATCCGCCTTTTTTTAGATTAAATCTTAGAGGCCCTACTCAAGCTCACTATCATGAACTCAATCAGTTCAACAACAGCTTTTTCATTTTCATGTTTGGTGTCACCTTTATTATTCTACTCTATCATATCCTGCAATATTTGTATTTAAGAGATGTCATTTTTTTACATTTTTCTCTATGGGTATTAGTCTGTTGCATGACCATGTTGATGGCAACTGGAGGGATCCTTGACTCAGTACATCGCTTTGGTTATGAATTTTGGCTGATTTTCGCCAATGGTGTCTATTTCCTATTTTGGTTTTTCGGACGCTCATTTATTCAATCCAAAACTAAATTTCCATTGTTGGATAAGCTTATACTCGGGTTGGCAACCATAATGGTCATAGAAGTTTTAACTGTTTTATTTTTAGTTTTATTTGGTTTGGCAAGCCCAAGTTTTCTAGATGTAGGCATTCATGCTGAGTTACATGTGATCATGAACATTCTAGGACTTATCTTAAGTATAGCCATTGCTACTAGAAAAGATAATTTTGCAAGATATTTCGGTGTTGGTGCCAGTATAGGATTGATGCTATTGGTCTTTGGAAGTATGTGGTCAGCAGGTTGGATCAAGTATCCTGGATTTGATGCTCATTCATGGGCTGTGTTCGCTCAAATCGTGATCTTTTCATTCGGAATTGCTTATCGACGCCAAGTCATGATGAAACAGAATAATGAAGAAAAATTAAAAGCACAATTAAATTCTGCTGAAATTGAACGTATGAAGGATCTCGATGAGATCAAAACGCGTTTCTTTGCCAATATCAGTCATGAATTTAGAACACCCTTATCCTTAATTAAAGGGCCTTTGAATCGTGCTAAAAATCAAAGTAATACACCTGATATCACTTTAAGCCCTAAAGCTTTTGAAATAATAGACAATAATACTAACCGTTTGCAAGGTCTTATCGATCAATTACTCGACCTTTCGAAGCTTGAAAGTGGAAAAGTACATTTATCATTGAAGTATGATGATATCATAAAGCATTTGCGATCCCTGATTTTTTCATTTGAAAGTATGGCTGAACGTAAAAACATAAGCCTCAATACACAATTTCCAGCAGAGATAAAAAGTGCAGTCTTCGATAAAGATAAACTTGAGAAAATTGTAGGCAATTTACTGTCTAATGCTTTTAAATATACCCCTAGCAATGGCTCAGTTACCGTTATTGTTGGACACAATAAAAAAAATATAACCATTGAAATTATAGATACTGGAAAAGGCATCAACAAAGAAGAACTCAAGCGTGTTTTTGATCGTTTCTATCGTGTTGAAGGTAGCGAAGAAAAGGGATCTGGAATTGGACTGTCACTAGTGAAGGAACTGGTTGATCTTCATAATGGCAATTTAAGTGTCGATAGTGTTGTTGGACAAGGCACTTCCTTTAAAGTCACTCTACCCATTACCTTAGAGGGACTTCCAAAAACTAATGTGGTCATCGAAGACACTTCTAAAGATGTAGACGTCGAATTTAGACCCGATGAGCCTGTTACAAATGAGACTCCAATAAGTAACAATGGACTCCCAAGTAATCTGCCTGTAGCGCTTATTGTTGAAGACAACAACGATTTGCGGTTTTTTATCTCAGATATCATAAAAGAAAAGTATGAAGTGCTCACTGCTGAAAATGGTTTGCAAGGTGAGCGTATGGCCTTCGAACATATCCCGGATATTGTTATTAGTGATATCATGATGCCTAAAAAAGATGGTTATGAATTGTGTCATTCGCTCAAGGTTAATCCGAAAACAAGTCATATTCCTATAATAATGCTTACGGCTAAAGCTGGTCAGGACAGTAAAATTGAAGGACTTACTCAAGGTGCAGACGCCTATCTTACGAAGCCATTCGATGATAAAGAACTTCTTCTGAGGATGAAAAACCTTATTGATTCCCGTAAGAAATTATGGGATCATTTTAAAGCTTTAGATATGCTTCTGGTCGATGACATAGAAGTGAACTCTATAGATGATAAATTTCTTCAGGATGTGTTCTCTTGTATTAAAAATAATTTAGACAACGAACAATTTAGCGTTGAAGATATTGCGCGAACAGTAGGTTTTAGCAGATCGCAATTACATCGAAAATTAAAAGCCTTATCTGATAAATCAGCTAATCAGCTTGTTGTTGAAGTACGGCTTAATGAAGCACATCGTTTACTCAAACAAAAGGCAGGCTCGGTTTCGGAGATCGCTTATTCTGTAGGTTATTCGAACCTTTCATATTTTACAAAAAGCTTTAAGGAAAAATTCGGCACTTTACCTAGTAAAGTCTAGTGCGCTTCGAGGTAGGCATTGACATTTTTTTCAATGCGCTCTTGAATATCAGACACATCTGCTTTTTTAAATGTTTCACCAGTAATATTTTCATACAATTCAATATAGCGTTCAGAAACGGTAGTGATATACCCATCACTCATGAATGGGACTACCTGACCTTCCAAGCCTTGAAAGCCATTAGAAATAAGCCATTGACGTACAAATTCTTTAGACAATTGTTTCTGTGCTTCTCCTTTATCCTGACGTTCTTGGTAACCGTCTGCATAAAAATAGCGTGAGGAATCTGGGGTGTGAATTTCGTCAATCAAAACGATCTTACCTTCTTTTGTTTTTCCGAATTCATATTTGGTATCAACCAAGATCAAGCCACGGGATGCCGCAATTTCTGAACCACGTTGAAATAGCTTTCGGGTATAATCTTCAAGAATTTCATAGTCTTCTTTAGAAACGATGCCACGTTTTAAAATGTCTTCTCGCGAAATATCTTCGTCATGATCGCCCTGCTCAGCTTTAGTGGCTGGTGTAATTATGGGTTCCGAAAATTTATCATTTTCTTTCATGCCATCTGGCATGCTCACGCCACACAATTGGCGCTTCCCTAATTTATATTCTCTGGCAGCATGACCAGATAAATAGCCTCTTATGACCATTTCCACTTTAAAAGGATCACATAGATGTCCAACAGCAACATTTGGATCAGGCGCAGCAATCAACCAATTTGGTACAAGATCTTCGGAGGCCTTCATCATTTTGGTGGCGATCTGATTTAAGATCTGGCCTTTAAACGGAATGCCTTTTGGCATGACCACATCGAAAGCTGAAAGTCTATCGGTTGCTATCATGACCAGAAGGTCATCATCGATATAATAAACTTCTCTTACCTTTCCTTTGTATACCTTTTTTTGACCGGGGAAATTGAAATTGGTATCTATAATTGTATTGCTCATGAATGCTTACTCTCTGTTTTCGATATTTTTATAAGCGGAAATGATTTTCTTAACGAGTTTGTGTCGGATCACATCCTTATCGTCTAAAAATATCATGCCTACACCATCAACATTCTTTAATATTAATAAGGCTTCTTTTAGTCCTGAAATGGTACGTCTTGGAAGATCGATCTGACCTGGATCACCTGTTAACAAGAATTTCGCATTTTTACCCATTCGTGTTAGAAACATTTTCATTTGCGCATGTGTCGTATTTTGACCTTCATCCAAAATAACAAAGGCATGATCAAGCGTACGACCTCTCATAAAAGCCAATGGGGCAATTTGAATGATGCCTTTTTCGATGTAACCGTCTAATTTTTCGTGCGGGATCATATCGCGCAATGCATCATAAAGTGGCTGCATATACGGATCTAATTTTTCTTTCAGGTCACCCGGAAGAAATCCAAGATTCTCACCTGCTTCTACAGCAGGTCGGGTTAAAATAATGCGTTTTACCTCTTTATTTTTTAAAGCCTGAACAGCAAGAGCAACACCAGTATAAGTTTTTCCGGTACCAGCAGGACCTATGGCGAAGACCATATCGTTCTTGCGCATACTTTCAACCAGTTTACGCTGATTCGCAGTTTGTGCCTTGATCAGTTTACCACCTACACCATGCACCAAGACCTCATTACTTGATTCTGAGGTGGCATATTCATCGCTGGTTCTACTGGTTAGCACACGTTCAATCACATTCTCGTCTAGCTTGTTATATTTACCAAAATGCACCATCAACATAGTGAGTCTGCGATCAAATTCCTCAAGGAGTTCTTCATCGCCATAGGCTCTTATCTTATTGCCTCGTGCTACAATTTTTAATTTTGGAAAATACTTCTTGAGAAGTACGATATTTGAATTTTGATCGCCAAAAAATTCTTTCGGGGTAATTTCTTCAAGCTCAATTATTAGTTCGTTCAAAAGCAGAAAATTTTTAATTATAATCGGTTGAGATCTTCTTTAAATAATTAGGTTTTCAATCTCATTTTCAGTATCCTTTTCATCACAAACAAAATCCAATTTTTGATTTAATCCCTTAGAATAAAAATGGAAAAAATTATGTAGGTTTGTGAAACTCAAATGTACATAATTTTAATACATTGAGTGGCAAAAAAATATCAACAATTTTCCCAATGGCAATCATTACTTTAACAACTGATTTTGGAGAGAAAGATCACTTTGCTGGTGCTATAAAAGGGGCTATCTATTCTGAACTTCCCGACGTGCGAATTGTTGATATCTCACATTCGGTCTCACCTTTTAATATTCCAGAAGCCGCATATATCATTTTTAATGGATATAATAGTTTCCCAAAAGGCACTATTCATATCATTGGCATTGATTCAGAATTAAATGAGGAAAATAAGCATATTGCCATCAAATTAGATGAGCATTATTTTATCTGTGCCAACAACGGCATTATGAGTATGATCTGTGCCGAGATCGCTCCAGAAAAGATTGTAGAAATCAACATCCATGATAAGGTTGAAACCAGCTTTCCAGTTTTGGATGTGTTTGTTAAAGTGGCTTGTCATATCGCACGTGGCGGCACATTGGAAGTTATCGGGAAATTAATAACAGAAATCAAACCCATAAAGGACATCATTCCGTTTGTGAATGACGAAAAATCCCAGATCATTGGCAGCGTCATTTACATCGATAATTATGGTAATGTGGTCACCAACATTAAGCGAAAGTTTTTTGATTCAATAGTTAAAGGTCGAGATTATGAGGTGTATGCAAGAAGTTATAAATTCAAAACCATACATAACAAATACTGTGATATTGTGAATTTCTCGGTCTCTCCAGAAAAGCGCAATGATGAAGGCAAGGGATTGGTGGTTTTTAACTCCTCAGACTATTTGGAAATCGCAGTCTATAAAGGTAATCCCGAAACTGTTGGAAGCGCCTCGTCGTTAATGGGCTTAAATTTGAGAGATACTGTGACCATAAACTTTAGTAAATCCTGATCATGTTTGTAAGAATCGTTAAAATGAGCTTTGCTCCCGAACATATACCATCCTTTTTAGAACATTTTGAAATAATCAAATCAAAAGTCAGAAGTTTTCAGGGTTGCAACTTTCTAGAGTTATATAGAGATCGCGATCAATCCAACATTTTTTTTACCTATAGTTACTGGGAAAAGGAATCCGATTTAGAAGCTTATAGACAATCTGATTTATTCAAATCCGTTTGGTCTAAAACGAAACCTTTATTTAACGACAAACCAGAAGCATGGAGTGTTGATAAAATTGTAAGTTTGCCTTAGATGCTAGCAGTACTTAAAAAAGAAATACACACGTTTTTCTCTTCGCCAATTGGTTATTTGGTGATCGCCATTTTTTTAATCCTTAATGGCTTATTCATTTGGGTGTTTAAGGGCGATTTCAATATTCCCGACAGTGGCTTCGCTGATCTCAGTCCGTTTTTCATATTTACACCTTGGGTCTTACTTTTTCTTATTCCAGCTGTAACCATGCGTGCCTTTTCCGAAGAAAAAAAACAAGGTACAATGGAGTTGTTGCTGACAAAGCCTATTTCGCATTTTAAGATCGTTATGGGCAAATATCTTGGCGCACTTTTATTAATTGTTCTGGCACTTATACCAACCTTATTATATGCTATATCGGTAAATCAATTGGGCAATCCAGTGGGCAACTTAGACCTTGGAAGTACCATTGGCTCATATTTGGGGGTTTTATTTCTGGCTGCTTCATATGTGTCGATAGGTGTATTTTCTTCCACACTAAGTGATAATCAGGTGGTCTGCTTTATTATCGCCATATTTCTTTGCTTAATTTTTTACATTGGATTTGAAGGCATTTCCGATTTTATTCCAGGCACTTTTGTAGAGAAATTAGGTATGAATGCTCATTATAAAAGCATGAGTCGTGGCATAATTGATAGTCGAGATGTGCTCTACTTTCTTAGTGTCATCATTCTATTTATAGCATTTACTACACGACGTATGAATGCTCACGATAGATCCAAAACTTTGTCATGGCAAATTGCCTTGCTTCCAATAGGGTTGCTGGTGGTCAATATTTTTTCAGATACTTTATTTACGCGTTACGATCTTACCGAAGACAAACGTTATACCTTGAGTGAGGCCACTACAACTATAGTTGATGATATTGAGATGCCATTAATAGTTGATGTCTTTTTAGAAGGCGATGGTTTTCCTTCGGAATTTAAACGCTTGCGCTCTGAAACCAATCAAATGCTTGAAGAATTCGCGGCATTGAACAATCAAGTAAAATTTAGTTTTATCAATCCGATTTCTGACGAAGCGACACGTGCCAACAACATTCAACAATTATCGCAACGTGGACTCACTCCGATGCAATTGAGCGTTCAGGAAAGTGGAAAAACCAGTCAGGAAGTCATATTCCCATGGGCTTTGGCAAGCTATGAAGGTGTTACCGTCAAGATCCCATTAATAAAAAATAAGATTGGAGCAACACAAGATGAACTGGTTTCAAATTCGGTGCAACATTTGGAATACGCCTTCGCAGATGCTTTTAACAAATTAATACATCCTAAACGTCGAAAAATAGCAGTCCTAAAGGGTAACGGACAATTAGAAAATAGATATATAGCCGATTATGTAAAAACCCTACGCGATTATTATTTTATCGCTCCTTTCACACTCGATTCTGTTGCGACTGCACCACAGCGAACTTTAGACAGTTTAGCGACTTTTGATCTGATCATTTCGGCGAAACCAACAAAAGCCTTTTCAGAACCAGAAAAACTGGTCTTAGATCAATATACAATGAAAGGCGGCAAAAGTTTATGGCTTGTAGATGCTGTGGCCATTGAAAAAGACAGCCTTTACAATGAAGAAGGCAAAGGACTCGCTCTTGCAAGAGATTTGAATTTAACCGATTTCTTTTTTAAATACGGACTTCGAATCAATCCTGTTTTGGTGAATGACCTCTACTCTGCTCCAATTACTCTAGCTTCTGGAGAAGGCAGTCAGGCTCAGTTTAATCAGTTGGCATGGTTCTATTCACCATTGATCAATACGCAAGCAAATACGCACCCTATTGTCAATAACCTGAATTTGATCAAATTGGATTTCGCCAATCAGATCGATACCTTGAAAAATACACTAAGCAAAACCGTGTTGCTTCAAAGTTCGCTGCTCTCAAAAGTGGAAGGTATGCCGAGAATTATCAGTTTAGACCTAGCCAATAAAGAGCCAAATCCATCCGATTATTCCGCGGGATCTCAGATCATGGCTGTTCTTTTGGAGGGGGAATTTACTAGTGTTTATAACAATAGGGTAAAACCTTTTAAAATTTCGGAAGATAAAAATACGAGTATTCCAACCAAAATGATCGTGGTTGCAGATGGTGATATTGTTAAGAATGATGTTGGGCGAAATGGGCCGATGGAGCTTGGTTTTGATCGCTGGACTGGCCAGACCTATGGCAATAAAGAGTTTTTATTAAATGCAGTGAATTATCTATTGGACGATGATGGATTGATCAATTTACGATCGAAGGAAATATCAATAGCCTTCCTAGATCAGCAAAAAATAGCTTCTGACAAATCGAAATGGCAATTGATCAATATTCTCGGACCTTTGGCATTACTCGGAATCTTTGGGTTTTTATTCAATTACTTTAGAAGAAAAAAATATACTTCATAAATGTTAATAAGTTTGTTTTATTAAACAAGACTATTAAGATATATTTGTAGTTACAAATTTACAAATCAATACGAAAGCGATACAGATGAAATTTATAGTATCAAGTAGTTATTTACTGAAAGAATTGCAGGTCCTTGGCGGTGTGATTAACAACTCCAACACCTTACCAATTTTAGATAATTTTTTATTCGAACTTAATAGTTCGAAGCTTACGGTCTCTGCAAGCGATCTGGAAACGACCATGTCTTCAACATTAAAGGTTGAAAGTGATAATGACGGGAGTGTTGCCATTCCAGCCAGACTTCTTTTAGATACCTTAAAAACTTTTCCTGAACAACCGCTAACCTTTGTAGTAGAAGACAATAATACAGTAGAAATAAGCTCTAATCATGGAAAGTATGCCGTGGCCTATGCCAATGGTGAAGAATTTCCTAAAGCTGTTGCTTTAGATGATCCTAGCGCGACTAAGCTGGCAGGAGATATTTTAGCTACTGCCATTAGCAAAACAATTTTTGCGGCAGGAAATGATGATCTAAGACCAGTAATGAGCGGTGTGTTTTTTCAGTTTTCCACTGATCATTTGACCTTTGTTGCAACAGATGCGCATAAATTGGTAAAATATACAAGAAGCGATGTTAAGGCTAATCAAGTAGCTGAATTCATAATGCCCAAGAAACCATTGAATCTATTAAAAGGGATCTTGGTAGGGAATGATGAAGAAGTACTAATAGAATATAACGATTCGAATGCTAAATTTAGTTTTGGAAATACGCAATTGGTGTGCCGATTGATCGATGGCAAATACCCGAATTACGAAGCTGTTATCCCAAAGGAGAATCCGAATAAATTAACGATCGACAGAACTCAGTTTTTGAATTCGGTACGTCGTGTATCTATTTTCTCGAATAAAACAACACATCAAATCCGACTTAAAATTGCTGGAGCAGAGTTGAATATTTCTGCCGAGGATATTGATTACAGCAATAAAGCCGAAGAGCGCTTAACTTGTGACTATCAGGGAGACGATATGCAAATAGGATTTAACTCAAGATTTCTAACCGAAATGATCAATAACCTGGATGCTAATGATGTGTTATTGGAAATGAGTTTACCCAATCGTGCTGGAATTTTAACACCAAATGATGGCCTTGATGAAGGCGAAGAAGTGACCATGCTGGTTATGCCAGTTATGTTGAATAACTAGAAAAAGTACTTGCTATTAATAAAAAAAGCGCTCATTCCAAATAGGAATTGAGCGCTTTTTAATTATCTCAAATAAACTAACTAACTAATAAAACTAAGAGATAATGGATATTTTGGAGTTTCGCCATGACTTGCTTTGATAGCATTGATAATTGGAAAAACTAAGGCTATTACGCATAAGCCTATCAAACCTATAATTCCTAATCCAAAAAGCAAGATCAATGGAATACAAATAATCATATAAAGGATCAAGCTGATTTGAAAGTTCACAATGTTCTTTCCGTGCTCATTCATTTCATAGACCTTATTTCTATTGGTCAACCATAAGATCAAAGGCACGATCAAACTTCCAAAACCAATGACGAAGGTCACAAGTTGGCTGAGATGCGTGAGAACTATAAGTTGTCTGTCGGTTTTCATTTTTTTTACATTTTGATTGATACATATATGACGCAATGGGGCCTAAAAAGTTACATAAATCTTCTAAAATTTATTCTACAACTATTTTTTTTACCACACTCCCGTTATCTGATGAGATTTTGAGCAGATATATCCCTGATTTAAAATTAATAGGGATACGTTGAGTATTTTCAATGCTAGTTGTAACTAGTTCTTGCCCGGCAATATTAAATATGGTCAATAGTGCTGCAGATCTCAGTCCAGAAATAATAAGGTGATCCTTGGCTGGATTTGGAGACACTACAATCTTAAGGGTCTCAATTTCTTCTAAGTCAAGGGTATCTTCTACTGAATAAAGTGCATCAACCGAAATGTTATTTCCACAGGCATCAGTAAGTGTAAATGTGACATTTTCGGAAGCACCACAACTAATCGTTCCTGAACCGTTATGACTTACCGTGGCTGTTCCGCAGGCATCTGTACCAGAAAAGCTATTCAGCCATGTGTTAAAGTCGGCATTTTCAGTCCCATTGCATTCAGCAGTAAAGTCTGATGGCATAATCTGCCATGAAGGATTGATTGTATCTATAATGGTGAAGGTAGCAGTCTTTTGAATTTCATTACCACAGCCATCAGAAAGGGTGAAGGTTACTGTTTCAGATCCTGTAGAACCACAAAGGTTACTTAAAGCAGAACCGTTATTTGAAAGCGTTTGACTTCCGCAGCCAACTGATCCTGAAAAACTCGAGATCCAGGCACTATAAGCACCACCTGGGTCTGGAGTACCGTCGCATTCAACAACCATATCTGCAGGTTCAACGGTCCAAACAGGAACATCAAAACTAAGCCGTCTTACGGTTCCAGTGAAAATATTGGTGTAGTACACATTGCCATCTAAGGGATTTTGAAAAAGGTGCACGATACCATCACCATAACCAGATGGAGCGATTTGATCGATCTGACTTATCCAATTTTGAGAGCCATCTGTAAATGTCGCAACATTGATCCAGTTGCGTTGGTAATCGCTAAAAATATATTTTCCGTTCATACTACTACCAAGCCCATTACCAACGATATATACGCCTCCAGATGTTGTATTCCCGTTAAAATTTATTCCTGTGGTAGGTGAGCCAGGGTCATTTATTAAAGGGTCTGTTGCAGTGCTACCAGAAAACCAAGGCACTCTTGCTTCGGGAGTATTTCCATGTCGCCATGCTACTTCAGGGCGATTATGGACAAAGCGTCTGTTTTCTGGTAAAATAGAGTCGTCATCAAAAGAGGTAGGCTGCAAACAATTATCTTTAAATAATTCATTGTTTTCATCGGCATTAGTTGTGTTTGTATTTTGATAACCTGTATGTTCGGTTTGGCCTTCAAATAACGGCCATCCTGCGTTCAATCCTGGTTTATCAAAAATGTGAATATCTTCCCATGTTCCCCATCCTACGTCAGCTACGTGAATAATACCTGGATTACCATCAGCTGGATCAGTACTTCCGCTACCTGGTTCAATTGACATTCTAAATGGGTTTCTTAAACCAAGTGCATACATTTTTGAAATTGGAGCGTTTGGGTCATTACTATCGTATAAAGGATTCGATGGAATTCCTGAGCCATCGTCTGGGCTGATGCGTAACACCTTTCCACAAAGCGATGTTGGCATTTGACTTCTAAAAGCACCAACATTTTCTGCAGGTCTGATGATTCCATCAGACAGTGCTTGTTGATAATAGGTATGTCCAACACTTCCTGCATCTACAGTGCTGTAGCTGGCATTATCACCAGTAGTGACCAATAGCGTGCCGTCAGTACCAAAAAGAATTGCTCCACCGGCATGCGACTCATGAAGTAATGCTACACCAGTTTCTTTTGTTTGTCCAATTAATATGGTACGCGTTCCATAATTGGTTGTTAAAGGCGAACTTCCAATATTCAATTCATAGCGTGTGAGTCTACCTATTGACGCGTCGAAGTAGTCATTGTCATTAGGGTCATAATTCGGTGTTCCAAAATCAATGAGATGTTCTCGATCAACCACATAATACAGGTATATTTTTCCGTTGCTCTCAAAGTCGGGGTCTAATGCTATACTGATCATTCCAAAATCTCGCCAGTCTCCTACTTCATCTGCAATATTTAAAACAGGACTGGATTGAATCACATAGGTTGACCCATTCCAATCACCTACATAAACGCGTCCAGCTTTCGTCCAAATAAACATTTGCATACCAGAATCGTTAAAGATAGTTCCCATGAAGACTTCTCCCGCATTTGGAAATGTTGCAGGATTGGATCTATCAATTATAAGATCATCTATAAAGCCTTCAGCCAATTGAGAAAAAACCGAGGTTGAAGTCAAAAGCGAAACAGCAACAAAAAAATGGAAAATAAATTTCTTGAGTTGATTTAATAGCATAACCAATCGGGATTAAAAGGTGTTTGATTTGCTATTAACCATTTAGGTCAAGTAAAGATAACTCAAAAATTTCAATGCCCATATAACTTATCGACAAATAGATCATAATTTATTCGAAGTGTAGAATGAAGTAGTTAAATTCTTAATAAATCTAGATTTTAGAACTTATTATTCTTTCTTTTTCCACGTTGATTATTAAAGTGATCTTCAAACCAGGAAGGTTGTTCAATCTCATAATCATACATATAATCACCGATTTGATTTATCGTTTCCTCAGAAAAAGGCATTTTAACCATCACACCAAATCGATTTACAGCACCAAACATTTTGGCATTTTCTTCCTTA
>JABDMU010000026.1 GCA_013001285.1 Flavobacteriaceae bacterium
ACAGAAACAGAGCTAAAACTCATTGCTAATGCTGCGATCATTGGTGAGAGTAATATTCCAAAAATTGGAAATAAAACGCCTGCCGCAACTGGAACACCTAAGGTGTTGTATATGAGCGCAAAAAATAAATTCTGTTTTATATTTTTCATTACAGCAGCACTTAAATTTCTTGCCTTTACGATCCCATGTAAATCACCCTTCACCAAAGTGATCATCGCGCTTTCAATGGCGACATCGGTACCGGTTCCCATAGCGATGCCAACGTCACTTTTGGCCAATGCTGGAGCATCATTGATGCCATCGCCAGCCATTGCCACAACCTGTCCATTTTGCTGTAATTTTTCTACTTCTTTAAGTTTATCTTCTGGCAACATACTGGCTTTAAAATCAGCCAAATTAAGTTCTGATGCTACGGCTTGTGCGGTATCAGGATTATCTCCAGTAAGCATGATCACATTAATTCCTTTGTCTTGTAGAATTTTGATAGCTTTTGCACTCGTTTCCTTTATTTTGTCACCTATAACAACATATCCTTTTACGTGTTGATCTTCTGCCAAAAAGGATACTGTTTTACCTTGCTTTTGATAAACCAGTGCTTCTTCTGTCATAGCAGAAGAAATTTCAGCATGGACATAACTCATCATTTCAGGGTTTCCTAAAGCCACTTTCTGACCGTTAATAAATCCTTCAACCCCTTTTCCAGTAACCGCGGAAAACTTTTCAGTTTTTAATAGTTCAGTTTTTTGTTGGTTCCCATATTTTACAGTCGCTTCAGCCAAAGGATGTTCACTATTACTATTCAATGATACGATGTATTGCAGCACCTTGTTCGAATTAAAATCATCGTCAAAAGCCCCTATTTTTTCAACTGTTGGTTTTCCTTCTGTTATGGTTCCTGTTTTATCTACTATTAAGGTGTTCACTTTAGCCATTTTTTCGAGGGCTTCCGCATTTTTAATCAATACACCATTTTGAGCGCCCTTCCCTACACCAACCATAACCGACATTGGTGTGGCCAATCCTAATGCACAGGGGCAAGCAATAATTAACACTGCAATGGCATTCACCAGCGCATAAACATAAGCGGGTTCTGGTCCCCAAATGGCCCAAACTCCAAAAGTGATCGCTGAGATTAATACAACGATAGGAACAAAATATCCAGAAACTTTATCGGCCAAATTTTGAATAGGCGCACGACTTCTACTGGCATCATTTACCATTTTGATAATTTGTGATAGTAACGTATCACTACCTACTTTTTCTGCTTTCATTAAAAAGGATTGATTCCCATTAATGGTGCCGCTACTCACTTGATCACCTTTAATTTTATTAACCGGGATAGGCTCACCGGTAATCATGGATTCATCAATACTGGTTTCTCCCTCTGTCAGGACACCATCTACTGGGATTTTTTCGCCTGGTTTCACCTTTAAAATATCATTAAGTTCTATGTTATCAATACTAACTTCAACTTCTTGTTCGTCTACTATTTTTATAGCTTTATTCGGTGCTAATTTTAGGAGTTCTTTTACTGCCGAATTTGTTTTACTATGAGCTCTTGCTTCTAATAGTTGTCCAAGTAAAACAAGGGTTAATATAACTGTCGCAGCTTCAAAATAAACATGAACGGCACCAGAATCTGTTTTAAATTGATCTGGAAAGAAGTCAGGAGAAAACAAGCCGAAGACACTGAATATCCAGGCAACACCAGCTCCAATACCTATAAGTGTAAACATATTTAGGTTCCACGTTTTGATGCTTCTATAAGCACGTTCAAAGAACATCCAGGTTGCATAAAACACAACTGGAATTGACAGTACAAACTGAACCCAGTTCCAGTTTTTTTGTTCCATAAGATCATACAACGGATTCTCGGGAATCATTTCACTCATGGCAATCAAAAAGATCGGCAATGTGAACGCCACCGCAATCCAAAACTTTTTTGAAAGGGTTCTATAGGTTTTTTCTTCTGCAGAAAGATCTGGTTGCATCGGTACTAGATCCATGCCGCAAATAGGACAAGAACCTGCTTCATCTTTTACTATTTCTGGGTGCATTGGGCAAGTCCATTGTTCACCCTTAGTGGTCATTATATTTTGTTCTTCTACTAAATCCATTCCACAAACTGGACAATCACCAGGCTTATCATAGGTTTTATCACCTTCACAATGCATTGGGCAGTAAAAAGTGCCACTACCTTTTCCCTTCGGGAGTTCTGGTTTTGCCTTATGATGAAGATGATGCTGGCCAGGCATAGCAATAGAATAATTCCCTGGGATGGACTTTAAGGCATCTTGAAATTTTGAAATATCAATATGCTCAGACATCGTAATTGTAGCTTTTGAATTTTCTAATTCAACATGAGCTTCAACAACACCATTAACCTTGCTAAGTGCTTCCTTAACATGATTTTGGCAACCTGTACAGGTCATACCATAAACGTCATAAACATGTTTCATCATTACTTTGTTAAATAATTAATAATGGCCGACTGTATGAAATAGCTTCTTACAGATTCGACTTGGTTTATTTGAAACTTTAATTGAAGTTCTTGTATATCCAGAACATCTTTAAAATCTATAGTTCCAGTTTCATAACTCTTGATCAAAATATCTTCAGCATCTCTAGCTTGTTTTAAATTTTTTGTTTGGGTTACAAAATTTATCCGTGCCGAAGCACGTTCCCGTATGGCCTTTTCTAATCGTGTTTCAAGCATATTATAACGCTCTTGTTTTTGGGCAATTAATTCTTCTTGCTGCAGAGCGTTTTGTTTCGATTGGGATTTATATTTATTATTGAAAATTGGCAATGAAACCGAAACCATTGGCATAAAAATATCTTTTCCATTATCTGTAAAATTCATTTCAGGACGCTTTTGCACATTTACATAATCTAATCCGAATCCTATCATTGGATTGCTTTCCTTTAGATTTAATAATTCTGATTGTTCAACCGATGTATAGAGTTTGTCATATTTGATCAACTCTGGATGTAAGTCCAAACTTTCAGTAGAAATTTCAACATCTTCCGTTGGAATTTGCAATACCTCAATATCAATAGCGTTATTTTTATCTCTATTTAATAATTTATTCAGCCTAGTACGTTCAGCTAAAAGGTTTTGCTCTAAAACCTGTTTTAATTGTTCCAATTCATTCTGACGTATTTGTAATTGCAACACATCAACTGCCGATGCCTTTCCCACCTCAACCGAAGTTAAGGCTAGAGTTTTATAGGTCTCGAGCAATTTTATATTCTCCACCAACACCTCTTGTTTCGCTTTATTTGAATAAAGATTGTAATAAGATTGTGAAACCGAAGTAATGAGTTGGCGCTTCGCTATAGCAATATCCTCATATTTTGCTTCAGCAAGTGAACTCATATAATTTTCTCTCGCCGTAATATTACCAAACCAAGGCAACATTTGTCGCGCCGACAATCGGAAACGCTGCGCTCCGGTTCGGGTTTCAGGTTCACTAACAAAGAATCCGAGGCCGAGTTCAGTATTCGGAAGTGTATTGACTTCATTCACTTTTTCTGAAACGATGCCATATTGCAATTCAAATTTTTGAATTTCAGGGCTGTTTTTTAAAGCTATCTCGATCAAACTTTCCAAATTTTGTGCATTTGAAAAATTCAAGATCAAAAATCCGATTATAAAAATTATATGTTTCATTTTACTACGCTTTTAAGTTGATATTCTCGTTTCCAGCTATATAATACTGGAACAACGAACAAGGTGATCAAGGCAATTATCATCCCTCCAAAACTCGGAATGGCCATTGGGATCATGATATCACTACCTCGACCTGTTGAAGTAAGTACAGGCAGTAATGCTAAAATGGTGGTAGCTGTGGTCATCAAACAGGGTCTGATTCGTTTTTCTCCAGCCTCAACTACAGATGCTCGTACCTCCTCTATAGTTTTAGGAACATTTCTATCGAAGGTTTGTGTCAAATAAGTTGCCATGACCACACCATCATCTGTAGCAATTCCAAACAACGCAATAAATCCAACCCAGACCGCAACACTTAAGTTAATAGGATGCATTTGAAATAATTCTCGGAGATTCTCACCAAAAAAATCAATATTTAAAAACCACCCTTGACCGTAGAGCCAGATCATCATAAATCCGCCTGCAAAAGCAACCGCAATTCCTGTGAATACCATAAGTGAAGTGGCCACCGATCGGAATTGAAAATACAGAATTAAAAAGATGATGAGCAAGGATAATGGCACCACTACTGATAGTGTTTTTTCTGCCCTTATTTGATTCTCATAAGTCCCTGTAAATTTGTAATTAATGCCTTTCGGCACAATTAATTCGCCAGAAGCGATTTTTGACTGAATTAATTCTTGAGCAGCTTCAACCACACCAACTTCGGCAAAGCCATCTACTTTATCAAATAGTACATAACCTACCAAGAAAGTATCTTCACTTTTGATAACTTGTGGCCCTTGTTCATATCGAATTGTCGCCAATTCGCTTAGAGGCACCGGACTTCCTTTTTCAACTGGAATGTATATTTGTTTAAGATCGGAAGGGTCGGCTCTTAATTCTCGGGGATATCGAACCCGAACACCGTAGCGTTCTCTACCTTCAACGGTTTGGGACAATACCATACCACCAACTGCAACCTTCAGTACATTCTGAACATCATCAATTGAGATGCCGTAACGTGCAATTTTTTCTCTATCAATATCAATAAGAAGGTAGGGTTTCCCCACAATTCTATCGGCAAAAACAGCTTCATCTTTTACACCTTCTACCTCTTTTAAAATGTTCTCTAATTGAATTCCAAAATTTTCAATTAGCTTGAGATCTTGTCCCTTTACTTTAATTCCCATTGGAGCACGCATTCCTGTTTGCAACATTACTAATCGGGTTTCAATGGGCTGTAATTTTGGTGCAGACGTTACTCCGGGCAACTTTGTTACCTTCACAATCTCATTCCAAATGTCATCGGGTGATTTAATTTCGGGACGCCAATTCCTATAGAATTTCCCATCGTCATCTTCAATTAATTGAGTTCTTTCAACTACACTCATAGAAACATTATCTGAATTATTGGGGTTAGCAATAAAACGACCATCCTTCAATTCAAATAAACCATCATCATTCACTTTATAGCGCTGACGCTCGCCATGAAGATTGAGCATATATTCAGGTTTGTATTGAATGAGATTTTCATACATGGACAGTGGTGCAGGATCTAGTGCTGATTCGGTGCGCCCAGATTTTCCAACTACGGTTTCAATTTCAGGAATGCTAGCAACTGCCATATCCATCTGTTGTAAAACACGCTTGTTTTCTTCGACTCCAGAATGCGGCATAGAAGTTGGCATCAACAAGAAGGACCCTTCATTAAGAGAAGGCATAAATTCCTTGCCTGTATCTTTCATAATAAAAAACCCTGCAATTACGATTAAAGTGGGAATTGATAAAAAGGCAAGTTTGTGTCTTAATGCCCATCGCAATATGCGCGTATAGTATTGTCTGAACACTATAAAAACACCTAATAATCCAAAGCAAATGATAGCAACAAAGATAAGGTTCCAGAAAATGCTTTTATCGACTCCTAGCGGTCTCCAAAATTCTGCGAGAAGGAAGACAATAGCTAATGCAGACAGTCCGCCTGTATACCAATTGGCTTTTTTTAAAGACAAATTATCTTGAATTTTCAGTATACCTATAGTACCAAAACCCATCAGAATAATTCCTAACCAATATCCCATGACCAGAGAAACCAATCCAAATAAAACGAGAAGCCCATTAAGCACATAACTGAATTTCATTTTTATGGATTTCCTTCGAAAAAGAAATGCAGCGAATGGAGGAATAAGAAATAATGCAACAATTATAGATGCCGTTAGCGCAAAAGTTTTTGTAAATGCCAAAGGTCTAAACAATTTACCTTCGGCTCCAATCATAGTGAATACCGGAATAAAACTTATAATGGTTGTCATTACTGCGGTTACAATGGCACCCGATACTTCAGAAGTAGCATTATATATAATGGTATTTATTGAAAGTTTTTGATTTGATTTCTTTTCATCGTTTTTATGTTCATCGAGATGCCTAATAATATTTTCAGATAGAATGACCCCAACATCCACCATGGTCCCAATAGCAATAGCAATACCTGATAGCGCCACTATATTTGCATCAACGCCAAATAATTTCATGGCAATAAATACCATTAGAACGGCCACAGGAAGCAATCCAGAAATTAAAATGGAAGCTCTTAAATTAAATACCATAATTATGATTACCAAAATGGTTATTAATATTTCTAGCGTGAGTGCTTCATTTAATGTGCCCAAAGTTTCCTGAATCAATTCTGTTCTATCATAAAAGGGTACAACAGTTACTTGTGATGTACGGCCATCAGACAGAACTTTAGACGGTAATCCAGGACTAAGTTCATTTATTTTTTCCTTTACATTATTGATAACTTCTAAAGGATTCGCACCATATCGTGCTACAACTACGCCTCCAACAACCTCAGCACCTTCTTTGTCCAAAATGCCTCTCCTCACTGCAGGTCCTAGGCTGACTTTGCCAATATCTTTAATTTTGATTGCCGTAAACTCCTCAGAAGCGACCACAGCATTTTCTAAATCTGAAATAGATTTTACATAGCCCAAACCACGCACTAAATATTCAGCTTGATTAATTTCTAAGGTTTGAGCGCCAATATCTCTATTGCTTTCCTTTACAGCCTTAACTACTTGATTTAATCCAATGTTATACTGTCGCATGAGCTCTGGATCTACATCAATCTGATATTCCTGAACATATCCACCAATGGATGCCACTTCAGACACACCACTTGCCGAAGACATTGCATACTTAACATAATAATCCTGAATACTTCGTAATTCTTGAAGATCCCATCCACCAGTGACGTTGCCTTGAGCATCTCGTCCTTCAAGCGTATACCAATAGATCTGTCCTAAACCAGTAGCGTCAGGACCTAATGCTGGATTTACACCATCTGGTAATAATCCGCTTTGTAATGAATTCAGTTTTTCAAGTATTCTACTGCGACTCCAGTAAAATTCGATATCCTCTTCAAAAATGATATATATGCTAGAAAACCCAAACATAGAAGAACTCCGAATGGTTTTTACACCTGGAATGCCAAGTAAAGAGGTTGTTAAAGGATAGGTGATTTGGTCCTCAATGTCTTGTGGAGAGCGACCCTCCCATTTTGTAAATACAATTTGCTGATTTTCACCAATATCAGGTATGGCATCAACAGCTACTGGATCGTTTGGTAAGAACCCTATATTCCAATTAAAGGGTGCGTTAATTGTTCCCCATCCAATAAATAGGACGAGCATTAATACAGCTACGAGTTTATTTTCTATTAAAAATTTTATGCTTTTATTCAGCATGGATTTGATGATTAAACTGTTAGACAAAGGCGCTTTAAAAACACCGTGTACAAGAAATTATCCTATTAGAAATCATCCATAGAATAACATAGTCCGACCTTAAAAATCAAATTAAATAAGACTCATCAAGCTTGTATATCTGCCTTATGATGAGTGGAGGTGGGTAGTCTATAAAAGAAGATGGATTTTCTACAAAATCCTCAAACTGGGATATATAAGAATAGACCAAAGTAGCAACAACTATTTGCTGATCTAAAGTAAGCTTATCAAATGAAATCTTTAATTCATCTTGCCCTTGAATTACCAATTGTTCATTGGTACAGCAGTCTTTCTTCATTACTTCACACCCTGATTCTGCCATTGGCTCGTTCATGTCCATACCACAGGACTTCGCTTTTATAAACAGAGCAGAATCCACTAAAACGTCACCGCAATAATGCTTGTTAATAGTAAACGACATGGTAGATACCAAAACGGCAACAGCCATCGAAAGGGACAATATTTTATGAAAAAATGCTTTCATTCTTTAACAAATGTATGAAATTTTAACATTATGCGATAAATTTATGAATACATTAACGCAGCTATCGCCTTATTTTATAATAATAAAATGCGGGTAAAAAGATGACTAATAATAAAGGTTGAATTAAAAAACGTCTAATATTAAAAAATAAATAATAGTCTTCTTGTCTTGGATTTATTACAAAATATAAATAAAAAATAAGAAGGATCAGATAGGCAATTCCATATAAAACAGTAGAAAATTTAACAATCCCTCTATCTTTAAAAACCAACCAAATAATGCCTAATGAAATAAGAGTATTCAAAATATACCTAAGTGTTGTGAACAAGGTAAGTTTGAATGTTTCTCTACGCGGCGAATCAATATAGAGGTAGTCGTTTTCAAAGAATTGCAAATACGGATCATAAAACAAGTGGCTCTCAAAAAATCTAATCGCCGCTAAAAGAGCAACTGATAAAAAAATCAATATGTACCGCGTTTTGTTAGACATTTCGAAGTCTTGAAATTGTAAATCGTCTCACCCAAAGCATCCATAATAGAAAAACGAGACCATAAATTATTAAAGGGAAAATAATGGTATGTAAAATATCCTTTCGCCATGGATAATGGTATAAGCCAATTGAAAGGATGACAATTCGAATGAGGTTAATTGAATATATTAGAACGCTCCCAGCTAATAAATAAATGGTTGTCCGCTTAAAATTATCGGCGAAAGCCAAAATAAATGAAACAAAAAGGATAATAACACTGATTGAATTACAACCTTCAATAACTCTAGCCACGAATTTATCATTGATGATCAGCTTCATCGATGGCTCGTTCGGATGTGATTCAACAATGGCTTCATATCCCAAACTATTTATCAGCAATTCGCTTTGTTGAGCAGTTAGATGCGTCAAATAATCCGGATAATATTTAGAACCATCAGAAAAGTCTAAATAAAATTTGTATGAAATCGACAAGGCAATGTATACGCAAAGAAACGTAAGGATAAATTTAATGACCGACTTATATTTTATAAATAATGCTTTCAATCTATTTTTAAAAGTTGTTTAAAAATACAGTTAATCAAGCTCAGATATTTATTCAAAATAGATATTTTTACCAAAATTTAAAACAAATGAATTTTGACTTGCTCAAATCAAAAGTAACTGAAATTGTTTCAAATACAAATGATAGTGTTGAAAAACGACTATTTGAAATTTGTAATGTCCTAGAATCGCAAATCGATTATTACGACTGGGTTGGATTTTATTTTAAAAATGGTGATAAGGATGAGCTCAAATTAGGGCCTTATGTTGGAGAATCTACTGACCATGAGATCATTCCCTTTGGAAAAGGCATTTGTGGGCAAGTTGCGCTTAGCAATACAAATTTCGTGGTTCCCGACGTTAGTGCACAGGATAATTATCTCGCATGCAGCATCAGCGTTAAAGCCGAAATTGTCATCCCTATTTTTGTCGATGATGAGAACATCGGACAAATCGATATCGATTCGAAAACTGCCAACCCGTTTTCTGACAAAGACGAGCGCTTTTTAGAGTTTGTATGTCATGAAGTAGCAAAAATTCTCTAGTTGTTAATAACTATTCTGTTTGGTTGAAAAAACTCGACGAATTCTCCCTTTTAAAAATTGGATTATAGTTACTTTTGTGTGCTTAATACACAACAGCATATGAGCCAGGAAAAAGCCATCAAATCAGCCCTTATTTCAGTCTATAGTAAAGACGGTTTAGCCCCGATTGTTAAGCAATTAGATCAATTAGGAGTTACGATTTATTCAACGGGAGGCACACAAAAATTTATCAATGAACTCGATGTAAATGTGGTGCCTGTTGAGGATGTCACATCGTACCCATCTATATTAGGCGGTCGTGTAAAAACATTACACCCGAAAGTCTTTGGAGGTATTTTAAACAGACAAGAAAATCATCAAGATGTAGCTGAGTTAGAGGCCTTTGAAATACCACAGATCGATGCGGTTATCGTAGACCTTTATCCGTTCGAAAATACAGTGGCTTCAGGAGCTTCACATAATGACATCATTGAAAAAATAGATATTGGTGGTATTTCATTAATTCGTGCTGCTGCAAAAAATTATGCTGATGTCATCTGTGTTTCTTCTGTAGATGATTACGCTGAGTTTCTTTCGATTATTACCGAAAAAAACGGTGTTACTTCAGAAGAAGACAGAAAGCAATTTGCCGCAAAGGCTTTTAATGTGTCATCACATTATGATACGGCCATTTTTAATTATTTCAATTCAGATAGCAGCATTTCGGCATTGAAAATTAGTCATGGCAATGGCAAGGTTCTTCGCTATGGTGAGAATCCTCATCAAAAAGGATTTTTCTTTGGAGATTTTGAGGCCATGTTCAGTAAATTACACGGCAAAGAGCTAAGCTATAACAACCTCTTAGATGTTGACGCTGCGGTAAATTTGATGAATGAATTTAAAGGAGATCCACCAACCTTCGCTATTCTAAAACATAATAATGCATGTGGATTAGCGCAGCGAAGCTCCATCAAACAGGCCTATATTGATGCTCTGGCAGGTGATCCCATTTCTGCATTCGGAGGCATCCTTATCAGTAACACTGAAATAGATGCTAATACAGCCGAAGAGATTCATAAGTTGTTTTGTGAAGTCGTGATCGCACCTTCCTTTTCAGATGCTGCTCTTGAAATATTAAAAGGCAAAAAGAATAGAATTTTGTTAGTTCAAAACAATGTAAAACTTCCAAATACAATAGTAAGAACCTGTTTAAACGGCACGCTTGTTCAGGACAGAGACGATAAAACCGATACTGCAAATGACCTTACAAATGCCACCGAAAGAACACCTTCATCAACTGAGCTAGATGATCTTATTTTCGCTTCGAAAATATGCAAGCATACCAAATCAAATACCATTGTACTTGCCAAAAACAAACAATTGTGCGCCAGCGGCACAGGGCAAACAAGTCGGGTAGACGCTTTAAATCAAGCTATACATAAAGCCACGTCCTTCAATTTCGATTTGAATGGTGCTGTTATGGCAAGCGATGCATTCTTCCCATTCCCTGATTGTGTAGAAATTGCTGAAAAAGCAGGAATAACGGCAGTTATACAGCCTGGAGGCTCAATAAAAGATCAATTAAGTATCGATTATTGTAATGCAAATAATGTCGCAATGGTTTTAACTGGAACCCGACATTTTAAGCACTAATTTTAAGCTAAAATATTTAGTGGTTATTAAGAAGTCCAATTCGGGAATAGTATCGTATATTTTATTACTTTTACAGTTGTTCAAAATAACATAATAACAACCCTCAGATAATTACGTATAGCCCATGGGATTTTTTGATTTCTTAACAGAAGAAATTGCAATCGATTTAGGAACCGCAAACACACTTATAATTCACAACGATAAAGTAGTTGTTGATAGCCCTTCAATAGTCGCAAGAGATAGAATTACAGGTAAAATCATTGCCGTTGGAAAAGAAGCTGCCTTAATGCAAGGTAAGACGCATGAAAATATCAAGACTATAAGACCTTTGAAGGATGGCGTTATTGCCGATTTCGATGCGAGTGAACAAATGATCTCCATGTTCATTAAAAATATTCCAGCCTTAAAAAAGAAATTATTCGCTCCGGCTCTACGTATGGTGATCTGTATACCCTCAGGTATCACAGAAGTAGAAATGCGTGCGGTTAGAGAATCGGCTGAGCGTGTGAATGGTAAAGAAGTGTATTTGATTCATGAGCCTATGGCAGCTGCTATTGGTATTGGTGTAGATATCATGCAACCAAAAGGAAATATGATCGTTGACATTGGTGGTGGAACAACTGAAATTGCAGTGATTGCCCTAGGAGGTATTGTTTGCGATAAATCGGTGAAGGTTGCTGGTGATGTATTTACAAACGATATCATTTATTATATGCGAACTCAGCATAACTTATATGTTGGAGATCGCACTGCTGAAAAAATAAAGATTCAAATTGGTGCAGCTACGGAAGACCTTGAATTACCACCAGAAGAAATGAGTGTTCAGGGGCGTGACCTGTTAACAGGAAAACCAAAGCAAGTCCAGATTTCATTCCGTGAAATTGCAAAAGCCATAGATAAATCGATCTTGAGAATTGAAGATTCGGTCATGGAAACCTTATCACAAACGCCACCAGAGCTGGCCGCCGATATTTACAATACTGGTATATACTTAGCTGGTGGAGGATCGATGTTAAGAGGCCTTGACAAACGTCTTTCTCAAAAAACGGACCTTCCCGTTTATATTGCCGAAGATCCATTACGCGCTGTTGTTCGTGGAACGGGAATCGTTCTAAAAAACCTCACGAAATACAAAAGTGTATTGATTAAATAGAACTGAACAATGCAACAGATCATAAATTTCTTTTTAAGGAACAAAAATTTTCTCTTGTTCTTGTTGCTCTTTTCTATTGCCATTTCCTTAACTATTCAATCGCATTCTTACCATCGCAGTAAGTTTATAAACTCAGCGAATTTCCTAACAGGTGGCGTTTATGAATCGGTAAATAATATCGAACAGTATTTTAATTTAAAAGAAGAAAATGAACAGCTTTTAGAAGAAAACAATAGGCTAAAAGCAATGCTTTATAATAATATTGAACCTTTAAATATCGATTCAATGCACCAAGGTCAATATGAGGTTTTTCCGGCCAAGGTGATAAAAAATGCCTATGCATCTACCAATAATTATTTGATCATCAATAAAGGGCAACGTGATAGCCTTACGGAAGATTTAGGTGTCATTACTTCAAAGGGCATTGTAGGTATTATTGATAATACTTCAAAAGGCTATTCGCGAGTGATGTCTATTTTAAATACCAACAGTCGTGTGAATGCCCAATTAAAAAAAACGGATCATTTTGGGACCTTAACATGGAATACCAATGACCCGCAAGTCGTACAACTTATCGATATCCCAAAGCAGGCTCCGCTTAATGTGGGTGATACTATATTAACAGGCGGCCGATCTACAATTTTTCCGAAGGGTATTATGATCGGGACCATTTTGGGTTTTCAAATTGACGAGACTGAAAATTACTTTACGATTGACGTAAAACTCTTTAACGACATGACCAATATTGGACATGTTCACATAATAAAAAACAAAAACACTCAAGAAATTAAGGCGCTTGAGGCCATTGATGAGTAATACCATTACATTACATATTGCACGTTTTATCGTACTGGTACTTGTACAAGCCTTGGTATTGAACAATATTAATTTTTTGGGATACATCAACCCCTATATTTATATACTTTTTATTCTCCTGTATCCTATTAATAACAATCGCATGTTATTTATTTTTCTCAGTTTTTTATTGGGAATTAGTGTCGATTTATTTTTGGATTCAGGTGGTGTACATGCAGGGGCCAGTGTTTTTATTGCCTACGTTAGACCTGTTTTTTTAAAATTTTCTTTCGGTGCAACTTATGATCATCAAACAGTAAAGATCAACACCTCAGATATCGGTCAACGTCTCACCTATTTTAGTTTGATCACGGTAGTTCATCACCTCCTTCTGTTTTCACTTGAAGTTTTTAACACTTCAAAAGTACTACTGATCCTAAAAAAGACGTTATTCTCTAGTATATTTACCATAATTTTATGCGTATTGATAACGCTAATATTCAGTAGGAAACCTAAATGAGAAAACTATTACTTTTTCTTACCGTACTTTTTGTTGGATTGATCTTTGTAGGACGTTTGTTCTACCTTCAGGTCTATGCTGGTGTTAGCTATGATATAAATGAAGACAATGCTATAAGGAAGGTTTATAATTATCCTAAGCGTGGTTATGTCTATGACCGAAACGGTGAGCTTCTTGTGGCTAATCAGCCCTCTTATGATGTTATGGTCATTCCAAGAGAAGTAGAACCGTTAGATACTATGGAGTTTTGTTCGCTTTTAAAAATTTCGAAACAGGATTTTATTAAATCTTATAAAAGAGCAAATAATTATTCACCGAGGCTTCCCTCTGTATTTCTTGCCCATCTATCTAAGGAAGACTATGCAGTTCTTTCGGAAAAAATGCGAAAATTTCATGGTTTTTATATTCAGAAAAGATCCTTAAGAGATTATCAAACATCTATTGGAGCAAATGTTTTAGGGTTTATTGCCGAAGCAAATAGAAAGACCATTGAAAAAGATCCTTTTTATAAAATGGGCGATCTCATCGGGAAGCAAGGGGTTGAACTATCCTATGAAACGGAATTACGCGGTGTAAAAGGGGTAAAGTACATTCAAAAAGACCGATTCAATAGGGATATTGGTCCTTATAAAAATGGAAATCATGATATTCAGGCTGAACCAGGAAAGGATATTACCATTTCTATTGATGCCGAATTACAAGCTTATGGAGAGCGTTTAATGCAAAACAAGCGTGGAGGAATTGTTGCTATTGAACCTAAAACAGGTGAGATCTTAAGCTTGGTCTCAGCACCAACCTATAATCCGAATTTACTTGTTGGTAGAGAACGTTCAAAAAACTATACAAAATTATATAACGATACCATTAGCCGACCGCTCATTGATCGCGGGTTATTAAGAATGCATGAGCCGGGTTCGCCTTTTAAAGCCCTTATCGCTTTAACTGCTTTGCAAGAAGGTGTGATAGATGAGCAAACAAAAATCACCTGTAAACATGGCTATGTCTATGGCAGAAATAATCGGAAAATGGGATGTCATTGCGGTGGAGGCATTCGCTATTTAAATAATGGGATATCAAAATCTTGTAATGCCTACTTCGCAAACGCCTTCCGAAAAACCATAGAAAAATACGATGACGCTGGCGAGGCTATGGACATTTGGAGCGATCATATAAAAAGTTTTGGACTCGGAAATTTTCTTGGTTATGATCTCCCAATAGGAAAGAAAGGGAATATTCCAAATGGTGCCTATTATGACAAATGGTATCCTGATTTCAGGTGGGGTGCTACCACTATAATTTCCAATGCTATTGGGCAAGGTGAAGTTTTAGTAACGCCAATTCAATTGGCCAATATGATGGCAGCAATAGCAAATAGAGGCTATTATTATACACCCCACATCATTAAAAACATAAAAGGCAGTTCGATTCCTGATAAATTTAAAGAACAACATCATACGTCAATCGATAAAGAACATTTCGGCCCTGTTATTCAAGGTTTGTTCGATGTATTTGAAAGTAGAGGCGGAACAGCAAATTTTTTAAAAGTTCCAGGTATTGAAATTTGTGGTAAGACAGGAACGGCTGAAAACTTTATAAAGATAGATAGTGTAAGAACCCAACTCACAGATCATTCAATATTTGTGGCTTTTGCACCAAAAGACGATCCTAAAATAGCTATAGCTGTATTTGTTGAAAATGGTTATTATGGTGCCCGTTGGGCGGGCCGAATTTCAAGTTTGATGATTGAGCAGTACATTAAAGGTGAGGTGACCTTAAAATACATGGAGAAAATGGTTCTTGAAAAAAGTTTAGAAGAAGAATATCTTAAGCCATACAGCGGTCAACCTTTTAAAATCAACCAATAAATGCAATCAAGCAGAACCCGAAATTTTAAGTTAGATTGGATTAGCATTATTCTTTTTTTGTTATTGGTTGGGTTTGGTTATCTAAATATTCTTTCGGCCTCAGCATCTGGCGAAGTAACCAGCTATTTTGATATGGGTCAACCCTACGGTAAGCAGTTGGTCTTTATTGGATGTACAATAATTCTTATTGTTTTGATACTGGCCATAGAAGCTAAATTCTACGAACGGTTTGCGAGTTTAATTTATCTCATTTCAATAATTTCATTAATCGGGCTTTTTATTTTTGGGAAAAATGTAAATGGGGCAACATCCTGGTATGCTATTGGTGGCATGACTTTACAACCTAGTGAATTTGCTAAATTTGCAACAGCTCTTGCAGTTGCAAAATACATAAGTGACCTTCAAACCAATATTAGATTATTAAAATACCAGCTTAAAACAATACTCATCATATTGGTCCCAGCATTCCTTATTTTGCTTCAAAATGATGCTGGAAGTACCATTGTCTATGGTGCTTTTTTCTTTGTATTTTTTAGAGAAGGCATTCCAAAGATCTATCTTATAATTGGATTTGCTTTAACCCTTTTAGCTGTCTCGGCATTAAAATTTGGCGTCTTGCCTTCGGCCTTAGCTGCTGCATTCATTGTATTCATGTATTACTTTTTTATGCAGAAAAAGAGGAAAAGTATCCTTAATCCAATTTTTGTCACTTTAGTCAGTATAGTTTTTGTTTTCGCTATAAAGTTCTTTTATCAAAATATATTACAACAGCATCAGCAAGATCGGATAAGTGTTTGGTTGCGACTTGAAAATGATCCAGAAAAATTAGAGGCAATGAAAAGAGACATTACCTATAATTTGCATGAATCTGAAAAGGCAATTAGCTCTGGCGGGGTCACTGGAAAAGGGTTTATGGAAGGTACGCGAACCATAGGTAAGTTCGTGCCTGAGCAACACACTGACTATATATTTAGTACGGTTGGAGAAGAATGGGGATTTCTAGGCAGTAGCCTTGTTGTCGTCTTATTTGTCTTTCTTATCGTGCGAATACTACATCTCGCTGAACTGCAAAAATCACAATTCAGTCGTGTTTATGGCTACGGTGTGGCATCCATCCTTTTTGTTCACTTTTTGATCAATATTGGCATGGTCATGGGCCTGATTCCAACTATTGGCATCCCTTTGCCGTTTTTTAGCTATGGTGGCTCTTCATTATGGGGATTTACAATTTTACTCTTTATTTTCATTAAGTTAGATGCCAACCGAATAAATGAATGGTAACTCTATGAAAGTAGATTTTTTGATCATAGGTGCAGCGAGATCAGGCACTACTAGCTTAAGTCAGATTTTGGACGCCCATCCTGATATTGGTTTTTGCAGTATAAAAGAGCCACAATTTTTTTGTAAAGAAGATTGGCGCGAACATCTTGATGACTATCATTCCCTTTTTAAAACCAAAAGTGATATTTATGGAGAAGGCTCTACGAATTATTCTAAGTTTCCTTCTTTTAATCCAAATATTCATGCTGACATCTATGAATATAACCCAAAAATGAAGCTCATTTATATTATGAGACATCCGATAGAACGGATCATTTCACATTATAAATTTTCTGTAGAACGCGGCTATACGAATTCACAAATTGATGAAGAAGTGCTCTCAAATCCTATTTATTTAAATACTAGTAAATATTTCTTTCAGATACATCCCTATATCGAACGCTTCGGATTAGCAAATATCAAACTCATTTTACTGGAAGATTTTAAAAAAGATCCTAGAAAAACAATGCAAGCGGTTTTTAGTTTTCTTGGAGTTCGTGCATTCGATTTTTCCAATAAATTAGTCCATTCTAATAGCAGTGATACTGGAAGCATTAGCCACAAAAAATATGATCATCCCAAATCCTTAGTTGAAAAGTTTTTAAAAGGCATCCACATTTTATTTCGAAAATTAGCGCCAAAGACCTCAACAGATCACACAACATTATCACAAGACTCAAAAACTAAATTAATTGAACAACTAAAAGGCGATATAACCAGGCTGGAAGGTCTTTTAAACAGAGATCTAAGTCATTGGACTTTTACTCATACTGAATCACCTAAATGAAAATAATTATTTCAATTCCAATTTTTCAGCAAAATAATCGCAGAAGTCTTTCATAGTTGCCGTCATTTTTTCATCCTGTGTAGCGCGGTTAAAGGTGTTGCTCATTGCAACTAGTGTTTGATGAAAAAATATCTTCATATCATCAACTGGCATGTCCTTAGTCCATAGGTCAATTCGCAACGTTTCTTTCGACTTGTTATCCCAGACCGATAACATCATTGCCTTGGCTTCTTCATTGTGTATCCCACCATCTTCGGCAGACCAATGTAACTTCTCTGGAATACGATTTTCATCTAGTGCCACGATAAGCTCAATAGTTGACGTGTTTTCTTTTGCCATTATTTTTCTGGTTTAAATTTCGAATTTCTAAATATCTCGTCTGCGTCTTTTGTCAGCATTTGCTTGAATTCAACAGTATTGTTTTCCATATAGGCCTTAACAATTTGCCAGCCTATATAACAGCCAATGCGGCCTGGCGATTCGCGGTCAAGGCCAAGATTAAATTTACTAAATGGTGCAGGTCTAATAAATCGACCTTGTAATTTTGGATCGGTACTATACAATAGTTCGTTTTCAATAAAATTACTCCAAATATTGCTCTCATTAACTTTGGCCCATTCAAGTTCACTCTTGGTATAGCCAATTTTCAGCTCATCCTGTACAAAAGGGATCATCTGATCCTTAAAATAAAGCAGCTTCCCAAAATAGATCATATCATCTAAAAAGGTGTTGGTCTCAGATTGGAAAATAAGTTGTTTGGCATATGCTTCAGCAAGATCTGAAACGATCATTTCACGTTTAAAATTTTTCCGCAAATAATTCTGTATGCCGCCGTAGAATTCATGATCTGGCCCCAGGTAATTGTCGAGAGCAATAAGCACGATGGTGTCTGTAACAATGGATTTATTTCTATAATCAACATCATTGGTTACCGTAATAACCCTTGGTGTTTTAAATTCTTTGTAATAATATTTTAAATGTTTAAACAACTGTCTAATATCATCTTCTTCTTCCTCAAAAGTTGAAAACGTACGATTTACCTCATTATGAATTTGAATTTGAAGCGTGTCCTGTAACCTATCAATCCAATCTTGATCGGTAAATCTTGAAGAGAACATGAATGGATATGCAGCCTTTAACTCAGATAAATCTTCAGGTTGACTTTGGCTAAACATTCGATCAAATCGCTCGACATCAACTTCAATATTAATCATGGCAATCTCTGAAGCGATCTGATTTTCATTTTTGCAACTAAAAGCCAGAAAAATCAATAAAACACAAACTCCGATATTATTCTTCATACTGTCCTAAAAAAGTAAAGAACGCTCTTAATTTTTATAAATTATCTGATTCTCTTACATTTGTTGGCAAAGGTAATATTCTTTCAAATAAAAACATCGCAAAATCAAATTCGAATGAAAACAGAGCTCGTTGTTAAACATATTGTAAAATGGTTAAATGATTATGCCGTTAATGCGAAGGTAAACGGATTTGTAGTCGGGGTATCTGGAGGCATTGATTCAGCTGTTACTTCAACACTATGTGCCGAAACTGGCTTGCCAGTGTTGTGCTTAGAAATGCCAATACATCAAGCCAAAAGCCATGTCACGCGTGCTCAAGAACATATTTCACAATTAAAAGCGCGATATAAAAATGTAAAAGACGCCAAAATTGACCTCACTCCAGTATTTGAAGAGTTTAAAACAGAAGTATCACTAGATGGAGAACAGGCCACAGTTGAAATGGCCTTAGCAAATACGCGAGCCCGACTAAGAATGACAACGCTTTATTATCACGCCGGATTATTAGGTATGTTAGTTGCCGGGACCGGGAATAAGGTTGAAGACTTCGGCGTTGGTTTCTACACTAAACACGGCGATGGTGGTGTAGACCTGAGTCCTATTGCTGATCTCTTAAAATCTGAAGTTTATAAGATCGGATCCTATTTAAAAGTACCGTTATCAATAATGAAAGCAGCTCCAAGTGATGGCCTTTTTGGTGATGCACGAAGTGATGAAGATCAAATTGGAGCAAATTATGACGAACTGGAATGGGCTATGCAAATGAAGGATAAAGGGAAACAATTAGATGATTTCAGTGGACGTGAACGTGAAGTATATCAAATATTTAGCCGATATAATTCAGCAAATATGCATAAAATGCTTCCAATTCCTGTTTGTGAAATTCCAGAAAACTTAAGATAATTAATATAATTTCCTCGCAAAAAAAACACCTTGCATTATTATTTTTCTTAAATTAGTTGTTCTCCACAATGATGTAAGTCCGCTTCAAACCTCGCTTGTGTTTAGTAATTGCGTAATGAACCAAAAAATTAAATCATGATTAATGTACTAGTTGCTGATAATCACCCCATTGTAAGAACCGGACTAAAAATGCTTTTCGAATCATCTCCAGATATTCAAGTTATTGGGAGTGTTACGACCGGTAAAGAATTATTCGATTTTGTAGGACGCACTCACGTTGACGTCGTCCTTTCTGAAATTGACCTTCCCGAGTTAAATGGGATCACCGCCCTTCGAACATTAAAGAAAGAATACAATGATGTAAAGGTCATAATGTTTAGTTCTCATCCAGAAGAGATCTATGCTGTTAGTACCATCAAAGCTGGCGCGTCTGGTTACCTTACCAAAACGGTAAGCACACAAACCATAAAGGATGCTATTTTAAAGGTATATAATGGTGGTATCTATATCAGTAATGAATTGGCCCAACGGCTTGCATTTGATGAGCGTGGCAATAAACCAAGCAAACTTTATAAAAAACTATCTATGCGTGAAGTTGAAGTACTTAAATTACTTTCCTCCGGTAGAAAAAATAAAGAAATTGCAACTGAGCTAAATATCAATGAAAAAACCGTGAGTACTTATAAGGCGCGACTCATGAAAAAATTAAATGTTACCAACTTGGTAGATCTTATCAATCAAGCGAGACATCTAGAATTGAGTTAATTACAGCACGCGATTAAGCTTCCTGCTCAGAAGCATTTTTAAATTGGAGTAGTTCAAGACATCTTCTAATACGGTCTTATTCGCATTATTTTCAATTGTTTCCTGTTTGAAGTCATTGACCTTTTGATCAATCAAATGACATCTCAAACTTAAAATAGTTTCATTAACGAGTTGTGCTATGCTAAGCTCCTTCCCTTTAGGATAAATATTTTTTCGTTCCCAATCATGCAAATTATGACGCTCTTCATTCATTAAAATGGAGGTCACTTCATTGGCTACTTCTGGATCAACTTTTTGAATGAAAGCTTTTAATTGAAACTCAGGCTCCTGATTTAAGGTGTCTATTATTTTAAAATAAAGATTTCGAAATTGTTCATTGGTGAACTCCATTTCGTCCTCTTGAAGATCCAGATAAATCTTTTCAAAAACCTTAGCTTCCTGTATAACAGGCTCTAAGATTAAATCGCCATCCTCATTGTCCTTTAAAACAAGATCTTCAAATACTTCTGTTTTATTACCATACAGCAGCAAAATTTCTATGATCTTTCTTTCTAATTCATATTGAACATCTACTTTTTTTACCTGTTGCTGAGGTTTTATGACCTCAAATGACTTCTGTTCCTTTTTAAACTTAGCATTCGCGTCATATCGTTCCTTTTTATGAATTTGAGCAAGCGTACTAAAAAGCACCTCCTCACTAATATCCATAATTTTGGCGCATTCTTGAATATAGATCTCACGTTTGATCTGATCAGGAATTTTTGAAATACTATTAACAATATCGCGAATGGTCTCTGCTTTTTTTACAGGATCATTTTTGGTCTCTTCAAATAACAGGGAAGCCTTAAATTGAATAAAATCTAGTGCATTTGTTTCAAGAAATAGTGTTAATTCCTCAAGGGTATTTGACTTCGCAAAACTATCTGGGTCTTCACCTTTCGGAAATGAACACACCTTTACATTCATCCCTTGTTCCAAAATAAGATCAATACCTCTTAATGAAGCACGTGTTCCAGCCGCATCGCCATCAAATAAAACCGTTATGTTCTTTGTAAGTCGATTGATCAATCTGATCTGATCTGAGGTTAAGGCCGTCCCTGAGGAAGCGACAACGTTCTTGATCCCTGTTTGATGGAATTGAATGACATCAGTATAGCCTTCAACTAAATAACAATTATCCTCTTTAGCGATGCTTTGTTTAGCATAATAAATACCATAAAGTACTTTGCTTTTGTGATAGATATCGCTTTCTGGAGAATTAAGGTATTTGGCAGCTTTTTTATCGATGCCTAAAATACGACCTCCAAACCCCAAGACTCGTCCTGACATACTATGAATTGGAAAAAGTACACGGCCCTTAAAACGATCAAACTTTTTATCCTCTTTAACTATGGTTAAACCTGTTTTTTGGAGGTAATCTAAGTTATAGCCCTGTTTTAAAGCTTCATCAGTAAACGCTTGCCATTCGTCTTTGGCATAACCCAATTGAAATTTCTTTATGGTCTCATCTGTAAAACCTCGTTCTTTAAAGTAACTTAATCCTATTGCTTTGCCTTGGTCAGTGTCATGAAGTACCTTTTGAAAATAAGTGTTTGCATAATCACTTACTAAATACAAACTCTCCCGCTCATTGGCTTTTTCTTTTTCTTCATCGGTTTGTTCGGTCTCTTCAATTTCAATATTATACTTTTTTGCCAAATACTTTATGGCTTCCGGATAGGTGAAATGTTCGTGTTCCATTAAAAATGAAACTACTGTTCCTCCTTTACCGCTTGAAAAATCCTTCCATATTTGTTTCACAGGAGATACCATAAAACTTGGTGTGCGTTCATCGCTAAACGGACTTAAACCTTTGAAGTTACTTCCTGATTTTTTCAGATTTACAAAATCTCCGATCACCTCCTCTACTCGGGCGGTTTCAAAGACTTTGTCAATGGTGGATTTTGTAATCACTTATCAGAAATTAAAAAGGGAGATAAAGGTAATATAAAACAATAAAATAATGACCACACCATTCTTTAAAAATAAGTGCTATTTTAGGTCAAATGGAAAATCTTATAATTTATTTTTTTCTATCGATAACGTAATTAACCATTAATTCAAGTGCTGCTTTGTACTCTGAGTTAGGGTATTTCACAAGTAATTTTAGCGCTTCTTCCTGAAATTCTTTCATTTTTAAGACCGCATAGTCGAGACCACCATTTTCTTTAACAAATGCAATGACCTCTTTGACTCGTTTTCGATCCTTGTTGTGATTCTTAACAGAATTGATGATCCAGTCCTTGTCTTTCTTATTACAATTATTGAGCACATATATTAACGGCAGCGTCATTTTTTGTTCTTTGATGTCGATACCCGTTGGTTTTCCAATTTTCTCTTCACCATAGTCGAAAAGATCATCTTTGATCTGAAAAGCAGTCCCAATGAGCTCTCCAAATTTTCTCATGTCTTCAACCTGATCGGTATTGGGTTTCACCGAAGCAGCTCCTAAACTACAGCAAGCCGCGATTAAAGTCGCTGTTTTTTGCCTAATGATGTCATAGTATACTTCTTCCGTAATGTCAAGTTTACGGGCTTTATCTATTTGCAACAGCTCCCCTTCACTCATTTCTCGTACAGCCACAGAAATGATCCGAAGCAGATCAAAATCGTTATTATCTATACAGAGAATCATTCCTTTCGACAAAAAGAAATCACCTACTAAAACAGCGATTTTATTCTTCCAAAGGGCATTTATAGAAAAGAATCCACGTCGGCGATTACTATCATCTACAACATCGTCATGGACTAAGGTAGCGGTATGAATAAGCTCAATTACTGAAGCTCCTCGGTAAGTTCGTTCACTTACTTCGCCATTATTGAGCATTTTTGCCACAAGAAAAACGAACATAGGCCGCATTTGTTTACCCTTTCTGTTCACTATATAGTGTGTAATCCTGTTGAACAAGGGTACTTTTGAAGACATTGAAAGCAGAAATTTCTGTTCAAATAGCTCCATTTCATAGGCAATTGGCTGTTTTATTTGCTCTACAATCTTCAAATAATGCTAAAAATTATGTTTACGATGAGCAAAGGTAAGACAAATCGAGAAAAAAAATTAACGCATAATTTAACATATTGAACAATTAATTTTTGTATTTTTAATTAATTAATGCTTAAGGGATTACGACTATGAATAAAATTACATTACTATTATTTAGCTTTTTAGCATTGACTATCAATGCTCAAACGGTCTTGTTTTCCGATGATTTTGAAGGGGAAGCAGTAGATGCTACAACCTATACAAATTGGGTAGCATTCGATCAAGATGGGGATACTGAATTTTTTGAGGTAGCAGATATTACAGGGAGCACAGTTGAAGCCTCTCCATTAGTAGGTCTCGTAGCAGACTCGGATTCCTGGGAATCAGGAAATCCTAATAGTCCAATGACACCTAATAATTATTTGATCACTGCAAATCCAATTGATCTCACAGGTGCAACCGATGGACTTTTAGAATTTACCTTCGGAACTTATCAAAATAATGGAACTTTCTTGGAAGATCAATTAGCTGTTTATATTTCCACTTCAAATGATCCAACAGTTATTGAAACTGAAACCGCAATTTATGATGCAACCGTTGGTTCGGCTACACCAGCAGATAATGGTGGCGCAAATTCGGCTGTAGATATCAGTCTTGATATTTCAGCGTTTGAAGGTCAAAATGTATATATAGCTTTTAGACATTATAATACCTTTGATCACAATTCGGTTCTTTTAGATAATGTTGTTGTTTCAAGCTTAGTGTTAAGCGTTGAAGAGTTTTCAGCACCGCGTATCAAACACACATTTAATAATGATACTAAGGTATTAACCTTAGATTCTAATGTGATGTTATCAGAATTGGCCATTTATAATATTCTCGGGCAAGAATCCTTAAAGGTAGGAATCAATAATACTGATGCTGATATCAATTTATCAAATTTAGAAGCTGGGATCTATATTGCAAAGATTATTGGTAATAACAACGCTTCAAAAACCATAAAACTGGTTGTGAAATAAAATATATCCTTTCAAAAATAATTAAAGGTGTTACTGAAAAGTAGCACCTTTAGCTTTTATTAGCCAATTGGCCACATGCAGCATCGATATCTTTCCCTCGACTTCGCCTTACATTAACCACGATCCTGTTGCGCTCAAGGACCCTTAAATAATTATTGATGGCTTCTGGGCTAGCCTGCTCAAAATCACCATCATCTATAGGATTATATTCAATAATATTGACTTTACAAGGAACAGCCTTACAGAATTTGACCAAAGCATCGATAGCTTCATTTGAGTCGTTAATTCCTTTCCACACCACATATTCATAGGTAATGCGTTTTCCCGTCTTTTCGTACCAGTATTCTAATGATGATTTCAAATCGTCAAGTGGAAAAGTCGAATTGAAAGGCATTATGGAAGTTCTTACTTCATCAATTGCCGAATGTAGAGATACAGCTAAATTAAACTTTACCTCATCATCAGCCATTTTCCTGATCATTTTGGGCACTCCAGACGTGGATAACGTTATGCGCTTTGGAGACATGCCTAAGCCTTCTGGAGACGTAATCTTATCGATGGCCTTCAACACGTTATTATAATTCATTAATGGTTCACCCATACCCATAAAAACTATATTTGATAAAGGTCTGTTATGATACAGGCGGCTTTCATTATCTATGGCAACTACTTGATCATAAATCTCATCAGGATTTAGATTACGCATTCGTTTTAAACGCGCAGTTGCACAAAATTTACAATCTAAACTACATCCTACTTGTGACGACACGCAAGCTGTGGTTCTAGATTTGGTTGGTATTAATACTGATTCTACAACGAGTCCGTCATGCAATTGAACAGCATTTTTTATAGTGCCATCTTTACTGCGTTGAATGGTATCTACCTTGATATGGTTGATCACATAATGCTCTTCAAGAAGCTGACGTGTTTCTAATGAAATATTAGTCATCGCATCAAAAGTGTGTGCAGACTTTTGCCACAACCATTCATAAACCTGGTTTCCTCTAAATGCTTTATCACCTTGTTTTACAAAAAACTCACGTAATTGCTCTTTGGTCAATGCGCGTATGTCCTTTTTTTTCGTTTCCATTCAACTCGCATAAAAAAGCCTCGAAAACGAGGCTTTGTGGTTTGTTATATGATGAGCATGGCGTCACCATAACTATAAAATTTATATTTCTCTTTAATGGCTTCATCGTAGGCCTTTTTAATGAAGTCATGACCTGCAAAAGCAGAGGCCATCATTAATAAAGTTGATTTAGGGGTATGAAAATTTGTGATCATACTATTGGCAATACTGAATTCATAAGGAGGGAAAATAAACTTGTTGGTCCAACCATCATATTCATTCAAGGTTCCACTTGAAGAAACAGCGCTTTCAATAGCTCTCATAGCCGTAGTACCTACAGCGCAAATACGTTTTTTATTTTTAAGAGCTGTATTGATAGTTTCCCTTGCAAAGCGATCGATCACAATTTCTTCACTATCCATTTTATGTTTTGATAGATCTTCCACCTCGACCGGATTGAAGGTTCCAAGGCCTACATGTAAAGTAATTTCAGCAAATTTCAAGCCTTTGATCTCAAGCCGTTTTAATAAATGACGAGAAAAATGTAATCCCGCTGTTGGAGCGGCAACAGCACCTTCATTCTTTGCATAAATAGTTTGATAGCGTTCTTCATCCTCAGGTTCAACATCTCGCTTGATATATTTAGGAAGTGGTGTTTGGCCTAATTCCTTTAATTTTTTTCTAAAATCGTGGTATGACCCATCATACAAGAATCTTAAAGTACGCCCTCTTGAAGTGGTATTATCAATAACCTCAGCGACTAACATATCATCAGTTCCGAAATATAATTTATTTCCAATTCTAATTTTACGAGCTGGATCTACTAGTACATCCCAAAGTCTTTGTTCTGGATTCAATTCTCTTAACAGAAAAACTTCGATACGAGCACCTGTTTTTTCTTTATTACCAAATAAACGGGCAGGAAACACCTTTGTATTATTCAAGATCATCACATCATCCTCTTCGAAATAATCAATAAGATCTTTAAATTTTTTATGTTCAATAGATTGATCTGCTCTGTTTAGGACCATTAATTTCGCTTCATCTCTGTGTTCTGTTGGATATTCGGCTAAGAGATCTTCCGGAAGATCAAAATGGAAATGTGATAATTTCATATAATTTCGTTTATTTAAGAAAGTTGCAAATATACAATCTACAAGGAGGGGTTGTCAAGTAATTGACTGTTTATTTTAGGAATAATTTAAAGTGATGCCAATCTGCTTTAGATCTTCCCAAAAATTGGGATACGATTTTGAAACAACGTCAGCCTCATTTATAGTTAAAGTTGTTTTTAAAGAAATTGGCGCAAATGCCATGGCCATGCGGTGATCATTGTAGGTGTCAATGTGCACTTCAGACTTAAGAACATGGCATGGTTTTAGTTCGAGCGAATTTTTCGTTATCACTACGGTCGCTCCAAATTTACTTAGTTCAGTTTTCATTGCTTCTAGTCGGTCTGTCTCTTTTATTTTCAAAGTATGTAACCCCGTCAAGTTGCAACCAATGCCTAGTCCAAGGCAAGTTACTGCAATTGTTTGCGCTATATCTGGAGCATTATTTAAGTCATATTTAAAATTATCTATTTGATAAGATTCAACTTTTCGCAGTGTAATTTGATTCGAATCAAATTGGGTGAATACACCGAAGGATTTATAAATTTCAGCTAAGACCGAATCCCCTTGTAAACTCATTAGGCTATATGAGGATAATCTCAATTGGGTGCCCACTTCGCTTAGAGCCACTATGCTATAAAAATATGATGCCGATGACCAATCAGATTCTATAGTGATTGTAGTTTCTTTAGATAAGCTTTTTAATGGATCGACTTTAATCATATTCCCAGTAAAATTGCTGTTTACTCCAATCTGATCTAATAAACCCAAGCTCATTTTTATGTATGGTCGTGAAGTGATTTCACCATCAAGTGTTAGCTCCAACCCATGTTGTAGACTAGGAGCAATCAATAGTAAGGCCGAGATGTATTGGCTACTTACATTAGCTTTCAATGATGTTTTATGACCATTTACCAGTGTTCCTTTTATGCATAGTGGTGGATAACCTTCATTTTGCACATACGATATATCTGCGCCCAATTTACTTAATGCGTCGACCAATATTTTTATCGGTCTTTGTTTCATCCGTTCTGATCCTGTTAATATGGTCGTTCTGTTTTCTATTGTTGAAAAATAAGCTGTAAGAAATCGCATTGCTGTTCCTGCATGATGAATATCAATTTCCTCGTCCTGTGATGCTAAAGCGCGCGCCATTAGTCTCGTATCATCAGAATTTGAAAGGTTATCAAGCTTAATTTCAGGATATAGCGCTTTGAGCAAAAGCGCTCTGTTAGATTCGCTTTTAGAACCTGTAATAATTACATTATTTTCCGACTGGATCTTTGATCGATTAAGAACTACCTGCATTGTTTTACTTTAATTTTTCATTACCATGGTGACGATCATGATCTCTTTTGGTTTTTAATGCGAGTTTTTTATCGAAAGCTTCTTGTAGGTCGATATCGGTTTGGTTAGCAAGACAAAGCACAACGAATAGCACATCTGCCAGTTCTTCGCCAAGGTCCTTTTCTTTATCGCTCTCCTTTTCGCTTTGTTCGCCATAACGTCTTGCGATGATACGTGCTACTTCACCAACTTCTTCGGTTAATTGGGCCATATTGGTCAATTCATTAAAATAACGAACCCCATGGGCTTTTATCCATCGATCAACCTCAGCCTGAGCGTTTTGAATATTCATTAGCTTTTGTTTTTAGTATCAATAATTATGGTCACTGGACCATCGTTTAGTAAACTCACTTTCATATCAGCGCCAAATTCGCCTGTTTGAACAGGCTTTTCCAAATCCTTCGATAAGTGTTTTACGAACGCCTCATATAATGGAATGGCAATATCGGGTTTTGCAGCTTTAATATAACTTGGTCTATGCCCTTTTTTTGTATTGGCCTGTAAAGTAAACTGACTGACAACTATTGCTTCACCATCAATGTCTTTGAGCGAGTTGTTCATGACCTCATTGTCGTCATTAAAGATTCTTAAGTTGACAATTTTATTTGACAACCACTCGATATCATTTTGTGTATCTTCATTAACGATTCCAATTAAAATTAGGAGGCCATTACCAATTTCGGCTACTTTAGTGTTATTTATGGTAACGCTTGATTTTGAAACGCGTTGGATGACTGCCTTCATTCGCTATCAAAATTATCGGTTCTATAATTTTCATCTTCGCCTTCAAGTATTTGCACATAACTGCGGTATCTTGAAAAGGAAACCTCATCATTGTCAAGCGCCTTTTTAACCGCGCATTGTGGTTCATGCAGATGCAAGCAATTATTGAATTTACAATCTTGCTTTAGTTTAAAAAACTCTGGGAAAAAATCGCCAACTTCTTCGTCATCCATATTCACAACACCAAACCCTTTTATTCCAGGAGTATCAATGATCTTGGCATTGAAATTCAAATCAAACATTTCTGCAAAAGTGGTGGTATGCTGACCTTGTTGGTGCTGTTCAGATATTTCCTTAGTTTTAAGATCTAAGCCTGGTTCAAGAGCATTGATCAAAGTTGATTTTCCAACGCCCGAATGTCCTGAGAACATGCTCACTTTTCCAATCATAAGCTGTTTTACCTTGTCTATATTTTTTCCGGTTTTAGCTGAAATGCCGAAACATTCGTAGCCAATTTTACGATAGAGGCTAACCAAATACCTAACCTCATTTAAATTCTCCTCATCATAAGTATCCATTTTATTAAACAGTAAGACCGTTTGAATACTGTAGGCCTCAGCTGTTACTAAAAATCGATCTATAAAACTCGTAAATGTTGGAGGGTTATCTATAGTGATAATTAAAAATACAAGGTCAATATTGCTCGCGATGATATGCGTTTGCTTCGAAAGATTCACCGATTTCCTAACGATGTAATTTTTACGTTCTTGAATACGATGAATGACGCCAGTAACTTCATCATTCTTAGTTTCCAGTTCGAAATCGACAAAATCTCCAACAGCAATTGGATTGGTACTTTTAATACCTTCTAATCTAAATTTTCCTTTTATCCGGCATTGGTAAATTTTTCCATTTAAGGTTTTTACAGTATACCAACTGCCTGTAGATTTATATACAACTCCGGTCATGTATTGACAAAAATAGAATAAAAAATAATGAATACTTTATTCATATACGTATATTCACGGTCAAAATATATATATAATAATATGAAACATCTACTTTACACTTTTATTTTGATTACCATTTTTTCATCGGCTTCAGCTCAAACAAATCTATACGAAAATCCAGAGTTTGATGAAATTGCAAAGAGTCATAAGAATATTGCAATAGTCCCTTTTAAAACACAAGTTAAATTAAGGCCAAAGCAAATGAAGGATATTACGCCAGAGCAACTTGACAGAATTGAAAGAGCCGAAGGCGAGAGTATTCAATCAGCAATGTATTCTTGGTTTTTAAAACGCAAAAAACGAGGGAAGCTTGAATCTATTGAAGTACAGGACCCAAAAACAACTACGGCACTTCTAAAAAGAAACGATATTGATTATGACAATATTACCGATTATACGCCTCAGGAATTGGCGAATATTCTTGGTGTAGATGCCGTAATTTCTGGTGAATATGAAACGAATAAACCAATGTCTGAAGGTGCATCAGTTGCTTTAGGGGTTTTATTTGGTTTTTTTGGCAGTACGAATAGCGCTACCATCAATATGAGTGTGCATAATGCAGCCGATGGTGTTTTACTGTGGAATTACAATAAAAAAGTTAGGGGAAGTATTGGCAGTAGCCCTGAAGATCTTATAAATATTTTAATGCGAAAGGCTTCACGCCGACTGGCTTATACTAAAAATGATTAAATCTAAAAAGGCTCGCTGCGGCGAGCCTTTTTTAATGATTGATTATTTCTTCTTGATGATTAATCGATTCCTGATGGATGGCCTTGAAAACTCGTAAAATAAATTCTTCACTTAGATTTTTTTCTTCACCCTGAAGAATCATTTTGCCAAGGATCTCATTCCATCGTTTTGTTTGTAAAACGGCAACGTTATGTTCCTTTTTAAGTGTTCCAATATCATCTGCTACAGTCATGCGTTTTCCCATCATTTCAATTAGTTGATGATCAATGACATCAATTTGTGTTCGCAGTGTATTTATTCGGTTTCTAAATTCAGCCGTAGCATCAGTTTCCTTTCTTATCTTAAGGTCATCCATGAATTGAATTAACGTACTCGGTGTAATTTGTTGTGCTGCATCACTCCAAGCATTGTCAGGATCAAAATGGGTTTCCACCATAAGTCCGTCATAATTAAGATCTAATCCCGTTTGACACAGATCGAAAATAATATCACGTCTCCCAGCAATATGTGAAGGGTCTAAAATTAATGGTAAATCTGGAAAGCGATTTTGCAGATCAATTGGCAATTGCCATTCTGGATTGTTACGATATCTTGTTTTTTCATAAGTCGAAAAACCTCGATGAATCACACCAAGATTCTTGATTCCGGCAGTATAAAATCGCTCAACAGCGCCTAACCACAATGACAGATCAGGGTTTACTGGATTTTTTATGAGTACAGGCTTATCGGTTCCTTCAAGTGCATCTGCAATTTCTTGAACAATAAACGGACTCACAGTAGTTCTTGCGCCAATCCAAAGAATATCGACGTCGTGTTCCAGAGCTAAATCAACATGATTCGCGTTCGCTACTTCAGTTGTGATCAGCATTCCAGTTTCTTCCTTTGCTTTTTGCAACCATTTTAATCCGAGTGCACCTACGCCTTCAAAATTTCCTGGACGTGTTCTTGGCTTCCAGATACCTGCTCTTAGGACAGTAGCATCACTATCTTTTAATTGATGTGCGATTTTAAGCACCTGTTCTTCTGTTTCTGCACTACATGGTCCGGCAATTACTAGTGGATGTTCTAATCCAAAATTATCTAACCATGTTCTTAGTTCCTTTTTGTTTTCCATTTCAATTTATTTATACTATTCCTTCTAAAATTTGTTTTATGTGATTTGTGTCTTCCATCTCCTTATAAATACCTTCAAAATCGCTATTTTCCATTAATGCCTTGAAATGCTTCAAGTTGTTGATATATTCTTCCAGAGTTTCAATGACATTGGTCTTATTTTGCTTGAAAATTGGTGTCCACATATCTGGTGAACTTTTTGCCAAACGCACTGTACTTTCAAATCCACTTCCTGCCATATCAAAAATATCGCGTTCATTTTTTTCTTTTTCTATAACGGTTTTACCTAACATAAATGAACTTATATGTGAAAGATGAGAAACATATGCAATATGCTTATCATGCGATTTAGGCTTCATGTATCGAATACGCATGCCTAGATCAGAAAATAATTTCAAGGCTTTTTCCTGAAGCTTAAATGCGGTTTCTTCAACATCACAAATAATTATGGTCTTCCCATTGAAAAGTCCGTGCAAAGCCGATTCTGGACCGGAAAATTCAGTACCTGCGATAGGATGAGAAGCTAAAAAATTTCGGCGTTTAGGATGATCTTTAACCTTGAGACAAATATCCTCTTTGGTCGATCCTGCATCAATAACAATAGTATCGTCTGATACACGATCTAAGATCTCAGGTAATTGCCGAACCGTTGCATCCACTGGAATGGCAATTATGACCATATCAGCATTTACAATAGTTTCTAATGTAGCTTTCTGATCAATAAGGTTTAGTTGAAGCGCTTTCGACAAATGTTCATCATTATGATCAATGCCGAAAAGCGTTGCTTTAGGATAAATTGCTTTTATGTCTAAAGCAAAACTACCTCCAATTAACCCTACGCCTATGATATATATATTCTTCATATGTTATTTAATTCTTGCAATAGCCTCTTCAATATCTTCGGTGGAAGCACATAGGGAAAACCTCACATATCCTTCGCCATTACTGCCAAAAATATGTCCAGGAGCAATAAAAATGTGATAATTTTTTAAAATGACCTCTATAAATTCTTCCGATTTAAAATAATCTGGAAGTTTCGCCCAAACAAATAGACCAGAAGCTTCCTCATCGAAAGTGCAATTCAATGCCGTTGCTAATTTCCAGATCAATTTTCGACGTTGATCATAAACACTGTTCAAACTTAAATACCAGAGGTCTGAGCATCGAAGCGCCTCAATGGCTCCCTTTTGAATTCCATAAAACATGCCGGAATCCATGTTGCTTTTTACTTTCAAAATATTATCGATATGCTTAGAATGACCAAGCACCATTCCTACACGCCAACCTGCCATATTAAAGGTCTTGCTCAATGAATTAAGTTCCAGACAATCATCTTTAGCACCGTTAACTTTTAGAATGCTCTTAGGAGCGTCATTCAAGATAAAACTGTACGGATTATCATTAACTAGTAAAATGTCATTTCGTTTTGCAAAGGCTACAAGCTCACCAAGTTCTTTATAGTCTGCACGAGCACCAGTGGGCATATGCGGATAGCTTATCCACATTAATTTCACCTTGGACAAATCTGATTTTTCCAAAGTCATGATATCGGGCAACCAATTACCCTCTTCTTTCAAATCATAATAAATAGGCCTTGCATGTAATAGTTTGGCAACAGCGCCATAGGTTGGATAGCCCGGATTGGGAACAAGAACAGCATCACCTGGATTTAAATAAGCCATTGATATATGCATAATACCTTCTTTACTTCCCATTAATGGAAGTACTTCGGTCTTCGGGCTCATACTAACTTGAAAATGTTCTTTATAAAAGTTGGTCATGGCTTCTCTAAGTTCAGGCAAGCCTTGATAACTCTGATATTTATGTGTGTTTGGAGCGTTTAAACTTGCTGTAAGTGCTGAAATTACTTTCTGAGGAGGTTGAAGATCAGGACTACCAATACCAAGGTTAATTATTGGATTACCACTAGCGATCAATAAATTGACCTCTCTTAATTTTTTCGAGAAATAGTATTCTTCAACAGTCTGCAGTCTTTTCGCTCCTTCAATCATAACTTGGCATTTTTATATTCTCCCAACACTTTAAAATCATTGGCCATAATTTTTAAAATTGATTTGGCTTTTTTGAAATCTTCAAAGTTTTCAAAAGTTACATCTACAAAGAACGCATAAAACCACGGTGTTTCAATTTTTGGAAGAGATTGTATTTTGGTCAAATTAAGTTTACAATCGCTCATCACGTTCAGTACCGTTGCAAGACTGCCGCGTTTTGAAGACAGTTCAAACTTAACTGACGCTTTATTGATTTGTGCTTCTGGTATTTCATGATTCTCACGCTTTACAATGACAAATCGTGTTTCATTGTGTTTAATGGTTTGTATGCTTTCTGCTAAAACATCTAAATTAAATAATTTAGCGGCAGCAATACTTGCAATAGCAGCAACCCCTTTAATTTGATCATTAAATATTCTTTGAGCAACTTCAGCAGTATCTTTATCTTCCACTAATTTAATATGCGGATGTTTCTTTAAAAACTCCTTGCATTGCAACAATGCCATAGGATGCGACCAGACTTCTTTAATTTCTGCAGTTGATTGTCCCGCTAAGGCCATAAGATTATGCTGAATATCCAAGTAATGTTCACCTACAATATGCAATTTATGATTATCAACCAGCGCATAATTAGGGATAATTGAACCCGCAATTGAGTTCTCAATGGCCATGATCACAGCATCGCATTTCTTTGTGATCAAGCTATCCACAGCCGAGTCAAATGATAAACACTCCAATACATCAATAGTATCATCAAAATAATTTTGAGACACAATATGATGGAAAGAACCCTTAACACCTTGTATTGCAACCGATCGTATCATTCTAAAAAAAAAGCCTCGATATTATCGAGACTTGTTTGAATTTATAAGTATTAACTATACATATTAAGCCTCGGTCTTTTTCGTAAAAAAGAAATAAAACCAGTTATAATATGTATTCGTAATTGTTTTCATTTTGTTCATTAACTCAGCTAATGTAAATAATATTTTCACAATTCAAAATACAATACTGTCTTTTTTAAGGTTTTATTTAAAGTTTTAAAGATTTTCACAGAAATTGAACTTTAATTTATTTAATGTTTATTTTTGATCAAACTGAAGAAAATATGTCAATAAAGGTTGAACAGATCACAAAACGCTATGGCGAACAAAAGGCATTGAACGCGGTGTCGTTTGAAGTTTCTAAACCAGAAGTTGTTGGGTTCTTAGGTCCGAATGGCGCAGGAAAATCAACCATGATGAAAATACTAACAACCTATTTGGATGCCACTGAAGGTAAGGCTTCTGTTAACGGATTTGACGTTCAGTCTGAGTCTCAAAAAGTACAATATAGTGTTGGTTACCTCCCAGAGCACAATCCCTTGTATTTAGATATGTATGTGCGTGAATACCTCGGTTTTAACAGCAAAATATATCAGGTTGATCAAGCAAGAATTGAAGAGGTCATTGCGCTTACTGGCTTAGAACCTGAAGCACATAAAAACATTGGACAGCTATCAAAAGGATATAGACAACGTGTTGGACTAGCATGTGCGTTATTGCATGATCCCGATGTCCTGATCTTAGATGAGCCAACTACTGGACTAGATCCTAATCAGTTGGCAGAAATCAGACAATTGATAAAAGAACTTGGTGCTGAGAAAACGGTTTTTCTTTCAACACACATCATGCAAGAGGTTGAAGCCATGTGTGATCGAGTGATCATTATAAATAAGGGTGAAATCGTGGCAGATGAAAAATTAAAAGCCCTTCGATCAAATCAAGAGCAAACTGTCATTGTTGAATTTGATTATCGCGTTGAAGATGCTTTTTTAAACCAATTGCCGAAAGTTAAATCGGTTGTGAATACTCATGATTTTGTTTATGAGATCACTTTCGATTCACAGGATGATATGCGCTCTTATGTTTTCGATTTCGCTCACGATAACGAATTGAAAATACTTCAGCTTAATCAGAAAAATGCAAGTTTAGAAAGTTTATTTAGAAGCCTCACTACAGGTCAGTCCTGAAAAATGAGTTGCCCTTGATAAAAGGACTGCACATCAACCAATGCTGGTTCATTCAATGAGATGAGATCACCTGTTCCACGTAATTCACCGGTCAACGACAATTGTGGATTTACAATCATATCATTACTTCCTCTATGAAATACATTCACATGATCAGCAATTAGATCTTGACCTTCAAATCGTCCAGCTCCAGCAAAGAAACCGACGGTTAAATTTTCGGTTTGACCCGACAAGTAAAATGATGCAATATTGTTTGAATTTATCTGGACCGAAAAACTATTCAATTGTAATCTAAAGTCACCAACAGTAAAACTATCCGGAACATTAAAATCTTCGGCATTTAAAACCAAAGAAGGATAATTCAAAACGCCATTTGAAGAGATTTCATATTGAGACGAATTTCTGATCTCAGTAATATTTGGTGAGGTAACATGGATTTTAGTGATGCCATAGTCGCGAACATAATTACAGGTATTGTTATCGACCAATTGCAATTCATCATTGACTACGAAAGCTTCAATGTCTGGAATTAAATTCTCACCAGATTCAATGATCACCTTTGGAATAGCACCTTCAGTTATGATCAATTCAATATCACGGTTGACCAAAATTTTAGTGAAATTAGAAACTGGAATTTCAACTTGAACAGTATTGTCTGCTGTTTGAATACAATCAAAAGCACCTTCCGAGTTACAGGAAGTCATCAAAACAAGTCCTAAAATGATGCTTATTCTTTTCATATTATAATCTTATTCCTATTCCTAATTCAACAGCTTCAGCCTTGGCAGCGTGGCTTTTCAAAGTTAAGGCTCCAAACCAATGCTCTCCAAAATAACGCTTAATTCCAATACGTTGATAGGTGCGGCCTTCAAAATCAAATGGATAATATATGTAATATCCAAATTGAGTAATCACAGACAATTTATTTATAAAGAGTTCATGCCCTAAAAATAACCCAAGGCGTTTATAATCGGTGTCAGGATCCAAGTTTGATTCTGGGAATGCTACTGAATTGTAATAGATCAATTCTTTTAAAAAATTAGAGAAAAACAGATCAGTTCCAAAATGAACAGCACTTTTATGATTTAGGCGTTTATCGACATAAGCAGATACAATATAAAACGGAAATTGTCCGCTACCAACAACATCACTTTCATTGATTCCAGACCTGAACACCAGATTGTATCTTAAAGGTTCAGTAAATTTTTCTTCGGAAGTATACACGTATTCAGGATCTGCAGAATTTAATTCATAATTGATCCCGACATTAAAAGTGATGGAATTAACACTCGTATTTGGTGCTTTTACGTTAGCGTTAGAATAATGTATCAATGAGAGTCCCGCTTGAATTCCAAACAGATCTACAAGGCGTTCTTTTTTATAATTTAACATGACGTAGGTGCTACTCATAAAGCGCGAACCAAATGCAATGTTCTTGAAATTGTCGATCTTATCGTAAGGATTCGTAGTTAATGCTAAGCCTTGTCCAATTCGAAACATGAGATCTCGATTAAGAAAGTAAAAATTATAATGGGCATAAATTGCGTAGTTATTTCCTAAGACCTCATTCTTAAGATTTTGATAACTGAAGGACAGACCATAATCAGGATAGTTATAGCGCTGTTGCCATAGTTCTTCACCGAAGGTCTTTTTATTCCAACTTAAAATGAAGCCTTCCGGGTGTCCTTGAATAAGATGCAGGATGCCATCATTATGAAGCGCGATGTTTCCTTTAAAATAATTAATATCAAAAGAAAAATGAGAGGTCTGATCTTGAGCTTGGTTAGCAAATGACGAAAAAAGTGCAATCAAGAAAAAAACTGATCTCATTATTTATTCTTAAAGCGCCAAAGTTAAAAGAATAATTAAAACACTCGCGAAGCAATAGCCTTTATGTTATCACTTTTGCCCATAGAGTAATAATGAAGTACTGAAATTCAGAAATTCTTGGTCTAAATATGAATCTAATTTTTTATGAAGCTTTAGATGAAACGTTTTGCTTAAATATTGTAAAAAGTAAATTTGACAACTGATCAAATTCAATTAAAAAGGCGTCATGACCATGAATAGAATTGATAGTTCCAATACTCACATTCTTATTAATAGACTTTAGTTCCTCATAGGTTTTCCAATTTTCTTCACTTTTAAAGAAAAGATCTGAATTAATGGTTATGATTTTGATATTCGATTCAATTTTAGAAGCTACTTTTAAAAAATTAGATTTTCCTTGCGTAATATCAATAGTTCTCAGAATTTGATTCATCATTTTATAAGCTGCCAGTTCAAACCGTTTGTTTAAAATATCTCCATGATAATTCAACCAGCTCTCCACATTAAATAACTGATTCTCTTTTTTCTCAGTTCGGTTAAATTTTTGTGTAAACGATTCAGGTGTTCTATAGAGTGTCATCGCGTGCATTCTCGCATCGGCAAGTGGTTGCGTTGAATTATTGAGAATACTTTCTTGAATATGGCAATTTGCAATCAACCAATCTGTCGACTTCCAATCTGCTGCAATAGGAATTAAATATTCGATCAATTTGGGTTTTAAAGCTGCCAATTCCCATGCAATTCCGCCACCAACCGAACCGCCTAGGACTGCATACAAGGAGTTAATGCTTAACTCATTCAATCCAATTGCGAAAATCTTTGCAATATCTCTTGCGGTGAAATCTTTGTAGTTATCAATGAGATTTTCTGGGTTTTCATCATACCCATTGCCGGGAATATTGAAAGCTAAAATAGTGTAGACGTCTGTATTTAAACACTTTCCTTTTCCAATGAGATCTTTCCACCAGCCATTTATGCCACAAATATTGGAATTACCTGTTAAGGCGTGATTTACCAATACAATTGGAGCAGCATGAAGTTCTTGACCAAAAATCTGGTAAGACAGTGAAATGTTCACTGCTTTACCAGTTTCAGTGACATGTCTAATGTTATTAATAAACTTTAAATCACTCATTATTTCAAAAATCAGGTTATGACAAAACCGTTTTTTTTACAACAGTAAAGGCTGCTTTTAAATCGGCTTTCAGGTCATCAATATTCTCTATCCCAACCGATAAACGAATGAGGTCTTTTGTAACGCCAGTTGTTTCCTGTGCTTCATCGCTTAGTTGCTGATGTGTTGTGCTTGCTGGATGAATGATCAAAGATTTTGTGTCGCCAATATTAGCAAGCAACGAGAACAATTTAGTTGTATCTGCAATAGTTTTAGCAGAATCAAAACCTCCTTGAACACCAAAAGTTACGATACCACTTTGTCCATTTGGTAAGTATTTTTCTGATAATTTCTTATACTCACTTGTTTCAAGTCCTGGATAGTTGACCCATTTCACTTCAGGTTGTTCTTGCAGCCATTTCGCCAATTCCAGGGCATTTTGACTATGTTTCGTTATGCGCAATTCAAGAGTTTCTAAGCCTTGAATAATTTGCCATGCATTAAAAGGACTTAAGGCTCCGCCGTAATCACGTAAACCCTCAATTCTTACTTTGGCAATAAAAGCTGCTGCTTCCAATACTTCACTATACACCAAACCGTGATATCCTTGGGAAGGCTCAGTAAACTCTGGGAATTTACCATTAGACCAATCAAAAGTGCCTGCATCAATAATCACACCTCCTAATGCTGTTCCGTTGCCATTGATGTATTTCGTTAATGAATGTATGACGATATTGGCGCCATATTCAATTGGATTCAACAGATAGGGTGTAGCCACCGTATTGTCTACAATCAGTGGGACTTTATAAGTTTTCGCTTCATTGGAAATTGCTTCAATATCCAGAACATCCAATTTAGGATTTCCTAAAGATTCAATAAAGAACGCTCGTGTATTTTCTTTCGCAGCTTCCTTAAAGTTTTTAGGATTTGAAGGATCTACAAATGTGGTAGTGATACCATGTCTAGGCAAGGTCACACTCAACAAATTATAGGTACCTCCATACAAGCTATTTGAGGCAACAATATGGTCTCCAGCTTTTAACAAGGTTAGCAAGCTAGTAGCAATTGCTGATGTACCAGAAGCCGTAACAACGGCTGCAATACCTCCTTCTAATGCTGCTAAACGCTGCTCCAGAATGTCATTCGTTGGATTGTTGATTCTTGTGTAAATGTTGCCCGTTTCAGCCAAAGCAAATAAATTGGCTGCATGATCAGAATCATTAAAAACATAAGCTGTTGATTGATAAATTGGAACTGCTCTGGTTCCACCATTGGACTTAACATCATGTCCAGCATGCAATGCTTTGGTTGCAAATTTTTGTGTACTCATTTTTCTAGTTTTTGAGTTAATAATTAATTAAACCAAAAGTCAAATAAGCCTCGTTAGAAGCATACTTAATAGAAAAATGTTAAAAAGAAATGACGTTATTACAGACGAGTAATTACGTTTGGTTATCTATCCGAAATAGTGAGGAATAATTCACTTTTCAAGTAGAATTTAGCACCTTCTTAATTGCTTAAGGGTTGCTAAGGCTTCACAGGGTCTATTCCCTCCGCCTTTCTTGATAACATCTCAATAAGATTTTGAACTTTGTTAAAACAAATATTCAGAAAGTAAAACTAACAACCAAATTTTTTAACTGTTATTATCTGATTTTTATGATATTCGCAAAATTAGACCCTGTTTTTTTCTAAATATTTATTTCTAATTATTATTCCAACAGGTTTATTCTCAATCTTACTCTCTAACCAAGAAATGATATCCAAATACAGAAATGCCCGACGTTCATAAGGATGATCTTCATAAATCTTTAAAGTTGAATGTAGTTCACTGAATGCATTCTTAAGATCGTGTGGAAAAATATCTTGAAGCCCTCGAATAAATTTTATCATTTCCTTTTGTACTTCGTGAAGGTCATCCATTTTAATCAAAAACTTATAGGTACTTCGCAACAGTGATTCCATATGATAATCCATCCCAGCTTCATAATGCGCCACTAAATTCAAAACTCTCGAGAAACAAAGCAAATCTTCTCGCATTGATAAGGACCTATTTGAAATGATTTTATCCAGATATTCAATACATTTCTTATTATTGCCTGAACCAAAGTGAAGACTGGCAAACTTGTAATAAAAAATCATCTTGTGATGCTCATCAATCCGATTTTTATAGGATGATAATTCGGCTTCAATCTCAGGAATGATCTTTAACCCTTCGTCAAAACTACCGTCAATAAAATGCAGATTCACCTTGTTCAGATTGATATACAAGAACGACAATGCTTCAACATTTTCATCTTTTGGAAAGGATGGCGAACTTTTTATTTTGATTAGCTTATTAAGTGATTTTTCAAACTTATCTCTATTCCCAATAAAAAATAGTGCTTCTAATAAATAATTATTCCCTTTTAAGAAAAAGACAGGGTTTAATTCGATCATGTTTGGATTATCATAAAACAAATCCACCCATTTTGAAGCATATTTAAAACAGTTTTTAAAATCCTGAAGTAAAAAACTATACCATAAATGTGCTTTATAGAGCCAGAGTTTTTCCCTGAAACCCAGCTCCTTAATATCAAATTTCGGTAATCGATTATTAAAGTAATCGGTTATTTCTTTTGCCTCTATTTCGTTTTTCACGTATCCCGTTTTTAGGAAGATGCCGTACAGTTGTAAAGATAGATTGGATAGCTTACTGGCAATTACATTCAACCTGCTTAATTCTTTCGCCTGAATGGTCAATTCATCAGCACGACCACTGATGCTTCTCGTGATATATTGAGATTCAATTATTTTTTCGAGCTCCACAATTTCGTAGGCAAGATTTTTTTCTTCGTTTTGGATGGCTATTTCTTTGGATTTATCCAGAATCTTCAAACTTTGTTTGTAAAGCCCTTTGTGATATAAGATTGAAGCAAAATCCAGTTGTTCCCGAATTTGGGAGCGAATGTTCTGATGTGATGGATTCAACTTAAGGCTTATTAAGATCTGTTTATACAAATGAGCCTTTACATTGGCAAGCTGTTGTTTTTTGACAATTCCTGTTTTAAGAATTGCAGCTTCATCATAACTTGAAGCCTTGTCAAGAACATTAAAAAGATTAAGAAATTTTGAATCGGTATTCACACCTAATCGCCCAACATATAGCTTAAACTGACGCTTTTCTGATTTGGTAAGTGATTTTACCAATAAAAACAGGTTATCTTTTTGATCTTTAGTCATCTATAGCTTTTTGATATAACTTATTGATTGTCAGGCATAAGTGTGGCTTTTTTCACGTTGGACATCGTAATTTTTTAGGATGCAATAACTTCATAGTTATAACCAAAATATACATTCGTATAACAACTTAAAAATAAATCACTGAAAATGTCAAATGATGAGGTCAAAATCTTCGATACAACTTTAAGAGATGGAGAACAAGTTCCCGGTTGTAAATTAAACACAGAACAGAAATTAGTAATTGCAAAACAATTAGATCAACTTGGCGTTGACGTTATTGAAGCTGGATTTCCAGTTTCTAGTCCGGGCGATTTTAAATCGGTTGAAGAAATTTCGAAAATAGTAACAAATGCCATAGTTTGTGGCTTGACCAGATCGGTTGAAAATGACATCAGAGTAGCTGCTGAAGCCTTAAAATATGCTAAATATCCCAGAATTCACACTGGAATTGGCACATCTGAATCACATATTAAACACAAATTCAAGTCCACTCAAGAAGCTATTTTGGAGCGTGCTTCATCTGCAGTGCGCTACGCGAAATCCTTTGTTGAAGATGTCGAATTTTACGCTGAGGATGCCGGACGTACTGATAATGAATATTTGGCAAAGGTATGTGAAGCTGCCATAAAAGCAGGGGCTACCGTTTTAAATATCCCCGATACAACCGGATATTGTTTACCTCACGAATATGGAGCTAAGATCAAATTTCTAAAAGAAAACGTTAAGGGTATTGAAAAAGCCATTTTATCTTGTCATTGCCATAATGACCTAGGTTTAGCAACTGCAAATTCTATTGAAGGCGTTATAAATGGTGCTAGACAAATTGAATGTACCATTAACGGTATAGGTGAGCGGGCTGGAAATACAGCATTGGAAGAAGTGGTTATGATCTTAAAACAACATCCTTATTTAAATTTGGACACCAATATTGATACAACAAGGCTTTATGGCATAAGTCAATTGGTCTCTGATAGTATGGGTATTTATACCCAACCCAACAAGGCCATTGTTGGTGCCAATGCTTTTGCTCATAGCTCAGGAATTCATCAGGATGGGGTTATAAAAAATAGAGAAACTTACGAAATCATCGATCCAAAGGCTGTTGGCGTGACTGATTCGGCCATTGTGTTAACGGCAAGAAGCGGCAGAGCTGCTTTGGCATATAGAGCAAAAAATATTGGTTATGAATTGACCAAATTACAGCTAGATGAAGTTTATACTAATTTCCTCACCTTCGCAGATAAGAAAAAAGAAATCAACGATTCTGACATTCATCAGATTATTGAATCCTGTAAAATCTATAACGAAATTGCTTCTGCATAATGAAAAAGACATTATTTGATAAGGTCTGGGATTCCCATGTTGTGAAGTCAATTGAAAACGGACCACAAGTTCTATATATTGATAAGCATTTAATTCACGAAGTTACGAGTCCTCAAGCATTTAATGAACTGAAAGATCGCGGTATTTCAATTTTTCGACCAGATCAAATTGTAGCAACTGCCGATCATAATACACCAACCTTAAACCAGCATTTACCAATTAAAGATGAATTGTCGCGGAAACAGCTAGAACAATTAACAGTTAATTGTAAAAATAATGGCATTACCCTTTATGAGTTAGGCCATAAATATAATGGCATTGTCCATGTCATGGCTCCCGAATTAGGGATTACCCAACCTGGAATGACCATGGTTTGTGGTGATAGTCACACCTCTACGCATGGTGCATTTGGAACCATTGCATTTGGGATTGGAACAAGTCAGGTTGCCCAGGTATTTGCAAGTCAATGTCTGTTGCTTACTAAACCTAAAAGTTTAAGAGTAACCGTAAATGGAACCTTAAAAAAAGGAGTTCTGCCTAAAGACGTTATTCTTTATATTATTTCAAAATTAGGTACGAATTCAGGAACAGGATATTTCTGTGAATATGCTGGAGAAGTTTTTGAAAATATGTCCATGGAAGGACGTATGACCGTATGCAATATGAGCATCGAAATGGGCGCACGTGGTGGCATGATCGCGCCAGATGAAACAACCTTTGAATATATAAAAGGAAGGCAATTTGCTCCGAAAGATGAAGCTTTTGATGAGAAAGTTGCCTTTTGGAAAACCCTGCCAACAGATCCAGGTGCACAATTTGACAAAGAATATGTTTTTGATGCTCAGGATATTGACCCCATGATCACTTATGGAACTAATCCAGGAATGGGAATCAAGATTACAGATCAAATCCCAGACGACATAGAAAATGATTCGTTTCAGAAGTCTTTAAAATACATGAATTTTAAGGCTGGGGAATCATTGATCAACACGCCTATAAATTATGTATTCATTGGAAGTTGCACAAATTCTAGAATTGAAGATTTTAGAGTTGCAGCCGACTTTATTAAAGGCAAACAAAAAGCAAAAAATGTAACGGCTTGGTTAGTTCCAGGAAGTAAACAAGTAGAGGCCCAGATCATTGATGAGGGCTTAAAAACAATTTTTGATGCAGCAGGATTTGAATTAAGGCAACCGGGTTGCTCAGCTTGCCTTGCTATGAATGACGATAAAATCCCACAAGGTGAATACTGCGTTTCAACATCAAATAGAAATTTTGAAGGCAGACAAGGTCAAGGCTCACGTACCATATTGGCAAGTCCATTGGTAGCAGCAGCTACAGCTGTGGAAGGAAAAATAATTGATATAACTAAACATTTGAACTAATGGAAAAATTCACAACATTAGTTTCTACTGCTGTACCCTTACCTCATGAAAATGTAGATACAGATCAAATCATTCCTGCGCGATTTCTAAAAGCAACTGATCGAAAAGGATTTGGAGAAAACTTATTTCGTGATTGGAGATTTACCAAGAATGGCGATCTAAACGCTGACTTTCCATTAAATAATTCTGATTATTCTGGAAAAATTTTGGTTACTGGCGATAATTTTGGATGTGGTTCTAGTCGTGAACATGCGGCATGGGCTCTGGCCGATTATGGGTTTAAAGTGGTTATTTCCAGTTTCTTTGCAGATATTTTTAAGGGAAATGCATTAAATAACGGCATTTTACCTATTCAGGTAGATTCAAAATTTTTAAAAGAATTATTTGATGTTATCGAAAAGGACCCTAACACTAAAATCAAGATAGATCTAGAATCACAATTGCTTTCAGTTCATGGCAGTGAGATCACAACTAATTTTGATATTGATTCGTATAAGAAAACCTGTCTGATCAATGGATATGATGACATTGATTACCTATTAAGTTTAAAAAATTCAATTGAAGCTTTTGAAGCTCAACATCAACATTAATAATTATGAAACTACAAATTGCTGTATTACCAGGAGATGGTATTGGACCTGAAGTTACCGCACAAGCGATCAAGGTGTTAAAAGCAGTTGCTTTAGAATTTGATCATTCATTTCATTTTAAATTTGGTTCGGTTGGCGCTATCGCCATTGACGAAACTGGAAACCCCTTACCTGAAGAAACGCTTGATTTATGCGAGAATAGTGATGCAGTGCTGTTTGGTAGTATTGGGCATCCTAAATATGACAACGACCCTTCAGCAAAGATACGCCCTGAACAAGGCCTGTTAAGGCTTCGAAAATCTCTTGGGTTGTATGCCAATATTCGCCCTGTGAAAGCTTACGATTCCTTATTAAATAAATCACCTTTAAAAAGAAATATTATTAAAGGAACGGATATTAGTATCTATAGAGAACTAACTGGCGGTATTTATTTCGGAGACAAGTCTCTAAGTGAAGATGGAAATCAAGCTTCTGATCTTTGTGTTTATTCTAGGGAAGAAATTGAACGAATTACCCATTTGGCCTTTAAATCGGCCTTATCGAGAAAGCAGAAAGTTACTTTAGTAGATAAAGCCAATGTTCTTGAAAGTTCACGTTTATGGCGCAAGGTAGTAACTGAAATTTCTAAGGATTATCCAAAAGTTGAATTAGATTATTTGTTTGTTGATAACGCGGCCATGCAACTGATTTTAAATCCGAAACAATTTGATGTAATCCTCACTGAAAATATGTTTGGTGATATTATTAGTGATGAAGCTAGTGTGATTGGTGGATCTATAGGCTTATTAGCATCGGCTTCTATTGGAGATAAATATGCGTTATTTGAGCCTATTCACGGGTCTTTCCCACAAGCTGCCAATAAAGGTGTTGCAAACCCTATAGCATCTATATTATCTGCTGCAATGCTCTTAGATCATTTTGCGCTTTATGATGAAGCAGAAATTATTCGGAAGGGTGTCGAGAAGTCCTTGAAATTACACATCTCTACACCAGATGTGAATACTAAATTTGATAATATTACCACAAGTAAAGTTGGTGAGTTTATTGAGGATTATATTTCCAATCCGAAAGATTCTAACCTAAATTTTACAAATATCCACTTGGGTCAGTCAACAATCATTTGACCTGATTTCAAAATACCATTCTTAAAGTGGTTCCTTTGATTTTATGCTATTAATTTTATCAAAGGAAGTCACCATTCCCTTAATCAATGAAGAGCTCAATCCTTGATGTTCCATTTCATTTAAGCCCTCGATAGTACAGCCTTTTGGTGTTGTCACTTTATCAATTTCCTGTTCAGGATGATTTCCGGAGCTAATCAATAAATTGGCCGCACCTTCGCAGGTGTGCATAGCAAGTTCCTGAGCCTCCTTGGCGTCAAATCCCAGTTGAATGGCCGCCTGTGAAGTTGCTCTTATAAGTCGCATCCAAAAGGCGATGCCACTGGCACAAACCACAGTCGCCGCCTGCATTTGATTTTCTGGGATAAGTAATGTGGTCCCTAGTGTATTAAAGATAGATCTTGCCGCATTAAGAACCTTTCTGTTCTTGGTTTTACTACTCAAACAAGTCATAGATTTTCCAACAGCAATTGCCGTATTTGGCATGGCTCTAATCACGTTATTTTTAGTGCCAATAATCGCTTCTATTTCATTTATTGAGAATCCTGTTATGGTTGATATGATAATATGATGATCTGAAAGGTTCGCTACATTTTCTTTTAAAATATCTTCAAAATCTGAAGGTTGGACCGCAAAGATTAAAATAGTCGAATTCTTAATAGCTAGTGCATTATTTGTGGTGATCTTTACTTTTTTATTCGACTTAAAATGATTCAACTCCTTGATGTTTCGACGGGTCAAATACAAACTGGAAATCACCTTATTCGAAATAAGACCTTTGGCCATAGAAATTCCCAAATTTCCTGCGCCAATAATTGCAATTTTCATAAATAAATAATTTTGGTAATACTACAAAAGTTAAACTAAAAATTGAAACAGATCTGGTTTATCATTCAAATAATCACCAAAAAAGTTATGCAACTTCATTTTGGTAATAAGTGGATCCAGATCTTTAGGAGATTTTAATTGAATGCCAACTACAGCAACGTCATTTTCTCGATTTGCTTTTTTAGTATATTGAAAATGGGTAATATCATCAGAAGGGCCTAAAATATCTACAACAAATTCTCTAAGTGCACCTGCACGTTGTGGGAATTTAATAATGAAATAGTGTTTTAAACTAGCGAATAATAATGCGCGTTCCTTGATTTCTGGTGTTCTTAAAATATCGTTATTGCTTCCACTAACAACACACACCACATTTTTACCCTTGATTTCTTCTGCGTAATGATCTAACGCTGCAATGCTCAATGCTCCTGCAGGTTCAACTACAATAGCTTCCTTATTGTAAAGATCAAGAATGGTTTGGCATATCTTCCCTTCATGCACAGTAATGACATTATCAAGAAATTCTTTACAGATCTCAAAAGTCTTATATCCAACACGTCGAACAGCTGCACCATCCACAAATTTCTCAATCTGTTTCAATGTTGTAACCTTACCATTTTTTATAGATTCCGACATAGATGGCGCTCCTAAAGGTTCTACACCTATAATTTTGGTCTTTGGAGAGATCTGATTGAAATACGTTGAAAGTCCGGCGGCTAAACCCCCTCCTCCTACTGGAACAAAGATGTAATCAATTTCTTCCTGACTTTGTTCAAATATTTCTAAGCCCACAGTAGCTTGCCCTTCAATTATTTTTTCATCATCAAAAGGGTGAATAAATGTTCTATTGAGGCGTTCACATTCAAGCATGGCTTCATGATAAGAATCGTCAAAGGTGTCACCCTTTAAAACGATCTTTATATAATTTCCGCCAAACATTTTCACCTGATCAATCTTTTGTTGTGGGGTCGGCTCTGGCATAACTATGGTGCCTTCAATTTTTAATAAATTGCAGGACAAGGCAACCCCTTGAGCATGATTTCCTGCGCTTGCACATACAACACCATTCTCTATTTCATGGGTTGATAACGATTTAATTTTGTTATAAGAACCGCGTATTTTATAAGAACGGACTTGCTGAAGATCTTCTCTCTTAAAGAATACATTACTTTCAAAGCGATTTGAATATTGAATATTGCGCTGCAATGGTGTTACAGAGGCAATACCCTTTAAAATTTCAGAAGCTTTATTAATATCTTCTATGCTTGGAAAATAAGTTACGGTTTGCATATGTTATGAGAATACAGGCTGACTTTTAACTTCAGATTTTATAGCTTTCATTGCAGTCATAGCGGCACGAAGCACCTTTCCTGTTTTTTCTATAGGATGCTGACGAATTGCTTCATTAACTGCGATCAATTCAACATTATCTACGCCATTTGTTGTCGAGTAAGCTGTTCCCATTACTGAAGAATCAACAGTCGTCATAAAATCTTCCAGCAATGGTTTACATGCATGATCAAAAAGATAACAGCCATATTCTGCAGTATCAGAAATGATACGATTCATTTCAAATAGTTTTTTTCTAGCTACTGTATTGGCAATTAATGGCAATTCATGTAAGGATTCGTAATAAGCAGATTCTTCAACAATTCCAGAAGCCACCATAGTTTCAAAGGCTAGCTCAACACCGGCTCGAATAAAAGCCACCATTAATACACTATGATCAAAATATTCTTGTTCAGAAATATGATCAGATGTTGATTCAGTCTGCTCAAAGGCCGTTTCTCCTAATTCTGCTCTCCATTTTAGAAGGTTAGCATCATCATTGGACCAGTCAGCCATCATTGTATCTGAAAAATGTCCAGACATGATATCGTCCATGTGTTTTTCAAATAAAGGTTTCATTATGATCTTTAATTCTTCTGATAAGGTATAAGCCTTTATTTTTGCTGGATTTGATAAGCGATCCATCATATTGGTTATACCGCCATGTTTTAATGCTTCGGTAATGGTTTCTGAACCATACTGAATTAATTTAGCAGCATAATTCGCATCGATACCTTCTTCAATCATTCTATCAAAGCATAATACGGATGCTGTTTGCAAAACACCACATAAAATGGTTTGTTCACCCATTAGGTCACTTTTAACCTCAGCAACAAAAGACGATTCTAATACACCGGCTTTATGACCACCAGTAGCAACAGCATAAGCTTTTGCTTGATCCCAGCCTTTTTGTTCAGGGTCGTTTTCAGGATGCACAGCGATTAATGTTGGCACACCAAAACCTCGTAAATACTCTTCTCGCACTTCGGTGCCTGGGCATTTAGGAGCCACCATAATTACGGTTATGTCCTTTCTAATTTGTTTCCCTTCTTCAACAATATTAAATCCATGAGAATACGATAAGGTTGCACCCTTTTTCATTAAAGGCATTACAGTATCTACAACATTCGAATGTTGTTTATCTGGTGTTAAGTTAAGCACAAGATCTGCAGTTGGTATTAAGTCTTTGTAAGTACCAACTTCAAAATGATTTTCGGTAGCATTTTTATATGACTGGCGTTTTTCAGAAATCGCCTGGTCTCTTAAGGCGTAAGCAATATCCAATCCAGAATCTCTCATATTTAATCCTTGGTTCAAGCCTTGTGCTCCACAGCCAACAATAACTATTTTTTTGTTCATTAAAGCAGTAACGCCATCTTGAAATTCAGAAGATTCCATAAAACGACATTTCGAAAGTTGTTCTAATTTTTTTCCCAGTGAAAGGGTATTGAAATAATTTGCCATTTGATTTATTTTTTAATTGTGAAATGCCTCTAGCATTTCGGTTATTTTCATTTCATTTTTAGTAATTGCGATTCGTCCAGACCTCACAAATTGCATAATGCCAAAAGCACTTAATTCACGATGTAATAATTCAACCTCTTCTCGTCTACCAGATTTTTCCAAAACAAAAAATTCTTTATTTACCGTTACAATTCGTGCGTTGCTTTCTTTTATTATATTTTGAATTTGACGCTCGTCAAAAAGCAAATCCGATTTAATCTTAAACATACAGGACTCTTGATATATGGTATCCTCATCAGTATGGTAGTACGCCTTTATAACCTCGACCTGCTTTTCAATTTGTCCAATTATTTTTTTTATTTGATCTTCTGTAACACATACCAAAATAGTAAAGCGTGAAACACCTTCAATTTCTGAAGCCGATGTGTTCATGCTTTCAATATTGATGTGTCTTCTTTGAAATATTGCTGATATTCTATTCAATAACCCAATATTATTTTCGGTATAAACCGAAACCGTAAACAATTCTTTTTTATCCTTCATAATTATTCTAATCTAATATCTGAAACCGATGCTCCTGAAGGGATCATAGGAAATACATTATCTTCTTTTTCAACACAGACTTCAAGAAAATACGCATCTTTACAAGCCATCATTTCAGCAACGGCAGATGCTAATTCTTCTCGTTTAGTCACTTTTTTAGCTTCTAAATAGTAACCCTTTGCGATACTGACAAAATCAGGATTTACCAACTCGGTAGATGCATATCTTTTATCAAAGAATAACTGTTGCCATTGACGAACCATGCCTAGGAATTCATTATTTAATACCACAATTTTTACAGGCACTTTGGATTGAAAAATTGTCCCCAACTCTTGAATGGTCATTTGATATCCTCCATCACCAATAATTGCAACGACATCGCGCTCTGGAGCAGCCATTTTAGCTCCAATGGCGGCGGGAAGGGCAAATCCCATGGTACCTAAACCACCAGAAGTAATGTTGCTTTTGGAGGTGTTGAATTCGGCATAACGACAAGCCACCATTTGATGTTGACCAACATCTGAAACAATTGCTGCTTCACCTTTGCTTTGGTTATTGATTTCCTTGAGAACCTCTCCCATTGTTAATCCATTTTTAGTTGGATAAATATCTTTTTTTATAACCTTTTCGTATTCAATGGCATAGAGGTCTTTAAATTGTTGAACCCATTCTGAATGGTTGTTATTATTGATCTTTGGTAATATGGACTTAAGGCTTTCTTTAGCGTCTCCAAGAACAGCGATGTCTGTTTTTACATTTTTATCGACTTCGGCGGGGTCAATCTCAAAATGTATGATCTTAGCTTGCTTTGCATAGCTGGCCAGGTTACCAGTAACGCGGTCATCAAAACGCATACCGATGGCAATCAAAACATCGCATTTATTGGTTAAAATATTTGGCGCATAATTTCCATGCATACCTACCATACCTACATTTAAAGGATGTGAAGTTGGTATAGCTGATGCTCCTAAGATGGTCCAAGCTGCCGGAATTCCAGCTTTTTCCATCAAACTTTTCAGTTCGGTTTCGGCTTGACCCAAAATAATGCCTTGCCCCCAAACAATCATTGGTTTTTTTGCAGAATTAATGAGTTCAGCTGCCGAAATAATATCCTTTTCGTTCAGGGTTGGTGTAGGTTCATAGCTTCTGATGCCCAAACATTTTTCATATTTAAAATCGAATTCTTCAAATTGTGCATCCTTGGTGATATCAATTAGTACCGGACCTGGTCGACCACTTTTTGCTATATAAAATGCTTTTGCAAGAACTTCTGGGATTTCAGATGCCTTGGTAATTTGATGATTCCATTTGGTAACTGGCGTTGAAATACCAACAATGTCTGTTTCTTGAAAGGCATCGCTGCCCAATAAATGAGACGGCACCTGGCCTGTTATACAAACCATTGGTGTAGAATCAATTTGAGCGTCAGCAATCCCAGTTATAAGATTAGTTGCACCTGGGCCTGAAGTAGCAATAGCTACGCCTACTTTTCCAGAGATTCTGGCATAACCTTGTGCAGCATGCGTTGCACCTTGTTCGTGACGTGTAAGTACATGATGTATCTTATCTTGATACTTATATAATTCGTCATAAACCGGCATTATGGCACCTCCAGGATAGCCATAAAGTACATCGACGCCTTCAGCTAAAAGGCATTTAATAATGGCTTCGCTTCCAGAGATTCGTTCAGAATTCTGATTTTCGGCTTTGGCTATTTTGACTGTTTGTAAGTTCATATAAAAAAGTTTAAAATTCATCTGTCACACAACCCGTTGAGGCTGATGATACAGTTCGCGCATATTTATAAAGAACCCCACGTTTAAATTTAATATCGGGTGCTTTCCAATTTTGTTTTCTCATCTTTAATTCTTCATCCGAAACTTCTAATTGAATGGTATTAGTTTCGGCATCAATTGTGATCATATCACCATCTTTTACTAAAGCTAATGTGCCACCTTCTTGAGCTTCAGGCGTGATATGGCCAACTACAAATCCGTGTGTTCCACCAGAAAATCGTCCATCAGTGATTAATGCAACATCTTTACCTAGTCCCGCTCCCATTATAGCTGCCGTTGGCTTCAACATTTCTGGCATTCCAGGTCCACCTTTCGGACCTTCATATCGAATAACGACAACATCACCTTTTTCTACCAATCCATCTCGAATACCGTCATTTGCTTCATATTCACCTTCAAATACTTTGGCTTTGCCCACAAAGTTCAATCCTTCTTTTCCTGTGATCTTTGCGACACTTCCCCCTTCTGCTAAATTTCCATACAACATTCTTAAATGTCCAGATGTTTTTATAGGATTTTCCACCGTTTTTATAACGTCTTGATCCTTGGGTAGATCATTAACCTCTAATAAATTTTCTGCTATTGTTTTACCAGTTACAGTCAAACATTCGCCGTGAATCAATCCTTTTTTCAATAAATATTTTAATACTGCTGGTATGCCGCCAATGGCGTGAACATCTTCCATCAAATACTTTCCGCTGGGTTTTAAATCAGCTAAAAAGGGTGTATTATCACTTATTTTTTGAAAATCTTTCAATGTGAAATCAATTTGTGCAGCACGTGCTATGGCTAAAAAATGCAAAACCGCATTGGTCGATCCTCCTAAAATTGTTACGAGTCTAACTGCATTTTCTAAAGATTTTCTGGTGATTATATCTGAAGGTTTTATATCCTTTTCCAACAATAATCGCATAGCTTCACCAGCCTTTATTGATTCTTGTTGTTTTTCATCGCTAAGTGCTGGATTAGATGCATTAAAAGGTAATGTCATTCCTAGTGCTTCTATTGCAGAGGCCATGGTATTTGCAGTATACATTCCTCCACATGCTCCTGCTCCAGGGCAGGCCTTTTGAACGATACTTTGATATTCTGACTCATTCATTGTTCCAGCTACCTTACTTCCCCAAGCTTCAAAAGCAGAAACAACATCCAGTTTCTTCCCTTCGTGACATCCAGAATCTATGGTTCCTCCATAAACCAGAATACTAGGTCTATTTAACCGAATCATCGCCATAAGAGCACCTGGCATGTTTTTATCACAGCCAACCACTGTAACTAATCCGTCATAACTCATGGCTTGAACCACGGTTTCCATGGAATCTGCTATGATATCTCGAGATGGTAAAGAATAGCGCATTCCAGGGGTTCCCATTGAAATACCATCACTCACACCAATTGTATTGAAGATCAATCCAACTACTTCTTCATTCTTCGTACCTTCTTTAACCAACTTAGCAAGATCATTAAGATGCATATTGCAGGGATTGCCTTCATAACCCGTGCTGGCAATACCAATGAATGGTTTATAAAAATCTTCAGAAGTTAATCCAATAGCATGCAACAT
>JABDMU010000063.1 GCA_013001285.1 Flavobacteriaceae bacterium
AATTCTTTACCATAATCTATAAACGCAATGGTTTCATCTGTCCTGGCCAATTTAATTTTATCAAAAATGATTAGTGCTTCACCATTACTTTCTAAATGATAAATCTGGTGATTTTCGAAAAAACGAATGACTTCATCTGTAAAAAATGACCGAATTTCAGACTCCTTATTTCCCATGATCAGAAATTTTCTGGAAAAATCTGGATACATCTCAAAATCAATGTCTTTATAGCCCGTATATGCCATTACGCGATCAAATATTTTTTCTAATACCCCTTCTTTTTCCATTGTGAAAACGGGTATTTTTTTGTTCAATTTCAGGACCATTAGAGTCATATTAAACGTCTCAGCCGTAAAAGCTCCGCCCTCACTGAAAGTTACATCAGCAATTTCCCAAGATATATCTGAATCTTTAAATATTCCTTTTAGACAATTTGATTTGCGTTCGATAGGCCTAATTTCAAAAAAGTGAAATTTCTTTAAATATGTTGTATTCCAATCTACTTGACTTGTGTATTGATAATCTTTTTCATTAGCTAAATTTTGTAATCGAATTTGTCTTGATGATAATTTTGCTACTTGATTAGTTAAAGCAATTTTCAACGCTCTATTATAGGTAGAGGACGAAACATGGGAATCCAGGCCTTTAATTATGACTTTACCGCCAGTGTTGTTTTGTGTCTTTAGGTAATCTACTATGTAATCCATATAGGTTATGCCTACTAAACGTGTTTCTGATAAATCAATATTAACATCTGCTCCAGAAGGAATTTGGGCAACCATCTTATCGATGTTTAAGATGCCTAAAAAGTTTGCAATCCCTTTAACTTTTATATCGTAACTGCCATCTGTATTCAAAACTAAATTTGAACCTGAGCGATAGACCATTTTAAAAAACTGAGGCATGGATGCCTTTGCCAATAGCATATGACTGACCATGGCCAATAATAATCCACCAAGTAATCCAATTAATAAATTAGTGTAAAGCGTTAAAATCATTGTGCCAACAAAAAATATTAATTGCTCGATTCCTTGATTATAAATTTGTTTAAAAACGGCAGGCGAAGCTAATTTAAACCCAGTATAAACAAGTAAAATTGCAAAAGCACAAAGCGGTACTTGTCTCATTATTGGGCTCAAAACCACAATAAAAATCAACAATAAAAGTCCTTGATACATGTTAGACCACTTTGTCTTCGCACCATTATGAATATTGACCGTACTTCTAATGATCACAGCAATAATTGGTAAACCTCCAATTAGGCCAGCTACCACCGTACTTAATCCAATACCTGTCAAATCTTTATTTAAATCCGTCTTTCGTTTATAAGGGTCGATTTTGTCAACTGCTTTTGCAATGGCCAATGATTCAATACTTGTAATGATTAAAATGGATACTACGGTTGTCCAGAATTCAATGGTATTGATTTTACTGAAATTAGGATGCATTATCGAATCCATAATATTATTGGGAATATCCAACAGTAGATCAGGTCCTACTTCATACGCCTTCCCAAAAAAGGAAAGCGAATGCAGATCAAAGAAATTGAATACATAAACAAACGGAATGGAAAGGGCAATGACCCACATTGGCGCAGGCAAAACATGGAAAAATCGGTTACTGATTTTGGAATGAAACAATAATAGAAGTAAGCCTACTAAAGAAATAATCACCACAAAAGGATTTGCTTTAGGGAGGAGTAGAACCGCATCAATAAGGTTTTGAATAATGCTCGGACTATCTGAATGCGTGCCTAAGGCAACATGGATCTGTTTAGCAAAAATGATAATTCCGATGGCTGCCAAAATACCGTGAATTACGGAAGAATGGAATATATCCGCTAATCGACCTAATTTCAATAATCCCAATAATACTTGAATTGCACCCGAAACAACTACTGCTGCCAATACGTAATTAAAGGCTTGCCCTGAACCATCATCCATCAATGCAATTCCCAAAAGTATGACAGCAATAACTCCTTTGGCAGGTCCGTTGACCGATATATGACCACCACGATAAAGAGTTGTTACAACGCCACCAACAATTGCCGAAATAATACCTGACATCGCAGGTGCGCCCGCTGCCAAAGCAATACCTAATGAAAGGGGTAAAGCAATGAGTGAGACACTCACCGCCGCAATTAAATCACTTTGCCAATTTTCAATTAATCCCTTAAAACCTTTCTTTGGTGCAATTTCCATTAATTAACTATCTGTGTTTATGAAATATTTGGATTTTGAATATAAAACATGTCAATAGATCGTTTCACAATTCTTGAATCATGTGATATTTGACCTAGCTTTACTTTTGAGAAATTTGAATTTAAATCGATGATCTGTAACATAAAGTTGTATTAAAACTTTATATATTGATTTTATTTGTTAATTGCACCTACGTGTTACACATATGGCTCGTGCCGATGAGCAGCAAGAGTGAGTAACACTAAAATATATTAAAATGAAAGGTAATGAATTTTTGTGTTTGGCAACGGCATGCGCTATACACGGTGTTATCTTCTTTTGCGTAAAAATTAATTTAAGTCAGTAGTTACTGAATATCTCATTTCTTTAAACAAAATAGAAGAAAAGGACAAATAAGAATAATAGTATACCTAGCATTCTCCACATCTCTTCTGCATCACTTTTATTTATGCTTTTTCCCCAAATATTTTCTGATATCATCAAGATTAGAAAAGCGAATGCTATAATAAATGAAGCTCCTTTTTTGATATGTTCCCAACCGAGAGAATAAGGTCCTAATGGTGTTTGTTCAGTATGTCTTGAACAATAAATATATGGGCCTTCATAATCGAAGGGATTCGATAAACCAGAACCAATCTTTCTATAATTTCGTTCATATCCAGGTACGCCACAAACAATACATGGAATTTCCTTATTATCAATAGTTTCCGCTCTATTTTTTAAATAAGTCTGATGTATTGCCAATGATCCTGAAGGTCCCCAAATTCCGTAATATGTTATTAGAGGCAATAAAATCATTACGGTATATACAATTATTCTAAGAAATAAGTAATTTGGAATCTTCATGAATGATAATTCGTTTCTTATGGATTCAATTGCGATAAGTCATTATTTTCTATTATTGGTTTTCACATATCATGTTACAAGCAATTGAAGATAACAGAGCGCTAAACGCAGTTCTGTTTTGAGAATGAAAAGATAATGAATTCCGTAACAATGATTTGAGAAGTGGACTTCGATATACTCTCAAATCATTGGTTGGCAATTAGCTTCGCATTAGCGA
>JABDMU010000088.1 GCA_013001285.1 Flavobacteriaceae bacterium
CGATCAAATCAAAAAACTCTTTATACGAGTATGTTTTAAAATTTTCTGAATTAGTTTGTGAAAATGCCGTCTTCGTAAAAATTGTGTACAGCATAACAACGTAAAGGAAAACTATAGCAGCCCGATGAAGTTTCATATTGGTTGGTTTTCTACATAAAGTTACAAAACACGAGGAAATAACCTGTAAAGTATGGTCGTGCTATATATTTAAATGCCAAGGCAGGTGCCTAACGAGCTCTCAAACCGACCTCCAACCTACCTAACAGTAATGGCTGCTAGGCACTTGGGATTACTGCCTTAATATTTATTGTAGATATCCTTTAACACAATGCGATCTCCTTTATCATTAATTACATTTAAGTCGTATCTAATATGAACTTTTGTTTCAAGAGGTGCGTGATAGTATATAACCCAAGCATCTCCCTCGTTTGTACCTATGCAACCGTTTGAATAGGCTTTCCCCAGGGTTGCTGCATTTGTGGTTGGATGTATTAGTTGACCATTTCTAATGCCGTTTATTTCGGTTTCTATAAAGGGGATTTGCGGTAGTTTTGTAACTTTCTCATCGTCTCGTTTAGTAACAATATATTCGTGGTTGTTGACAGGGTTCACATATCGAGGGTTTCGAAAATGATTAATTATTCGACCTTTACCTGTTTTGGTTTTTAGATCTTGAATCCTTTCAGACATTTCGAGATATTTTTTTTCATCTCTACCAACTCGTATTGGAAATTCATAAAGCAGTTTATCCGCTTCATAAACACGAAGCTTAAATTCTGGGATATTAATATCGATCAATGTGTTTTTAAATGAATTTTGAATTTCATGGGCAACTTCGGAATTTGGTACTATTAACATTGAACCTTTTGGCAGAGCGATCATCTTTTTTTGATTGTAAACAAAAGAATCCTTGGCTATTCTCCTATAATAATCAGTGTTTTGAAGTGTGTCAATAATCCATGCATTTGCTCTTACTAATAGATGTTCAGATAATTTATAGGGGGTTAAAGCATCGTATTTATTTACTATTGAGTCTATAAATTGAAAGTAATTTTCAATAATAATGTCCTTCTCAATTAATATTTTTCCTTTTAATGTGTCTTTTTGATAAAATCTGCTTGTAGTTTCCGTTTTAAAATTAAATCTCGATGCATTGCTATTTATAGCACATAGATTTATTGCTGCCAATACTAATGTGAAAATGAAAATATGCAACAATAGTCTTTTCATTTAGTTAATTAATTTAGAGTTACATACTATGTTAATAATTAAAGGGTTTTTTGCATGAAATACTTGATCAAGTCTGCAGTAGATACAATTCCCACTATCATTTCATTTTTCAATACTGGAACAGCATGATAATTTCCTTGAGATAGTGCTTTTAAAACATCTTCAATAGTTGCGTTTATTGTTAGAAAAAATGGGTTGGGTGTCATAATATCTTTAACCTTTTTTTCTTTGTACACCGCATTAGTGTCGCTTAATCCAGCTCCAGAAATATTGTACATAAAGTCAATTAAGCTCACCATACCAACTAATTTTCCGTTTACTTCAACTGGAATATGGTGGTGAAAATTGTCTTTCTCATATATATGCTTTACATCGATTAGCTGCTGTTCGGGAGAGACACAAACCACATTTTTAGTCATTACTTCTTTTATTGAATTTGTTTTCATCTTGTATAACATTAATAATCCATGATTAAAATTAAATATTTAATAAGTATTCATCTATGATTATTATCATATTAAAACATTGTGTTTATCGATATATTTAGACTTAGTATAGATTAAATGCGTAATTATGAAAACCAAAACCATTTTAGAGTTACTCACACTAAGTTCAAGCCTTTATTATTTGGCAAAAGACACTAATGTTTTGGATAGATTGAATGAACTATCTGAAAAAGGAAAGGAGAATATCAATAAAATAGTATCTGAATCTCATTTAGATGAAAGCGGAAAAGAGCTTGAGTTTGTTGATAAAATAATATTAAAAACTCATGAACTTAAGGAAGAGCTTAACGAAAAAGTTGAAGAATTGGTAGTTAAATTCTATCGAAAAATAAATGTAGCACATTTAGACGAAATTAAAGCACTAAAAGACAAGCTCGAAAAATTGGACGCTACAGTAGCGCTTTTAGAAGCAAGATTAAATAAACTGGAGGCATAAAACAATGGGAATTATATCAGGAATAGGGAGAAAATTTAGATCTATCTCTAGATACAACCAAATAATTAAAGTCCTTGTAAAATATGGCTTTGAAGATTTAGTAGATTATATTGAAGAGAACAAAAAGTATACATATCTACAAAAAATAATTCCTAAAGCTTCAAAAAAACATGCAACCCAATACAGCAAATGGGCAAAAATGAGATTAGTGTGTGAAGAGCTGGGGCCTACCTTTGTAAAATTTGGACAAATTTTAAGTAACAGACCCGATCTGGTGCCTTTAGAATTAACCATTGAGCTAGAAAAACTGCACGACAATGTGCCGCCAATGCCAAATGAGGTTGCGAAAAAGATAGTTGAAACTGAATTAAATGATACTGTAGAAAACCTGTTCGCCTGGTTTGAGCCAGCGCCCTTTGCTTCGGCATCCATAGCCCAAGTGCATAGAGCAACTCTACATTCTGGCAAACGAGTGGCATTAAAAGTTCAACGCTCCGGAATTCAGGAAGTTATAGGAGAAGATATTAAAGCAATGTATAAAATTGCCGATATATTAGAACGTAGAATGCCTTCTTTAAAGAGTTTTGACCCTGTTGGTCTGGTAAAAAACTTTGAAGATTCCATCTTAAAGGAAATTGATTTTATAAACGAATCCGTTAACATTCAAAGGTTTTACAATAACTTAAAAAATGACACCTCTTTAGATCAATATGCAGAAGCCCCAAAGGTTTATCAGTCTTTAACAACGACAAAGGTTTTAACCTTAGAGTTTATTTCAGGAATTAAAATAAACCAGGTTGAAGAATTAATTGCTAATGACATTGACACTAAAGTCATTGCCAAAAGGCTTACCGTAAGCTTTTTTAAACAAATTTTTGTGTATGGTTTTTTTCATGCCGATCCTCATCCTGGCAATTTATTAGTTCTACCTAATAATCATATTTGCTATTTAGATTTTGGAATGATGGGCAGCATGTTACCAAGAGATATTTCAATTTTTGGCAAGCTGTTTATCTCTATTACTAATAGAGATGTAAATAACATCATTAAAACTTTGCAGCAATTATCAAACAACGTCTCTATTGAAAACATGAGGGATTTAGAGTATGATATTAACGAATTTGTTGAAAAGTATTATGTAAGAGAAGTTCATGAAAACGAAATGAGCACAGTTCTATTAGATTTAAAAGATATTATTATCGCGCATGGGTTAAAAGTACCAACATATTTTTTCCTTTTCGCAAGGTCGTTAGTAACACTTGAAGGTGTTTTAAGCAAACTCGATCCTAAGCTTGAACAATTTGAAATTGTAAAGCCATATTTAAGAAAAAGTGTAACTGAAAAATACAACCCAATAAAAATAGGTAAAAAGGTCGTAAACTCAGTAGTAGAAATTGCCGATTATATGGAAGAATTTCCATCTGATTTAAAAAATGCTATTCGCAAAATTAATACTGGACAGGTTAAAGTAGATTTAACACATAAAGGTATAGACCCAATGGTTCATACGCTACAGAGAATTACAAAACAACTGATTACTGCGTTCATCATGGTTGCCCTTATAATTGGGGCAACGCTGCTTATAATATTTGAAATTTCGCCTATGTGGAAAGGTGTTTCAGTAATAGGTATACTTAGTTTTTCTTTAGCTGTTTTTTTAGGATTTGGTATGCTAAGTAATATTAGAAAAGGAGATTATGATTATTAGATTAAACGCCTATGAAAAAAAAGGACACACTATGTAGTGTGTCCTTTTTTTTCAATCATCGGAGAATTATGGTTTAGAAAATGCTTTTTTAAAATGTTGAAACGCCTCAGAAATTTCATTTTGAAAATGCTCTAATTTTGTTTCTTCTACTTTCTTTTTCCCATACTTTTTTTTAATCTTATCTATAAAATCATTAAAGTCTTTTTTTCCTTTTTCAAAAGTATCTTTAGCTCCATCTTTCTCTTTGCTAAATCTTTCCTCTAAAATTTCTAATTGAATTTTAAACTGCTCAATATCAATTAAGGCCAAGGCGTACATTCTATTTAGAGTTTCATTTGTTTTTATTTTAACTTCAATATCGTGCAAAGTTAAAAGCAAGTCCTTTTTTTGTTTTTTAAAAGCTTCAATAGTTTCAGCTTTACCAAGAGCTAATTGTACTCGCAATTCATCAAACTTGGTATTGAGTTCTTCTATTTTTTCCTTAACGCCTTTTACTTTATGCTCACTATCGTGAATAAATAGATTAAATTTCTTTTTGATCTCTTCATACTTATCTTGAGCTTCAGCTTTTCCAAGAGCTGTTTGAACCCTAAATTCTTCTAACTCTATGGCAGTTCTTCTAAGTGCTTCAATTATTTTATCTATAACTTGACTTTCCTCATTATTTTTCATGACTTCCAAAATTTATGATAATCTTAAATGTCTATAAAAAACAGTAAACTAACAATGATAAATATCAGTTTTAAACTTATTTTAAGTGGTATTTACATGATTATTTGTAAACAAATCAAACTACTCATTTGCATTGTTGACATATGATTTATATCATTTTATTCATCAACCTTTTCTTATACATTTGGTAAGATAGTTACAAATGAAAAATGTCAGGTTTAAATAGTATAAAAGCACAATTAAAATCTTTTTTGATTGAGATTGGAGAACTTTCTCTTTTCACTGGAAGGTATTTTAGAGAAGCGTTTAAAAGACCTTTTGAGTTTAAGGAATTGTTACGTCAATGCTACAATATGGGGAACCGTTCTTTACTATTGGTTGGTATTACTGGTTTTATTATTGGCTTAGTACTCACATTGCAAACTAGACCTACGTTAATGGAATTTGGAGCAGTATCATGGATGCCATCTATGGTAAGTATTTCTATAGTTAGGGAGATTGGACCCATAATTACGGCATTGGTTTGCGCCGGTAGAATTGGCTCAGGTATAGGTGCCGAATTAGGATCTATGCGAGTTACCGAGCAAATTGATGCGATGGAAGTTTCAGGAACTAATCCGTTTAAGTACCTAGTGGTTACACGAGTTTTAGCGGTAACACTGATGCTGCCTTTATTAGTAATTATTGGAGACCTTGTTGCTATTTTTGGCTCTTTCTTGGTTGAGAATGTTAAAGGAAATGTTTCATTTATGCTCTATTTTAATCAAGTATTTGATGCATTAGAGTTTGGTGATGTAATTCCTGCAACCATAAAATCATTCTTTTTTGGATTAGCCATTGGAATCGTTGGTTGCTTTAAAGGTTATAATTGTGAAAAAGGAACCGCGGGTGTTGGTAAAGCAGCAAATTCGGCAGTTGTATTTACATCTTTACTGCTCTTTATTATTGATTTTATTGCAGTTTTTGTAACAGATATTTTTTACGACCTATGATAGACGATAGAGCCATATCAAATCGAGAAATTGTTCTCAAACTAAATGACTTACACAAGAGATTTGGGAACAACAAGGTGCTTAATGGATTTAACATGTGTCTATTCAAAGGGGAGAATTTGGTTATTATGGGAAAATCAGGTTCCGGAAAATCAGTCATGATCAAATGTTTGGTTGGTTTAATGGAAGCGGATAGTGGCACAATTTCGGTCATGCATAATGATATCACCAAACTTGACCAGGAAGCATTAGACATATTGCGAGCAGATATTGGTTTTCTTTTTCAAGGTAGTGCCTTATACGATTCTATGACAGTACGAGAGAATTTAGAATTCCCTTTACGGCGGCATACGAAAAAATTTGGCGAAAATTTAGATACGGAAACATTGGTTGTGGAGGCTCTAGAGAATGTTGGGTTGGCAAGCGCAATAAACTTAATGCCTTCGGAATTATCTGGAGGAATGAAACGTCGTGTTGCTTTAGCTCGAACACTAATTTTACAGCCAAAAATTATTTTATACGACGAACCTACAAGTGGTTTAGACCCCATAACTGCTAAAGAAATTATTATTTTAATGCAGGACATTCAAAAAAAATATGGCACCTCATCACTCATCATTACACATGATGTTGATTGCGCAAGAGTCATTTCAGACAGAATGATTTTGCTTATAGATGGCATTGACTATGCATCTGGAACATATGCAGAATTATCTGCTTCAACGGATCCAAAAATCAAAGCCTTTTTCAAACACTGATATCATGAAAAATTCAAACGCTCAAAAATTACGCTTAGGACTGTTTGTTGTCACTGGAACCATTGTTTTTATCATTGGAGTATATCTAATAGGTCAGCGTCAAAATATGTTCAAAAAGACTTTTACCATTAGCGCTTATTTTCAAAATGTAAATGGTTTACAAAAAGGTAATAATGTACGCTATTCAGGAATTGATATTGGAACAGTTAAAGATATTACTATGATTAACGACTCTACTATTAAAGTAGATATGAATATTGATGAAAAAATAATTACTCATATTAAAAAAGATGCCATTGCCACCATTGGCTCTGATGGATTGGTTGGGAACATGATTTTAAATATTGTTCCTGGGAATGGTCAGTTGGGTATTATTAATAATGGCGACACCATAGAATCGTACAGTAAGATTGGTCCTGACGATATTTTAAGCACATTAAGTGTTAGTTCTGAAAATGCAGCGATCCTGACATCAGATCTATTAAAAATAACGTCAGCAATGCTTAAAGGAAAAGGCACTGTTGGTTTGCTTCTTAACGATACGGTCATGGCTCAAGATTTAAAACAATCGGTTGCTAATCTTAAAATGGCTAGTAGAAGTGCCACGAACACAATTGACGAATTAAACACAATGATTAAGTCGCTAAAAACAAACGACGATACTGTTTTAGGTTTGTTAATTAATGATACCATTTCTGGGTTAAAGCTTAAGAACATTGTTAGCCATCTTGAAAATTCAAGTTTAGAGATAGAAAATGTGGTGTCTAACATAAATGCTGCAGTAAATGATTTTAATTCGAGTGAAGATGGTGCTTACAATTATATACTAAAAGACACTTCTTTGGTGAATAATTTAAAATCTACACTTAAAAACATCAATGAAGGCACAGAAAAGTTTAATGAGAATATGGAAGCATTGAAGCATAACTTTTTAACAAGGGGTTATTTTAGAAAACTTGAAAGAGCGGAAAAAAAACTGAATAAGAAGAAAGATTAATTTTGGAATAAAAATT
>JABDMU010000078.1 GCA_013001285.1 Flavobacteriaceae bacterium
TCCATAAGGTCAATGGCTTTATCTGGAAGGAACCTGTTTGTGATATATCGATTCGACAATTCTACGGCACCAATTATAGCCTCATCCTTTATGCGAACCTTGTGATGTGTTTCATATTTTTCTTTAATACCTCTTAGAATAGAGATGGCACTTTCAGTATCAGGTTCATCAACCACGACTTTTTGAAAACGTCGCTCAAGAGCTTTGTCTTGTTCGAAGTATTTCTGATATTCATCCAATGTGGTTGCACCAATAGCTCTAAGTTCTCCTCTCGCCAAGGCTGGTTTCAAAATATTTGCGGCATCCATCGCACCTTGTCCGCCACCAGCACCAACCAAAGTATGGATCTCGTCAATGAATAACACGATGTCGCCATCACTAGAAGTTACTTCTTTTATGACAGCCTTCAAGCGTTCTTCAAATTCTCCTTTAAACTTGGCGCCAGCAATAAGTGCGCCCATATCAAGGGCAAATATTTGCTTGTCTTTTAAATTTTCAGGAATATCGCCATCTATTATTCGATGTGCTAGTCCTTCGGCAATGGCAGTTTTACCTGTACCTGGTTCACCAACAAGAATGGGATTGTTTTTTGTTCGTCTTGTTAATATTTGAAGAATACGTCTTATTTCTTCATCACGACCAATCACAGGATCAAGTTTCCCATCTTTGGCCAATTGATTAAGGTTTTTCGCATATTTATTTAAGGCATTGTAGGTCTCTTCTTGACTTTGTGAGGTCACGCGATCTCCTTTGCGGAGTTCCTGAACTGCAGCCAAAAGCGCTTTTTCTGTAACACCTTGATCTTTTAAAATTTGTGCGATATTGCTCTTCGATTTAAATATGGCAATGATGAGATGCTCTATGCTCACAAAATCATCTTTCATAGATTTTGCAATATTAGATGCATTGTTCAAGGCTTTCCCAGCTTCTTTAGATAACATGAGATCGCCTCCTGAAACCTTTGGAAAACTTTGCATTTCCTTTTCCAACAGTTGTTTGAGCAAATCAATATTGACATTTAGTTTTTTCAACAAGAATGGCAATACATTTTCATCGACTTCAAAAATAGCCTTAATTATATGCTCATTTTCGATGTGTTGATGTTCGAAGCCTTGAGCAAGTTGTTGTGCTTGCTGAACAGCTTCTTGAGATTTTATGGTATAATTATTAAAATTCATTTTTTGTGTTTTTCTTTTTTAGTTTTAACATAGAGGTCAATAATCTTACCAAGTGGAAAAGCAAGACAAAATGTCGCTAAACTTTTGTAATCGCGTGACGATTCGTCAGATTTACTTTTTTGAATTTGAATTTTTACATTTCGTATGGTTTAAGTATAGGTCGTTTATAAGAATTACCTAAAAGTTAATAGTTATTATTGCAACTGTTAAATTGTACGATATTCTGGATATGCGAGTTTTTTCTTTAATGGTTTTTATATGCTTAATTTTTCAAACTTTAAGTGCTCAAACAGTGACCGATGATTTCGAAGGCAACGGTAACATTACAACCTGGTTTGGTGATGATTGTAATATGGATATTAATTTTTCCAACCCGTTTCAGGAAGGCATAAATTTATCTAATACTGTTTTAAAATATGATGATACTGGTGGTCAATACGCCAATGTGAGATTTGATGCCAATGCCAACTTTGACCTGTCAACGAATGCCACCTTTAGTTTAATTGTTTATGTGCCATCAACTGGAGTTTCTGGGAATCAACCCAACCAAATATCTTTAAAACTTCAAGATGGTACTCTTGGGAGTCCCTGGACAACACAAAGCGAAATTATTAAACCTATTTTGTTGGATCAATGGCAAGTGGTTGACTTTGACTTTGAATATGATAATTATATAAATTTAGATCCCAATTCTCAGCCTCCAATACAACGATCGGACTTCAACAGAGTGGTTCTCCAGTTAAATGGTGAAAATAATAACGATTTGGTCGTCGCCTATATTGACGATTTTTATTTTGACGAAACCATTAATACCGACCCTGTTTTTGATAATTTAGTTTGGTCTGATGAATTTAATGGCAATGGTGCAATTAACCCAGTTAATTGGTTTCACCAAACTCAGATCCCATCTGGTGGTAGTTGGTACAATGGTGAAATCCAGCATTATACTAACCGAATTGATAATTCTTATGAGTCTGGTGGATTTTTAAATATTGTTGCCAAGGAAGAAACCTATTCAGATCAAGGCTATACCAAACAATATACCTCGGCACGACTAAATTCAAAATTTGCATTTACATATGGTAAGGTTGAGATACGCGCAAAATTACCGGTTGGTGTTGGAACATGGCCAGCTCTTTGGACTCTTGGTCAAAATATTAATGAACCTGGCGCATACTGGGAAACACAGGGATATGGATCTACAGGATGGCCAGCCTGTGGCGAAATAGATATCATGGAGCATTGGGGTGATAATCAAAACTATGTTCAAAGTGCCTTGCATACGCCATCTAGTTTTGGAAATACAATGAATGTCGGTGGTCAAACGGTAACAACTGCTTCGACCGATTTCCATGTTTATACTCTGGAATGGTTTGCTGATAAGATGGTATTCAGTGTTGATGGTGTTCATCATTATACTTATAATCCAGCCGTAAAAAATGATGATACTTGGCCATTTTATGAGCCTCAGTATCTTTTATTTAATGTCGCTATTTTACCAAATATTGATCCGAATTTTTCAGCGAGTGCTATGGAAATCGATTATGTTAGGATTTTTCAAGAAAGCACTTTAGGCAACGACGAACAAGAACTTACGGGTCTAATAAAATTATATCCTAATCCGGTTTCAGAGCAATTAAATATAAAAATGAATCATGGAGTAAGTCGAGCTATTGATTTTAGAATAACAGATTTGAATGGCAGAATTATTTTGGGAAACTCATATGATTTAATAAATTCGCATCTCTCCCTAAATGTATCAAATTTAGAACGTGGTTTATATGTTATCGAGCTTATATTTGGAAATGGAGAATCAACTCAATTAAAATTTTTGAAAAAATAGAAATGTAAGATTTCAATTTTTTTTCGTCTTTTAATATTATGAACTTATTCAGTAAAATATTTGGTAGCGCTTCTGAACCCAAAGAAGAGAAGCAATTACCATGGATCGCCTTGATAACAATTGATCAGTTGCAAGAGATTAAAACGAAATCGAAGACCAAGCCTCAATTGATCTTCAAGCATTCAACGCGCTGTGGGATCAGTAAGATGGTGATCAATCAGTTTGCAGAGCAGTATGATCTTTCGGCAGATCAAGCAGATCTCTATTTCTTAGATCTATTGAGTTATCGTGAGGTTTCTAACGAAGTAGGCTATGCATTTCAAGTTATACATCAATCCCCTCAATTGCTCGTCATTAAAAATGGCGTCGTAGTGGCTCATGCTTCGCATGGTGCTGTTAATGAAATTGACGTATATAGCATGATATAAAAGAAAAAAGAGGCCAATTAGGCCTCTTTTTTTATCCTTTAAATGGATGGGAATTTAATATATGTTTAAGCTGATGTTTCAGATCTTCTCCTGAATCATACACCATTTCGCTATTTGTTGGAAACGGAAGGCGTTTATTTCTTATTAATTGTAGATCATTGTCGTTCAATGCACGCTCGTCACCTCGCAAGCGCCCAAACTTATTTTGAAACACAAATTCGGTGTCTATCGGAAAAGCATCCAAAATATTATTCGACCTAAGATCAGTAAAGATCACTTTAGCAATGACTTGAGCTGATTTGAATTGTTCAATTTCAAAAATTCGTGCTCTTACGTTAATAATTTTATCAACTTTAAGATCATTTCCTAAACTATCCTGAGCGACATTTCCATTTTGATCAAGCACATATTCCCAACCATCAACAATTTGTTTTTCTCTAAGGATTTGACGTTCACGCCATTGGTCGGAAGATATGTTAATTCGTTTTAATTGCAGTTGCATCGCAAAATCGAATTTTTTGCCTAAACCATCAGTCGTATGGTAAACGGTCCAAAAATCATTTAAGCCATAGGTGTTAAAGTTTAAAAGCTCATCTTCTAATCGGGCCGGGATGATCTGATGCGTATCATTTTCAATGCTGACGATAACATGGTCAGTACCTTTTTGATGCGCTTCTTCCAAAAGCGATCGCACGTCCTCAAAATTTGGATTTATGGTATCGATATATTCGAAAATAACAAAGGCTTCTCTAGCTTGATATTTATTGCCAGTATCTAATAAACCAAGTCCTTGATCGATTAAATAGTCAGAAACTTTGTAGCGATAGTCAACTAATTCATTCGAGTAATCTCTAAAATTTAGATTGACGATTTTATTACCTATTTTTAAGGGAAGAAAAGGTTTGATAGCTTCCTGACGCGCATCAAGATTGGCATATATTTCATATATGCTTCTAAATTGCTCTGGATTGCCATCTTTCTTTAGATGTTCAATGGTTTTTAGGTCACGTGCTACCACTTTACGGTAAGCATCTTCCAACATCACAACAAATTGTCGTTTACGCTTTTTGTCTTTGTTGGTCTCAAGTTTCTTCAACGCTTTCGCAATGGCAACATCATAGTTACCAGAATGCAGTTGCTTCTCAATTTGTTTTCTTCCACCACAAGATACTAGTACTGAAAGAAGGACTGTTAAGAGTAGTAATTTCCTCATAATCTTGTGTTTTAAAATGATTCATACCATCATAATTTTCAATTATGATGCCAAAATTATTATATACTAAAAAAATAGGAGGGAATTAATGGATTAAAATATTGATATACAATAAGTTAACTATCGCTTCTTTTTTTGATTAAAAACTGGTAAAAGCTCAGTTGATACTTGTCCGAAGCCAATTCGAGTGCCATCATTTTCGCAATAAGCACGCATTATGACTGTGTCGTGATCATTAATGAATTTACGCTTAGTACCATCTTTCATTTTAATGGGTTTTTCACCTCGCCAAGTCAATTCCAGCATAGAACCAAAAGAATCTTCCGTTGGTCCAGAAATTGTGCCACTACCCATCATATCACCTGAATTTACAGGACATCCATTAACCGTGTGATGAGCCAATTGCTGTACCATATTCCAATACATATACTTGAAATTTGAGCGCACAACCACTTTTTCTTTCGCACCTTTAGGTTTTATTGCGGCTTCTAAATTGATATCATAGCTTTTTTTGCCTTTATATCGTAAATATGGCAAAGGTTTCGGGTCTTGTTTTGGACCTTCAGTTCTAAAGGGTTCAAGCGCATCTAACGTTACGATCCAAGGAGATATGGTTGAAGCGAAATTTTTTCCAAGAAATGGTCCTAAGGGTACATATTCCCATTTCTGAATATCACGAGCACTCCAATCGTTAAATAAGACTAGTCCGAAGATGTAATCTTCAGCCTCATCAATAGGAATAGGCTCTCCAAGATCATTTGCATCTGTAGTGATAAAGGCCATTTCCAATTCAAAATCTACTAATTTACTTGGCCCAAATACCGGTGTTTTAGCCTTAGCAGGCATGGTTTGCCCTTGCGGTCGATGAATAGGAATACCAGAAGGTATAATTGAAGAACTCCTTCCGTGATAACCTACGGGTAAATGCAGCCAATTAGGCATTAATGCATTCTCTTCTCCTCTAAACATGGTGCCCACATTTGTGGCATGTTCCTTACTGGCATAAAAATCGGTGTAATCGCCAATTTGAACAGGCAATTGCATCTCAATTTCGTCTAGTCTGAAGAGTACGATCTCTTTATGTTTGGTGTTGTGTTTTAGCGTTTTATTATTACTATCAAAGATCTCTGCAATACGGTTTCTTACCAATCGCCATGTTTTTCTACCATCAGCAATAAAATCGTTCAAGGTATCTTGAAGAAAAATATCATCGGTCAATGGGATGTCTTTAAAATAGCCTAATTGATGCAAAGCGCCAAGATCTATAGCTGTATCACCAATTCGAGTTCCAATGGTTATGATATCATCACGTGTCAAAAAGACCCCAAAAGGAATGTTCTGGATTGGAAAATCAGAATTCTTATCAACATGTAACCATGAGATTCTATCGGGATTGTTTGCTGATAATGGCATAGGTATTTGGTGATTAAATTATATGTAAACCTACATAACTTTTATTATTTAAGCTAATAAAACTCATAAAATGTAGGTTAATCCTTAGCATTAAAATAGTTAATAAATTACGAGGTAAATATATGTTTTTTGATCAATTAAACTAATGTATTTGTTATTTTTGGACTTAATTTAACAATCAAGAACCTCTATGCAACGCGATGAACAAATATTTGAATTAATTCAAGCTGAAAACGAACGACAACTCCATGGTTTAGAACTTATTGCTTCTGAAAACTTTGTCAGTGAACAAGTTATGGAAGCTGCAGGCTCAGTTTTAACCAATAAATATGCCGAGGGCTATCCTGGCAAACGCTATTATGGTGGATGTGAGATTGTAGACGAAGTAGAGCAAATTGCAATTGAGCGTGCAAAAACCTTATTTGGCGCTGCCTGGGCAAACGTTCAGCCTCATTCGGGAAGCCAAGCCAATACTGCTGTTTTCGCAGCGTGTTTGAATCCTGGAGATACCATTTTAGGATTTGATCTCTCTCATGGTGGCCATTTAACTCATGGGTCGCCAGTGAATTTTTCGGGAAAATTATACAAACCAGTTTTTTATGGCGTAAAAAGAGATACAGGCCGAATTGATTATGATCATGTAGCCGATATGGCAACGAAAGAAAAACCGAAACTGATTATCGCTGGAGCTTCGGCCTATTCGCGTGACATGGATTTTCAACGTTTTCGTGAGATCGCCGATAGTGTTGGCGCCTTGCTTATGGGAGATATCTCCCATCCTGCAGGTTTGATCGCTAAAGGGGTATTAAATGATCCGTTGCCTCATTGTCATGTTGTGACCACAACCACACATAAAACCTTACGCGGACCAAGAGGAGGGATGATCATGATGGGAGAGGATTTTGATAACCCTTTCGGTAAAAAATTAAAAAATGGCAATCTTAGGGCTATGTCCTCATTATTAGATTCTGGAGTGTTTCCTGGAAACCAGGGAGGTCCTTTAGAACATATCATTGCAGCAAAAGCTATTGCATTTGGTGAAGCCCTTACCGATGAGTTCATGTATTATATCCTTCAGGTTAAAAAGAACGCACAGGCTATGGCTAAAGCACTAGTAGATAAAGATTATCATATTATTTCAGATGGTACAGATAATCATATGATGCTTATTGACCTTAGAAATAAGAACATAACCGGAAAAGATGCCGAGCAAGCTTTAGTAAAGGCAGATATCACCGTAAATAAGAATATGGTCCCATTTGATGATAAAAGTCCGTTTGTGACCTCAGGAATTCGTATTGGGTCGCCTGCAGTGACCACACGAGGATTAAAAGAAAATGATATGGCACTCATTATTGACCTCATTGATGAGGTCATTAAAAATCATGATAATGAATCTGTTTTAAAGGCAGTTTCTGAAAAAGTGAATGCACTTATGAGTGGAAGACCTTTATTTCATCAATCTTCAAAAACAATACTTTCATAAGCACCAAGATCTGAAGGGTTTCCGCGAGTTGTGTCTAGAATATCAGAGTTGAGTATGCCAAACATTATAGCTGCTCCATCAGCTGGAGAACCGTTAGGGATTTGAAGCTTATTATTTAACGGGTCTAAAAATTCAGGATCATCGTTAAAAGATACATTTTCGTAAAGGGTTGGATCATTAAAATCATATTCTGGTCCAGTGAAATTATTATTCGAATCTTGAAATCTAATCAAGCAATTGGTGAACTTAAAATTGAAGGTATCGGCACTATCTCGATCAAGAATTAGTTCAGGATTATCATTTCCATAAATGATACAATTGGTAAAATTGGCTTCTACGAGAGGATTTGTGAATGTGTTGTTGTTTTCGTCAATAATAAAGTTATTCAGAAATAAGGATGGAAACTGTCTAAAACTGTTGGTCCAATAATTGGCAATTGTAGAATGCACGAAATTATAGCTTCCGCCGAAGGTCCCAGCAAAGGAAGATTGCCCGCTATTGTTTAAAACAACATTTTCGCCATATATCGAACTCGCACGGCCTAATATTCCGAAGTTACTAGAATTATAAATTTGAGAGTTAGTAATGACCAATTTTGAGGGATCGTCCTGATTCCCATCACTTAAAATACCAACGGTACTGTTTTTTATTGTGGCATGATTAAAACTGTTATTTGTACTTCCATTAAACAACCAAATGGTTTGCCATTGGCCTGGAATATCTTCAAATAAGGGTTCGAGTCTATCACCTTCAAAGATCACTTCACCTTCTAAAAGCTCCGGATCTAAACTTGGGTTTCCGTTAACATTTATAGAAGCGCCATTTGTAACTAATAGACCAGAATTCGCATGAAAATGTATGCGAGCACCAGCGTCTATGTCAAGCGTTTCGCCTTCATCAACTGCAGCATAACCATAGATCACATACGGTTTTTCATTAGTAAAATTGAGTTCATTGGCTTCCAGAAAACGGCCTTGAATGGTCGTTTCATCATCCATACCATCTCCATCTATATCAAAGGTTAAGGTTTCGGTGACATATTCGCCTGTTTGATTATCAATAAAGCGCTGCGGATAAATAAATACAGCATCTTTTACAAGTGTGACCAATTCCACTTTTTGCAAATTGGTACCTGAGTCAAATTCAATAGCATCAGTATACAAGAACTGTGTGTCTGCGGTCACCAGCGACTGAATATCAATGGTGGTTTCAATAAATATGTACATACTATCCTTCGCCAATAGTTCAATATTTTCAAATTCCTTTCCAGCAATAGCGCCTTCACCTGTAAGCCCATCTACATTTAATCGGTAATTAGAACTCTGCCCTTGACCTAATCGCAGTGTAGGAATGACAATATCATTATTACTTCTATTATATACTTTTAAATTGTAAGTGCTTGAACCGATATTGGTAAATACGGTATCGAGATAAACAGTATCCTTTGAGAATTCTAAGGTGCCATTGCTTGGAGAAAAATTAAAATCTTTTCTACATGAGCTCCAAAATATTAACATGCTAATGGAAAGAAAAAAGTATAGAAAGCGTTTCATGAATTTGTGGTCGTTATGCAGTAAAAATATAACTTTTAGAATTTAAATTTAGTATGACAGGACCTAATTAATTAAATAAGTTGATTATTTCAGTTGGAATGCGTGCAGGGCGTTGGGATTGCGCATCTATCAAACAATACTCTGTTTCTGCACGAACCAATAGGTCATTGGATTCATTATTATATATTTCAACGACTCGGGTTGAAAGCACACCTTCGGAATGTTTAACAAAGGTCTTTAATTTGAGTTCGTCATTTAAAAAAGCCGGTTTTTTATAATTGATCGTATGCTTAACAACCACCCAAAAATGCGAATTTAAAAGTTTTTCTGTGGCCTTGTGAAGCCAATGCTGTTTAGCGATTTCATTAATCCAATGTACATATTGTACGTTATTGACATGATTGAGTTCGTCAAGATCTTTGTTTTCAACTGTTAAGGTTGTTTCAAAAAATTCCATGATTTATTGAAGATCAATTTTCACCTCAAAAAGTTTATCCCAATTCTTTCCAGTCACAAAGATGGTTTCTGTTTCTGGATTAAAGGCAATACCATTTAGAACATCTAAATCAGGATGTTGTTTTACTTTTTTCCGAAGTGAAGAAAAATCGATAACTCCTTCAATGGCGCCGTTATTGGGATTGATGATGGCAACTCCATTTTTTTGATAGCGATTGGCATAGATCTTTCCATCGATCCATTCCAATTCATTCAAGCCAATGATCTTCCCTTTGTTGGTATACGCCTGGATGTTACCTTTTTCTTCAAGAGTGACAGGATCCAATATCCAGATATTTTCGGTTCCGTCAGATTTATAAAGCATCTGTCCATCATTACAGAGTCCCCAGCCTTCCTTACTCTGATTATATTTAAATGTACTTTTCTTTTCCAGGGTATTCACATCGTATACAAAACCAACCTTTTGTTGCCATGTCAGCTGATAAATGTTATCGTTTAAAATGCTAAGACCTTCGCCAAAGAAATTAGGGGAGAGATCAACGTTTTTTAAAACTTCGCCGGTTTTATAATTGACTTTCCTCAGTTTGGATTGACCATATTGTCCCGTGCTTTCATAGAGTTCTCCATTATAAAATTCTAAACCTTGTGTATACGATGAAATATCATGAGGATACTCATTGAGCAATGTGAATTGGTAAACCTTTGGAAGAGTTCCATTTAAAATAGAAATAGTTTCTGATATATATTGAAATTCGCCATTAAAAAAAACCGTGGCTTGAATGAGATTCTTACCCAGTTTAGCTGATTCTAAAGAATGGGTAGCTTCTATTTGTTTTCCATTTAAAGAATAGACTACCGAATCAATTGTGTGCCCCTTTTTATTGTTTATTGATAGGATCAACTCCAAACTGTTGTTAATGACCTTTTTTTGAGCATTAGTTTGCAATGAAAAGTCCTTGCTCTTTTGATCTGAATTACTTCCACAACCAATTAAAAAAACACTTAATAATATGATATTCAAAAACTTAAATAAGGTCATAAATTGAAAAATTTTACAGCAAGTTATTTATATAAAATCAATTAAAAAAATCATTGTCAAAATATTAAATCGTCGTATCTTTGCAGCTGGCAAGTCCTACACAACCAGCTCCTGTTGAATCCTCCAGGGCGGGAACGCAGCAAAGGTAGATGGTCGTAGCGGTGTGATGTAGGTAGCTTGCCTTTTTTTGTACCCTTATTTTAAGTTTAAAATTGTATTTTAGTCTTTCATTTTTTAATCAAAATCATGTCGAAAGTTGTTTTAATTACCGGAGGCTCTTCTGGAATTGGGAAGTCAATAGGTGAATTTTTATCCAAACTTGATTTTGTTGTAGTTGGCACAAGTCGGAATCCAAATAATTACCAAAATAGTTCCATTCCATTATATGCGCTTGATGTCACTCAAAATGCATCCATTCTTTCGTGTATTGATCAAGTAAAAAAAGAACACGGAACCATTGATATTCTTATCAACAATGCTGGAGCAGGAATAACGGGACCAGTAGAAGAAATTCCGGATGCTGAAATTAGACGAAATTTTGATATTAACTTTTTTGGACCCATTAATGTGATCAAAGGCATATTACCAATAATGCGAAGTCAAAATTCTGGATTGATCATTAATATTACGTCCATTGCTGGTTATATGGGATTGCCATATCGTGGCCCGTATAGTGCAAGTAAAAGCGCCTTGGGCATTATAACTGAAGCTTTCAGAATGGAGATTAAAGACACGGCTATTCAAATGTGTAATCTGGCTCCAGGAGATTTTGCAACCAATATTGCTGCTGGACGCTATCATGCTCCTGTGATAAAGGGATCGCCATATGAAACTAAATATTCTGAAGTTTTAAATACTATTAACGACGATGTGAATACTGCAGGAGATCCTCAATTGGTTGCTAAGGCCATTCTTAAAATTATCAACAGCAAACGCCCTAAAATTCATTATAAGGTAGGGACGTTTATGCAAAAAATTTCTGTACTCTTAAAGGCAATTCTTCCCGATAAAGCTTATGAAAAATTGCTCTCTAAACATTATAATCTATAGCTTGACGCAATGCAAAGGGTTGTTAATATGTTTTGATTAATAAATTGGTTTGATGGGAAGTTATTATCGTAAATTCGCATCGAAAATTTATACACAACTCCTTATAACTTAAAACGATGAAATTTTTTATTGATACTGCCAATCTCGATCAAATTAAAGAAGCACAAGATCTTGGAATATTAGATGGTGTAACTACAAACCCTTCTCTTATGGCAAAAGAAGGCATTACGGGAACTAATAATATTTTAAAGCATTATGTTGATATCTGTAATATTGTTGATGGCGATGTTTCTGCCGAAGTGATCTCAACAGATTTTGATGGGATGGTAAGAGAAGGGGAAGCACTTGCAGACCTTCATGATCAAATCGTGATCAAATTACCTATGATCAAAGATGGTGTTAAGGCCTGTAAATATTTCTCATCGAAAGGTATTAAAACAAATGTAACATTGGTATTTTCTCCTGGACAAGCCTTATTAGCAGCAAAGGCAGGTGCAACGTATGTTTCTCCATTTATTGGAAGATTAGATGATGTCTCGACTGATGGCTTAAATTTAATTGGTGAGATTCGTCATATTTACGATAACTATGCTTTTGAAACTCAAATTTTAGCGGCTTCCATAAGGCATACCATGCATATCATTGATTGCGCAAAACTTGGTGCAGATGTTATGACAGGCCCATTGAGTTCGATCCTTGGATTGTTGAAGCATCCACTTACTGATATTGGTCTTGAGAAATTTTTGGCTGATTACAACAAAGGAAATTAAATCTTTAGTCTTGTTAAAGATTTTCTTTTGATAGTTCCTTCAATAAACGGTTGAATTCTGTATTGAACATATTACCATTTGAAGAAATAATTCGACTATTTTCGTCAACGACGATCACCTTATAGATGTTATAAAGCGCTAATATCTTATTTGCAACTTCAGGGTTTCTTAGCATATATTCATGTTTCGAATTGAATCTGTTCTTACGCAAATTTCGAGTCCAACTTGATACATCCTGATGATTTACATTTACCGAAATAAAATTGATGTCCGGATATTTTGCTCTAAGCTCAGCTACTTTTTGATGACTTTCAATAAAATGATTTTTATTCGCCTTGGTCCAAAAGTAGACCACAGTTTTTTTATTGATAAGACTATTGATCGAAATATTTTGTTTGTTTCTATCAATCAATTCTATTTCAGGAAAACGATTTCCAGGAGCGAGGTTTTTTAGCGTTTTAAAGAAATTGGTGATATAATCGGTGTGCTCCTTATTAGTGCTTTTTAGCATAAAAGAACTATAGACAGCTTCACTCTCAGGTGGAGAACTCGAATTAGATAAAAAATTTCGAGTACTATATTTCAATAAGTTGTTTTTAATCGATTTGTTTTTGATCAAGCTATCAATTAACTGTAATTTATTGAGGTTGTAATGAACAGAATATCTATTGAAAATGGTATCATTGGTTTGATCAACATACTTTCCTAAGGCAAGGTTATTAAAGTGTGGAAATAAGAAATTATAATAGGGATAGAAATCCTTAAGATCTTCATCATCATAGGAAACTTCCTTTCGGAATGCATAAAAATCTTCCGGGAGCACATCAGGATCTACATAATGTTTTCCGAAATAACGAAATGGATAAATTTCTTTTTGCGCGAAATAATTGTAATCAATACAGGCATTCGCAACTTTGTTAAATAAAGGAGAGCTGGGATACTTTTCAAGAAAACTATTTAATTTATCTTTCTTTTCTTGTTTGATAGAATCTAAACGTTTTTGAAAAACTTCGGGTTCTAACTTGCCAAGTTCATACATGGTTGTATTCTCCCTTTCAAGCTTTACAAATAGACCGAGTAGAAAATTATTCTTTTTCGATCCTTTACCTGTAAAAACCAAAGATTCATCAAAATCATAGGTGTTTATACGAATCATGATGCTATCATTCGGTTCTAATAAAACCACTTGATATTCGCCGCCATGGACAAAGGAATACAAGCCCGGAGCCAAATTGTCTATGGTTCGGAAAAATCTATTATTCTCGTCAAGATATAGGGTGTCAACAGGATTACTCGAATCGTATAATACGAGGTGGTCATTATTTGGGTTGATGATTTCTCCCCCGAAATAGGCTAGGCCACAGCTTGTATTTTCTTTCTTACAACTAAGTAATGTTATACCTATAAGCGCTACAACTATTAAATGTTTCATAGTAAATTTCGCTCAGAAATTGAGAAATGGGATCAACTCTGATTCATTACAAAAATATGGCTTGATTTTGAATTGCCTTGTTAAGGCGTTGTTAAAGTTATTATGATAGCTTTTGTTTGAAGAATGCTGGGTTTTTTCTACTTTTGCCGCACACTTTCAAAAGCTAATTCAGTAAGAAAAGAAAATTTTCGGCTTGAAAGTAGATAAACGCCTAATTTGGCAACTTAATATAGAACCTAATGTTATCAGTTTCAAATTTATCTGTCCAGTTTGGAAAACGCATCTTATTTGATGAGGTCAATACCACGTTTACACAAGGCAATTGCTATGGGATCATTGGCGCTAATGGTGCCGGGAAATCAACGTTTTTAAAAATAATAGCCGGACATCAGGAACCAACTTCTGGCCAAGTGCATTTAGAACCAGGTAAACGCATGTCAGTTCTTGAACAAGAACACAATAAATATGATGAGCATCCAGTCTTAGAAACTGTTTTAATGGGGAATAAGCCTCTTTTTAAAATAAAGACCGAAATTGACGCCCTATATGCCGATTACTCAGATGAGAATGCCGATAAAATTGGAGAACTTCAAGTTCAATTTGAAGAAATGAATGGTTGGAATGCCGATAGTGATGCTGCGGCTATGCTGAGCAATTTAGGGATCAAGGAAGAATTACATTATTCTTTGATGAAAGATCTTGATGGGAAACAAAAAGTACGTGTTTTACTCGCACAGGCCTTATTTGGAAATCCAGACGTTCTAGTTATGGATGAGCCTACCAATGATCTGGATTATGAAACGATAACATGGTTGGAAAATTTCTTAGCCAATTATGAGAATTGTGTCATTGTGGTTTCGCATGATCGACATTTTTTAGATGCAGTTTGTACTCATATTTCAGATATCGATTTTGGAAAGATCAACCATTATTCGGGAAATTATACGTTTTGGTATGAATCGTCGCAATTAGCAGCCAGACAACGTGCTCAACAGAACAAGAAGGCTGAAGAAAAGAAAAAAGAACTGGAAGAATTTATCAGACGCTTTTCGGCTAATGTGGCAAAGTCTAAACAAGCCACGAGTAGAAAGAAGATGATAGACAAATTAAATATCGCTGATATTAAACCTTCAAGCCGTCGTTATCCTGCATTAATATTTGAACGTGAAAGAGTAGCTGGTGATCAAATATTGAATATTGATGGTTTATCGGCTAGTCTTGATGGTGAAGTGCTTTTTAACAATATCGATCTTAATTTAACCAAAGGCGATAAAGTTGTGGTATTTTCAAAAGATTCTCGAGCCACAACAGCATTTTATCAAATCATTAACGGCGAAGAAAAAGCAGATTCTGGCAAGTATTCATGGGGAATCACCACAACTCAATCTTATTTGCCTCTAGACAATAGTAAATATTTTGATAATAACTTGACTTTAGTCGATTGGTTGAGACAATGGGCAAAAACCGAAGAAGAACGTGAGGAAGTTTATATTCGTGGGTTTCTTGGTAAAATGATTTTCAGTGGAGAAGAGGCGCTTAAAAAATCGAATGTATTATCAGGAGGTGAAAAGGTGAGATGTATGTTATCAAGAATGATGATGATGCGTGCTAATATATTAATGTTGGATGAGCCTACTAACCATTTGGACCTCGAAAGCATTACAGCATTTAACAATTCCCTAAAGAACTTCAAAGGGACTGTACTATTTACAACGCATGATCACGAATTTGCTCAAACTGTTGCCAACCGTGTGGTTGAGTTAACACCAAGCGGAGTTATAGACAGATATGCCACTTTTGATGAATACATGCAAGACCCTAAGATCAAGGCCATGCGAGAAAAAATGTATGCTGTTAGCGTTTAATTAAGACGCTTCCATTTCAGCTAAAGTAGTTTGTACTACAGCGACTGCCTTATCCTTTTCATCTTCGTGAACATATAGGTCTATTTCACCTTGATAGTCAGATACGCCTACTGCCGATAATCCTAAATGGCTTTCATCTTTACTAATAGGAGTGATGCCAACATCTTGTAATCGTGTTATCAGCAATTGTACAACTATAAAATTTCCCGAATATATTTTTTCATAATGTGTTTCCATAGTTAGTCTAAATTTCAGTGATATTAAGATACGAAAAATCTTTCAAATTTGAACGTCATTTCCTATTAGATATTATGAAATTAATCTAATTTTATAGCATAACCATATCATACATTCATCTTGAACGATCTTATTAATAAAATAAAGGCATTGCAAAACGTCTCAAAGGCGCTGGAACCTGATCGATCAGAAAGAGATGCCCTCCTTCGTGAAATTAGCAACTATTCAAATGAATTTATTGAGGCTTTGCCTGATGAAAAAGCATTTTCAAATGAAAAGGACACCCCAGGAGCTTTTAAGGTCAATGGGAAGACAAAATCCATTGAAGAGATCATAACATTGTATAGAGATGAAGTCGCCGCTAAAGGCATTAATCCGGCCTCTGGAGGGCATTTAGGGTATATACCAGGCGGCGGAATATACAGTTCTGCATTGGCAGACTATTTAGTTGACGTGACCAATGATTATGTTGGTATGCATTTTTCAAGTCCAGGTGGTGTGGCCATAGAACATGAGTTGTTGGATTGGATGAAATCTATCTTTGGGTTTCCTAAATCATCGATTGGGAATTTAGCATCAGGTGGCTCTATTGCCAATTTGATCGCTTTAACTGCAGCTCGAGATAAACATCAAATTAAAAATCAACGAATTACCAAAAGCGTTATTTATGTGAGTCCACAAGTACACCATTGCATTCATAAGGCCATTAGAATTATTGGTTTAGAAGATGTGGTCATAAATTATTTGAATCTCGATGATAAATCCCGTATAGATGCTGAGGACCTTCAATTAAAAATTGAAAAGGATAGACAAATAGGATTGAATCCGTTTATGGTGATCGCTTCTGCTGGTACTACAGATACAGGAGCCATTGATCCCTTAATGCGTATTTCGGAAATAGCAAAAAAGCATGAGCTATGGTATCATATTGATGCCGCTTATGGCGGATTTTTTATTCTAACAGATGGAAAAAGAGCGGCGTTTAAAGGCATCGAACAAGCAGATTCCTTGGTGGTCGACCCACACAAAGGATTGTTTTTACCATATGGATTGGGAGCTGTTCTGGTTAAGGACAAACAATCGGTTTATAAATCACATGTGTATCGTGCTAATTATATGCAAGACGCCGTTGCAGATGAATCTCCAGTAAACCCTGCCGATGTTTCTCCCGAACTTACAAAGCATTTTCGAAGCTTAAGATTATGGCTACCTTTACAACTTCATGGTATCGAACCATTTGTTGCGTGTTTAGATGAGAAATTATTGCTGACCACCTATTTTAGGAATGAATTAAAAAATATAGGATTCGAGCTCGGTCCAGAACCTGATCTATCAGTGAGTTATTTTTGGTATCCGATTGAAGATGGCGATGAGAATGAATTCAATGAAAAACTGCTCAAAGAATTACATAAAGATGGCGAAGTGTTTCTGAGTTCGACAATAATCGATGAGAAATTTGTGATAAGAATGGCTATCTTGTCATTCAGAACAAAATTAGAGACTATAGACAAGGCCATTGCTATGATAAAAAGAGCATTGATCAGGATTAAATGATAAGCACAGTTATGAAATCATATATTAGAATCAGTACCATGCTTTGTCTATTAAGTTGTCTGACTGTTTCCCATAGTCAAACGCAAGTCACTGAACTATCACCCAATGAAAAATGGATGCAAGCCATAAATGATAACCCTGAAAGTCTTGAAAGTCTGTATTCTAAAAATGCCATTGTCATATCAAATACAGGAGACATTTTAAAAAGTCGAGATGAGATATTAGAGGCTGTATTAAATAGTGATTTCAAAGTACAAGAGGTTTCCACCATAAAGATTATAGAAGCAAATGCCAACTATGATTATGAAATTGGAAGTTTTAAAAATAAAGATGGTGAATTGATGAAGCACTTTATAATATGGAAAACTTCTGGCGATACTATCTTGCGCGAGTTAGAATTCTTGGCGGAGGCATCACTAACTGATGTTAATATTGAGGATATAAATACAGCAAGAGCAGCTTGGATGAGCAATTGCAATGCCAATGACGCCAATGCATTAATAGAAAATGTGTATTCAGAAAATACGTTGTACTATAATAGAGGAAGGCTGCTCATGGGTAGATCAGATTTGATCACAGAATATCAATACATGAATAATCCGAGCTATAAATTGACCCTAAACCCGTTACATGTTGAGGTGGTTAATGATTCTATTGTATTTGAAATTGGCCAATGTAAAGGCAGTTACAACGGTAAATACATGTTGGTATGGAAAAAAAATAAAGCTGGTAAATGGCAGGTTTTATTTGATTCAAATATTTAAAAAAACACCTTCAAGGAGTTAAAGGTTTTATATTCTAAATATTAAGATCCGTTAAATGATAGTATAGACCTTTTTAAAGTCATTATTTGAAAAATCTTGAGTATATATTTTTAATTTTAGCATTAATTGCTGAAGTTGTAGGGACAGTTGGTGGTTTCGGTTCTTCAGTCTTTTTTGTGCCAGTAGCCAACTTTTATTTCGACTTTCAAACCGTACTTGGGATTACAGCACTTTTTCATGTTGCGAGTAATCTGAGCAAGATCGCTATGTTTAAAAAAGGAATTGATAGGAAATTGATTTTATCTATTGGAGTCCCAGCAGTAATCTTTGTGATTATAGGAGGATTCGTGAGTAAATATCTAAAAAGTTACCTATTGGAAATATTTCTAGGGATCTTTCTAATTGGACTAAGCTTACTTTTTTTAGTAAAAACAAATTTGATCATAAAACCTGAGAGAAGAGAGGCTATTCTTGGCGGAACGTTGTCGGGTTTTTTTGCGGGAATATTAGGTACGGGTGGCGCCATCCGCGGCTTAACAATGGCTGCCTTTAATCTAGAAAAAAGTGCCTTTATCGCGACCTCCGCGGTTATTGATTTTTGTGTTGATTTAAGTCGAAGTGTTGTTTATTTTTTTAATGGTTTTATCACATCAGAAATTTTGATCTATATCCCTTTCTTAGTGATTATTAGTATAATTGGAACCTTTATTGGGAAGCGTTTACTGTTATTTATAAGTCAGGAGAATTTTAAGAAATTTTCGTTGATCTTAATTTTACTCATTGGAGTTGTAACCTTAGTGAGTGCTCTACAATAAATTATCGCAATTCTGCACCTAATTGCTTTTCAAAGTTAGCTTGTAATTTATTCATGATCTTGTCGATTTGCTTGTCAGTCAAGGTTTTCTTTTCGTCTTGAATTAAAAAACTTACGGCATAACTTTTCTTCCCTTTCGGAAGGTTTTTTCCTTTGTAAACATCAAATAAGTTAACCGACTTTAATAATTTTTTTTCTGTTTGTTTCGCGAGGTCATGAATAGCTTCAAAGCTCACATTCTCATCTATTAATAAGGCAAAATCACGTCGTACTTCAGGATATTTAGGAATATCAGTGTACTGAATGGATTTATTTTTAGCGAGTTCGATAACATTATCCCAATTAAAATCAGCATAATATACTTCCTGCGAAATATCCATAGATTTTAAGATCGATCTAGTAACTGTGCCAAATTCAACCAAGGTTGATTTACCATAACTGAGTTTAAGTCCTTCACTGAGGACATCGGTTTTGATAGGTGCCGACTTAACCTTATCTAATCCAAGCCTTTCAAGAGTAGCCATCACCATTCCTTTGAAGTAAAAGAAATCTCCCAAAACTGATTTAGCACTCCAGCTCTCCTTTTCTTTATTTCCCGTTAGGAATAAAGAGAGGTGTTTTTTTTCATCTCGTTGTTGAGCGTAATTATGATAGGTTTTGCCAAATTCGAAAAATTTAAGAGAACTACGTTTTCTATTGACGTTATAAGCAATGGCTTCCAAACCGCTAAATAACATACTTTGACGTAAAACACCCAGCTCCTGGCTTAAAGGGTTGAGCATTTCAACATTATGTACCTCCTTTAATTGTTTGCTTAATTCAGTATAATTAGCCGTTGTTAACGAATTGGTCATAATTTCGTAGAAGCCTTGTGATACCAATTGATTGCCAATGACATTTTGCAATTTATAATCTTCAAATCTTGATGAATTCGAAATAGAGGCGTTTAGTTTTTCGGTGGTTTTGATATTATTATATCCATAAACTCGTAAAACTTCTTCAATGATATCTGCTTCACGTTGTACATCATTTCTATAAGCTGGTACAGTTAAACCCAGACCAGTTTCGGTTACGTTATTGATGGTAATATCTAAGGACATCAATATTTTTTTAATCACCTCCTTCGGAATTTCTTCTCCAATAAGATTTTTAGCATTTTCAAAACTCATTCTTACTTGAAAATCTTCAATCTTGTTGGGATAGGCATCAACAATATCGCTTGTAACTTCACCACCCGCAATTTGAAGGATCAATAACGATGCACGTTTTAAGGCATATTCGGTGATGTTTGGATCTATACCACGTTCAAATCTAAATGATGCATCCGTATTTAAGACATGGCGCTTTGCGGTTTTTCTAATTGAAATAGGATCAAAATAGGCACTTTCTAAGAAGATACTGGTCGTGCTTTCAGTAACCCCAGAATGCATCCCGCCAAACACACCGGCAATACACATTGGTTTTTCACCATCACAGATCATCAGGTCCTCTTGGTGCAATTCTCGTTCTACGCCGTCCAAGGTGATAAATTTTGTGCCAGATTTTAAAGTTTTTACTTCAATTTTATTTTTTGCGATTTTAGCTGCATCAAAAGCATGTAAGGGTTGACCGAGTTCATGAAGAACATAATTCGTAGCATCAACAATGTTATTGATGGGTGATAAGCCAATGGCTCTCAATCTATTTTGAAGCCACAATGGCGAATCTTCAACTTTTAAACCACTGAGGGTGACACCGCAATAACGAGGTGCTCTTTCCTTATCAATAACATCAACATCAATTTTTAAAGAACGATTATCAATATGGAATGAACTTATTGAAGGCGTGATGAGCTCTATGTTTATCTCTTGCTGTAAAAGACCAGCTTTTAAATCACGTGCAACACCATAATGACTCATGGCATCAGCACGATTTGGTGTTAAACCGATCTCAAAGACCGCATCATTTTCAATTTCAAAAATTTTGGAGGCTGGCGTTCCAATAACTGCTTTTTTGTCAAGGATCATAATGCCGTCATGAGAAGATCCTAGACCTAATTCATCTTCGGCGCATATCATCCCATGGCTTTCTTCACCTCTTATCTTTCCTTTTTTAATAGTCCATGCTTCACCTTCCGAAGAATAAAGAACAGTACCAATAGTAGCTACGGGAACTTTTTGACCAGCGGCAACATTTGGGGCGCCACAAACTATTTTTACTGGCTCGTCAAGACCAATATCGACAGTAGTCACTTTCAAGCGATCGGCATTTGGATGCTTGTCACAGGTCAAGACATGACCCACCACAACACCTTCTAATCCACCTTTTACTGATTGAAAAGGTGTTATACCTTCAATTTCTAAACCCAGATCTGTTAAAAGTTCTCCGGTTTTTTCAGCTTCCCAATCTAAATTGATGAATTGTTTTAGCCAATTATATGAAATCTTCATTCGTGCTACTTTTTCAAGCAGCAAAGATAGAATAATGAACTAAGCATTCAAATTATGAATTACTAAATTGTCAACGTAAAAAACTATGATTACATCGATAAATATGGATAATCTTAATTTTTCGGTATAAATTGAGATACATTTAATTTCTCAAATTGTAATTGTTATTGTATAACTGAGCAATTTGTAAAAAAAATTAATAAAATTTAAAATTATGAAAAGACTCAAATTAATTATGTTGATGTTTTCGCTAATGCTTTTTGGTGGACTTCAAACCATGAATGCTCAGGAAGAATCTAAAGAAAAGGCTGAGGTAAAAAAGGAAAATATTAAGAAAGTTGAAGCGAAGGATAAAGCCGATGATAAAAAAATGGCGGCTTATGAAATGAGCATCAAGGAGAATCGGGAAGCTATTAAATTAGAAAGAGACAAATTATTAAAGATGAAAAAAGAAGGAAAAATTTCAGCTGAAAAATTTGCTCATTATAATGCCGATTTGATAAAGAAAGAAGCTGAACTTGACAAAATGAGTGCCAAGCTAAAAAAGAAAAAAGAAGGTGATAAAAAAGATCAATAGGAGATCTATTTTAAATTAAATTATAAATCAAAAGACGTCTGTTTTAGACGTCTTTTTTTTTATCTAAAATTTTGTTGTTATTTAGGGAACAGATCAAAACCTATACACATGCGAAATCTAATATTTATAGGCCTCTTTATGAGTCTAACTTCGTGTCAGAATGACCTCAAAAATGAATTATCAGAAGGTATTTACAGAGCAACACTGGAGGTTCAGGATTCGGAAGTGCTTCCTTTTAATTTTGAAGTCCTTGCAGATAAAACTTTAAATATGTTCAATGCCGAAGAAGTTATTAATGTAGATGAAATTGAATATCGTAATGATTCAATCTTTATTCGTTTCCCAGTCTATGAAGGTTATTTCGCTGCTGTATTTGATGGAAAAGATCTTAGAGGAAATTACATAAAAGAAAGTCTTGAACGTGTAGTTCCATTTTATGCTGAATACGGTAATAAAACACGTTTTAGTGATTCTGAACGTCCGTCAGAGGATGCCACAGGTGTTTGGGAAGCTGTCTTTAGCAAAGGCATAAAAGGAGATGAATATATAGCTAAAGGCATATTCAAGCAAGTTGATGGAAAAGTTACTGGAACTTTTAGAACCACAACTGGGGATTACAGATATTTGGAAGGTCATATGGATGGGAATAAAATGCGCCTTTCTGCATTTGATGGTGCGCATGCCTTTTTGTTTATTGCTACAGTCACAGACTCCATTATGCGAGGCCAGTTTTACTCTGGAAATCATTGGAAAGAACCTTTTGAAGCCATAAGAAACGACGGTTATGAATTGCCTCACGCAGACAACTTGACCTTTCTTAAAGATGGTTATGATCGCTTCGATTTTTCATTTCCAAATTCCGAAGGTAAAATGATATCACTTGATGATAAACAATTTGAAGATAAGGTGGTCATCGTTCAAATAATGGGAACATGGTGTCCGAATTGTCTCGACGAAAGTCGGTATTATTCAACCTATGTAAAACAGAATAAAAACAAAGATCTTGCATTTGTTGCTTTGGCTTTTGAATATGCCAAGACCAAAGAAAAAGCATTTGAAGGTATAGCAAGATTGAAAGAACGATTAAACATACCATATCCTATTCTTTTAGCCCAAGTTGGCACTTCAAGCAAGACCGAAGCACAAAAAAAATTGCCCATGTTAAATCATGTATTGTCCTATCCAACAACCATTTTTATCGACAAGAAAGGCGAAGTACGCAAAATACATACTGGATTTAATGGGCCAGCTACTGGGGAGAAATACATCACATTCCAAAAAGAATTCGATGCCTTTGTTAAATCGCTTCTTAACGAATAGTTAATTAACAGATTTGTAACAATCTGAAATTGATAATGTTGTAATTTGAGGGTACAACTAATTAAATCAATTCCAATGAAACAATTCAACTCAATGGTGTACTTGGGTACACTCGTCTTGGCATTACTTTGTACTTCGTTAAATGCCAATGCACAATTAGACCTGCCAAGAGGTAGCCAAAAAGCCTCTGTATCACAAACCGTAGGTATTTCAAAAATTTATATCAGTTATTCAAGACCCAGCGTCAATGGGAGAGAAATCTGGGGGAAACTCGTGCCTTATGGCATGAACAATCTAGGGTTTGGAACAGCAACAGAATCGCCATGGCGGGCTGGAGCTAATGAAAATACCATTATTAAATTCACAGATGATGTCACTATTGAAGGGCAAGCATTAAGTGCGGGAAAATATGGATTGCATATGATCATTAAAGAAAATGGTGGAGCAACGGTCATTTTTTCAAAAAACAGTACAGCTTGGGGCAGTTTTTTCTATGATCCTGCCGAGGATGCTTTGCGTGTGGATGTGCAAACTAAAGTCATACCGCATGTTGAGCAATTAACTTATAATTTTGTTGATGTAACCCCTAATTCAGCTACAGCTGTTTTAAATTGGGAAAAAAAACAAATCCCATTTAAAATTGAAGTTAATGTTCCAGATATCGTTCTTGTAGACATCAAAAAGAAATTACAGGATCAACCCGGATTTAACAGACAAACTTGGGAACAAGCTGCCGCATTCGCCATGAATAATGGTGGCGATTTAAATGAAGCTTTAAAATGGATTGATGATGCTATTACTGGAAAGTTCTTCAGTCAGCAAACATTTAACAATACCAATATTAAAGCCGGTATCCTCAATAAAATGGGTAAACAAGCCGAAGCCATGGCCTTATATGAAAGTTTTTTGCCTAAAGCTAGCGTTCTGGAGGCCCATCAATTAGGACGACAATTCATTGGCTTCGGGATGAAAGAAAAGGCATTAGAAATATTTAAAATGAATGCTGAAAAGCATCCAGACACATGGCCAACAGATTATGGACTAGCTAGAGGTTATTCGGCTCTAGGCAATTATCAAAAGGCCTTAGAACATCTAAAAATAGCATTGAGCAGAGTACCCGATCCAGGAAACAAAGTGGCTATAGAAACAAATATGGCAAAATTAGAAAAAGGAAAAGATATCAATTAAAACTCGACAATTTAATAGCATTATGAAAAGCCTAGGAAGTACAAAGGGTTTTACATAAAAAAATGCCAGTACAAACGTATTGGCATTTTTAGTAATTATGAAATTAATTAATAGAGTTGCGTAATATTTTTATAGTTCACTGGAAGTCATTCCACAAATACCAATATTGATCATTTCTTCTGAGGTGTTTGAGACATTTATTCCATTACCCGACATTAATTCTAGTCGAGAAGTATAAGTTACATTCAAGTTTAAAAATGAGCCTTCAAATTCGTCATCGTCAATCTCGATTGTCCATACAAATGAACCATCGAATAAGCTTGATTTATCTAATATTGCTAGGATTTCTCCTTCGTCAGTACTGAGAGTGAACGTTTCTTCAAAAGCTATGACATTTCCACCTGCAGTAATCAGGTCTTGATGTAGATCAAGGTCAATGAATTCTATGCTTAATATGGCATCATCCATTTCTTCTGGTAATCCACCAAAATTAAGATCCATAGTTAGGTGTCCTTCTGCTATTGGAGATTCTGGAGTTAACGTTACAACATCAGATGTTGTTCCGGCATGCGGATATCTTCCTGATGTTTCTTCGCTTAAAGGAATAAAAAACTCAGTATTGTCAAGTCCTACACATGCTTCGGTTTCTACATACCAGGTACCACAGGTTCTAAGGTCGAGTGAGATATACGATTCCCAGATATCAGCCCATACATTAGAAGTTTTACCTTCATCATTTGCAATTAAAGCGTGAGAAGCAAAAAATGCTAAGGGATTAAAATCGACTTTTGAAATTTTATAGGCAAATTCACTTACAGGAGCGCCTCCTTTATGATTTGTTTGATATTCGAAGTCTGAAGCAACTGGAGTACCAACATCTAATATATCAGTATAGTTGGTAGATTCTAATATATCTAAACTTGTAGTTGAAAACCTCCAACCTTTATTCAATTGGTAATTTACTTTTACAAAATCTTCTGATACAGTTATATAAACCCAACCTAAATAGGCATCAGTTGAAGATACAAGTGGAGAGTACAAGCAAAGTTCTTCCTTTACTCTTGTCTGGTTATGTCCTCGGGTTTCAAGATCTGCAGCGTTTGTATCTACAGTTTGGAACATTGTTACATCTGTTAACTCGTCTTTTTGACAACTTACAAATGTCAGGCATAATACTACGATAGCACAAATAGAATTTTTCATTTTAGTTAAATTTGGGGAGGGAATTATGGTGTAAATGTATAAGGAGAGTTATTTCTAAATGAATAAAATCGATTAAAAAGAAGTAATACTCGTTAAGAGGTGCTGGCAATCGATGAAGTTCATAATATGTCGACAAATATCAATACAAGGCTGTAAATCAGTTGGTTTCAATACTAATTTAGCTGATATAGTTCCAAATATTCTTGTATTTGGCCATCTGTTTATAGGTGTTCAGGATATTTTTGTTTTTTATGGCCAGTAAGCCAGGATCTGAACTAAGTATCTTTTTTGCCATATAGCGTGCTTCGGCTAATATGTCCTTATCTTTTACAATATTTGCTATCCTTAAGTTCAATACTCCGCTTTGTTGCGTACCCATGATATCTCCAGGACCCCTTAGCTTTAGATCGACTTCAGCAATTTCAAATCCGTCGTTTGAATGTACCATGGTTTCTAGCCGTATTTTACTATCATTGCTTAGTTTATGACTTGTCATTAAAATACAATAGCTCTGTTCAGCCCCACGACCTACGCGACCTCTCAACTGATGAAGTTGTGACAGACCGAAGCGTTCTGCACTTTCAATGATCATTACAGATGCATTTGGCACATCTACACCAACTTCTATTACGGTTGTAGCTACCATAATCTGTGTTTCCCCCTTAATAAAACGCTGCATTTCGAAATCTTTGTCTGAAGACTTCATTTTTCCATGAACTATTGAGATCTGATACTCTGGTTTAGGAAATTCACGCTCAATGCTGGCATATCCATCCATTAAATCCTTATAATCCATTTTCTCACTTTCCTGAATCAATGGATATACGATATATATTTGACGTCCTTTTGCAATTTCATCTCTGATAAATCGGAATACTTTCAATCTATTATTGTCATAGCGATGCACGGTTTTAACAGGTTTCCTTCCAGCTGGTAATTCATCGATAATTGAAATATCCAAGTCGCCATAAACCGACATTGCAAGAGTTCTTGGAATAGGGGTGGCTGTCATGACCAAAATATGTGGCGGCGTTATATTTTTTCTCCAAAGTTTACTTCTTTGAGCAACTCCAAAACGATGCTGTTCATCTATAATAGCGAGTCCCAAATTTTTAAATTTCACCTTATCTTCAAGCAGTGCATGGGTTCCAATTAAGATGTTTAAGTCGCCATTTTCTAATGATTCATGAATTTCTTTTCTTTTTGAAGTTTTGGTTGAACCTGTTAATAGCTTTATACTGATATTCAATTTGTTACAATATTCAAGTAATCCATTATAGTGTTGGACTGACAAAATTTCAGTCGGTGCCATTAAACAGGTTTGAAAACCGTTGTCAACCCCTATGAGCATTGACATTAGGGCTACTATGGTCTTACCAGATCCAACATCGCCTTGTAATAATCGATTCATTTGCGCATTGCTTCCAAGATCGTATCGAATTTCTTTGATGACTCGCTTTTGTGCGTTGGTCAATTCAAATGGTAAATGTGAATTATAAAAGGTATTGAACAACGGTCCAACACGTTCAAAATTAAACCCCTTGATCTTGGATTTATGGATGAGATTTTTTAAAATTAATTGTAGTTGTATGAAAAATAATTCTTCAAATTTGAGTCTAAATTCGGCCTTTGATAAGAGCGCTTGACTTTTAGGAAAATGGATGTTCAACAGCGCGTCACTTTTTGAGAGCATCTTAAATTTGGAAAGCAACTCTTCCGATAAGGTTTCGCTGAACTTTCCTTTTGTTTCTAGGAACAATTGTTGCATGATCTTGCTCAAAACGCGATTGGTAAGCCCTTTATTTGTTAATTTTTCGGTTGAAGGATAAATGGGTTGCATAGCAGATCTTATGTTTTGCTTATGCTCTACCAACAATTCCAGGTCTGGATGAGGCATACTAAACGTATTATTAAACCAATTTACCTTCCCGAAAATGACATAATCTGTATTCAATTTCAAGTTTTCTCTGATCCATTTTTGTCCTCTAAACCAAACCAGTTCCATCTCTCCGGTTGAATCCTTGAATTTAGCAACCAATCGTTTGCCTCGTTTTTGCTGGATTTCTTTAAGACCTATTATTTTTCCAACGATCTGAACATCAGATGAATTACGCTGGAGTTCAGCGATTTTGTAATATTTGGTTCTGTCTAAATATCTATTGGGGAAAAGATTTAGAAGGTCCTGATAGGTTTGAATTCCTAGTTCCTTTCGTAGAAGATCGGCTCTATTTGGGCCAACACCTTTTAGGAAATCAATAGGGGTTTGAAGGAAGCTTGAATTCATTGAACTAAATTAATTCTTTTAGAACTATTCACAAGTATAATTATTAATTTGGCGTGACGTTTGCTATAAGTACCATATGAAAAATTCGCTATTCATTTTAAGTTGTTGTTTTTGCTTATCAATTTTAGCACAACAAAGCCACGATGTAGACTTCTTAAAAGCAAAGGTCGACATATTTGGACTTAATTTTGAAGATTCTCAGGTTGCAGGCCAAATTGAATATGAGTTTTTGATCAAAAACGATGTTGATTCTATCTATTTGGATGCAAAAAACTTCACACATTCCGAAGTGATGCTAAATAATGGAGGTACACACGAGCACGAATATAACGGTAAGCATATCATAATTAGGGATGATTTTAAGGCGAATTCTAGTCATAAACTCATGATTAGTTGGATTACTACTCCTAAAAAAGCCTTGTATTTTGTTGAACGCCCAAATAAACAGCAGCAAATATGGACCCAGGGACAAGGGAAGTATACAAGTAATTGGATGCCCAGTATAGATGATATGAATGAAAAAATTGAATTTGATCTTTCCATCAGCTACAAAAATGGATATGATGTGATTGCCAATGGTCAATTAGTTGAAAAGGAGGTTGGCAGAAAAAACACCCGATGGGATTTTAATATGAATCAGCCTATGGCTAGTTATTTGTTGGCATTCGTTGTTGGGAAATTTGATAAAAAAATCGAATATTCTAATAGTGGTATTCCCCTTGAGATGTACTATTATCCTGAAGACTCCACTAAATTTGAACCAACTTACCGTTATTCTAAAAAGATGTTCGATTTCCTTGAGAACCAAATAGGCATACCATATCCATGGCAAAATTATAAACAAGTGCCTGTACACGACTTCCTCTATGCTGGAATGGAGAATACATCACTTACTATTTTTTCTGATCGTTATGTTGTAGACTCCATAGGTTTTAATGATTTTAATTATGTGAATGTTAATGCTCATGAATTAGCACATCAATGGTTCGGAAATATGGTCACTGCCACCTCTGGAACACATCATTGGTTGCAGGAAGGATTTGCGACTTATTATGCTTTACTCGTAGAGAAGCAAGCCTTCGGTGTTGATTATTTTTATTGGAAACTTTACGAATCAGCTCAACAATTGTATATACAAGAGCAAATGGGTCAAGGCACACGACTTTTAGATCCTAATTCAAGTAGCTTGACCTTCTATCAAAAAGGAGCATGGACATTATTCATGCTAAATGAATTAATAGGGGAGACCGCATTTAAGGAAGCTATTCAAAATTACTTAAATGCAAATGCCTTTAAAAATGTTAATACGTCCCACTTTATTAAAGAGGCAGAGAAGGCTAGTGGGCGCGATCTCTCAGAATTTACAAAAGTATGGTTGGAGACTACAGATTTCCCTATAGATCGTGCTTTAGATGCTTTAAAGTTAAATTCTGTATTTATTCAAGAATATCTTATGGTAGATTGTGAAGTGGATTCATCAAAATGTGATGATTATCTGCTGTCTGGTATTTCGGACGAAGCTAAAGTTAAATTGATCGCCCAAAATCCAAAAAAAATAAATGCTGAGGTATTTAAGAGCAGTTATAAAGTGAGACAAGCAATTGCTGAAAATCTGAGGGAAATCCCTGAAACCTTAAAGCAGGAATATGAAGCCTTATTACTTGATAAATCGTATATAACCATTGAAAACGCATTATTCAATCTTTGGAATAATTTCCCAAAAGATAGAATGCGTTATTTGTCGCAAACGAAAAGCTTAATTGGATTGAACAATAAGAATATCAGACTGTTGTGGCTATTACTGGCATCTATTACCACAGAATATGATAAAGATTCTAAGGTTAAGTTTATTGAAGAATTAAGGGGTTACACAGGCCCAAAACATAATTTCGAAATAAGAATGACCGCATTCCAATATCTAAAAATGATTGATGAATGCAACTTTCACTGTTTAGAAAATTTAGAGCAAGCAAAAGGTCATTTCAACTGGCAATTATCTAAATTTGCAAAGAATTTGATTAAAAATTAAAATTAAATGAGAGCTTTAGTTATTTCTGGAGGTGGAAGTAAAGGCGCCTTTGCTGGAGGAGTTGCACAATTTCTGATCGAAAATCAAGGTCGACAATATGATATGTTGCTTGGCACCTCGACCGGCAGTTTATTGGTTTCTCATTTAGCACTTAAAAATATCCCAAAAATCTATAAGATTTTTACTAATGTCAGGCAAAACGATATCTTCAGCGTAAGCCCTTTTGTGCAACGAAAAAGAGGAAATCGTGAATATGTATCTATTGATTTTATGAATTCGCTATGGCAATTCATCAAAATGAAACGGACGTTTGGTGAAAGTAAAGCCCTTAAACGTAATATTAGAAAACAATTTACTCGAGCGGAATTCGAAGAATTAAGAGCATTAGGAAAGGATGTTGTGGTTACAGTATCCAATTTATCAAAAAATAGGGTTGAGTATAAGTCGATAAAGGAATGCTCATATGAAGAGTTTTGTGAGTGGATATGGATCTCATGCAATTATATTCCATTTATGTCATTGGCTAAGGTCAATGGCTATGAATATGCCGATGGCGGATTGGGTTGTGTAGTCCCAATTCGAGAAGCTATAAAACGTGGAGCCACAGAAGTTGACGCTATTGTGCTCGAATCGGAAACTATGGAACAGCAGAAGGTTTTAGGTAAAAACCCGTTTTCCCTTATGATCAGTCTATTTGGGCATTTATTAGATCAAGTAGAGCGAAATGACATTGTCATTGGAAAGCTTGCTGCAAAGAATAAGGATGTTAAGTTAAATTTATTTTACACGCCAACACGATTAACAGAAAACTCACTGATCTTTAGTAAACGGCTTATGGTTAAGTGGTGGCAGGAAGGATTTGATTACGCTAAAGAAAAGTACGCGAAATCACCTTCAAATGAATTGAAAGAATAATTAGTTTACCAAAGATCACTCACTTCCTTTTTAATAAATGACAATGCCGCATCACTTGGTGCCCGTTTCTCCATCATTTCGGTTAAAACCACTTCACGAAGCTTATCAGCAGAATTTGTTTTTTCTAATAATCCAGCCTTTCTGATCAATTGAATTGTAGCATTTTTTGCAGCTGTAATTATATTCCAACACTCGTCAGATAGATAAATTTGCTGAGATAAATTATGTTCAAATTCTTGTTCAATATTTGCTATAAGTAATGACTCATAACTATTTTTATCTGAGGATGTTGGATGAACCCTTACAAGTAATTTGGTTGGAGAAATACGCTCTAAAAACAAAGCCATTCGCTCATAGGCTTGAAGTCGAATTGGTAAGGTATTGACTTGAATATCTTTATGCAACAAAAAACGCCTTCGTCCATCTTCATTTTTTGTATGTTCTTTAAAAAAATAATACGCAATCAATCCCGTAATTATGGCCGGGACGGCGTAAAGTAAAACCTCAAATAGTTTAACTAAATCCATAGTATATGTTGTTACGGCGTCAATTTTCCGCCTAAATATTTACAATCTTTTAATTCTTGCATTGATATGAAAGGTACAGGAGTTTTTTCATAATTATACGTTTTATCTAATTCCTTAGAAAGATTATGATCGTCTACATTAACTTCAATGTCCCTCATATGAAACTGACACGGATGTTCATAACCTGCAGCATGCGTAATTTCAATTAGCTCTTTTCTAAAGGTTTTAAAATATTGTGCTAACCGGGCTGACTTCAAGGGTATATTGATGCCATTTTGTAACCATTTATTCTGGGTGGCCACTCCACTAGGGCAGCGATTGGTATGGCAAATCTGAGCTTGAATGCAGCCAATGCTCATCATGGCTTCTCGAGCTACATTAATGCAATCAGCGCCCATGGCAAAGGCCATAGCGGCTTTTGCTGGAAATCCGAGCTTCCCACTACCAATAAACACAATTCGTTTTGACAACCCTTTAGCTTTAAACAGTTTATATAGGTCACTAAACCCATAAACCCATGGCAACGAAACATGATCGGCAAAACTTGGTGGAGCTGCACCTGTTCCGCCTTCACCACCATCTACAGCTATAAAATCAGGACCTTTATTTGTTTCCAACATGTAATCAGCTAGTTCTTCCCATTGCTCAAGTTTTCCTATAGCTGCTTTAACACCAACCGGTAACCCAGTAGCTTCCGCAATTTTTTCGATAAACTCAACAAGCTCAGGAATCGTAGAAAAGGCTTTGTGATTGGGAGGTGAAAGCACATCTTTTCCAATTGGCACACCACGAATTTCAGCAATTTCTTTTGTTATTTTTTTACCAGGCAATACACCGCCTTTTCCTGGTTTTGCACCTTGAGAGAGTTTAACTTCAATCGCTCTAATAAAAGGATTGTCCTCAACAAGTTTGATCATCTTTTCCATCGAAAAGCCACCATCATCGGAGCGGACACCAAAATATCCTGTACCAAAATGAAATACAACGTCACCACCATGACAATGGTATGGCGAGAGCCCCCCTTCACCTGTATTGTGATATGCCTGTGACATCTTTACCCCCTTGTTCAAGGATTCAACGGCTTTCGCAGATAATGAACCAAAGCTCATTGCCGAAATATTAATGACCGAGGCAGGACGATATGGCTTTCTACGTTTATTATATGCACCTATAATTCGCGCACAGGGTAAAAAGCTATGATCCAGTGTATTGGGATGGTCTTTGCCTATTTTATAAGGAATCATGGCGTTATTAATGAAAATATGCTGATGTGAATAAATATCGCGATCAGTTCCAAACCCTTCATAATTGTTTTCCTTTTTTGCAGATGCATAGATCCAGCCACGTTCTATGCGATTGAAGGGTAATTCTTCTCTATTGTTGGCAACAAAATATTGACGCATTTCTGGACCAATACTTTCAAATAAATAGCGCAAATGCCCTAAAATTGGAAAATTATGACTGATAGTATGAGCTTTTTGAACAAAAACGTCACGAATGGCGATCACGATTAGGATAATAAGGATCCACATCCACCAGGAGATTTGAGATATAACATCTAAAATCTGATCCATCTTACTCCTTGTTTAAATAATCAAAAGATAATTGAACAAAGGTTTTAACACCAAGTAATAAGCCACTTTCATCGATATAGAAATCTGGAGTATGATGTGGGAATACTTCAGTAGCATCTGGCGCTTTTCCACCTAAAAAGAAATATAAGCCAGGAACTTCTTTTTGAAAAAATGAAAAATCCTCTGCTCCGGTAATTGCTTTTATTTCAAATACTTTGTCCTCACCTGCAGCTGCCTTTAAGGATGGTAACATTTGAGCGGTCAACGCGGGATCGTTATAGGTTATTGGGTAGCCTTCATCAATGTGTATCGTAGCTTCTGCACGATATGCCTTGGCAATTGCAGGAACCATTTCTCGCATACGTTTATGGATCTGAGCCTGCATGTCAGCATCTAGAGTTCTCAGGGTACCGATAATTTGTGCCGATTCTGGAATGATATTACTTCTAACACCACTGGATATCTTTCCGATGGAAAGTACGACAGCTTCATTGGTTAATGGCATTTCTCGACTAACAAGCGTTTGAAGTCCATCTATGATCTTAACACTGGCCATGATAGGATCAACGCCACCCCATGGCATAGAACCATGTGTTTGTTTTCCTGAAACGTTGATCTCAAAGCTGTTTACAGCCGCCATTATGCCACCTGATTTATAGGCGATTGTATTCACTTCTTGAGCTGATCCAATATGAAGACCGAAAATGGCATCGACATCTGGATTTTTAAGAACACCTTCTTCCACCATCATTTTGGCACCACCTTTTTCACCCGGAGGAGCACCTTCTTCGGCAGGTTGAAAGATAAATTTTATAGTCCCTTTGATCTTATCCTTATTCTTTGCCATGATCTCTGCAACGCCCATTAATATTGCAATATGAGTATCATGCCCACAGGCATGCATTACAGGCACTTCTTCACCTCGAAATGTTCCTGTAGCTGTAGATTTAAATGGCAGGTCTGCACGCTCAGGTACTGGAAGGGCATCAATATCGGCACGTAAGGCTAAAACTTTTCCTGGCTGGTTGCCTTTTAGCAAACCAACAACACCAGTATGTGCGATCCCAGTTTGTACTTCCATGCCTAAGCTTCTCAAGTGTGCGGCAATTTTTTCAGCTGTCTTAAATTCACGATTCGATAATTCTGGATGCTGATGAAAATCACGTCGCCATTCAATGACCTTTGATTCCATTTTTTCAATGTCTTTGTCTAGTCCGTGTTGAGCAAAACCCACACCAATTGAGAACAAAAAGCCAACTAATACTAAGTATTTCATAATTTAGTTTTAAAATTTAATAAATCTGTAACCCTTATTTTGATATTGTAATAAGGCTGTCATTGCCGACAAGGCCAATTTTACATCAGGGATGATATCTTCTTTTTCTATTTTTCTATAAGACGCTGTTTGACCGCATAAAATCACGTCAACACCAGCATTGTTCAAGGCTTTAATTAATTCCGAATTCGGATTTTTTACGCCATGCAATGCTTCATAAGCGTCATCATTTAAAATATCTTGCCATGCTCCGCCATGTATGGTTAAAGCTACTTTTAATTGTTCGGCTTCCATTCCAGCATTGGCATGCATGTTTAAAAAGCGGGCGGCAGTTTCAATATATTTATTTATAACTGATTTGTCGTCGGAAGATTGTGAGACATCAAAAATTACCTTTAGTTCGGCTGAGGTATCTGTTTCAATATCTGGATTTTCTATGTCGAATGTCGGTCCGAATGCTTCTATGATCTTTCCTTCGCTGCGTTCATTTTGACCATATGAAACGCATATTACACAAAAAAAGATAAGACTTATTAGTGAAGTTTTTCTCATTAAAAGAATCGTATTAAGGCTTAAAGATATTCAAATTTTTATTAAACTATTCATAGATTTTCAATTGTTTATAAGTTATCAATTATCCATTTAATTATACGAACAACATTGGCTAAATTCACACTTTAAAAATTTAATAATTGGAAGCATTTCTTAAGCAATTGAACGAGGCACAATTGGCACCTACTTTACAAAAAGATGGGCCTATGATCGTTATTGCTGGTGCAGGGTCTGGCAAGACTCGAGTGCTGACCTACAAGATCGCTTATCTTATGAGTCAAGGGGTAGACCCGTTTAATATTTTGGCACTGACTTTTACGAATAAAGCAGCAAAAGAAATGAAAGGCAGAATTGCTCAAATTGTAGGTGAAAGCGAGGCGAAGAACTTATGGATGGGGACCTTTCATTCGGTTTTTGCTAAAATTTTACGGTTTGAAGCCGATAAACTCGGCTATCCAAGCAATTTCACCATTTATGACACTCAGGATTCTCAGCGACTGATCTCCTCGATCATCAAAGAGATGAAATTGGATAAGGATGTTTATAAATATAAACAGATCTATTCTCGAATTTCATCTTATAAAAACAGTTTGATCACTGTAAAAGCATACTTCCAAAATGCCGACTTGATTGAAGCCGATGCCATGGCTCGCCGACCAAAATTAGGTGATATTTACAAAGAATACGTCGATCGCTGTTTTAAAGCAGGCGCAATGGATTTTGATGATCTGCTCTTAAAAACCAACGAACTTTTAACGCGCTTTCCGGAGGTTCTTGCTAAATATCAAGATCGTTTCAGATACATATTGGTTGATGAGTATCAAGATACCAACCATTCACAATACCTTATTGTAAGAGCACTCGCTGATCGTTTTCACAATATCTGCGTTGTTGGTGATGATGCTCAGAGTATTTACGCGTTTCGAGGCGCTAATATCAATAACATTTTAAATTTTCAAAGGGATTATTCGGATGCGAAATTATTTCGACTAGAGCAAAATTACAGATCCACAAAAAATATTGTTCAGGCTGCCAATTCGATCATCGATAAGAATACCATGAAATTAGATAAGGTGGTATGGACGGCCAATGAAACAGGACAAAAAATAAAAGTAAATCGATTGCTTACCGATGGTGATGAAGGGCGTTATGTTGCGAGTACCATTTTTGAAAATAAAATGAAACTTCAATTGCAGCATAAGGATTTTGCAGTGTTGTATAGAACCAACGCACAATCGAGAGCTATTGAAGATGCCTTGAGAAAAAGGGATATTCCATATAGAATTTATGGCGGCTTATCATTTTATCAGAGAAAGGAGATCAAGGATGTATTATCCTATTTACGTTTGATCATCAATCCTGCTGATGAAGAGGCGCTCAAACGTATTATAAATTTCCCTGGACGAGGAATAGGTCAAACTACAATTGATAGATTGATCGTTGCAGCAAGTGGTTATGAGCGCACAATATTTGAGGTCATCAAAGCCATTGATAAACTGGATATTGGTGTTAATTCTGGAACCAAAACAAAATTGAAAAACTTCGGGACCATGATCGAAAGTTTTCAGGTCATGAATAAAGCGGTAAATGCCTTTGAACTTGCCGAACATGTAGTGAAGGTAAGTGGCTTGTTACGAGAATTCAATAAAGATGGAACTCCTGAAGGGGTCACACGTTTGGAAAATATTGAAGAACTTCTTAATGGGATCAAAGATTTTGTTGAAGGACAAAAAGAATTGGCGGATTCAACAGGATCATTAGCAGAATTTCTGGAAGATGTGGCACTGGCGACAGATCTTGATAATGACGATGGAAATAAAGATCGTGTAGCATTGATGACCATTCATTTAGCCAAAGGTTTAGAATTCCCTCATGTGTTTATAGTTGGACTAGAAGAAGATCTATTTCCAAGTGCAATGAGTATGAACACAAGAAGTGAATTAGAAGAGGAACGACGCTTGTTCTATGTGGCCTTAACGCGTGCCGAAAAACAAGCGTATCTAACTTATGCTTTATCGCGTTACCGCTGGGGAAAATTAATCGATTCTGAACCAAGTCGATTTATTGAAGAAATCGATGATGAATATTTAGATATTTTAACACCAATTGAAGAACGTCGGTTTAACCCAATGCTGGATGCAAGTATCTTTGGAGATGTTCCAGCAAATAAAATTCGGTTTAAAAAACCTGTACAACGCTCAACTCAAAAAACGAAACCAGAAGGTTTTAAAATTAGTACACCAAAGAATTTGAAACCGGTTAAGCGGTCAAAGGGCAATACTAATTTATTTGATAGTAAATTAAGTGTAGGTAATATTGTTAACCATCAGCGATTTGGTAAAGGTGAAGTGCTCAAAATTGAAGGTGTGGGCGCCGATCTTAAAGCTGAGATCAAATTTGAAAAAGGAGGTACAAAAAAATTATTATTGCGTTTTGCTAAACTTGAAATAATGGGGTGATTTATGGCAAAGTTTATTAGAATATATGAGGAAAATCCAAATCCAAAGGAGATTGCTAAAGTCGTTGCTATATTAAGATCGGGTGGACTGGTCATTTATCCAACAGATACTGTTTACGGATTGGGTTGTGATATTACAAATACCAAAGCATTGGAGAAAATTGCACGTATCAAAGATGTGAAACTTGAAAAAGCGAATTTTTCATTTGTTTGTCATGATCTGAGTAACTTGAGTGATTATGTGAAACAAATAAGTACATCAACTTTTAAGCTATTAAAACGCGCACTGCCTGGTCCTTATACCTTTATTCTTCCAGGTGCAAAGACCTTACCTTCGGCATTTAAAAAAAAGAAAACGGTAGGGATAAGGATTCCAAACAATAATATTGCTCTTGAAATAGTAAAAGCCTTGGGAAATCCAATTGTTTCTACGTCAATTCATGATGAAGATGAGATCATAGAATATACTACAGATCCAGAACTTATATTGGAAAAATGGGATAAGCGGGTTGATCTGGTCATAAATGGTGGTTATGGCGGAAATGAAGCATCAACTGTGATCGATCTATCTACTGATACGCCATTAATTGTTCGTGAAGGGAAAGGCAGTTTGGAAATATTCTAAAAAAAAAGCCCAATCTTAAAGATTGAGCTTTTCAACATTTCATTTTAAATTACTGTCCGCCAGTAGATAAATTCTTCATTTCAGTTTCGATCATTTCATAGAACTCATCAATTTTTGGAAGTACAACAATTCTTGTACGTCTGTTTTTTGATCTGTTCTCGGCTGTATCATTTGCCACTAATGGAACATGATAACTACGACCGGCTGCAATTAATTGTTGCGGATTTACTTTTAGATCTTCTAAAACACGAACTACAGAAGTTGCACGTTTCACACTCAGATCCCAGTTGTCTAATAACACATCCTTTTGATAAGGAACATTGTCGGTATGTGCTTCAACCATAGCTTCAAAATTTGGTTTACTATTGATTACTTTGGCCACTTTTGCAAGGACTTCTTGCGCACGAGCTGTTACTGTATAACTACCGCTTTTAAATAATAATTTATCAGCAATAGATATGAACACAACGCCTTTTTCGACATTGACCTCGATGTCAGGATCATTGATCCCAACTTCCTTTTTCAAACTTGTCACTAAGGCTAACATGACACTATCTTTTTTAGTTATAGCATCCTGTAATCTTGTGATCTTTAGATCTTTTTCTTTCATGCTTTCTAAGGACTTCTCTACGTTTTCTGCACCTTTGGCAGTTAACATGGTTAAATCCTTATTGCTCTGAATAAGGTTGTCGTTAGTTTTACGTAAATCTGCAATACGCTCTTCTAAGGCAGTAGCTCGCGACATTGCCGATGCTCTTTCCTCTAAGCAGGTATTTAATTTGACCGTTGCAGTATTCAATAAATCTTGAGTTTCTTTCTGCTTTGCTTCAAGTGCCGTAAATTCTTTTTTCGACACACATGACCCAAGTAATAGGGTTGTTGATAGGCACAACAATAATAATTTTTTCATAATGTTAATTAAGATTAATTTTAGTTAAATAATCGTATCAAAAGTAGATAATATTTGAATGTTAAATATAACATTAACAAAACTTTTACTAACTATTTTATAAACGATTGAACACGCTTTTTTTATTGATAAAATAGGACCAAACAATAGACTTGGTTTTGTAGTATTTTTCAATTTTAAGCTCCGAATTTCGTGATCGAATACGCCTTATTAATTGCATGTAAAAACTAAAATGAGATCTCAAAACAGCGAAAAAATGAATGAATTGAAACCTTAGGATAAAGCGTAATCCTGCAATACCATCCTGAAACAAACGAACGAATAATACGGAAACCAGTTTATTAGTTGGAAGGTTTTTAACAAGCATGAATAATGAATTTCTAAAATTCAAATAGGTTTTTTGAGGATTTGTATTTGTAAGCGTTGCACCGCCAACATGGTAGACTTTTGAATCCGCAACGTATTTTACGTTATACTTCAAGTTTCTGGCTCGCCAACACAGATCGATCTCTTCCATGTGTGCAAAAAAGGAGCCATCAAAACCATTCAATTCGTCAAACACGTTTTTTCTAATAAACATGCAAGCACCACTCGCCCAGAAAATATCTGCATTGTCATGATACTGACCTTCATCAATTTCAAGAGTATTAAAAATTCGTCCTCTACAAAATGGAAAACCATATTTATCTATAAAGCCTCCTGCCGCACCAGCATATTCAAAGGTGTCTTTATTATTAAAATCTAAAATTTTTGGTTGAACTATTGCTGTTGTAGGCTCCTTTTTAAATATATCAAAGATAGGGTCTAACCAATTTGCTGTGACCTCTACATCGTTGTTCAATAGACAATAAACATCGGCTTCGATATGTTTTAAAGACATGTTATAACCGTTCGCATAGCCTCCATTGGTGGGATTTTCTATTAAATGAATGCGAGGAAATTGATCTTTTAAATAAGGAATTGAGCCATCGTTTGAAGCGTTATCGGCTACATAAATCTGTGCGGTAGCAGAATGTTCAATAACAGAAGGTAAAAATTTAGCAAGAAGCTCTTTGCCGTTCCAGTTAAGTATAACTATGGCAAGATTCACGTTAATCTATTTTTAAGAAATACCTACAATCATTAGCTACCGAATTAGATTCTTGCAAAGTCCTTTTAAAACACATTTTAATATTGTTCGAATCTAAAAACTCGATAGAACCGGTATCGCGTTTTAAAATTTCTTTTTTAAGCAAATCCCGGATAGTGATCGAGATCTTCATCTTAGATCTATCTTTAATGATCTTATAGGTCATTCTCAACATTTCGCCGTCTATATTATAACCAACACCTCCCATAAGAATTCCATTGGACCTGAATGTAATAAAGCCGCGTTCATCCAAGATCATTTGAACAGGTAGATCTCGATCTTTTGATTCCCAAGTGCCCAAAAGCTTGTTGTTTTGTGCACTTAATTTCATAGTAGAAACTACTAATAGCAAGAGAATGAGGGATTTTTTAATCATCTGATAAATTTAGGAATTTCTTTTAAAAAGGCGTAAGATTTTTTCTTAAAATCGATAAAACAACTAAAATGCTCCAAGCCATTCGTGATCATTAAATATTTTGCATTTAAAGCCATATTATATCGCGCAATTTGATCAAAAGTGTCTTGAGTGATTTTAATTTTGTAAGATTTGCATTCAACGATCAAAAAGATAGAGCCATCCGGATTAAAAATAACGATATCATAGCGTTTCCTTAGTCCGTTAAGGATTAGCGTTTTTTCTACATTGATCAATGACGTCGGATAGTTTTTTTCCTCGATCAAAAATTTAATGCAATGTTGACGCACCCATTCTTCGGGTTGTAGCACCACAAATTTTTTACGAATTTCATCAAAAATAAGAGTATTATTTTCGCTATTTTTGAGTCGAAACGTATAGGATGGAAAATTAAGTTTTTGCACCTCACAAATTTGGTGATTTTTTTTTAATGGACGAAGTTAAACAGCTGGTAAAAGATATTCAGAATGGCCAATTAAAGCCAATCTATTTTCTAATGGGTGAAGAGCCTTATTATATAGATAAACTATCTGAATATATTGAAGATAACGTATTGGATGAATCCGAAAAAGGGTTTAATCAAATGGTGCTGTATGGAAGAGATGTGAGTATCGAGGATATTGTTGCTAATGCTAAACGCTACCCGATGATGGCAGAGCGGCAAGTAGTCATTATAAAGGAAGCTCAAGACTTGTCACGGACAATTGAAAAATTGACGAGTTATGCCGAAAATCCTCAAATGACAACCGTATTAGTAATCAATTATAAGTATAAAAAACTTGACAAACGAAAGGCTTTATTTAAGGCCATAAATAAGGTCGGTGTTGTCTTTGAAAGTAAAAAGCTTTATGAGAATCAGGTGGGTGAATGGATCAGACGTGTTCTATCTGCCAAAAAATATTCTATTGCTCCTAAAGCGGCTCAGATGTTAGTTGAATTTCTTGGAACTGATTTGAGCAAAATAAATAACGAATTAGAAAAACTTCAGCTAAATATAAATGAAGGTGGACAGATAACTCCAGAACTGATAGAGGAGAATATCGGAATTTCGAAGGATTTCAATAATTTCGAATTGAGAAAAGCCGTTGGTGAAAGAAATAAAGTCAAGGCGTTTCAGATCATTAATTATTTCGCTGAAAATCCGAAAGATAATCCCGTGGTGGTTACCGTTGCTTTATTGTATAATTTCTTTGCCCAATTATTGCATTATCATGGTCTTAATGACAAATCACCTAGAGCGGTGGCCTCCTCCTTACGAATAAATCCATATTTCGTAAGTGAATATGCCAATGCAGCCAAAAATTTTCCGATGAAAAAGGTCAGTCAGGTGATCTCTACATTAAGAACCTACGATATAAAAAGTAAAGGCGTTGGCGCAAATGCACTACCAAATGGTGACATATTAAAAGAACTACTTGTTCAAATTTTTGACTAATAAGAGTCGATCAATTTTTTTCAATTGCATATTTGCCAGGACCAGCAATCAAAATCACTAAAAAGGCCAAAGCGTACAGTAGCGCCTTTTCTTTGGTTGCAAAAGGATCACTACTGTGCACTACAAATGCAGCTACCAGCATGGTCATTAGGGCAGGGATCGCCGCCAATCGTGTTCTAAATCCAACAAGGATGAATAGAGGAGCAATGACTTCACCAATAAGTGCCAAGGTTAAGGAAGTTGAAGCGCCTACACCTAAAGGATCAGAAAATTCAATGGTTTCAGCAAAAATTCTTTCAACTTTTGGTAATCCGTGAGACAACATCATAGCTGAAGTTCCTATTCTTAAAATAGCTAAGCCTACATCTTTATAATTTTTTTTCATTCGTATTGAGTATTTTTTCCTTTTAATAAATTAATACTTACTGTGGCTAAATCTGAATCCGGAAATTTTGTAAAATAGCGTTCATCTGGATAAAGTCCAGACCTTTTGGCGACTGAATTAAACACATCGACTTCCAAGATGAATTGATCGGAATAGCCATGGGTTGCATCATATGCTGTGACAGCAGTTTTACCGATATTTTGTGCTGCGAGTTTTGGATCGACCGTATGTAATTCAATAATCAAAAGTCCAAATTTTTCAACGTAAGGTTTCCATTTGTCTAGATGTTCTAGAAGGGAGTCTTCCACATGGTTGTTACTAATGCGCTGCCCTTGAAAAGCATAGGCTCCTTTGGAGGTGCTATTGATATTTGAAATAGTTTTTGGAGGATCCCAAATGCGGTTATGATCTAAAAAGGTACGCACATTTAGTAAATCTTCAAGTGCAATACCGTAATCTTCTTTAAGGTCCTTAGCTAAAAGATCAGGACGACCAATATCTCCCCAGATTACTTTTGCCCAAATATCGGCCTTGATCAAATTTGCTCTGGTCACTTTCAAGGCTGCATTATTGAAATCTGCTCCAACAAGAAGAAGCGGATGGTCATCAAGTAATTTTCCACGATGGGTTTGTTGTTCGATAACATCAAATATATGTTGAATGAATGCCCCGTTACCACATCCCATATCTAAAATTCCTTTGGGTTGTTCATCGATAGGTTTATTGAACAATTCTATAATAATTTCATCAACAACTTTGAAATATGTTGAATGTGCACCACCACTTCCCCAAACATTCATTTCACGATGCACGTGTTTTTCGGCTTCGTCAGAAGATTCTGTTTTTAAGACTAACGGATCTCCAAATATCAACGAGTCCAATTCAAGAAAAGTTGGTAAATAAGAAACTGTGACGCCATATGCGCTTGCTCTTTTAGCGAAGAATAAGCCCTTTTCAGTAAATTGATAGGTGCTATTTTTACTTTTAAACCAATCTAATTTGGTTAAAAAGTCTAAGATCTTTTTAAAACTTTCAGGATTCTTGTGATATTCTTGAGCTCGAAATGAAGCTTCCATAAAATATTTATGAAAAAGACCATTAACACCGAGCATAACTATGATAGGTGCTGCAACAACACCTTCCATATGTTTCAGAATTTGGTATTGAATACCATTCTCATTTAAATCGCTTAGCCCATAATTTGAATCGAATTTCTTAAAGATCTTTTCTAAAGCGATAAAAGCATCGGCACCAACACCTTCTTCAGGAAATTTAACTGAATAGGTCAATAAATTTACGACGTCTTTATAGAGTGGGACAAGTTCAAAAGCTTCCTTACTTTTCTCATTGATTTCGTATTCTATTATATCTGTTTTATTGTCAATATGCTGAACCAGCCAGCCTTGTGAGCAGAGTATTCGTAATGCCACATTGAGGTAACCTTCATTGGCTTTGAATTTATTTGTAAGTCGTTCTAGTGTTGATCTTTTTTCGGAGAGCAGATGCTCTAAGACACCCTTTTCATGTAATGCATAGGCGGAAGTTGAGGTGGCAATACCATCTAAATGTCTAAAGATGGTACTTCTAAATTTGGCGCGTTCAGATTTATTTAGCATTCAATAAATGTTAGAGATTAAATATAATTAATCTTTAATAAAGGAACGAAAAAAAAGCGAAATGCTAATTAGTGTTAACGAAGTTTGGGATAATCTAATGGCATGGCTTCATGCATTACGTCGTATACAGCTTCGAAAATGTCCTCGGTGGAAGGTTTGCTGAAATAGTCACCATCTGTGCCATAGGCTGGTCTATGAGGTTTGGCTGTGACAGTCCTTGGTTGACTATCTAAAAATTTAAACGCATTTTGCTCATTAATGATCGCATTTAAAATAAATGCAGAAGCACCTCCTGGGACATCTTCATCTATGATCATTAATCGATTTGTTTTTTCAATACTTTTTACAATATTATGATCGAGGTCAAATGGTACCAATGTTTGCACATCAATAACTTCAGCATCAATACCAACTTCTAGTAGTTCAATAGCAGCTTGTTCAACAAGTCTTAAAGTAGAACCATATGAAACTAATGTAATATCAGATCCAGTTTTAATAGTTTCTACGACTCCAATAGGTGTTTTAAATTTTCCAACATTGGTTGGTAATTTTTCCTTTAGTCGATAACCATTTAAGCATTCGATGATCAAAGCAGGTTGATCGCCTTCAAGTACTGTATTATAAAATCCAGCAGCTTTGGTCATATTTCTCGGAACTAGAACATAAACGCCACGCATAAGATTGATCACGCCTCCTAATTGTGAGCCCGAGTGCCAAATACCTTCAAGCCTATGACCACGTGTTCGTATAATCATAGGAGCTTTTTGTTTACCCTTTGTTCTGTAATGAAGCGTTGCTAAATCGTCACTAATAATCTGCAGTGCATACATCAAATAATCTAAGTATTGGATCTCAGCAATTGGGCGTAAGCCACGCATGGCCATACCGATGCCTTGACCTAATATTGTCGCTTCGCGAATCCCTGTATCGGCAACACGAAATTCACCGTACTTCTCTTGGAGTCCTTCGAGGCCTTGATTAACATCACCAATATTTCCCGAATCTTCACCAAAAACAAGAACATTAGGATATGTGCTAAAAATGGCATCGAAATTATCTCTTATAATAATGCGTCCGTCAACTTCTTCTTGTGCATCATTATAAGTAGGTTTAACCTCAGCGATATGAATAGGATTGTACTTCGATTCAGAATAGAGATGTGAACTGTACTTAGGTTGGATCTCTGCAAAATAGTTATTTAGCCAGGCCTGCAACTGAACTTTGGAATCAGAACTTTCACCTGTGACATATCGAAGCGCTTTTCTTGCTGTACTTGCAATATCCTTTCTTAATGGCTCATGAATTTCTAAAAGATCGCTTGCCAGTTTTTCAATAAAGGCTTTATTTGCGCTTGAATTTGAGAGAGATTCTAACAAACTCAATACGGTTTGTCGTTCGCTTAAAATGGGTGAAATAAAGGCATTCCAAGCTGCTTTTTTCCCTTCACGTACTTCTTTTTTTATTGATTTTTCAAGCTCAGTTAGTTCTTCCTCATTGGCAAAACTATTGGAAATCATCCAAGCTCTCATTTTAGCGATGCAGTCATATTCGGCCTCCCAATCTAGCCGTTCCTTCGATTTATAACGTTCATGCGATCCAGATGTAGAATGTCCTTGCGGCTGCGTTAATTCTTGTACATGAATAAGTACAGGGACATGTTCATTTCGAGCTATTTCTGAAGCTTGCTGAAAAGTTTCAATCAATGTTACATAATCCCAGCCTTTCACCCTTAATATTTCATAGCCATTGGCTTCATCATCGCGTTGAAAACCTTTTAATATTTCAGATATATTTTCTTTTGTTGTTTGATGTTTGGCGTGTACTGAGATACCATATTCATCATCCCAAATACTAATGACCATTGGAACTTGAAGAACACCGGCAGCGTTGATAGTTTCAAAGAACAAACCTTCACTGGTACTTGCGTTACCTATTGTTCCCCAAGCAATTTCATTGCCATTATTTGAGAATTTGGTGGTGTCAATTCCCTTGACATGTCTATATATTTTTGAAGCTTGAGCCAAGCCTAATAGTCGCGGCATTTGGCTCGCTGTAGGAGAGACATCTGCACTTGAATTCTTCTGCTTGGTAAGATCTTTCCATTCATAATCATTGGTAAGACTGTGCGAACCAAAATGACCGCCCATTTGTCGACCCGCACTCATAGGATCTACTTCTATATCGGTATGGGCATAAAGTCCTGCAAAGAATTGTTCGATGGTTAATTGGCCAATAGCCATCATAAAGGTCTGGTCACGGTAATAGCCCGACCTAAAGTCGCCGTTTTGAAATGCTTTGGCCCAGGCCAACTGGGGAATCTCTTTGCCGTCTCCAAATATGCCAAATTTAGCCTTGCCAGTTAACACCTCCCGACGTCCAAGTACACTGCATTCCCGACTGGTGATTGCAATGGCGTAGTCGTTCATGATCTCGCTCTTGAAATCATCAAATGACATGCTGGTTTTTATATCTGGATTTGTTTGCATTAATAAGACTTTCCTAAAGCACAAATGTAGCTAAAGTTTATGAAAATTACAATCTCAAAACACGTTAATAAAGTGCAGAATTAGTAGTAATTCTGTGGTTTCATTAAAAAATATTCAGTAAATGACACTAATTGGAAAAATTGTTAAGAATAATTCAAAATATTAAAATCCATTTTAATACCATTTTCGTCTAAAAAGACCGAGTAAAGTTTGTGGGTCCACCGTTAATACAAAGCGTATTTTTTGATCATAATGTGCTTGCGAAATTTCCCAACCTAAATTGGAATAAACAGGAAAATAAACTTCAAAATAATCGGTGACCAAATTCAAGCGAATTCCCGAGTCATAAACGAATTTCGGATCGTTGTATCTGTTTTTAACAAAACCAATATCGCCATAGGCTTGAATATAACGCCAGATAGTCGTACTTACATTAGCTGTTGCGATCCATTGATTGGCAAAAGGTGTTTCTAATTTCGATTTAAATCCGCCTTCTGCGATGATCAATTGCTGACTGTAAATTCCTGAAGCTTCAGAGCGCCCAAGGTAGTTGTAATCAAACAGGTAATCGGTGGGTCTATCTAGAGCAAAATTAAAATAGTCGAAGCCTTCTGGATTTCGATTATATAAGAATGTTCCTCCAAAGAGTCTAATATTTAATTGTCGATTACTCTCGAAAAGTTTGCGGTATTCGTAGTTAAATGAAATTTTCCCAAATGTTTTGGCAACTTGAAAATCGGCGAACCATTTTTTGTAATTGATCAAATTATCATCTGAATAAACGTAGCGTATATTCATGACATTATAATTTGGGTCATCAACTTCAGAAATGTTATTTACATCTTTATCTCTATTAATATCAAGGTATCTGAAATTTAAATACTGACGCTTGTTCGATCTCAAATCATCTTTATCTCTAAACGTTAGTGATAATGAAGGTGTTAACTTTCTGAAGAAAAGTCCTTCGGCATATGATTGAAAACTATAATGAACCCCATAAGAAAGCCTAAACAGATCCTTATTCTGAACATTGTGCGTATAAAATAATGAAGCCGATCCAGTAAAGGTTTTCGATTTTGTTGCGTATTGAGGTGAAAACTTATAGCTGAATTGTTTTCTTAATAAGGTTTTATTGTAAACTTTTAATCCAGTGGTTATACCATCATAAATATTTTTAAATTCTACTTGAGGCATCAAAAACACCTGACTATAATTAGGATCTTCAAAATCTTTGAACAGTCTAAATTGTAATGGTTTACTATTAAAGAAAAAACCTTTTAACGATTTCCAATTGTCTCTTAGGTTATACTCAGGAATGGTCTGATCATAATTAAGAACGAGTTTGTTCGCCTCATTACGTGGTATGGTAATTGTTTTTTCATCCTTGATATTTGTAACCCAGGTTTTTGAAATTATTGAATCATTATTCAAAGCAAATAATGACACTGGCATATTGTTCTTCTTTTTATTTTTTATGGTAAGTGTAATGGAATCTTCAGATTTTTCAACTTTTTTTATTTTAAAATCTATTTTCTTTCGTGTATTAATATAATCGTTAAAGAACCAGTTGATATCCTTGTCAGTTTTCGATTTTAAATACAATTCAAAATCCTTCACTTTTACTGGTTTCACTTTGTTTTGGGTCAAAAATTCCTTGACAGATGCCTCTAATATATTGGCATTAACAAAATCATCAAGATATTTCAAGCCCACTCCAGCTTTATATTTATTGGCCAGTCTTTGATTAAATTTGAGTAAAGAGTCTTTTGCCATGCCAATGGGTTGATCACGATTTGTGCGCGCCATATGCATATAAACAATCCCATATTGATCATTAAAATTCAAATCTGCAGCGTGAAAAGCACGTACGCCCCACATATTTGCAAACGACCCAAGAAGCTTCATGTCAGGATAATTTTCTTCAATATATTTTATGAGAAAATAAATCTGAATCCCATCTTTTAACCATTGTTCTTTGCGTGGGTTAATTAAAAGCGTATTGTCTAAGAAATTTCCAATAGTATTTTTTAAAAGGGTCAATTCATATTTAAAATTCTTTGGAAATGGTCTGATGAAATCTGGTAATTGATTCAATCCATATATGGGGTCCTTAGAGGCATCAATTTCTGTAACAAGCAATTTTTCATGCGGATAATCACCGAGATGTTTTTCAATGTATTGTGTGACCTTATCAGTGATAACAGCCATGTCTGTTGCTTCTAAATCTTTCTCGGTTATATCTGAGATCACTGAAAAATTATCGGTCTGAATGGTTTTATACTTCGGAAATCTTGATAAAAAGAGTTTTGTGTTAACACGATCCTTTCCTGAAAGAATAAAAGTTTGACTGTTTTCCTTTTGAGTTGTTTCAATCAAATCTAACTCAGAGGTTAGTACATAATTCCTTGGAAATTCAAATTGTAAAGTGATATCAGCCTTAGGAACATAAAGGTCATTAAGATCTTTATTACTAAAATAATGCCATTGTCCGTCAAAAACCGCTGGTGTGATATACCAATATTTTAAATTCAGTTCCTGAAAAGGAGAAATTCCGTAGCCTGTAAATTTATCATTAGGCAACTTAATAATGTAGCTTAAATTCAACTTATAGCTTTCACCTGGTTCTAATGTTTCAGATAAAACGACTTTTATGACATCTGGATGTTTTTGAAGACGCTCATAAGATAACTCTGTTGATTCATTTTGAATAGAGATAATTGCGGTAAATCCGCGATCTTCATTTTTAGCAAAATGAAATTTTGTACTGTATTCTTCAGCAAAGCGTTTTGCCAAAGGCGTTACTTTCGTCGAAAAACTATTGCTCCAATCACTTAAATAAATGGTGTCAAGTTTTACATTCGATTCATTTTTGTAGCTAATAAATTGATTGATATTAATACTCGTTTCTTCTAAATCAAAAACAGCATTGATGTCAATTTTATTTTGAGCGAAGACCGTTGAGGACAGTAGGAAAATCGATATGTAGAGTAGGGCTTTCTTCAATTATTTTTTTATAAATTTAATTGGTTGAATGTAATTATTCGATACAACTACGTAATATATGCCTGATGACCAATTAGATACATTTATTTTAAATTGGTTTAAATCATTTATTGTCATTGAGGTCATTTTTTGTCCGATTGGATTAAATACAGAAAGGCGTTCGCCAATTAGGTGAGCAGATGTTGCCTGAAGCCTGAGCCAATCTGAAAGCACATTTGGACCTAATACTTGTAATGAAGCATTTTGAACCAAATCTTCAACACCTAGTATCGTTTCAAATGTTTCAAGTTGAACCAGTACTGGTAAATGGTCACTCATTTGATAGAGTTCGTTTCTTATGGTGAGGTCATATTCAGGTCCAGCACAATTTGAGCTAATAATTTCATCATTATAACAATTGGTATTGGCATTATTGCCATAGACTTTATAGGAGTTTGGAACATAATAAAGATCAGAATTTGTGATCATATTTTCGGAGGTCATTATGAAATCGAAGCGATCATCGAAGCCTCCTGTTGCGCCACCCAATCCTGTTTGTGTTCGTGTAGATTGTGTAAAAACATCTACAAAACTGACGTTATTATGCCAGCTTCCTTGACGGTTGGCCGGGTCAACAAAGGTGATATTATTAGATGTGTCTACCAATTCAATAAACGCATTTTCAGTATGCGTATAAAGATTAAGATCACCACCTAGTAAAACCAAATCGTCATTTGCAAGATTTGCATCCATGTAGCTTATGAGTTCAGTAACCATCTCAAATCTTATGGCTTGATTGCTGTCTCCACTTGAAGCTTTTAAATGACAGACAAATAAATTTAGGAAAATTGGATTTGTATTTTGATCAACCGAATTTAATTTAAGCACATAATGATTAAAATCACGAACGGTTGTTGGCACTTCATCTTGTGACACCAATATGAATTTTGAGGCATCGTAATACATCATGTTTTGAAGATCGTTTTGATTGCCTGTAGTATCGTCTGATGTATTTAAAACAAAATTTGCGCCTGCATAATCCGGTTTAACCCCTTGAAGCATATTTAGAATATTATTCGAGCCTTGAACATTATTTACTTCACATACCATAAAAATATCGGGCTGAGTATTTGTAATAATAGCTTCCAAATTATCAATTCTCGATGCCGGAGTTTGATCCGGATAATTCAAGACATTATAAAACATCACATTGAAAGTTTCTTGAGCAAAACCCAGCGAAAGCCCGAAAAGACATAAAAATAAAGCTATTAATTTTTTCTTATTCATAAAAAAAGGGATGAATCCTTGAACGCTTAAAAATTGGGAGCAAGGTCATTTTGATTATAAAATGTATTCAAGATCTCAATTACTTCCTCTGTCGTATCTACTAGATGTATTAGATCCAGATCGGTTGCGCTAATATTTGAAAATTTTCCGAGTAAAACCTCCTTTACCCAATCAAATAGACCAGTCCAGAATTCAGTGCCTACCATGATGATAGGGAATTTCTCTATTTTATGAGTTTGAATTAATGTGATGGCTTCAAACAGTTCATCTAGTGTTCCAAAACCTCCAGGCATGACCACAAAGCCCTGTGAATACTTAACGAACATGACCTTTCTAACAAAGAAATAATCGAAATCTAAATTCTTATCAGGGTCTATATATGGGTTATCATGCTGCTCAAAAGGAAGATCGATATTTAAGCCCACGGAAGTTCCTGAAGCTAAATGGGCACCTTTATTTCCTGCTTCCATAATTCCAGGTCCACCACCAGTAATAACCCCATATCCAGCTTCAACAATGCCTTGAGCAACCTCAGATGCCAATTGGTAATATCTATCTTCAGGTTTGGTACGCGCAGATCCAAAAATAGATACACATGGGCCAATACGACTCATTTTCTCAAAGCCTTCAACAAATTCTCCCATGATCTTGAATATGGCCCACGAGTCATTTGTTTTTATTTCATTCCAACCTTTTGGATTTTGTTCTCTTCTCATATTTGATAATATTAACGTGCTAATTTAATTCTTTTTTAAGGAATTCGGCAGTATAACTTGTTTTGTGCTTGGCAACTTGTTCAGGAGTACCTTCTGCTACAATGGTTCCGCCACCTTTACCGCCGTCATAACCTATATCAATAATATAATCGGTCATTTTTATAACATCCATATTGTGTTCAATAATTAATACCGTATTGCCCTTATCGGCTAATTTATTTAAAACGATCATCAGAACGCGGATATCTTCAAAATGTAATCCTGTTGTTGGCTCATCGAGGATATAGAAGGTGTTTCCAGTATCTTTTTTAGATAATTCAGTGGCCAATTTAATTCGTTGCGCTTCACCACCAGATAATGTGGTGCTTTGTTGGCCTAAGGTTATATAACCTAATCCTACATCTTTTATGGTTTTTAATTTGCGATAGATCTTTGGAATGTGTTCGAAGAATTCTACGCCCTCATTGATGGTCATATTTAAGACGTCACTAATTGATTTACCCTTATATCTGATTTCAAGCGTTTCACGATTAAATCGCTTTCCTTGGCAGGTTTCACATTCAACATAAACATCTGGGAGAAAATTCATTTCAATTACACGTAATCCGCCACCCTTACAGGTTTCGCAACGACCACCAGCGACATTAAAACTAAATCGACCAGGTTTATAACCTCTTATCATGGCCTCAGGAATTTTTGAAAATAAACTTCTGATCTCACTAAAAACACCTGTATAGGTTGCAGGGTTACTTCTAGGGGTTCGCCCAATGGGTGATTGGTTAATATCGATCACCTTATCAATATGTTTTAAACCTTCAATCTTTTTATAAGGTTTAGGTGTTTTTACACCATTGAAATAGTAATTGTTTAAAATTGGATATAAGGTCTCATTGATCAAGGTAGATTTTCCACTGCCCGAAACGCCAGTGACACCAATCATTAATCCTAAGGGAACTTTTAGGGTTACATTTTTTAAATTATTGCCTGTACAACCACTTAATTTTATGAAGTTTCCGTTGCCCTTACGACGCTCTTGAGGGACTTTAATTTCCTTTGAACCGTTCAAATAATCGGCAGTTAGAGTATGATGCGTTAATAATTCCTTTGGACTGCCCTCACTTATGATCTCACCACCATGTTTTCCAGCATTTGGTCCAATATCAATAACATGATCAGCATGCATGATCATATCTTTATCATGTTCAACGACTATTACGGAATTGCCTATATTTCTTAAAGACACCAGAGAATTGATCAGTTTTTGATTATCTTTTTGGTGAAGTCCAATGCTTGGCTCGTCAAGAATATATAAAACACCAACCAGTTGCGAACCAATTTGTGTAGCTAGCCTTATTCGTTGTGCTTCTCCGCCAGATAATGACTTTGAACTTCTATCCAGCGTTAAATAATCGAGGCCTACATCTAGTAGAAATTGAACTCTCGTTCTTATTTCTTTTATTATCTCAGCTGAAATGAGTTTTTGTTTTTCTGAAAGATGTTTATCTAAATGCTTAAACCACTTCGCAAGATCTATAATGTCAAGTTGAGCGAGTTCGGAAATATTTTTTGAATTGATCTTGAAATAAAGTGATTCCTTCTTTAATCGCCTGCCTTCACAAACAGGGCATTTTACCTTATCCATATAGGCCTTAGCCCATCGTTTTATTGAGGTAGATTCAGCATTTTTATACTGACTTTCAATAAAGTTTGCAATGCCTTCAAAATCGATATTATAGTCGCGCGTCACTCCAAGAGATTTACTCGTTACCGAAAATTTCTCGTTGCCACCATATAAGATCATTTCAATAGCTTCTTTTGGTATGGATTTTATGGGATCGCCAAGATCAAATTCGAAACGCTGACTTATTATTTCTAATTGTTTGAATATCCAGGTGTTTTTTTGTGGGCCCTGTGGTGCTAAACCACCAGCTCTTATGGATAATTTATCATCAGGGATGATCTTGTCAATATTAACCTGATGCAAAGTGCCTATACCATTACAATTAGAACAAGCACCCTTCGGCGAATTAAATGAGAAATTGTTCGGTTCTGGATTAGGATACGATATCCCCGAAGTAGGACACATTAAATTTCTGCTGAAATAACGCAGTTCTTGAGTGTCATTATCAATAACTAACAACACGTTATCACCATGATACATGGCTGTGTTTATACTTTCTGAAAGGCGATTATCGTTGTCAACTTTATCATCTATTTTAAGCCGATCGATAACAATTTCAATGTCATGCATTTTATAGCGATCCAGCTTCATTCCTTTCACGAGCTCTCTGATCTCACCATCAGTACGCACCTTGACAAAGCCTTGCTTAGAGATTTGTTCAAATAGTTCTCGATAGTGTCCTTTTCTGGAACGCACTACAGGAGCCAAAATATTAATGCGGCGGTCTTTAAAATTTTCAACGATCAATTTTTTGATCTGCTCATCGTTGTAACTGATCATTTTTTCACCGCTGTTATAGCTGTAAGCATCACTAGCTCGAGCATATAACAAACGTAGGAAATCGTAAACTTCTGTAATAGTACCTACGGTTGATCGAGGTGATTTACTTGTCGTTTTTTGTTCTATGGCGATCACAGGTGAGAGCCCATCAATTTTATCAACGTCAGGACGTTCTAAACCACCAAGAAATTGTCTTGCATATGCTGAAAACGTTTCAATATATCGACGTTGTCCTTCGGCATAAATAGTATCAAAAGCCAATGAAGATTTACCACTTCCCGAAAGTCCGGTAATGACAACAAGTTTTTCTCGCGGAATCGTAACGTCAATATTCTTGAGATTATGTACACGAGCACCTTTTACTTCAATATGTTCTTCAAATTGGGTCATTGAAATGCAAAGTTGCAAAGGTAGGTTTTTTAGGCTAAAAAATGAAGTCTATGCCAATTGCATTTTTAAATTAAATAAACCAATTTATTAACAAAAATCAGTGATGCGGAATGGGTTATTTTGTGCCTTTGACTTCGCCCATATTTAGTGTTAAAAAAGCAATTTTATGCTTTGTTGGGAGCGTGGCACCACTTTCGGAAGTAATCCAACCTTCCCAACTGGCTTTAAGGCCTTGAATGGGAATTATAGATGTCCACATCCTAAAACTTGAAGGTTTCCCTGTAGCATCAAATTGCCATAGGTATGAATCACCAGGTGTAGAGCCCCCTTGAGAATAGGTTACCAAAAGACCAGTTTTTCCATCTTCAAGCCTGATCAATTGTCGCGAAGTTCCCTTATCAAAAACTTTATAAGGGGCAATTAGCCAAAAGGAATCGTTATTAAAATATCGAACAGCTTTATCAATAAGTTCGTTTGCCTGTTCATCCTGTACTTCAAAATTGTGAACAAAGGCTCTATTGTTATCCGATGCGTTAAAATCTAAGATCACTTTGAAATCTTTCCAAATAACCTCGCATTTCCCTTTGTTTTTGTCCCATTTATAATGATTTGTATTTCTAAATGTCCATTCGAGATAATTCGTATTTTGATAGGCCTCGTAGTTAAGGGCTTCCAGCATATTATGAGCTAAAGTGTCTGCAGCAACGCCTTGTTCACCAATGGGAAGATCGTCGTTGTATTTAATATAGAGATAGCCGAAAAAAGACGTTGCTAATATCACCAATAGCAAGACAATTTTTCCGAGTAACTTTGCAATTTTGCTATTTCTCATTTTACAATATTTCGAATAGCTTCTTTATGGCTCAATGGCTTAAGTAGAGCTGAATTTACAAAATTTAATACAGATTGCGGATTTGTTTTTGCATATTCTCGTAGTGCCCAACCAATGGCCTTTTGTAAGAAGAACTCATTAGAATCTTTAAATTTCATGCATTGTTGGAACAAAATGTCCTCCTTAGTTTTAGTTTTATAGCCCAATTGAAAGATTATCGTACTTCTTTGTAGCCACATGTTTTCTGATATTGAAAACCCAGATAAGGTAGGTTTAAGCTGGTCAGGATACATTAAAAGGTAAGCGCCAAGTATATTTTTCGCGATATAATCAACCGAATCCCACCATGAATTCGTCGCAATTAAAAATTCGATATCTTGAATATCCTGAACCTCATATTTTTTTCGTTTTTGACGTTCATAAATTTCCATCGCACACATATGAAATTCTCGTTCCGGTAAACTGTAAAGGGATTTTACAATGTCGAAGTAATGCTCTGTTATTTCTTCCTTGTTTTCATCTAGGGCAATTTTTAATAAATTTCTTCTTGGGCCTGCTTTTATTCCGAAAAACTCGAATTTATTTCGAAAATATGCCGTCATACCTTCGGCATTCTCCTTATTTGAGTTATCCTGATATAAACGTGTTAAATCCTTTATAAATTTCATTTCAAGCTTAAAATCCCACAGCAGTGTCATCACCGCGTCCGTCGGCGCCACCTTCGAGAGTTCCATTTGGCAAAGCAAGAATTGCATTTACTTTGCTTGTGATTATATTATCTCTTTCGATGATCTCATATCCAAATGTTTTTAGTGATGAAATGAAATCAGGATCAAACTTATTTGGTTCAAACATAACGGCATCTGGCATCCATTGATGATGAAATCGAGGTGCATCAACTGCTTGTTGTGCCGTCATATTGAATTCGTGTACATTTAATATAGTTTGTAAAACAGAAGTAATGATGGTAGACCCTCCAGGTGTTCCTAAACTCATATAAAACTCACCATCTTTTTCTATAATAGTGGGTGTCATTGAACTCAGCATACGTTTTTCTGGTAATATGCTATTGGCTTCTGCACCAATGAGTCCAAACATATTTGGAACCCCTGGTTTACTGCTAAAATCATCCATTTCATTATTTAGAAAAAACCCTAGTTCAGAGTTATAAAGTTTAGAGCCGTAGGCGCCATTTAATGTCACGGTAACCGAAATTGCATTGCCGTATTGATCTACAATTGAATAATGCGTGGTTTCCATACTTTCTAGTACCATGACTTCTCCATGTTCAATTTCACTTGATTTAGTAGGACGATTAAATGAAAATGAAGCCATACGGTTTTTTAAATAATCTGGATCCATAAGTTCATCAATAGGATTGTCAACAAAATCTGGATCACCTAAATAGAAGCTTCTATCTGCATATGCGCGGCGTTCGGCTTCTGTTAATAATTTGACTGTTTCAAGCGAATTATGACCGTAGTCTGAAAGATCATAAGGTTCAATCATTTTCAAAATTTGAGCCAAGCATATACCGCCACTTGAAGGCGGTGACATAGAAGTGATTTTTAGTTCGTCATATTCGAAAGTAATTGGATCACGCCATTTGGCTTCATAAATCTCTAAATCCTCCTCAGAAATTATACCTCCATTTTTTTGTATGAACTCAACAAATCGTTTTGCAGTTTCACCTTTATAAAATTCATCCCTTCCATTTTCCATTATTCTGGTTAATGTTTCTGCTAAAGCAGGAAATTTAATTGTATCATTTTGTTTCCATGGCTTTTCAAAGACAATTGAATCTTTATTCGGCTTTGAAAAATAAGGTTGATATTGTGCAATGCGTTCTTCTTGTTTTTTTGTAACAACAACGCCCTTATAAGCCAAATCAATAACTGGTTTAATAATGTCCTCAAGCGGTAATGTTCCAAATCTTTCATGAGCTTCAAATAAACCTGCAATACCACCAGGTACACCAACAGCCATCGCTCCAACGGTGCTTAATTCAGGGATGACATTACCTTCTTCATCTAAATACATATCTCGCGATGCTCCCAAGGGTGCCTTTTCTCTGTAATCAAGAGCTCCAACTTCGCCCGTATTTAGGCGATACACCATAAATCCGCCGCCTCCGATGCTTCCAGCATATTGATAGGCAACATTCAGTGCCAATTCTGTAGCCATCATGGCATCAAATACATTTCCACCTTTCTCTAAGATATCTGAACCTATTTTTGATGCTTCGATTCGTGCAGAAACAACCATGGCCTTATTGGTAATCAGGCCCCTTTGAGATTCGTCTACAATTTCTTTTTTAACCGATTGCCTACAAGACACAAAAAGAATAAGTAATAAGGAGAGAAGTGCAAATTTTTTCATTGAAATTAAATTTTAATTTGTGAAGATAATGTTTTTAGTTTTTTTTGAGAAAAGGCTATCAACTCGTCAAAGAAAATGGTGAATTCGGCTTCAAATTCTTTATAGAATTCGATGAGTTCATCTACCGCCTGATTCATTTTGGATTTGTTTTTAGTTCGACGATTCATGCCTTCCAGAACCTTGGCAATACCTTCAATTGTTGCATAACTAAGTAACCAGTTGCCACTGATCATATAGGGAGTCATCCTTTGAATTCTTTCAGGAAGTATCTCGAAATTGTCTTCTAATGAATTGTAAAAATTCTCTACATACTCATCCAGAGGGATATTTGAGTATTGATCCCAATTTTTCGCAAGAAAGTGATCATAAAGAATATCCACAATGACTCCAGAATAATGTCCATAATTTTTATGTAGTCGTTTGGTGCTTTTCCTAACGGTTTTATGGGCATCAGTAAACGTATCGATCTCTCTATGAAGCAAAATGCCAAGTTGAAGATCTATAGGGTATTTCTTATATTTTTTTCCTTTGATGCCATCGGCCATGAAATTGCCTAAGGTCACCATTTCATTGTCACCGGAAAGGTAAATATGCGCTAAATAATTCATTCCTTAAAAATATGTATTTTAGGGCATTAAAAAGAATCTTTTGAAGAGATTACCCAACCTAGATGTACTCCGTTTCATTTTAATAGTATATGTGATCCTCATTCACTTATCCCAATTGAGTCTAAATCAGGGTTTACCCAACATTAACTTTCTTTTTGAAAACCATAAAGGTAATGAGGCTATTGATGTCTTCTTTGCCATGAGTGGTTTTCTAATCATTAGAATTATTTATAAAGCTAAAGTGAAGAATCGATTTTCAATTAGAAAATTCTATATGCGGCGAATATTGAAGATATTTCCTTTGTATTATTTAATCGTGATCTTCGGATTTGTTTTTTACCACGCTTTATTACCTATACTAAAGATTCCTTTTGAAACCAATTATAATCTTGTAGAAGGCATATTGTATTATACATTTTTTATGGCAAATGTATTTTCAAGAACTTATGATGTGGGAGGCATTTTGGGTATTTTATGGTCGATTGCTATTGAAGAACAATTTTATATCATCATAGCACCATTTCTGTTTTTCATAAAGAAAAAACGCATTTTTATTAGTCTTTTTCTTTTGTTTTTAGTCTCGTTTGTAGCCTTTCATATTGAAGCTTTTGCAGTTCTTAGACAATATAAAATGGAATTTTTCTTCATCTTTTTCGGTGGCTTGATCGCTATCTTGGAAGAAGAGAAGCAGTTAGAATTTTTAAAACGATTTAAAGTAATTCCTCTTGCCATTACCATCTTGGTAGTCTTATATTTCTTTACGTCTATTTTCGATTTCAAAACGCTATGGGTCTATAATTTATATATAACTGTGCTCTTTGGATTATTCATTCATGCCATCAGTATCAACAATCATAATGTAGCCATCAGAAACAAAAAAATGATCTATTATGGAGAGATTTCCTATGGTCTTTATTTATATCATATCATAGTCATTAATCTTATAGTCTTTATTTTTTCCAAACTGCAAGCCAATTTTCAAATGCACGATTGGATTACCATCATATTAATGCATGTTTTAAGTCTAGGATTAACTATTTTTGTCTCGCACATTTCGTTCAAATATTTTGAAACTTACTTTCTTAACCTAAAAGAGAAATTTAGATAATGACATTAATTAAATCCATATCAGGAATAAGAGGAACTATTGGAGGACAGGTAGGCGATAATCTAACCCCCATCGACGCCGTTAAATTTGCAGCGGCCTATGGTACCTGGATCAAGCAACAACGAAATAAAGAACATTATAAAGTAGTGGTTGGAAGAGATGCTCGAATTTCTGGCGAAATGATCCAGAGCTTGGTCATGCAGACCTTAGTTGGATTGGGCATTCATGTTGTCGATCTTCGCTTATCTACTACGCCAACTGTTGAAGTAGCTGTGCCGATGGAACATGCCGATGGTGGTATTATTTTAACGGCTAGTCATAATCCGAAACAATGGAATGCCTTAAAGCTCCTTAATGCCAAAGGCGAATTTTTAGACGCTAATGAAGGTCAAAAGATTTTAGATATAGCTGAATCAAATACCATGCGTTTTGCCGATGTAGATGAATTGGGAAAGATCACCATTAATGATGCTTACATAGATATGCATATTGACGAAGTTTTAAATCTTCCTCTGGTAAATACTAAAGCCATAGAACGATCAAATTTTAAAGTTGTGGTTGATGCTGTTAATTCAACAGGAGGAATTGCTATTCCAAGGTTGTTAGACCGTTTGGGTGTTCATGCTGTTAAATTGTATTGTGATCCTACAGGACATTTTCCACATAACCCCGAGCCACTTAAGGAACACCTCACAGATCTATCCAATCTAGTCGTTAAGGAAGGTGCAGATTTTGGGATTGTGGTCGACCCAGATGTAGATCGCTTAGCCTTTGTTTGTAATGATGGCGAAATGTTTGGAGAAGAATACACCTTGGTCGCTTGCGCAGATTATGTACTGAGCAAGACCCCTGGACCCACAGTCAGTAATATGAGTTCAACTCGAGCCCTAAGAGATGTGACTGAAAAACACGGACAAACCTACGAAGCGAGTGCAGTAGGAGAGGTGAATGTGGTCGCACTTATGAAAAAGAATAAGGCCGTTATTGGCGGAGAAGGAAACGGTGGGATTATTTATCCTGAATTACATTATGGAAGAGATGCCCTTGTTGGTGTTGCCCTTTTTCTAAGTCTGTTAGCAGAAAAAGGTATATCTACCCGAAAACTAAGAGACAGTTATCCTTCTTATTTTATGAGTAAAAAGAAAATTCAGTTGACACCTCAATTAGATGTTGATGCCATACTTAAGGCTATGGAAGGTCGATATTCTAACGAAGAGATCACCACAATAGATGGTGTAAAGATCGATTTTGAAGACTCTTGGGTGCATTTAAGAAAAAGTAATACCGAACCCATTATTCGTATTTATACTGAAGCTAAATCCCAGAATATGGCAGATGTCCTGGCTGATAAAATTATAACTGAAATAAAAGAAGTTGCTAATATTTAGTATTTTTAAAGGGAATATTTAATTCTATGATCACAAAAGAAGCAAAAAAAGCAAGACATTCCGAATTGGAAGATTATTTTAAACCTTTCCGACAAAATATTGTTGGTATCGATCAGGAATTTACTTCGCCTTACGGTGTTAAGAAAATTATTTATACCGATTGGACCGCTTCAGGCCGATTATACCGTCCTATTGAAGAAAAAATATTAAATGAATTTGGTCCATTTGTAGCCAATACACATACGGAGACCACAGAATCTGGAACAGCCATGACCATGGCTTACCACAAGGCTAAAAAGATCATAAAAGCGCATATAAACTGTAATGAAGATGATGTGCTTATTGTTGCAGGAAATGGCATGACTGGAGTGGTTAATAAGTTTCAGCGAATTTTAGGCTTAAAAATTCCAGAAAATCTTCAAAAATATACCCAGGTGCCAGATGAAATGCGTCCTGTGGTTTTTATTACCCACATGGAACATCATAGTAACCAAACATCCTGGTTGGAGACCATGGCTAGGGTAGAGGTGATCCCTCCGGGTCCTGAAGGCCTTTTTAGTATTGAAAATTTAAGAATACTTTTAGAAAAATATAAAGACTGCACGATTAAAATTGCTTCAATTTCAGGAGGATCTAACGTTACTGGAATCGAAGTGCCTTGTCATGATATTGCCAAACTCATGCATCAAAATGGTGGCGTATGTTTTGTTGATTATGCCTGTTCAGGGCCGTATATCGAAATGAATATGCATCCCGAAGATGAAGAAGCTCATCTTGATGCCGTATTCTTTTCTCCTCATAAATTTTTGGGAGGTCCGGGAACAAGTGGTGTGCTCGTCTTTAATAAGAAATTATACAAAAATATGATCCCAGATTGCCCTGGAGGAGGAACTGTAAGTTGGACCAATCCATGGGGCGAACATAAATATATCGACGACATTGAAGATCGTGAGGATGGTGGAACCCCAGGGTTTTTACAAACGATCAAAACAGCTTTGGCAATTAAACTAAAAGAACAAATGGGCACTTCAAAAATGCTTGAACGTGAACATGAGATTCTAGAACATATTTTTAATGAATTAGATGATGTGGAAGGCCTGAATATATTGGCACCACAACATAAAGACCGATTGGGCGTGATCTCTTTTTATATAGATGATCTACATTATAATTTAGGAGTAAAAATCCTTAATGATCGTTTCGGAATCCAAACACGAGGCGGTTGCAGTTGTGCAGGAACCTATGGCCATTATTTGTTACATGTTGATTATGATACATCACATGAACTTACCAATGAAATATCAATTGGTGATCTGGTGAGAAAACCAGGTTGGATAAGACTTTCTATCCATCCTACTACTACTTGTGAAGAGGTTGATATGGTTTGTGACGCCATTAAAGCCCTGACAAAGAATCACCTTGAATGGTCTAAGGATTATACTTATGATGGCACCACCAATGAGTTTATTCATAAATCTTTCATAACTGACGATAGACATCAAACTATCAACAACTGGTTTGAACTATGATTGATCTTTAGGAGCATTGTCTTTATGCTTCCAACGTTTATGCGTCCATAAATAATATTGTGGAGCCTTGTAGATTTGTTTTTCGAGCTCCTTGGTGAACTTATCAGTAATATCGTAATCTTTATATTCTGAAGGGTTTTCTGCCAGAGTAACGAATTCCGCTTCATAATGACCACGCTTCACCTTTTCAATTTTTAAATAGACGACTGTATGATCGAGCTTTTTTGCTAACATCTCGGCGCCAATAAAACAAGGCACATTGATACCTAAAAATTCCTGCCAGTAATATGCTCTGCTTAGTTTCGGAGTTTGATCACTTAAAAATGCAGTGATGGACTTTTTGTTTTCTGCCTTAAATTCGGTCATAGTAGCAATCGCTTTCCTTGCAGGTATTAATGTAGTACCGAATTTTGATCTAATTCTTTTTATTAAATTATCAAAATACTTGTTGGCTATTGGTTTATATATGCCATAGCCTTTGAATGTGACGTAGTTTTCTACTGCAAAGGACCATTCATAACTTGCATAATGACCATACATTACGATTATACTTTTATCTAATGCTTCTAAGCGGTTTATTTCTTCGGGGTTTTTAATAATGAACCGCTTGTTCAATTGAGAGTTAGAAATAGATATAGATTTGATCATTTCTAAGAACATGTCGCACATGTGTTTATAGAATTTCTTTCGAATCTCCCGAATAGTTTTTTCATCTTTTTCCGGAAATACCAATTTTAAATTATTCGTGACAACCTTTTTACGATATCCAATGATATAATAAACCAGAACATAAACAACATCCGAAAAGATATAAAAAACTCTAAATGGAAGGATAGAGATCAGGAATAAAAAAGGGTAAACTAGAATGAAAACCAGTAATTGCACTAAAATATTTTTTAGCAAATATATGCTATATTTGACGTTTTACGTTTATACTTTATGGGCAATTTACATGTCATTACCATAGCCATTATTGCTATTAACATCATCGTTTCCTTAAAGGGATTCAGCGATTTTTCATTTTTTGAAAAATATAAGTTCAATATTGGCGGAATCAAAAGAGGTGAACAAATACGAATGTTGAGCTCAGCATTTTTACATGTTGACCAAATGCATCTGTTCTTCAACATGTTTACATTGTATTTTTTTGCAGATGAGGTTATTTCATATTTAGGTCCAGTACAATTTCTCTTGGTCTATTTTGGAAGCTTGATTGTTGGGAATTTATTGTCTTTCTATTTTCATAAGGACGAATACCATTATAGCGCTGTAGGAGCCAGTGGTGCGGTGACGGGAGTTTTATATTCTGCCATTCTCTTAGAACCAAATATGGGACTGTACTTAATGTTTTTGCCTATTGCGATCCCTGGTTATATCTTCGGAATTGGCTACCTTTTATATTCCATTTATGGCATGAAAAATAGAATTGGCAATATTGGTCATGATGCGCATTTTGGTGGTGCTATAGGTGGCTATATCATCACACTAATTACAGCAACATGGATCTTTGAAGAGCACTTACAAATGGTAATACTTTTGGCAATTCCTATTGTATTGCTTTATGTTTTGAGACGCCTGGGAAAAATCTAATTAACAGATCAGTTCAGCATTGAAGCTATCTGATCTTCCAAAGCCTTACCTCTTAATTTTTTGGCAACAATACGTCCTTCTTCATCCAAAATAAAGGTTGAAGGAATAGAATTTATATTGTACATACGTGCTACAGGATCGTTAAAATACTTAAGATTGGAAACATGATGCCAAGTTAAGTTGTCTTTTTTAATAGCATCAGTCCATCGCTTTTGTTGATTTGGTTTATCTAATGATACACTTATGATCTCAAGACCTTTATCGTGGTATTTCTGATAAACCTTGACCACATTAGGGTTTTCTCTTCGGCAAGGCCCACACCATGACGCCCAAAAATCGATGATGGTCGCTTTTCCCTTAATATCGTTCAAGGCAATGACTTTTCCGTTAGGATCAGGCGCTGAAAAATTAGGCGCTATTTTACCCACGTCTAAATTTGCTTGTGCTTCTTTTTGAACGATGAAGGTTCGTAATTTTTGCCCGATGAGCTTATTTCTTTCACTAGAATCAATAATAGGTTTTAAGGAAGCCATACTAGCTTTAATCTTATCCAAATCTTGACCTTGACCAATTAATTTCGATTCTAACAAGAGAAGTGAAAAATCACTGTCGGGATGCGCTTGAATAAATTCATATGGAAAATCTGCCAACTCCTTTGCCATTTGAATCGATTTCTGATACAATTGGCCATACCGTGCAGTATCATTTTGTTGTCTAGCCCTACTGACTTCAATCCGGTTGGCACCAATGGCATCGGATAATTTTTTATATTCCGATTTATATAAATTCTGAATCTCAGTGTTCTTACCACCTTCTACTTTAGAGAATGGTATGCTGTCTTTATAAACTTCAATATCTGTGATTCCAGGTTCCAATACAAACTGTAAGTTCCCTTTGACACCATTTACGGTGAGCGTTCGTAAGCCTGGACTTGTGATCTTTCCGGTAAACGTCGCTTTTTCATCAACGATCATGGCGGTATCAACAGGAACCTCCTGTCGTTTGTCGTTCATGATATTAATATGGGCTCTAAGGCCATTATAGACACCTTTGGTGCTGATATTCACTTGATATGTGTCTGGTGGAAGGGTTGGCTTTTGCGGCTCAGTCTTACACGACATTACAAAAGCAATAAGCATTAAAAATAAAACGGGCTTTCTCATTTTTATACGATTTTGGTGTAAATATAAAAGGAATTCTAGATTTTTTAGCTTAAAAAATGTTAAGAACCTGATTCTTTAGCCGAACGGCGTATTCTGATACCAATTTTACTACTTTTGCCTATATTTTTATGGTTATGCATCCAAATGATAACATTATTGCCTTAGCAACACCTTCTGGTGCTGGGGCCATTGCTGTCATCAGAATATCTGGTCCTGATGCCATAAGCTTGTGTAGTACACATTTCAGATCGATTCATAACAAAAAACTGAACAAGCAAAAAACGCATACCATTCATCTCGGACATATTTTGAAAGAGGGAAAGGAATTAGATGAAGTTCTGGTGTCTATTTTTAAAGACCCACATTCGTATACTGGCGAAAATGTGGTAGAAATATCCTGTCATGGCAGTCCGTTTATTCAACAAGAGATCATTCAATTATTTCTTCGGAATGGCTGCCGCATAGCAAATCCAGGTGAATTTACGCTTAGAGCCTTTTTAAATGGAAAACTTGATCTAAGCCAAGCGGAAGCTGTAGCCGATTTGATTGCTAGCGATAACGAAGCTTCACATCAAATTGCGATGCAACAGATGCGCGGTGGTTTCAGTAATGAAATTAAAGCATTGCGAGATGAGCTAATGAATTTTGCGTCGCTTATAGAGCTTGAATTGGATTTTGCTGAAGAAGATGTTGAATTTGCCAATAGAGATCAATTTAGAGCACTAATTGAACGCATAACGAAGGTGTTGAAGCATCTCATCGATTCCTTTGCCGTAGGGAATGTGATAAAAAACGGTATTCCTGTTGCCATTATTGGTGAGCCAAACGTAGGGAAATCAACCTTGCTCAATGCTTTGCTGAATGAAGATAAGGCTATTGTTAGTGATATAGCAGGCACGACGCGAGACGCTATTGAGGACGAATTGAATATTGGCGGCATTGGCTTCCGATTTATAGATACGGCTGGAATTCGAGAAACAAAGGACGTTATTGAGTCCATAGGGATTAAGAAAACCTTCGAAAAAATTACCCAGGCCCAGGTTGTTATGTATTTGATCGATGCTACGGACTTTAATCCTGATGGATCTGAACGACAAATTGTCGAAATCAAAAGCCTTCAGAATAAATTTCCCGACAAACCTCTCCTGCTGGTTGCTAATAAAACCGACCAGCTTACTGATATTGAAAAGGATGAAATGAATGTCATTCTGAGCGCAGTCGAAGAATCTCATTTAATTTTACTATCTGCAAAAACTGGTGAAGGCGTAGACGAATTGAAATCGAAACTCCTAGACTTTGTCAATACAGGAGCCCTTCGTAATAACGAAACCATTATCACCAATTCTCGGCATTATGATGCGCTGTTGAAGGCCTTAGAAGAAATTCAAAAGGTACAACAAGGCATGGATGATCAATTGTCAGGAGATCTTTTAGCAATTGATATCCGACAAGTTTTATATCATTTTGGGGAGATCACTGGCGAGATCACTAATGATGATCTTTTAGGTAATATTTTTGCTAATTTTTGTATTGGAAAGTAATCCGAAGCTTTAGCCGAGGCACAGGTAGGCTAGCAAAGGCTTGTTGGAAAATAGATATCTTAATTATATTTAATAAAAAAGGTCTATGAAATCCGTAGAATATCATAGACCTTGATTAATTTACTTCGTTTTTACACCTAAAATGCTAAGAAGGAATATTTGCCATACCCGCGCATTCCATGATTGCATCTTTTTCGGCCAAGGTGATTAATCCAGCATTATACCACGTATTCACTAACTGAGCCACCGTACGCACAAATTGCCCGTGATTTCTGTAATCCCCAGCTTCAAGAGCATCTAACATTTCATCCATGTTGGAATCTCCTACAAACCGGTTGGCAACACCAGTGTCACAGCCATCAATATTTATGACGCAAGTGTTCTGTCCTGTAAGTAAAATGTCGTAAGTACCTGTATCTGATTCATCCAGACATTCAGCAAATCCCCACTCTACAACACCAACTGTATAAACGCCTGTAAACGGCATGGGAACGCCTGAAATATATGGATCGCCATAAGCCATACAATCAGGTGTACAAGCTGGTTCATCTTCATCATCAATTTCACCAATATAAATGAGCTCATTTGAATCTGTCACAAACCATAAGATCGCAAGAGGATCTGCGTTACAGTTGGTTCGATTAACTTCAAAACTCATGACATCCCCAGCTTCAGCTTCAAAATACCAGAAATCAGCACCTACGGGAAAAGTGAAAACGCTACCTATTTCAGCCTCACCAGAAGCAATTTCACCTGGACATAGCTGCTCTCCTAAAGGAACATGAAATTTTGAATTGAAAGCATGTTCATTTATACTTTCCAAAGTTGCCTGTTTTTCAGGAGAGGTCACACTTTCAAATAGCCTTAAATTTGGATCTTCAGTTGGTTGAATAGATTCGGTCTCGCAGCCAGTGATAAAGGCTACACCTAGTAATAAATAAAGAATTTTTTTTAATGGTTTCATAATATTATTTTTTTAATGGTTGATAAAAAATGATTGTTACCATTTTAGCAATAAATACCGTTAAGTCGGGTAATTTAGAATGAATGCCATTAATAGAAATGAGAATTGTGTTAAGTACTAAAATGGAGCTTGAGGTGATTAAGGTGGTGGCCGACCAGAATTTTCAAATTCAGAAAAATGGTCTAAACGAAGTAAAATATAAGATTGTTTTATTTTGATTTGCCCGCCATATAGTATCAAAAAAAGTGATACTGCACGAAAAAGAAATCCCGCAATACGGGATGAGAACAGATTTTTATATGACCACGCAGTACAAAAAAGAATTCTCGATTGGAAGCTTTTATTCATCACAAATTACGTTAAGGCAATATATTTGCCATAACATAAATAATACGTATTACCAGCAGGATGAATTAAAGTAAAAAGTCGGCACTAATAATTGTAATAAGGAGAAAAGTAAATGTGTAATTATTCGCTATATTCTAAAATAAAATAGAACACATAATTTTTGCAATATACTAGCGATCTTATTGGAAGTATATTATATTTTTATGTGCACTTGAAGATACGCATAATTATTATATATATCTACATAAAAAACAGTTTATCACTTCATTAGGGCAAAGTAGACGCTAAAAGGGAGATAAACAGTTAATTTTTGTATTGGAAAATAATCAAGCAAAAATATCGAAACACGCGCTTCGTATTTCGATATTGATCCAGAATGACATCTGATTTGGAGTTCTGCTGCGTAATGTTTCTTCTTAGGGATCCGGTAAAGGATTTACTTTATGTTTCATTATAACTTTTAACTCGGCACTTTTAAGGATTTCGTCTTGGTAATGTTTCTTTTTAGAGATCCGCCTTTCAGGATTTACTTTATGTTTCATTAGTCAAGGATAACTGCATGTCCTTTATTATTAAGACACAGTTTTTTTGAAAAAGTCACATTTGTGCTTAGAAAACCTTATTTTAAGCTAAATAATATGAATATTCGCACAATTTTATTGTTTGATAAAGCGCTTTGTCTGTGATCCGTATTCCGTCGTGATCTTCACAAAATACAATCCGGTCTTCCATAACGAGACATCTATTGTCTTATTTGACACATTTGAGTCTGTTATACGCGTTATCCGTGAACCTAGTAAGTTATAAATCTCAACTTCTATACTTTCCATATTTCTTTGAAAAAAGAGGCTTAAATTCGATTCTACAGGATTAGGACGGATTTTAAATGCTACATTTTGTTCAAAATCCTCAGTACTTAGGGATGTATCCCAAAATGCAACACCTACATCTGTACCATTGCCATTATAATTATAAGGAGGTGACACGTTAATAAAGGTACCTGCTGTCCAATAACCTGCCGTCACGGCAACACCTTCTCTTTGATGTCCTGCTGAACCCCATTGCATATAATCACGCATATTAGCAGCATTACCAAATGGTCCGGACACATATAATCCCATTTCACCGTCTGAAGCGTTTACTGGAATATTGGCCACAACGGTCACACTGGCACCAACGGCTAAATTTAAATTACCGCTTATTAGGGTCATGGAGCCTAATTGGCTATAATCTGGGAAATTGCATAATTGATAAGATGAAATATCCATAGGATCAGAAGCACTACCAAAGTTTTTAATGGTAATACGATCTGTGGCTGGATTTACTTTTACGATTTTTAACTGTGCTTGTAATGAGAATGAAACAAACATCAGTAAAAGGATCAATTGACTTGGATGTAAAGTATAGTTGTTTTTCATAGTGCAATTTATTTAGTTTTATTGATTTTACTTTCCGAATAATAATTTTCAATATGATATTTAAAGATACTATTAATTATCTGGTGCTCCCAATTCAATCCAAGATTCTATCTTTTCTATATCGAAGTTTGATAATGGATCTCCAACAGGAGGCATTTGTTGCCCAAATACACCATCACCAATAACTTTGTGCCATAACACTGAATTCTCTAAACTAAGTGGTTCAATTCTTAAATTAGGCGCATAGTTTGACGACGTTATGTTGACAAGTAAGTCGTAACTGTTGCCTTCACGAAGATCTAATCCAGTTGGGTGATTTTGATCATGACATTGTATGCATCTATTCGTAAAAATAGGCTGAATATCGGTTGCATAACTTACATCTATGGTTTCCAATTCAGTAACGAA
>JABDMU010000009.1 GCA_013001285.1 Flavobacteriaceae bacterium
ATTGGAGCCGCTATCCATGCTAATCATTATCAGAAAGATATCCGAAATGAAGCGGTAGTCAATTTAAAAAAGGATGTCCATCAAGCCTTGACGCAACTTACAGCACATATTCCTGAAGAAAATTACAATGCTGACCTTAAAACACTAGAATCTATTAATGTTGATTTTTTAGACCCGGAACAAGTCAACAAATGTGTTTCACAAAATTTTCAAGATTGCAAAAAAAGTGATAGAAAAGAATTCAAAGGATTGAAATCAGGTTTAAAAATTTTAGTGATCCTTAATGTATTTGTGCCTTATATCATCTGGAAGTACATAGTTCAGCCAAAAATAGATGAGATCGAATTTATGTCGACCTTCAGATTTACGATAGCCATAACTTTAGTGCCTATTTACCTACTTCTTATTGGGGTAATTATAGCGTTCTCATTCGGTCTTAAAATGGCTGTAGGCTATGTGGCTATCGTTTTAATTTTAAATTTACTAGCAGTTAAATTGTAGATTAATATGAATAGGTAATTGAACTATTGTTATTTACAATATTAAGAATTACTTGTCCGCCTTCAACTTGCAAATTGGAAATATCAAATGGAGGATCTTTAGTAATATAAGCCAAGCAAGCCTCGTTATTAAATAAGACAAACCGCAGATTGCGTTGAGGTGGACTAGATTCCAAGATGTCCTCCGAATCATACAACTGCATTTGCCAAGTTGATCCGTCACATCCTGATGCACTATAATTAATGGTTAGACAATCACCATCGATCGAAATATCATTGACATCAAAAAGGGCACTTTCTGCATTTTGATATTGAGAGTTGTTTTCAATAGCCGTATTCAAACAACTAGGACTAGGGTCATCGTTATTCTTAGTGCATGACGAATACGTTAATAATGTCATGACCATGAATACAGCTCTTAGATTTTTCAATTCGATTTTAATTTATAATTCTTCTCTAAAAAATATAGCATTTAACAATAATCGGTTAGTGCCATACCAAAATGCTCTAAAATTAGTATTATCAGTAAAAGCAACCACGCTCCCTCTTCCCAATCCTTTAATTTGTAGAGGTACGGTCATACTCAAACTATCTAAATTTGGTTTGGAAATATAGCCGCTTAAAATCGGGTTTTTAGTATATTGAATAGGATTATTATAGCTGTTTTTATCAGGATTCATGAACAAAGTAGTGTTTCTGAATAAGGCTATTTTCTCATTCGTAAAACCAAAGTTTATGGGATGTGATCTGTCGATTTTGGCTTCAAAAATTGCACCACCAATAACCTGGGCACCTCTAAAATCGCCACGCTCTTCAAAGGAAATATCCTTTGCAATATTTTCCGTTTTCTTGAAATCTATCTTGGCGAGCTCACTTTTCTTTAACCAATTCAATGCACTTCTGTAGGCAATTAACGTACCACCACCTTGTATCCATGCCTTTATTTTTTTTGTTTTGTTCTCATCCAGGCCCGACCAAGAATTAGGCATAATGATGGTGTTATATCGGCTAAGATCAGCACGATTTATTGTTTTTGTATCTAATTTAGTTATCGTAATATCAAATCGGGTGTCAAACAAATGCCAGATCTCACCTGCGTCATAGGACGTTATTCCATCACCAACCAATAAGGCGATTTTTGGCTTGCTCAATGCCCGAAAATTACTACTTCCCAAATCAATACCTTGTGTTAGGCCAGTTGAAACGGCGTCTAATTGCACATGATTTTCATCCGATAGTTTTTGAAGTAATTGATATAAGGCATCCGAATTTAATTTTTGATTTTGTACGGGGACCAGAATCGTGCCATAATCGTATGCCTTTCCATTCATGCTAAAGCGCTTCATGGCTACCTTGGCGCGTAAATTTTTGCTCAATAGTTGATTAAGTAGTCGCGGACTATAATATTCATGCCATTCCATTAAATAGGCGTAATCGCTTTTTCCACTTACACTTCCGTTTCTAAATTGAAGATCCTTAACCTCAGGCCCAGCAATGGCTGTTGTGACATTTTCAGAATAGTCAAGGTCAAATGCCAAGGGGAAGGTCCATGCAGAAACGTCATAAAATAAACTATCTTGAAATTTTGTTCGTTTTTCAAACATAGCGTTGATCAACCTCGTGTTCTTTTGATTTTTTGGAACGACAAAACTATTCCCTTTTTTAAAGGTTTTTCCATCTGACGTAACATCTTTACTCAGCTCATGAAATTTGATCTGATGTCGATTTAATATCTCAGCCAAATGATAGGTGCGGGCAGCGTCCTTTGGATTTCCAAAGACGATAGCTTTATTGCCTTGTTTGGCAGCTTCATTTCTGGCATTTTTGAAAAAGTTATGCTGGTAGTTCAAGATTTCTTCACGCATATTTTTTGCTGCCTCTAAAGTTGATAAAGCCGCTGTAAATTGATTTCTTATTGTAAATGGAAACGTTAAAATTCCATTATCACTTTCTTGAATATGTCCTCGGGAACTTGCCTGTTCAAATAAAATTCCAATACCACCATTAATATCGGGAAAAGTTGAGCCCTTTCCATAATAAAAATCGTCAAAACTTTCTTCGGTATAATACAGTGACCCAATCTTATCAAGTGCTTTTGCATGATACATAGCGATGCCTTTTGTAAGCTCTTGGTTTAATTTAGGCGTTAAGGGATGTGTTCTGGAAGGAATACCAGGCTGAAAGAAAAAAGTAGCATTGGTTCCCATTTCATGATGATCTGTCAAAATATTAGGCAACCATTTATGAAACGATTTGATTCGAGCTCTTGATTCAGGTAATTGTACAGGTAACCAATCTCTATTCATATCAAACCAATAGTGATTTGTACGTCCTCCAGGCCACACTTCACTGTATTCACGATCATTTGGATCTGAACTTAAATTAATACTCTTATTGGTGTTAGCCCAATAAGCGAAACGTTGCAAGCCGTCCGGATTAAAAGAAGGATCAAATAGTACGACTACATTATCTAATAATGATTTCACCTCGTCACTTTGAGCTGCAGCTAAATAATAGGCCGCTAGTAGTCCTGCATTGGCACCACTTGGTTCATTGCCATGAATCGAAAATCCTTGATACACCACGATTGGTCTATTACTTGTATTTGCTGAATTGTTTTCGGTAGCACTAAGATGAGCCTCACGAATACTTTCAATATTGCTAAGGTTTTGCGGGGAGCTGATGGTCAAAAGTAAAAGTGGTCTTCCTTCAAAGGTCTTACCTCTGTTTTCTATGGTGATTCGATCTGAAGATTCAGCCAGAGCATACATGTATTGCGCTAATTTATCATGCGTCACGTGCCATTCACCTACTTGATGTCCGATGATACTCTCGGGTGTAGGAATATTTTGGTTGTAGCTTGTATTTTGAGGAAGGTAGTACGAAAGGTCAACTTTGTTTTGTGCCTGAACTAAGACAGTAAACAAAAAGGACAGCAAAATTAATTTTTTCATTGGTCTGATGAGTTAGACCATAAATATAAAAAAACCGTTACGATTATGTAACGGTTTTTAATGTTTTAAGATTTAAATCGGTTTAAATATCTTCAAAATTTACATCTGTGAAATTATCTGGTGTACTTGATGACGCATCAGAAGAATCGGTTTCAACCTGATCTTCTTTTTTAAAGTCTTTTTGATGACGTTCACTAATAACCTCTTCACCTTTTTCGTTAATGATATAGTCGGTCATTTCAGCTAAGATCTCATTAAACTCTGAAAAATCTTCCTTATAAAGATAGATCTTATGCTTTTTGTAATAGAATGAACCATCCTCATTTGTAAATTTCTTGCTCTCGGTGATAGTCAAGTAATAGTCTCCTGCCTTAGTAGCTCTCACATCAAAAAAATAGGTGCGTCTTCCAGCTCTTAAAACTTTCGAATAAATCTCCTCTTTCTCCATCATTTCATTAGTACTCATAGTTATATTGTTAAGATTGATTTTGTTTATGATGACTCAAAAATCTAAAAAAAAAGTATAGCAACCAACAATTTATGATATTTCTTTTTCAGAGAGTTGCTTGAGGTAAAGTTCTTTGTAGTAGCCGTCAACGTTTATGAGTTGTTCGTGATTTCCTTCTTGAATAACGCGTCCATTTTCAAGAACTAAAATTTGATCGGCATTTTTTGCAGAAGAGATCCTATGACTTACAATAATAGTGGTTTTACCTTTGGAAATACGTACGAGGTTATTCAAGATAGTCTCTTCAGTTTCGGTATCTACAGCAGAAAGACAGTCGTCTAACAATAAAATATTAGGATCCTTAATAATGGCTCTTGCGATGGATACACGTTGTTTTTGCCCTCCTGATAGCGTTATCCCGCGTTCACCCAATTTAGTCTCATAACCTTCACCAAAGTTGATGATATTATTATGGACATCAGCATTTTTTGCCGCTTCAATGACGTCGGCTTCGGAAGCGTTGATGTTTCCAAATTTAATATTGTTTTTAAGCGTGTCAGAGAATAGAAATGCATCTTGGGGAACATAACCAATAGTATTTCTTAAACTCCAGAGATTCAACTGTTGAATAGGTTTGCCATCAATTTTTATTTCCCCTTTATCAATATCATATAGCCTGCCAATGAGATCAAGAATAGTTGATTTTCCAGACCCTGTTTTACCAATTATTGCTAAAGTGTCACCTTTTTTGATCGAAAAACTCAAATTTTCCAAGGCCTGAATATTCGTGTCAGGATAGGTAAATGAAACATTCTTAAATTCAATATTTCCAAGTATTGGAGTCTCTTCAACAACCAAATTTTTTATTTCCGGATCTTCCTTCAAAAATTCGTTAATACGTTTCTGCGATGCTTCGGCTTCCTGAACCAATGATGTTACCCAGCCAATAGCAGCTACTGGCCATGTAAGCATATTGACATAAATAATGAATTCGGCAATAGTACCAATACTTTTAATTTCACCATTTATATATTGCATGCCTCCAATATAAATCACGATCAAATTACTGATACCTATCAATAAGATCATTAGTGGAAAGAAAAAGGCTCTTATTTTAGCTAAATCTATGTGCTTTGCACGTTGATCGGCAGATAATACCTCAAAAGCAGAATTGGTTTGCGGCTCTAAACCATAGGCTTTGATAATGGAAATACCGCTGAACGACTCCTGTGAGAAACTCGATAATTTGGACAAATATTGCTGAACTATTGTGCTCTTTTTATGGATGATCTTGCTTAAAAAATAAATAGCAACAGATAATATTGGTAATGGAAGTATTGTATATAATGTAAGCGTAGGTGCCTGATTGAACATATATATTAATGCTACAACAAACAGCGTAATCATATTTAAAGAGTACATGATCGCTGGGCCAAAATACATCCTTACTTTACTTACATCCTCGCTAATACGGCTCATAAGGTCTCCAGTGCGATTACTTTTATAAAAACTAAGTGAAAGTCGCTGATATTGCGCATAGATCTCATTTTTGAGATCGAATTCAACATATCGTGACACATTAATGATCGTTTGTCGCATTAAAAATGTGAAAACACCTGCAATTAAGGCAGCTATAATAAGATATGTGATGTTTATAAATAATTCAGAACGAAATAGGGCTTCGCTAATTTCACCATTATATCGTTTTGAAATCACATCAACCGATTGCCCTATCAGGCGTGGCGTGAATAGGGCAAATATTTTTGCCGCGATTGTAATAATTACACCAACAAGTAATTGGTATTTGTATTTAAAAAAATATTTATTTAAATGTCTAAGTTCCTTCAATGATTTAATTGTTTACGAATTGTGTTTTATTAACAATTTCATAATTTAACATTCATATTGTTGTGCATTTTTCAATAATGAATTATTTTCGCACTTGCTCATTATGTATTCTTCAATGAATACAAAATCTACTAAATATTCAATAAATGATTTCAGACGTCATTAATTCAAAAGATATTCAAAAAATTGCTCCAGTCTTCGGCCAACCGTCCTTTGATAATCACGAACAAGTTGTTTTTTGCAACGACAAAGATACAGGTTTAAAGGCAATAATTGGAATACATAGTACAGTATTAGGTCCTGCTCTTGGCGGAACTAGGATGTGGCAATATAATAGCGAATGGGAAGCCCTAAATGATGTGCTTAGATTGTCTAGAGGCATGTCGTTTAAAGCAGCAATTACCGGATTAAATCTTGGTGGTGGGAAAGCCGTTATAATTGGCGATGCCAAAACTCAAAAAACGCCAGAACTTATGAAACGTTTTGGTGAGTTTGTTCATTCGTTAAGCGGAAATTATATTACGGCAGAAGATGTGGGCATGGAAACAGCCGATATGGATCTTGTACGTGAAGTGACTCCTTATGTGACAGGAATTTCTGAAAGTAAAGGTGGTGCCGGGAATCCTTCACCTATAACAGCCTATGGTGTTTTTATGGGCATGAAAGCCGCAGCAAAGTATAAATTCGGAAGTGAGGTTTTGGAAGATAAAGTGGTTTATGTTCAAGGGATTGGTCATGTTGGGGAATCTCTTGTTGAGCACTTGGTTGATGAAGGTGCCAATGTATTTATCGCAGATATTAACGAGGAGCGACTTGATGAAGTGAGCAAGAAATATGGTGTAAACATATATAATGGTGACGACATTTATAGCGAAGAAATGGATATTTATTCACCCTGTGCCTTAGGTGCCACTGTAAATGACGAAACTATTTTCAAGATCAACGCTAAAGTTATTGCTGGTGCAGCTAACAATCAATTGGAAAATGAGCAGAAACATGGTAAAATACTTCAAGAACGCAATATTGCCTATGCACCTGACTTCTTGATCAATGCGGGCGGTATTATTAACGTTTATGCCGAACTTGAAAATTACGATAGAAAAGAAATCATGCGAAAAACCGAAAACATTTATAATACAACCTTAGAAATTTTTAAAAAGGCAAATCAAAGTAATTTAACAACTCATCATGCAGCTTTGGCAATTGCAGAACAACGCATTGCAACTAGAAAATTAGAGAATTCTAAATAATTCCAAAGAAAATAATACTATTTTTGCAGGGCGAAAGACATTTCTTTCGCCTTTTTTAAAACCTGTTTTTAATTAGATAAAGTTCTTTTAATATGTTGAATAGAAGACACATACGTATCAAAGTCATGCAAATACTATATGGTTTCAAGGGCTCTGAAAGTGATGATATCAAAGTGCTTGAACGTACATTGATCAGAAGTATGGAAGAAATGTATGATCTCTATTTGCTCATTATGTCCCTGCTTATCGAAGTTCAAAAACGTGCAGAATTGCATCTCTCCAGCAGTAAGAATAAGCATCTAGCCACGAAAGAAGACATAAATCCAAATTACAAGTTTGTTAATAATGCTGTTTTAGCTCAAATAATTCAGAATAAGGACCTTGCCGATGAATTAAAGTCTAGAAAGATAAATAATTGGGAAATGGATGGTGAATATGTTGATGTTATTTTTAAGGCCCTCATTAAAAGCGATCTCTATAAGCGTAACATGGAAAACACGGATGATTCTTATAAAGCCGATAAGGCTTTTCTTCTTGATGTCTTTAAGAATATCGTGGCGCCAAATGACAAACTTTATGATTATTTAGAAGATAAGAACCTGACTTGGATCGATGATCTTCCAGTGGTAAATACCATAATAGTAAAGCTGATCAAGAAATTGGAGCCAGATGCGCCCTCAAAAAGTATTCTACCAAACTTATATAAGGATGAAGAAGATAAATCCTTTGGAATTGAGCTATTAACCAAGACTATTTTGAACTTAACTAGTTTGAATAAGATAATTTCCGAAAAAACACAGAATTGGGATAAAGATCGAATTGCAAATGTTGATCTGGTGTTACTTCAATTAGCGATCATAGAATTTCAAAAATTCCCATCTATTCCTGTAAAAGTAACAATAAATGAGTATTTGGAGATAGCCAAAGAGTATTCAACACCTAAAAGTAGCGTCTTTATAAATGGTATTCTTGATAAATTAATCAAAGAATATGAAGCTAAAGGAACGTTAAATAAAGCGGGTCGAGGATTGATGTAATTATTTTTTTATTACTTTTATGCCCTGAAAATAGAGAACTTATTAAATTAACCCAATAGTTTATCTTGAATAGACACAAAAAATTAAAAAAATGAAAAAAGTAATTTTAGGCTTAAGCGCGTTATGTATGGTTGCATTTACATCTTGTAAAGATGATGCAGCAGCTAAAGTAAAAACAGAAAATGTAACAAATGCAGCACAGAGAGATGCAGTGAATGCTGATTTTCCAGTAATGACATTTGATAAATCTGAACATGATTTTGGTGAAATTGAAGATGGTACACCAGTAGAGACTGTATTTAGTTATACAAATACTGGAAAAGCACCTTTAGTAATTACTGATATCAAAAGTACTTGCGGATGTACTGTTCCTCAAGACTGGAGTAAGGATCCACTTAGCCCAGGTGAAACGGCACAGTTCACAGTGAAGTTTAATGGAAAAGGAAAAAACAAAGTTTCTAAAACTGTTACTGTAACCGCCAATACTGAAGCTGGTAAAGAACAAGTTAAGATCACAGCTTTTGTTAAGCCAAATCCTAACGCTCCAGCTACGAACGCAGTTCAAACTCAAGGTTAATAACTAAATAAATTCAACCTTGGAAGGAATAGGTTCATTTGCACCTTTATTATTGATGTTTGCTGTCGTATATTTCTTTATGATCGCACCTCAGATGAAACGTGCCAAACAGGAAAAAAAGTTTGCTGCTGAATTAAAACGTGGTGATAAGGTCATCACAAAAAGCGGTATTCATGGGAAAGTAGTTGAACTTAGTGATAAGGACAGCACTTGTGTCATTGAAACATCGGCCGGAAAGATCAAGTTTGAGCGATCAGCGGTCTCCATGGAAATGAGTAAAAAACTCAATAAGCCCGCAGCAGTGGCGAAAAAATAAAAAGGAAAAGCAGCTTAACGGCTGCTTTTTTTATTTAACAATTCTTGTATTTATCATGTAAACCAGCGCCGTTTAATATCATTGGCTTGATTTTCTCTAAACGTGATATTTTTGTTGCCTCTCGTTTTGCAGAAGAGATATGATCACAGTACTCTCTTTGTTTATATGGGGATAAACCCTCAAAAGCCTTTTTTAGATCGGAATCTTTTTTAAATTCAGTATCGAGTTCGGTTGGAATCACCGTTTTCTTTTTGGTTCTGTCAGCCTTTATTACTTTACCAGCTTTTTGGTTTTCTATAGCTTCCTTGACATATTTAAGCACCAGGTTCTTGTTGATGTCATCAATTGATTTGAAGATCATCTGCCTCATAGCCTTCGTCTTTCCATCTTGAGCATTCCTCAGTAATTTTTCATCGTCCTTAAGGAAAACGCCATTGAAGAACCAAATACCGAAATGATGTTTAAAGGCGCCAATACCAATTACATTTTTATTGTTTATCGTATAAGTTGGGATGTTCCATTTAATGGTTTCTTCAAGTTCTGTAGAATTTATGATTTTCCTTAACTCAATTAAAGCTTCAGAATAGTTTTCATGCTTTTCTATGTATTCTTCTATCGATCCAATTTTTTCCATAATACTGATTTACCAAGTTCCCGCATAACCAAGATCTGTTCCCGACGTGTATTCAAGATAATCAAATTTTTGCTTTATGATCTGCCTTAAATGCAAATAGTCATGGGCAAGCCAGTTTTTGAAGAAGTAATTTGCTGACAATTTCCCAAGTTTTGGATGATCAAAAGATTTTGCCCAATTTGGTGATCTCAAATTATTGAGCCATTCAATAGAAGTTTGTCTTTCAGTATTGAATTTTTTAAGCATTTCGAAAAAATCTTGCCCTGCATAATCATGGTCAGTAACCCAATCTATGGGATTGAAAGGTGGAGGAACCTCATTTGGCCTTTCTAAAACCCATTTTACCCTAAATCTGAAATCAAGTCGTTCTTCGTCGTATAAATGGCAAAGGATCTCCAGTAGATTCCATTTATCAGGTTGCGGTCGCCACAGATAGAATTCTGATTCTGCTGTTTTAAAAATAGAATTGAAGACATTTAAATTGTTATCTAATTCTGAAATTATAGATGCGACTGAATTCATTTGGCCTTTTCTGCGGTTAATTCTGCTATTTTACAAATGACTGAGATGGCTTTCTGAATGCTTTCAACAGGTACATATTCAAAGCGACCATGAAAATTATGTCCGCCTGCGAAGATATTCGGACAAGGCAATCCTTTATACGAAAGTTGTGATCCGTCTGTCCCACCGCGAATAGGTTTAATAAGTGGTTTGATATTCAGCTTTTTCATTGCTTCCTCAGCTATATCTACAATGTGCATGACCGGAACAACTTTTTCCTTCATATTGTAATACTGATCTTTTATTTCGATTTCAAATATGGTTTTTTCGTACTTTTCATTCAAATCTGAAGTTATTTTTTGCATCAATAACTTGCGTGCTTCAAATTTACCCTTATCATGATCTCTAATGATGTATTGCAAATGGGTTTCGTCTACTTTGCCGTCAATTGAATACAAATGAAAAAAACCTTGATAATCTTCGGTATGTTCTGGTGTTTCCAAACGTGGTAATGCATTGATGAATTCTGTGGCATAATACATTGAATTGACCATTTTTCCTTTGGCATATCCTGGATGAACGATTTTACCTTGAACTTTAATTTTAGCACCTGCCGCATTAAAATTTTCATATTCTAATTCGCCAACCTGACTGCCATCCATGGTATACGCCCAATCTGCATTGAATTTTTCAACATCAAATTTATGTGCTCCTCGACCAATTTCTTCATCAGGTGTAAATCCAATGCGTATGGTGCCATGTTTGATCTCGGGATGCTGAAGTAAATATTCCATGGCCGAAACGATTTCACAAATGCCAGCCTTATCATCGGCACCAAGCAAGGTTGTGCCATCAGTTGTAATTAGTGTTTGTCCTTTATATAATAATAGATCTTCGAAATAATCTGGTGAGAGGATGATGTCTTTTTCAGCATTAAGAACGATATCTTTTCCATCGTAATTTTCTATGATCTGTGGTTTGACATTCGCTCCTGTAAAGTCGGGAGAGGTATCAAAATGCGATATAAATCCAATGGTTGGTACATCATGATCTACATTACTTGGTAAGGTGGCCATGATATAGGCGTTTTCATCAATAGTGACATCGCTTAATCCAATCTGTTTAAGTTCTTCCACCAGTTTGTTGGCGAGATCCCATTGCTTTGCTGTACTCGGCGTTGTATCGCTATTAGGATCGCTTTCCGTATCAATAGTCACGTAACTTGTAAATCGATCAATAATATGTTGCTTTTCGACCATAGGAGTATTCAGTTTACTCAAAAATAGACAACAGGCTTCTAAGTGACAAGTCTTAAAGAAGTTTCTTTTTTCTTGTTGTGAATTCAATTACTTTTGCAGTCAAAGTATCTTCATGTATACCTATATAATAAGACCAATATTATTTTGCTTCGACCCGGAAAAAGTTCATCACGCCACATTTTCAATAATTAGATTTATTTGTAAAATACCTTTTGTTCGTGGTATTATTAAAAGCTTATATGTTGTTGAAGATAAAAAACTAGAGCGTCATTTATTCGGTTTAACTTTTAAAAATCCGGTGGGTTTGGCAGCAGGCTTTGATAAAGATGCAAAATTGTTTAATGAACTTGATGCATTTGGATTTGGGTTTATTGAAATCGGGACACTTACCCCGAAACCCCAAGCAGGGAATCCGAAAAAACGTTTGTTCAGATTGAAAGAAGATCAAGCCATCATTAATAGAATGGGTTTTAATAATGGAGGTGTATTTGATGCCGTTGAACGCTTAAAAAAGAACAAGGGTGTGTTGATAGGTGGTAATATTGGAAAAAACAAAACCACAGCAAATGAAGAAGCGTATAAGGATTATATCATTTGTTTTAATGCCTTATTTGAGTATGTCGATTATTTTGTTGTCAATGTAAGTTCTCCGAATACGCCTAATTTGAGAGCCTTACAAGATAAAGAACCTTTAACACGATTATTGCTTGATCTAAAGGATGAAAATGCCAAAAGAAAAACGGCTAAACCTATTTTATTAAAAATTGCACCAGATCTTTCTGATGAGCAATTACAAGATATTATTGATATCGTTACAAATACTAAAATTGATGGCGTTATTGCCACGAACACAACTATTTCAAGAAAAAATCTATATTCAGAAAATCAAAATGAAATAGGTGGTTTAAGCGGACGCCCATTAAATAAAAGATCTACAGATGTCATAAAATTCTTAGCCGAAAAGAGCAACAAAGCATTTCCTATAATAGGTGTGGGAGGTATTCATTCCGCTGAAGATGCTCTTGAAAAATTAGCTGCTGGCGCCGATCTGGTTCAACTTTATACCGGGTTTATTTATGAAGGTCCAAAATTGATCAAAACTATTAATAAAGCCATTTTAAAAAAAGAAAGCGGATCGATCTGACGATAAATCCACTTATCTAAGAATGATTTTTTCAACTTCAATATTGGCCTTAAGTATAGATTTAAGTTTTTCGTTAATTTATTAATTAAGTAAGAGTTTCTTGGTTGTTGATTTCCCTTCAACTGAGGTAATTTGTACAAGATATAAACCTGACCTTAATTCGTTCCTATCAATATTGATTTGAGACGACCCTAGGTTATCTTTTATGTCAACCACTAAATTACCCAAAATATCAAAAATCGAAACGTTTGAAATCGTTCTCTGAGTATGATTTGTTATTGAGATAACAGAATTTGCAGGGTTGGGAGAGATCTTTATACCTTGTTCTAAGCTTGGGCCATCTAAACTCAGCAATTCTTCAAAGACAATACTCAAGGTTCCAACAGGCTGATCGTTGAATGGCGTCATATTGACACGGCTAAAAATGGGTATATGCGGACTTGAAGCTGAATTATTCATACTATAACCTGTGCCTTCTTCGGTTCCAGCGTCATAAGGAAACATGTCAATAGGAGGAATGCTGGTTTTCCAATTGTTAGTACCGTCTAATAGTGAAAAACTATTGATTCCAACAAACCAATCCGGACTCGGAGCTATCATAGAAGCTAAAGTTAATAGAGGAAACTCCTCCGTAACGATTATATCCATAATAACACAATTTCCCATGGCCTCATTTGGACTAAAGGCTTCCTGAACCCATTGATCCGCATCACCATTAGTTATGGCCGTATTAAATTCTGATAAGAACGCATCATTATTGCCAACCTCTGCAACATTTTCAATGCCGTTAGTCGCTAATTGCCCAAGTTCCCAAAAAGTAACATTTGAATTATGTGTGCCGCCAACCAAATTTGACCAATGGTCATTATCAGGTAACGTTCCATGATCAGTAGAATTCCAAAGTCCAGTAAAAGTTACAGTATAACGCGCACTTGATTGAGCAAATAAATTGACATTTGTGCCAATTACAATCAGTAAACTAAAGAAAATAAGAGTTTTAGTAATGTTGCGCATGTCGTAGAGATTTCGATATTAGTAGAAAAGTTTGAGCTTTCCTTACAGTAGAGATATGTTTAAATTTAAAAAATTATAGACCTTAGAATTGAGTGGAATGAAATTGCTTAGATTGGAAAGCTGATCTAACTCGTTTTTTGAAAAATAGTAGTACTTTTAAACTCTTAGTAAAATCGAAAATGACTGACCAAATTAAGATCATTGAATGTCCGAGAGATGCTATGCAAGGCATAAAGGCTATGATCCCTACTGAGCTTAAGGTAGATTACATTCAGTCACTTTTAAACGTTGGATTCGATACCATTGATTTTGGCAGTTTTGTTTCGCCTAAGGCTATTCCTCAAATGGCAGATACTCATGAGGTATTGTCTCAATTAGACCTTTCAACAACCAAAAGTAAGCTCCTAGCCATCATCGCAAATGTTCGTGGTGCCGTTGATGCTTGTGCATATGAGGAAATTGATTATTTAGGTTACCCATTTTCAATTTCTGAGAATTTTCAAATGCGAAATACACATAAAACCATTGCTCAATCGGTTGAGGTGCTAAAGGAGATTTTAGATTTGGCCCAACGATCAAATAAGAAGGTAGTGGCGTATTTATCTATGGGTTTTGGCAATCCCTATGGTGATCCCTGGAATGTTGAAATCGTAGGAGAGTGGACCGAAAAATTGATCGATCTTGGAATTAACATTTTATCACTTAGCGATACAATTGGAACCTCAGATGCCGAAAATATAGACTATTTATTTTCAAATCTGATACCTAAATTTCCTAAGGTTGAATTTGGTGCTCATTTGCATACAACACCTTCAAGTTGGTATGAAAAAGTTGATGCTGCATATAAAGCTGGATGTCGACGTTTCGATGGAGCAATACAAGGTTTTGGTGGCTGCCCAATGGCGAAGGATGAACTCACTGGAAATATGCCTACAGAGCAATTGCTCAAATACTTTAGAGATCATGAATTGAATGCAAATATTGATACCGTGTCTTTCGAAAATGCTTATAATCAAGCGTCTACCCTTTTCACAAAATATTATTAAAATTCTAAAGCGACATTTATTTAAATTAATTCTAAATAAAGTTTGTTTTTCTTCATTTGGATGCTATTTTTGCACTTGATTTAGTATTCTATTTATAATCAGTCTAAATAAATATAAATGAAAATTTGCCTTATTCTAGTTGGATTATTCCTTACGTCCCTAGGATTTTCTCAATCGGTTTATCAGGATTCTTCGGCAACAGCCAATAATCAGCAAAATGCGGCACAAACTATTTTGAATACAACCCTTTCCAGAGGAATAACTGTTGGTGGCTATGCTCAAATTGATTACAATCAACCAGAAGGACTCAATGGAAATTTAGATGTTCATCGCCTCGTTATGTTATTCGGATATAAGTTCAATGATCGTGTTCAGTTTGTTACAGAAATTGAATATGAGCATGTCAAGGAAGTTTATATTGAACAAGCTTTTTTAAGTTATAATGTCAATCCCAACTTAAATATTAGGGGAGGACTTATGCTTGTGCCAATGGGTATTGTGAACGAATATCATGAACCTACAACATTTAATGGTGTAGAACGCCCTAATGTTGATAAGAGCATAGTGCCTTCAACCTGGCGCGAGATCGGAATAGGGGTTACGGGAAAATTTAATGAGATTTCTTTGGCTTACCAAGCCTACCTTTTTAACGGATTTGCTTCTGTGATCAATGACAAGGTATTAGGAGG
>JABDMU010000049.1 GCA_013001285.1 Flavobacteriaceae bacterium
GCATCCTGCGCTTTATCCGATGGATTAAATTGAGCACCATACTTATAGTATAAGAAATCGTGAAGCGATTTTGAGTGTTTATTATAGACCCGTTCAAAAACAGATTCAGCACAAATATTTTCTTCTAGATCCTTAGACATCGAGGGAATTTAACTTTTGTGAAAATAAAAATAACTTTTTTTTCAGGAAATGACATATGTCAGTTGTTATATTAGTAAAAACACCCAATTTAACGATTCAAACGTATAAATATGAAATCTTATTTTAAATTATTCACTGTATTATTTTTAAGTTCTACCCTATTCTTTATATCCTGTAGAACTGAAGAAACCGAATCCATTCAAACTCCTGAGGAGGACACTTTGAATGCTGGATCAAATGTTGCGACACTTATGCAACGTACCGCAACCAATGATGGTTCAAATGACAACATCGTTGATCTCGCGAACTGCTTTAACATTGAACTTCCCTTTACAGTAATTGTCAATGGTATTGATATAGAAGTAGATTCTGAAGCCGATCTTGATCTTATTGAAGACGTTCTAGATGAATTTGATGACGATGAAGATATAATAAATATTGAATTCCCAATAATTATTGTGTTTACAGATTTTTCAACAATAGAGATCAATAGTATTGATGTACTTGAAGATTATGCCGATGATTGTAATGGAGAAAATGAATATGATGATGACATCGAGTGTATCGATTTTGTATATCCTATTACGGCAAATGTTTTCAATACCAATAATGAACTGATTGAAACTGTAACCATAACAAATGACAATCAACTCTATGACTTTATTGACGATATTGACGAAAATGATGTCATCACTATCAATTTCCCAATAAACGTCGTCTTATTTGATGGGACACAAATGACCATCAACAATCTAACCGAATTAGAGGCTGTCATTGAAAATGCTGAAGATGACTGCGACGAGGATGACGACTATGATTACAACGATGATGATTGCGATAATTGTACTACCAGTGATCTCACCGATATATTAACCGGTTGCTCAGATTGGATGGTAGACAAGTTAGAACGAAATGATAACGATCTGGAAGATTTATACGTAGGCTATACGTTTAATTTTAATGCAGATGGTACTTTAAGTGTTGATACAGGATCTTCAATTTACCCTGGAACCTGGTCTGCAACTGGATCCGGAAATAATATTACCGTGGTCTTAGATATTCCAATGTTACCAGATTGTAACAACAACTGGATCCTTCATGAAATTGAACAAGAGCCAGGTGAATCAACAGTAGATTTACGACTTGGTGATGATCGTCTTGAATTTGAAAGCGATTGTACTGAAGGAGGCTCAATTGATGATTCGGCTTTAGTTTCAGCATTAACTACAGGAGACTGGTATGTCACTTATTTCTTTGATGATGTTGAAGAAACAGCGAATTACAATGATTATACGTTCAATTTTTCTTCAGATGGATCGGCTGTAGCAACTGATCTTAACGGTCTTACAAACGGTATTTGGTCTACTTCGGCTGGTGATGAAACTTCCTTAGAATTGAATTTGAACTTTGGAGACGTTGTACCTTTAGATGAATTGGCCGAAGATTGGGACGTTCTTGAAGTGACCAATGATATCATCCGACTAAAAGATTTAAGTGGTGATGGGTCAACAGATTTTCTGACCTTCGAAAGAACACAAGGTGGCGGTGGCGGAAATGACCTCGCTGCAATATTAGCCGATGGCCTTTGGTTTGTAAGCTCATACACCGATGATGGCGTAAATGAAACAGCCGATTATAATGGTTACCAATTAAATTTTGACATGGGAGGTACAGTTATTGCAGACAATGGCACACCAATTAATGGTACCTGGGCTGTGTTAAGTTCTGGAAATATATTAGCTCTTGATTTTGGTTCCGGATTCCCTTTTGATGAATTTAATGATGATTGGGATGTGATCTCAGTATCAGATACACAGGTTACCGTTCAGGACGTCAGTGGTGGCGGTGGCGGTACTGACATATTAACTTTAGAAAAATTATAAATACATAAAACCAATTAAACATGAAAACTAAATTTTTTAATCCATTAGTTATTGCTTTTTTTAGTATGACAACACTTTTCATGTCTTGCTCGTCATCAGATGACAGTAGCAATTCTAATAACAATGCAGCCCAAATACAGGCAGTAGAAAATGCCGCTGAATCTGGGACCTGGCGTGTGGCAAGTTATATTGATGAAGGCGTAGACGAAACAAATGATTTTAATGGGTATGATTTCACATTCAGTGCTAATGGTACTGTTATGGCATCAAACGGAACCAATACATATAATGGGACCTGGTCTGTAACCAATAGTAGCAATAGCAATGATGATAGTAGTGATGATGATATTGATTTCAATCTCATGTTTCAAGTAGCCGCAGATCATGATTTTGATGATCTTAATGACGATTGGGATATCGTATCACATTCGGCATCAACCATCAGTTTGATTGATGTAAGTGGTGGCAATGGCGGTACTGACACCTTGGTATTTCAAAAAAATTAGGGCTTTTAAAAAAATTGCAAAAGAAAAATAATTTACCATTTACAATAGCCCTTATTCCTCCCAAATCATTTGATTAATAGCTGAAACTGCTTCAGCACGGATAGCGTTGAAGCAGTTTTTTTCAAGCAGCCTTTCTTACCTGAATGTTGAGCAAAGATTTTCCTATGCTAGGATTGTTATGGCCAATTTTAAGCGATAATAACAATAAATTTATTAGATATGAAAACGAAAATTCTACTTCTATTTACATGTGTTCTTTCGGGAATGATCATCCAGGCGCAGGTAAATGCTGGTCAAATTGATGATTTTCAAAATGGCACAACTGAGAATTGGACCGATGGCGGATCTCCCGTTCCACCGGTAAATGTAAACTCTGGTGGTCCTGATGGAGCAGCAGATCGTTATTTACGTGATCCATCAACTGGAGGCGGTGGACCAGGTAGTAAAATGGTCATGTTCAATGATCAACAATGGGCTGGAAATTATACGGCAGTGGGCATAGTCGCGATAAGATTTGATGCTCGTGTATTGACCAATACCCTAAATCTACGTGTTGCTTTTGATGGTGGCGGTGGAAGAATTTGTACTACAAATGCCGTTGTAGTTCCAGCGGGAGGCCTTTGGTCAAAGGTAGAAATTCCTATTTCAGCTACTGATTTTACATTAGTTGCTGGTGGGTCTAATATAAATTTAACCCTAGCTGATGTTACAGACATGCGAATACTTAGCAATACTATACCTTCGTGGCAAGGTGAATCCATAGTTTCAACCCTTGAAGTAGACAATATTGAAGCAGCAACAACTTTAGGTATAGATGATCTAGTTCATATTACATCGTTAAAGATCTCTCCCAATCCTGGCCATGATCTTTTGAAGATTTCGCTTAAAGACATATCAAATACATCAACTCTCAAGGTCTTTAATGTTCATGGAGTACTTATCATGGATACGAAATTAAAGCATACTAATACCACACTTACTATTTCTAATTGGACTAGCGGTATTTATTTCATAGAAATATCGGATGGCTCAAAAAGAGAAGTAAAAAAGTTTATAAAAGTTTAATCTGTTAATCAGAAGCTATGAAAACAAGAAAAAAATCAAGATCAACGATAGAAGTCATACTATTTATGGCATTCTTATTATTCTCATTGGGTTCTTACGCACAATCTGATGAATGGGTTGCACCTGCAAATGTAGCAAAACGACCTAACCCTTTTAAAGGAGATGCAAAAGCCCCTGAAAAAGGAAAGAAGATCTACGAAAAACTATGTGTGACTTGTCATGGGTCATCTGGGAAAGGTGATGGTCCTACAGCCGCAACTTTAGATCCTAAACCGGCAGATCATACCAGTGCTGAATTTCAGCTACAAGGTGATGGCGCCATTTATTGGAAGCTCTCAACCGGTAGAGGCGTAATGCCTGCCTTTCAGGATCTACTTTCAAAAACTGAACGATGGCAACTCACAGCCTACATCAGAAGCTTAGGTGAAAATAACGATTAAATAACACATTATGACGAACCAAAAAGTATTTAAACCGTACATAATCTTCGCACTTCTGATGTTTTGCGCAAGCTTCATATATGCACAAGAAGAAGAGTTTTTTGAGGAGGATGATTCTGTTACCAATGTTTTCAATTACGGGATGCTGGTCAATGTTCAAACCACAGAAACTGTTCGAAAAGGCGCCTTTGAACTGCGTATTTTACACCGATTTGGTGAATTAGATCTCACTGATTTCAAATCTTCAGTGGTAGATGAATTTTTGGGGTTTGATGGCTCTGCAAACATCCGATTTGGATTTCATTTCGGCATTTCAGACAATTTTCAAATAGGTATTGGTCGAACCAAAATCAGTAAGGTCTTCGATTTTGAAGGAAAATACAAACTGATAAAACAAAAAGAATTTGGAGGAACGCC
>JABDMU010000058.1 GCA_013001285.1 Flavobacteriaceae bacterium
GAGTATAGATTCCATCATAGAACGCTATCATTCGCAACAATAATTTTTGTATTTTTAATGAAATCAACCAATAAATTAATCCAATGAAATTACATCCTTACCTCACGTTCAACGGAAATTGTGAAGCCGCAATGAACTTTTATAAAGACGTTCTGGATGGCGAAATTACCATAATGAGCCGCTTTGATGAAGCACCTCCAGGCGAGTTTCCAATTCCTGATTTCGCAAAAAAATTGATCATGCATTTGACCTTGGAGTTTCGAGGTTGTACGATCATGGCTTCTGACACTACCGAACCTGAAAATTTAAAAACAGGCTCAAATGTAACCCTAAGCATTAATGCCGATGACGCTGAAGAAGGCGTTGCCATATTTAATAGTTTATTGGATGGCGGACAAGCAATTATGCCATTTCAGGAGGTTTTCTGGGGAGGCCAATTTGGGATGCTTGTGGACCAATTTGGGGTACAATGGATGGTTTCTACCAACCACAATCCAAGCTAATGTATTGCATTAAACATCAGATCCAGATTAATTCTGAAGCCAAAAACGTTTATGTTGCCCTAACTTCAATTGAAGGATTGTCTGAGTGGTGGACACATTTAACTTCGGGATCTAGTGAAATTGATGGGATTATAGAATTTAAATTTGATCCACCTTATGGTATGAAAATGAAAGTCATTTCATTAAGGACTGATGCTTATGTGAAATGGGAATGTATTCAGGGTGAACCCGATTGGATTGGCACTTTAATCACATTTGATTTGGAACAAACCAGAGGAAAAACAACCTTAAGATTCAAGCACGATAAATGGCCAACACAAGAAGATTTCTATGCCCATTGTAATTTGAGTTGGGCCAAGTATTTATTAAGCCTTAGATCATATATAGAAACCGGAAAAGGGCAACCTTTCCAATAATATTAGAAAGCATGGAACATAATATGGTAGGATGGTTTGAAGTACCATCAATAGATATTAATCGCGCAAAAACCTTTTATGATAAGGTGTTTGATATCAATATTCAAATTCAGGATTTTGGAGGGGTATTAATGGGTTGGTTCCCCTTTGCTGAAGGGAAATCGGGAGCATCGGGATCATTAGTTCAACATGAATCCTATGAACCAAGTGAAAAAAAAGGGGTTTTGGTTTATTTTTCCTCCGAAGATCTCAGTATTGAACTCGGTCGTGTTGAGGCAGCAGGAGGCAAGGTAATTCAATCTAAAAAACAAATATCACCTGATGTTGGTTTTATGGGCCTGTTCATTGATTCTGAAGGAAATAGAATGGCACTGCATTCACGATCATAAATAGAAATTATAATCGGCTTTTATTTCTACTAAGGACCTTGTATTCTTCGTAACACTCACTAATGGCATCAAGAATTTGAAGATCATTAGCGGTTTGAATGAACTCCTTTGAATAATTGCATTCACTCACAATAAGATCAAGATCTACTTTGTCTAACTGAAGTAAGGCAGCAAGCATTTCGCGGTCAAATCGCGTGGCCAACAAATTTCGGATCTCATCATCCTTTTTCATCTTTCTTAATTTCCGAAGTTCATTTGGTGTTTTACCAAATATTTTATGCAGGAAATCGGCCGGATTAAAAATGGCGCCAAGTACCTTAGTCACTGCATTTGGTGAACGTGTTCCGCCTTCGTAGCCTGTAGTAGGCAATCCCGAAATACTGTAGCGTACCGTCCTATTAAGTGGCACTTGTTTGATATCGACCTCTAAATACCCAGTTAGTTTGATCTGATTTACAACCACTTCTTCAAGAGCTAATGCCAATTCAGTCATTTCAATGGTGGTACCCTGACCAAATTTGATCCAGTCATTAGTTACCCTAACCTTAATTGATTTATAACCTAAATAGGAGAAGTGTAAAGTGTCATTGGCTTTCGCTTTAATAATGAACTCACCTTTATCATTGGTCGCCGTACCTTTAACCTGACTTAAATTTACAATGTTAACATTTTCTAATGGTGTAATAGTTCCTGCTCGTCGTACAGTTCCGGACACAGATGTATCCTCCTGTGCCAAAATTGGTATGGTCAAGAACATCATAGAAATGAAGAGCAGTAGTCTTGTCATGGGTAACTCTTAAAGCGTAAAATTAATAAACTAAACGTTTAAATTGTTGATTAGGTGTAAATTTGACTTAAAATTAACATGCTTTTTATTTTCGTCTAGACCTTCTAGGACGGTCAGATGCACTAAATTCTTTTTTAGATTCACTATTTGAGCGTCTCGGACTCCTCTGAGTTGTATTGGTTTCTGAAAGTTTTCGCGATCGTGATCGGCGTTCACTTCTGTTTCCAGATCCACCGCGTGACCCAGAGCGACCTTCTGTTCTAGAACGGTCATTACGACGTCTTTTGCCGCCATCCCGACCACGACCACCAGATCGTCCGCCTCTGTTTCTGCCTCTTCCTTTATCTTCAGAAACTTCTACATTTATAAACCTTCCATTATGTTTGAAGTCGTTGAAGAAACCTAATACTTTCGCTTCATTTACTTTTTCTGTATTAAAGAAAGAAAAGCTTTCTTTAACATCTACTTTAAACACGTCATCTTTTCCAAGATTTAGAACTTCTTTCAAGAAATCCTTCAATTTCATCCAATCGAAACCATCTTTTCGTCCTACATTGATGAAATATCGCGTGTCATTAGAGCTTTTACCGTAACTACGGCCTTCGTCATCACCACCTCGTGCATCAACGGCATTAAGATCTTTAGCCTTCTGATAGTAGTTAAAAAATCGAGTGAACTCGACAGAGAAGAATTTTTTAATCAATTCATCTTTCGAAGTATCTTCAAACAATTCATTAATACTGCTTAAATATTTATCGATTTCGTGATTGACTTCGGTATTGTGAATTTTATTAGCCAATGACATCAATTGAACTTCACAAATTTCCATACCATCTGGAATTTCCTTTCTCTCGAAGCTCTTTTTTATGATGCGTTCAATACTTTTTATTTTTCTTACTTCACTTTTAGAAACAATAACCATGGAAACACCAGTTTTACCAGCACGTCCTGTGCGTCCACTTCGGTGGGTATAAGTTTCAATTTCATCTGGTAATTGATAATTGATAACATGGGTAATATCGTCTACATCAATACCTCTAGCAGCTACATCAGTAGCAACTAACATTTGAATTTGTTTATTTCTAAAGGATTTCATGACCAGATCACGTTGATTCTGACTCAGGTCACCATGAAGCGATCCAGCGCTATAGCCATCATCGATAAGGCGTTCGGCTACTTTTTGAGTATCGCGTTTTGTTCGGCAAAAAATAACTGAAAATATATCTGGATTGGCATCTGCCAAACGTTTAAGAGCTTGATAACGGTCTCTTGAATTCACTAAAAAGTATTCATGAGAAACACTGTCAGTGCTCTCATTTTTGTTACCAACCGTAATTTCTACGGGACTATGCATGAATTTTTTAGCAATGGTAGCTACCTCCTTAGGCATGGTAGCTGAAAATAACCAGGTGCTTTTTTCCTCAGGCGTATGTGAAAGTATATCCGTAATGTCTTCATAGAATCCCATATTCAGCATTTCATCAGCTTCATCTAATACAGAATATTCTATTTTTGAGATATCAACAAGTCTTCGACTTATCATGTCCTTCATTCGACCAGGCGTTGCCACAATGATCTGTGCACCTCGCTTAACCTCTCTAGCTTGTTCTGTGATACTGGCACCACCATAAATGGCTACAACGTTTAATCCTTTACAGTATTTACCATACAATTTCATTTCGTTGGTAATCTGCAAACAAAGTTCACGAGTAGGCGATAGGATCAATCCTTGCGTAGTTCGGCTGTTGACATCAATTTTTTGTAGCATCGGAAATCCGAAGGCGGCTGTTTTTCCTGTTCCGGTTTGAGCAAGTGCAACAAGATCACTCTCTTTTTCTAATAAAATTGGAATTGCTTTTTCTTGAACATCACTAGGTGTTTCAAAACCTAGATCAGTAATAGCGTGTAACAGGTCTTCATTAAGACCTAATTCTTGGAATGTGTTCATTCGATATTTAAGTATTCGATTATGTTATGTAGTGTTACATGAGAAGCGAATCGACATACTTAAACCTAAACTTCTGGTAACACATCCTCACCCTGAGGAACTCATTCGCGGTAAATCTTTGGCGAATTGAGGTGCAAATATAGTCTTTTATTATTCAATATCAGTTAAATAGTTACATAACTGTAAAATGGCCTTAGCACGATGACTGATCTTGTTCTTTTTTTTCAGATCGAGTTGGCCAAACGTTTGAATATGGCCTTGAGGTCTAAAAATAGGATCGTACCCAAAACCTTGATCTCCCTTTTTCGTTTTTGAGATCTCACCCTCACAAATTCCCGTAAATGTTTTTAATTGATCATCTTGAATTAAAGCAATAACTGTTTTAAACCGTGCACTGCGGTTCTTTTTATATTCTAATTCATTTAGCAATTTATCCATATTGTCATTGGCATTGCGTTGTGGACCTGCATATCGTGCTGAAAAGACACCTGGTTCATTGTTCAATGCTTGAACTTCCAAACCAGTATCATCTGCAAAGCAATCATAGCCATATCGCTCCTTGATAAAAGTAGCTTTCATAATGGCATTGCCTTCGATGGTTAGCTGAGTTTCTGGAATGTCTTCTTTACAGCCAATATCAGCCAAGCTTAGCAGCTTGATATCATCAGGCAATAAACTCTGGACTTCCTTTAATTTGTTTAAGTTATTTGTAGCAAATACCAGTTCTTTCATGAGTTTTTGTAGTGTATCAAATGTAAGATTATAATCAGGCAATTGAAAAAATATACTAACTTCGTTTTATCTGAAGTAAACAAACTTATGGTCACTCAACTCGGAGAGCGTTTTACACATTTATTTTTAAGATACATGCCAGATGCATTTGTTTTTGCATTAATTCTGACCATTGTTGCTGGCCTTGGGGCATTTTTCTGGTTAGATGCATCGTTTCTTGAAGTAATTCAGTCTTGGTATAACGGATTTTTCGACCTGCTCACTTTTGGGATGCAAATTGTTTTGATAATAATAACTGGTTTTAGTATTGCTCTATCTCCAGTTGTAAACAAGGCCATTGATCATTTAACTCAGTATATAAAAACGCCAAAACAGGTCTATTTTTTTGTAATATTCATAGGAATGTTGTTGAGTTTAGTGAGTTTTGGTTGGATTGTCATTACCTGTGTTTTGGCCCGAGAATTGGCCATGCGCATTAAAGGTATTAACTATCCGTTTTTAGTTGCCTGCGTTTACTTTTCAATGAACACCTGGGTTATGGGCTTGTCAAGCTCGATTCCACTGTTATTAAATACCGAAGAAAACTATTTGATTAAGGCTAGTGTATTAAATCAAGTTATTTCAACGCCTTACACCTTAGGGGCCTTTTTAAATATTGGAATGATACTTTTAATGGTTATAGTTGCTCCGGTTTTAATGTTGTTATTGGTTCCAAAGATGGTTGAAAACAAGGAATTGAAGGATCTTTTAAAACATGACGATGTAAATCGAGAAAATAGTATAAAGGAGGAAGCTGAAAGTTTAAAGCTTCCGTTTAAATCATGGTCAGACAAATTAAATAATAGTGTGATCCTTCAAATGACCATAGCCATTTTAGGTTTAACGTATATCGTTTATCATTTCTATACCAAAGGTTTTGATCTCAACTTTAACATCATGATCTTCATTTTTTTAATGGTTGGCTTATGTCTGCATAAAACTCCAATGCGTTATGTGATCTCCATGAAGCGATCAAGTAGAAACATATCTGGAATTTTATTTCAATATCCATTTTACGCTGGAATAATGGGTATCATGCTTTATACTGGGCTTGGTGCTAAATTAGCCGAAATGTTGGCCTCAATCGCTACCATTGAAAGCTATCCATTTTATGCTTATATCACGGGTGGATTGATCAATTTTGCCATTCCTTCAGCAGGTGGGGAGTTCGCTGTTGTTGGCCCAAGTATAATTGAGGCGGTTAAAGAAATTGGGTATGGGCTGCCAGCTGATGAAGTGAATGCCATGATCTCAAGAGCATCAATGTCAATTGCTTATGGCGAAAGTTTGAGCAATATGCTACAACCTTTTTATTTATTATTGGTTATGCCAGTCATGGCATCAGGTATAAAATTGCAAGCCCGAGATGTAATGGGGTATTTGTTCATACCACTAATTATTTTCTTTATTCTTCAGGTGATTATGGTGCTTTATATTCCTATTTAAACGATTCATTTGCTGCACATTATGAAATAGGATTTTAACTTAGTGCCTTTCCCAAGTTCTAGGTTTGGCGGGCAGTTTGGCTAGATAAAATGAATTCGGTATTCCAGAGTCGATTAGATTTATTACATTTATTGTGGGATTATTTTACAGGACTATGTACCCTGTAGAATTATATATTATTAATTGCTAACCAGACATGTCGACAGTTCAATTTGAGTCACCTTTAAATGCTTTTTTGCATTGGGAAGCGACAAGACCTAATGCCGTATTCTTAAAACAACCGGTTAATGGTACTCAACTTGAGTATACGTTTAAAGCAGTAGGTGAGCAGGCTAGAAAAATTGCCTCTGTCCTAAAATCCTATAATTTTCCACCGCGTTCCCATATTGCCTTATTGTCAAAGAACTGTGCACATTGGCATATGGCAGATCTCGCCATTATGATGTCAAATCACGTTTCTATTCCTATTTACCCTACACTCAATTCTACATCTATTGCTAAAATTCTAGAACATAGCGAAGCCAAAGCCGTTATATTGGGAAAATTGGACACACTTGATGAACAAAAGGCAGGAATTCCCGAAATCCCTATCATAGGAACAAGCTTATATAATGAGTCCATAGGTGAATCCTGGGAAACATTAGTAGAAAATAATCAGCCCTTAATAGAAACCCCAGAATTAGCGAAAGATGATCTTTACACCATAATTTATACGTCTGGAACAACAGGTAATCCAAAAGGTGTGATGCATACGGTAGGAAATTTAATGGAAAGTTCGAATGTATTAATTTCCTTATTTCAATTACCTGATCATCCTAGGTTCTTTTCGTATTTGCCCATTGCTCATATAGCAGAACGACTTCTAGAGACCTTCAGTTTTATATTGGGTGCAGAAGTTACTTTTCCTGAGTCACTAGAGACCTTTGCAGCCGATCTTGAAAAAACACAACCCCATGCATATTTCGCCGTTCCCAGGATATGGACAAAATTTCAAGAAAAAATTCTAGAAAAACTACCTCAAAAAAAACTCAACCTATTGCTCAAAATTCCTTTTTTGTGTCGCTTGGTCAAGCATAAATTAAAGAAAAAATTAGGTTTGAAAGACACTGTAATAATCCTTTCAGGGGCTGCACCATTAGCGCCTAGTTTAATCAATTGGTATGCAGCTATAGGAATAACCATTCAACAGGTATACGGCATGACTGAAGATTGTTGTATTTCTCATTGTAATACGCCGGAAGCCAGTAAAGTAGGAACTGTTGGTAAAGCGCTTGAAAATGTTGAAATTAAACTAACATCTGAAGGAGAAATTTGTATAAAGAACAAATGCCTTATGAAAGGCTATTATAAATCGCCAGATTTGACTTCAGAAGTATTTGATGACGATGGCTTCTTTAAAACTGGCGATATTGGCCAATATGATCATGAAAAATATTTAACAATTACAGGACGGGTCAAAGATCAATTTAAAACTGATAAAGGAAAATATATTTCTCCTGCTCCCCTTGAGCTTGAGATTTCAAAAAATACTGACATAGAGCAGATTTGTATTGTAGGAACTGGCATTCCACAACCCATAGCTTTGATAACCCTTTCTGATCTTGGGAAAGCTAAATTTAAGAAGGTTCTGGTTGACGGACTGGAAAAAACTATTGAACAAGTAAATCCTAATTTCGAAAAACACGAACGTATTATAAAGGTCGTTGTCATGAGTGAAGATTGGACCATAGCTAACGGACTTACAACACCCACATTAAAAGTCAAGCGTAATAGTATTGAAAAGATCCACCAACAGTATTATAAAGAGTGGTTTGAATCTTCGGATAAAGTCATATTTGAAGCATGAAAATGAAATTGCTATGTTTAGGTGATAGTTTAACGCAAGGCTATGAAATTCCAGAAAATTTGAGATGGACAGATCTCCTTTCCAAAGAATTAGGAATTGAAGTTATCAATTGTGGAATTTCTGGAGATACCACTGCTGGGATGTTAAGCCGTTGTATGGGTGCACTTATTGAGCATGAACCCACCCACCTAATTGTACTTGGTGGTACAAATGATCTTTGGTTTGGACTAAACGACGAACAGATTTTAGCTAATATTCACGCCATTTATAGGCAGGCCAAATACCATAATGTCGAATGCATAATTGCAATTCCACCTCCTGTAATTCAACTTAACGAACTGAATTTAGTTCATGAAAATTATTCAGAGTGTATAAGAAGTTTTCAATCGGCCTTGATGCAATATGCTAAGGATGACGAATGTCCATATATTAAATTTTCTAAAGAATTAAAATCAGATCATTATCTCGAAGATGGCGTCCACATCAATGAAAAAGGTCAGGTTATCATGATGAAAAAAATCGCTGAAAAACTAGTTTCAGATTTTTCTTAATTAAATATGACAAAAGTCATCTCAAGACCTATAGTAGAATTGTATTTTTAAGGTATACTAATAAATTCATTATGACAATAAATATTCAATATGTTCATATGGCTACAAGTGAGGCCATGAACGCCTATGTAGAAAAAAAATTAAACAAACTTGCTAAAAAATACGAATGGGTTATTCATGCTAACGTTCATTTTCTACATGAAAATGATCCCAAAGGAAAAGGAAAAATTTGTAAAATGGAATTGAGTGCTCCAGGCCCAAGACTTTTTGCTGCATCAGATGAAGATAATTATGAAGATGCGGTCAAGAAAACGATAAAGGATTTGGAGAAACAACTTAAAAAGCGAAAAGAAATTTTCAAAACCCAATAAATTTTTCAAACATTTCAACGGATTTTTTTACAATTCAAATCTTCAATTAAATAAGTTGATTAAAAAATCTTAACTTGTTAGGTTGATCGTTGATTTTCAAGGCCTAACCAAGATTTGTGTATGAAAAACAATCTGTTCTTAGTACTTTTTTTTATCGCAGTATTTGTTGGTGAAGCTCAAACTATTGAAGCCTCAGAAAAATTCAATTTGCCTACAACAATTGAAGAAACTTCCGGGCTGATCTATTTTAATAATAAATTGGTTACACATAACGATAGTGGAAACACCCCACAATTGTTTGAATTAGATACGATCAGTGGTATCATAAATAGAACGGTTACAATTAGCAATGCTACCAATGTAGATTGGGAAGACATTGCTCAGGACGCTAACTATCTTTATATAGGTGATATTGGGAATAACAGTGGGAGTCGAACAGATCTAAAGGTCTACAGGATATTGAAAAGTGAATTTTTAGCTAATACTTCAGTGACTGCAGATGTTATCAATTATGCTTATGCTGATCAAGTCGATTTTACGCCTAACTTAAATAATACCAATTGGGATGCTGAAGGGCTCATAGTTTGGGGAGATTATCTCTTTATTTTCAGCAAAAATTGGATCAACAATGAAGTTGATCTATATGTGATACCGAAGGTACCTGGTACATATGCTGCAACTAAAGAAGATTCATTTAACGCTCAAGGCTTGGTCACTGCGGTAGAGCGTTCACCAAATTCTGATACGGTCTATCTTTTAGGCTATTCTGAAGACTCTATCACACCGTTTCTAATAATGTTGACAAGCATTTCGATTGATCCTCCTTCTAATTTCGCCTTATTTTCAAACAGCGTGAAAATTAGATTCGACAATTTTGTAGGGTTAGGAAATCAGGTCGAAGGAATTTGTTTTATCGCACAAAATAATTTGACTGACCGATTGTTTATGTCGAATGAAAAATTTGTTTTTGGACCTGCAACCTTCGACCCAAAATTGCGTTCGGTTGACATCAACAATGAAACCCTTTCGAGTAATTTTGAAGAGTTATCTGAAATAAAATTGACCCCAAATCCATTTTCAAATGTGATACAAATTTCGGAGCGTGTTGAAGGCATTCAGATTTATGATGCCTTAGGGCGTTTAGTTGTTTCGCTGACAGACACCAATATTGTTCCTACGACGGTATTGCCTAACGGAATGTTTTACGTCCATGTAAGGTCGTCTAAAGGCTTATCTGTTTTTAAAATGGTGAAATAATCTTAACCGACTTATTTGTGATGATAAGGTTCATTGCGTAAAATCGTAAATCCACGATATAATTGTTCAATAAAAAATAAGCGGATCATTTGATGAGAAAAAGTCATTTTAGAAAGTGAGAGTTTACCATTGGCTTTGGCGTACAATTCTTCCGAAAAGCCATAGGGACCACCAATAACAAATACCAATTGTTTGACCCCTGAGTTCATATACTTCTGAAGATATTCAGAAAAACCTATGGAATCTAATTGTTTTCCCTGTTCATCAAGTAGAATGAGCACATCGGTAGCGGCGATCTTATTGGAGATCAAATCGCCTTCTTTCTGCTTCTGCTGAACCTCGGAAAGATGCTTTGTGTTTTTGAGATCTTGTATGATCTCTATCTTGAAATTTACGTAATGAGAAAGTCTTTTTTCATATTCAGTGATTAAATTTTGAAGTTGTTTGTCATCGGTCTTGCCAATGGCTAGAAGTTTAATGTGCATGGTTATTGGCAATTTCTTTTTTTTCGAATCATACTAAAATACTTATTTAAAAATACTATATTTTCGTAGTGTGAAAATTACTAAAAAATGATCAGTAAAGCTCAATTCGGCAAAGAAATAGAATTAATAATAGCAAACGCGATTCGCGAAGATGTTGGCGATGGCGACCACAGTTCGTTGGCATGTATACCAGCTAGTGCCCAGGGAAAAGCGAAGCTGCTGGTTAAAGATAAAGGTGTTATTGCAGGTGTTGAATTTGCTAAAAAAGTATTTAGTTATATCGATAAGAATATGACAGTTGAAACGCTAATAGAGGATGGTAGTCCTGTATCATTTGGTGATATTGTATTTTACGTTGAAGGTGCTTCGCAATCTATTTTAAAAGCCGAACGTTTGGTGCTTAATGCCATGCAACGCATGAGTGCCATCGCAACTAAAACTCGAAATTTTGTTGATCTATTAGAGGGAACGGGAACAAAGATCTTAGATACCAGAAAAACAACACCTGGAATTAGAGCCCTTGAAAAGTGGGCTGTGAAAATTGGTGGGGGAGAGAACCATAGATTTGCGTTGTACGATATGATCATGCTAAAGGATAATCACATCGATTTTGCTGGAGGCATAACTAAAGCTATAAATCTTACAAAAGCATATTTAAAAAGCACCGAACGGGATCTTAAAATCATTGTTGAGGCCAGAAGTCTTGATGAGATAAAAGAAATCTTAAAGAGTGAAGGCATTTACCGTATTTTAATAGATAATTTCAATTATGAAGATACGCGTAAAGCAGTGCAATTGATAGGAGATAAATGTTTGACCGAGTCATCGGGAGGCATCTATGAGAAAACGCTTAGAAAATATGCCGAATGTGGTGTCGATTATATTTCATCAGGAGCGCTAACGCA
>JABDMU010000071.1 GCA_013001285.1 Flavobacteriaceae bacterium
GTACTGTTAAGTTCTGGCATTCTGCCACTGGAGCTATATCATCAGTAACCGTAACCAGTGCGATACATTCTGATGTATTGCCACAAGAATCGGTGACAGTCACAAGGATGTTATTTTCATTATCAGAATAAATAATATCATGATCACCTAAATAGGTGGATGTATCCTGAGAATATGAGGTCCATTCTGTACCTAATCCATTGCCTTGGATATTACCTTCTTGAACCGTGTTTTTACGAACCAGTGTTGTATTATTGGTCGTGATACTGCCATCAACAAATCCGCCAGCACCTGGGTTAGTACCTATATTACCAATAATATCCACAAGAGTTCCAGCTCTTGAAAGTGCTATAGCATCATTACCATCAAAAATCAAATTTGAAACCAAATAGTCTGCTGTTGGTGATTGGAATGCTGGATCTGCAAATATATTGCTCACCACAAAGACACCATCATTAGATGTATCCTCATCGTCATGCTGTAAAATTCCTAATAATGGAATTTCATCTGTTGCCGTGGTACTTCCATCTGAATAGATCAATAGCTTGTAACCCTCATCAAAAAGATTAACCGGATTACCAGTACCATTAAAGATCTCAATGGCTTTGTTTGAACCCGTACCGTCGATATATTCAGAAATGATCAATTCATCCAAGTCACCACCGATATCTCCACAATCAAAATCACTTTGAGAAATGGTAATGACCAGATCCTCATCCTCTGTACAACTATCGGTTGCAAATTGAACAATATCCGACTGCTCTAAGCCGCCATCACCATTAGCATCCAGGAATACTTGAAGATCCTGGCAGGCAATTACTGGCGCTGTTGTATCCTCTATGGTAAAGGTTGCTGTGGTTGTAGATGTATTGCCACAATCATCAGTCGCTGTAAAAGTTACCGTTGCTGATCCTGTCGCTCCACACTCATCACTAAGTGTATTATAGTCATTAGACCAAGAAACACCTGAACATACATCTGACGCAACACCAGTTCCACCATTATTATCTAACCATGTTTGTAATTGAGCAGTATTTCCAGCACCATCACATTCTACCGTTAAGTTAGAAGCTTCAACATCTATCGTTGGATCTGTTGTATCTACTATAGTGAAGGTTGCACTTGTTGTAGATGTGTTGCCACAATCATCAGTTGCTGTAAAAATAACAGTCGCTGATCCTGTTTCGCCACAGTCATCACTAAGCGCTGTAAAGTCATTTGACCAGGTCACTCCTGAACAAACATCACTTGCTGCTCCTGTGCCTCCTTGACTATCTAACCATGTTTGTAATTGAGCACTGTTTCCATTGCCATCACATTCTACCGTTAAGTTAGAAGCTTCAACATCTATCGTTGGATCTGTTGTATCTACTATAGTGAAAGTCGCTGTGGTTGTACTTGAGTTTCCACAGGCGTCTGTCGCAGTAAATGTTACTGTCTCTGATCCTGTCGCTCCACAATCATCACTTAATCCTGTACTGTCATGTGTCCATACAACTCCTGAACAAACATCAGTCGCTGCACCAGTGCCGCCATTAGAAGCTAACCATGCTGCAAACTGTCCACTTGCTCCAATTGTGCCATCACATTCTACCGTTAAGTCAGATGCTTGAGTACCTATTGTTGGATCCGTAGTATCCTCTATAGTAAAGGTCGCTGTCGTTGTACTTGTGTTACCACAGTCGTCTGTCGCAGTAAATGTTACTGTTTCAGTTACTGTAGTACCACAATCATCACTTAATCCTGTACTATTATGAGTCCAGACAACTCCTGAACAAACATCACTTGCTGCTCCTGTGCCTCCTTGACTGTCTAACCATGTTTGTAATTGAGCAGTATTTCCAGCACCATCACATTCTACCGTTTCATCTGTAGCAGCTGTATCTATACTTGGTGCGGTTGTATCAACTACTGTAATTGTTTGTTGCCCCGAAGTTGTGTTGCCACAGTCGTCTGTCGCTGTCCAAGTTCTCGCTAATGTGTAATTGCTTGCGCATCCACCGTCTGGAACTGTATTTGTTTCAATACAATGCTTTATATTATTAAAGAATTGATCATTGCCTCCTCCAGCATTTGCATTGAACATCCTAATTTTTCCTATAGTTTGATCTCCTGGATTCAATACCTCTAAATTATAAGTTGAAACCGTATTACTAGCTAATTGGGTTATTTCAACGATAACATCAGTAGCGCTTACTAAGGTGAAGGATAATGATAGACCTTGATCTGTAAATGGAATACCCGTGTCTGTTTGACCGCCCAAACTATTTAAATAATAATTAGATTGGCCACCTATGAAATAGAATTCTAAAAGATTCCCGGCACTAGCATTTTGAAGGGCAAAACCAACTGTACCTAAATTGTTGATTGAACCATTATCCATGAGAATACTGAAGGTATCACCTGAACTCATAGGTGTATCAAAGAATCTCACAATATTTGATGTATCGCCATTGGCCCATAAGCCCCAAGAAGATCCCGAACTATCAATTTGACCTGATGAGCCTATAAAACTACCTCCATTATTAGTATTATTATCGTTGTATCTAATAAATTCTCCAAAACCGTCACCGTCTAAATCTGTCCAATCTGACGCTCCAGCAAAATAAGCATCTGCAAATTGACAATATTGTTTAAACTCGTTAAATGCAATATCTGGATTTGCATCACAAGTATCTGAAGCAGTTGGATTTGCCGCAGTTGGTATAGCATCACACTCTACAGTTATATCTGATGGAACCCCACTCAAGGATGGACTTGTGGTATCCTCTATAGTAAAGGTTGCAATAGTATTCACTGAATTCCCTGAAGGATCGGTGGCAGTAAAGGTCACTGTAGCTGAACCTGTTTCTCCGCAACCATTGCTTAATGCTGTAAAGTCATTTGACCAAGTAATATTGTCGCAATTATCAGTAGCTGCTCCTCCATCTCCATTACTTGACAACCAGCCATTCAAGGCCGTTGTATTTCCATTGCCATCACATTCGACGGTTCTATTGGAGGCCCCAACAGTTATAATCGGGTCTGCGGTATCAATAACTGTTACCGTTTGCTCGCAATAGGCTGTGTTACCTGCTTCGTCTTCCACTGTCCAAGTCACTATTGTAACTCCAATAGGGAACGGAGAAGGTGCATCGTTGGTTATTTGTAAATTGTTTGTTCCATTCCCTTCGACCCAGTTGGACGTAGGGCCATTGAGAGTAAAGCCATTAAGCGTTCCATTATTGTCATTTCCTGAGGCATCAAACGCTGTAGTTTCGCCAGCGTTATTTCCACCGGGAACACCTTGATTTAAATTAAGAGATGCCAATAATCCAGCTTGGGCTCCTAATGAATTGTTCATATTGGCTTGGATTTCTGCCTGAGATCTGGCCACATTCCAAATTCGGAATTCGTCAATATCGCCATTAAAGTCTCGGTCTGTTCCAGCATTAAAGCCTCTTCCGATCACAAAATCAGGGAAGCTATTTAAAAAGTTCGTCGGGGAGACATTGACTTTCTCAACGCCATCCAGATAAATATAAAATTTTCCATTGGTTTGATCACCTACAACAGCCACATGATGCCAATTGTTTATTATGGTATCCGGATCAGAATGAGGAACAATGGTATAGTTGCCACTGGTTCCATAAACATAAAGCTTACCAGCTGAAAAGTTCGAACTCATCTCCATTCGAATACCGGTATTTCCTGCCAGATCATCAGAATGGAATAAATTTTCATAATTATTTAACTCATCTCGCTTAAACCAGGTCTCGATGGTCCAGTCGGTCACCAAACCTAAGTCTCCTAGAGAAACATAATCGGCTGCTCCAGCAAAATTCAAGCCGTTCTCTACACCGCCACAATTGTCATCTACTATTGGAGGGGTTAATGTAATATCGGCCGTACAAAGACCGGGATCGCTATCAACAACCTGATTTGGTTGGCAAGTTATTGATGGAGCTTCCACATCAACAATCGTGACAATTGCATCACAAGAAGCAACGTTTCCGAATTCATCTGTTATTGTTAAGGTAACCGTATTATCGCCAACATCTGAACAATTAAAGATTGTATGGGATATCTCCATAGATAGAAGGCCACAAGGAGCTGTACTTCCATTGTCAACATCGGCTGCTTCAATACTTGCTATGCCAAATTCGTTTAAATCAACCGTAATATTTTGACAACTTGCAACTGGTAGACCGCAAAGGTTAACAGTATAATCTTCGGTTTGTCCGTAAGTTGAATCCGTATTATCGGGATCAGATTCACATGGGTCGGTATTATTATATCGACTTGCAATGACACGCATCGTGATGTCCCCTAACAGAACATTATTTCCGGTGTTAGGAATGTTAATTCCAGTATTTTGTGCAAAATTCCCATCTAAGCCTGTAGAATTAAAAATTTGTCCTACGTAATAAGATTCTCCAGCATCGGTAAAATCACCATCTTGATTCCAATCGAAGAAAGCATTCACATAAAGTGTTCTTTCTGCCACACTTCCAGTTGTTCCAGTATTTGCTTCTACGCGTAGCGATTGTGTGCTGCCTTCAGAAACTGTTGTAGATATAGGAGTGAAATTTTCGTAGGAAGGACTGCTAGTAGAAGCAGAACTTGGATTATCTATGGTTGCAAATGTTACCTTTGTAATTGGGCTTACAAAATCAAAGTCAAAAGTACAACCCTCATTGGAACAAGCTGCACCTGCTGTTGTAAAGTTCCAGGTACTTACATTTGTGAATGTACTGCAATCATTTTTAGGCACCACTTTCCAATAGTACTGTGTATTTGCAGCTAAGTTAAGATTTGCTGTTGTGAATGTTGTTGCAAGATTAGCTTGGAAAAGTCCGGGTGTTACTGAAGTTCCGAAATACACGTCATATGATGTTGCTTCTGGTACTTGAGTCCAAGCCAAAGCAGTAACTGCTCCACCACCATCGAAGCATACATCTGTTGCTGCATCATAAGGAAACGGATCTTGTGGGGCATCAGCAATATTTGTACAAGGCACTGAATAGGAGACGTGTAATTCTGACTGTGCAGTATTAAAATATTTTATAGGAAAGCCGTTCGAATATGAATTGGTAGATGAATATAGACCTATTTGAAAATAATTATCAGTCAATAAAGATTGAAGTCGAGTACTGGCAGAGGCATTCAGATTAGCAATAGGATATGTGCCTGAAGATCCATAATTAGCAGCCCCATGATAATATTGAGTGATTTGATTGTAGTTATAACTAGAAGTCGATGTAGAATAACCCCCTTGTAAACCAGAGGAATAGATAGATGTATTCATATTTTGGTAATTGCCGCTCGCGACTACACCTCGAAATCCAACCGAATTTATAGTTGCTCCATCAGGTATGGCTGATGTATCGTATTTGATCCAACCCTTGTAACTATCTATGTATTGATAACCATAGTTGTAATTATCACGGCATCTACGACTGTGCCATCTTGAGCAAGAATAAGTGCAATAAGAACTATAAGAAGCAGAATAGTTGTTATAATATGACACTCTAGCATCATAAGCATTGTATGCCCTAAACTGATAATTGGTATTGTTATAATTTGATCCGCAATAAGAACTACCGCTTTTCCAATTATAATTATAGTCATACCAGATAAACCCCGAATAATTTCCATTAAGGACAATTGGAGGATCTATTACAATAGGATAGGAACTGTCAGCGAGATACTGCACAGAAACCATTGTGCTCACCTTGAATTTACCATTACCCAAAGACTTTAGATCATATCTTGAAAGCGTGTCCTGGGCTATTCCACTTGATTGGTTATCTTTTTCATATACAACCGGAAATGGGATTTGCAAATAAACAGTGTTGGCCTCATCCATTATAATTAAACCCGAACGGTTCTCGTCAAAGTCCATTTTCCAATTCGCTGGTAATTGAATCTCTTCAGAAAATGACAGATGCTCTGCCTCTTTAGGAATATTAGGGCGTTGTTGTAAAATATAATTATGTTTTAATTTATCGTTCTCAACAACAAATTGATTATCTACATTTGGAAAGATATTTTTATATTCAATGGTGTTTGACTGTATTCTTGGATATGAAGCCTTGGAATCTAACGAACTTAAACTTATTCCTGTTGAATCTATCCAATTCATTGTTAGATTTTTACCGGAAAGCAGATTTGCTCTTTCAGTCTCAATTAAAATACCATCTGAAGAAGGATCTGCAGAGAAATAGGATCTTAAATTATTTGTAGTGTTGGCGTATACATAGCCATTTTTATCACTTGATCTGATATCTGTTTCTATATCCTGCCAGTTATTTGATTTATCCAAATAATGAAGAGACGTTGGAGAGATGATGGCATCAATAGCAGTACCGTCTTCTCTTAAATAATGCTTAGAGGTGCGATCTCTTTTATCTAAAATTTCATTTTTGGGATTCCCTTTAAAATCGCTAGTTGGCGATAATTTCTGATTTTTTGGTACAAAGGTTTCTGGTCGTTCTGTCAAAGTTTCAAAATCGTCTTCACAGACTATTTCACCATTAACAGTGATAATGGCAGGTTCATCATTTTCATTCAAAGAAACATGCAAGGTATCCACTGTAACGGCTCCGTAGTATTTAGTTTGAGCAATGATATAAGAGTCTTTATTCTCTGAATTTTGAGAAATTAAAGAATTAGAACAGAAAAGAAAAATCGAAAAAATAGAAAATCTGGAAAGAAGAGTAACTTTATTCATAATTAATAGCATTGATTAGTTATATAACAACTTCCTTTAATTAAGAATTACTCCTAATAAAAGAGATAGATTAAACGCAATAGAAAGGAGGCATGAAAATAATGCCATAGCAGAGTAGTATATTAAATGTAACGAAAACCTAAAAAGCGTTTATTTTGTAAATATTGAGGCCTCAATAAAAATGGTACTTACGCTATTAATCGAAATGCCGAACGCATTTACGTTCTAATCTAAATTAAAAATCTTTAATTGCGATTGTTAATAATAAATATTCGATATGAAGTAAAAAATCGACGTTAAAAATCCAATTTAACAAAGCATAAATAGATCTTTAGATAATTGATTAGGACACTATTTGTGATTTATAACGGTTATAAACCTCTTCATATTTGTGTAATACAATCCTTACTTGAATTCTCAATTAACTCTCTTCCGTTTTTCATAAGAGAAAAATGCCGTTAATCGAATTATTTTGAATACCTTGAACTTCCGGACTACATTTATTATTACCTCAACCTATCCTAGCGAATACAACCCCCTTAAAATGTTGTTTTTATCAGCTAACCCAATTTTGTTCATATAGATAATATTTGAACATAGCCAAATACAGGATAGGCAAGAATGCAAAAATATTATTTTACCTTTTTCTTATTAATTCTTTCATCACTTTATGGCTATGGGCAATGCTCTCCTGACACCACTTCTCCTACAATTTCTTGTCCCTCAAATGTTACTGTCGGATGTTGGCATCAAGTACCTTCCTTAACACCAACAGTTTCTGACAATTGTGGTGGAATAAGCTTACAGACCTATGTTCTTACAGGGGCAACAACAGGTGGCAGTCCGGCCACAGGCATTCATGATGCCAGTAGTGAAAATTTTCTGGCAGGGACAACCACAGTGACGTACTACATAGAAGACAGTTCCGGGAATTCAGCATCCTGTAATTTTACGGTAACCATAAATGACTATTCAGCACCACTGCTGATCTGCCCAAGCGATACAACCACAGTAAATGATGCCGGACAATGTTCGGCCGTAGTGAATGATTTTGGGTTTATGAGTGCCTGGGATAACTGCTCAGGTATAACAGTAACCCTTGAACCTGGCGGATTACCTCCAGGATCAGCCTTTCCTGTTGGAACAACAACAAATACCTATACATTTACAGATCTCGCTGGGAATTCGTCCTCGTGTACATTTGATATCATCGTAACCGATGAAGAAGATCCGAGCATTTCCTGTCCTATAAATATTACAGCTTTAACAGATCCAGGATTGTGCTCTGCAACGGTTTCAATTCCCGCACCAACTGCCACAGACAATTGTGGCATTGCTTCATTTACTAATGATTATAATGGTACTGCCGATGCAAGTGATGTGTATCCTTTGGGTACCACAGTTGTTAGCTATACCGTCACCGATACCTCGGGACGTACAGCAACCTGTACATTTAATGTAACTGTTGACAATGCGCAAACGCCTGTGATCACTTTAAACGGAGCTGATCCCATTAGCTTGGAAGCATGTGATACCTACACTGAATATGGTGCTACCGCAGTTGATAATTGCCTAGGCGATATTTCAGGAAGCCTAATAATAGATGACTCCAATTTAGACACAAATGCGGTGGGGTCCTATTCTATATTTTATACGCTTTATAATGGCAATGGAGATGTGGTGGCTCAAGAAATTAGAACCGTAAACATTGTTGATACCACTGCGCCGTCATTAAGTCTTACTGGACCAAATCCACTCACTGTTGGTGACTGTTCAACCTATACCGAATTGGGCGCTGTTGCTACAGACCCATGCTTTGGCGATATTTCGGGAAATGTTGTTGTTGGTGGTGATTCCGTTAACACCTCTGTATTAGGCACTTATATTGTAACCTATGACGTCACAGACGATTCTGGGAACGTCGCAGCACAAATCACAAGAACCGTTAATGTTGAAGATGTTAGCGGACCTGATATCACTTTACTCGGTGATAATCCATTGACCCTAGAGGCTTGTTCAGTTTATACCGATCCAGGTGCTACAGCAACCGATCCTTGCTTTGGAACCGACTACACATCAGATATCGTCATTGATAGTTCGGCGGTAGATACAAGTACAGTTGGCAGCTATAATGTTACCTATAATGTAATGGATAGTAATGGAAATCCCGGGCTGGAAGTTATTCGTGTTGTCGAAATTGTCGAAACAACACCTCCAACCATTACCTGTCCCGGAGATATGAATCTTAGTACTGATCCAGGCTCATGTACGGCTTTGGTAAATTATACCATCATCACATCAGATAATTGTCCGGGAGAAGTTTTAGTGCAAACAGCAGGATTAGCCTCAGGAAGTCAGTTTCCTATTGGAACCACAACCAACAGTTTTGAGGTAACTGACAGTGCAGGCGTAACGGCAACTTGTTCATTCGACATTACTATAAGTGACACAGAATTTCCAACGGTTGTTTGTCAAACACTGAGCGTACAACTAGATCCTTCAACAGGCTTGGCTTCAATTACCGCCGCTGATGTTGACAACGGTTCATCAGATAATTGTAATTTCAATTTAAGCGTTTCCACCACCAATTTTGATTGCAGCAACATTGGCGATAATACGGTAACCCTAACTATTACTGATGACGCGGGTAACGTTTCCACCTGTGACACCATAGTCACCATAACAGATGCGGCCGAAAATGCAGCCATTTCAATTTCAGCAAGTGTGACTGAAATTTGTATTGATGAATCGGTGACCTTTACAGCCACACCAACAGATGGTGGTGCATCACCAAATTATCAGTGGCAAATTAATGGAGTTGATGTGGCCGGTGAGACCGGATCAACATTTACAACAACCACCTTAACTGATGGTGACGCCATTCAACTTCTTATGACCTCCGATCTTTCGGTATGTGCTTCCGAAGTGGCAAGTAATATTATAAACATGAGTGTAAGTAGTTTTGATATTGCCGATGCTGGTCTGGATTATACCAATTCAATATGTACAGAAACGACCATTACCCTCTCAGGAAATGTATTAAATGCTCCAGGGGCAACTGGACTTTGGACCGTCACATCAGGGCAAACAAGTGGTTTTTCATTTTCGGATGCCACAGATCCTAATTCGACATTTACAGGTGAAATTTCAGAAACTTATGTTTTGCTTTGGAGTATAGATAATCCTGATCCCTGTCCAGATTCCAGCGATGACGTGAGTATTACTTTTATTGGCTGTACGGCCTTAGACTTTGATGGTGTTGATGACAACGTCACCTTTGGTGATAATTTTAATTTGAACAGTGCTGGGTTTACTATCGAAACTTGGATCAAAGCTGACGAAATGAATACTAACATTCAGACCATTATTTCAAAACGTGAAGCCAGCGATCTCACTACAGGATATGATCTTCGATTAGTAAATAATTATGTATCCTTTCATTGGAATTCCGGTTCATCAATAACTTCCCCTTTTCAACTAACAAATTTCAAATGGTATCACATCGCAGTTACGTTTAATGGCAGTTCGTATACCCTATATATAGATGGGGTTGCTCTCAGCAATCAAAACGGAGCAGCACCAGGTCCGAATACGGTCGATGCTATTCTTGGAGCGATGGATCAAACCTTAAATCCACCGTATACGCCTTTGAATTATTTTAAAGGTGGTATGGATGAATTGCGTATTTGGGATGTTAGTTTAACTGCCGATGAGATCCGTGCCATGATGAACCAAGAAATTGAAGATGATGCCGGATCAGTGCGAGGAGCTATTGTTCCATTTACCATTGGAAGCTTGAGCTGGACCAATTTAATTGGTTACTATCAAATGAATCAAAGCATTGACATATCTGATGGCAATTTAAATTCTAATTGTAGTACAAATATTGATGGATTGCTACGCTATATGACCACGAATCAGCCGGAGTCTGCTCCTTTGCCGTATCGCAGCGCAGCAGATGGCGATTGGACGAATTCAAATACATGGTTATTTGGTAGTTCACAAGCTATTCCTAACAGCGTTGGACTTGATGGTTCAAAAATCAATTGGAACATTGTTTTGAGTTCTCACAATATTAGTACGGCAGATGAAAATATTACATTGGGTGGACTCATTGTTGAAAACAATACGCTAACCGTAGAAAACTCAGACCCAACAGATGGACAAAGTTTAACAATAGCAGACTATTTAAAAATTGATGGTACCATTGATCTGGTTGGTGAATCACAGCTCCTACAAGATGAAGGCAGTATTTTAGATGTTTCGAGTAGCGGACAATTAGAGCGTGATCAGCAAGGGACTGCCAATTTATTCAATTACAATTATTGGAGTTCCCCGGTTAGTCCAATCAATACAGCAAGTAACAATGCTGTTTACTCGGTAGGAGAAATACTCTATGATGGCAGTGATGCCGCCAATCCATTAGCTCTACAATGGACCAGCAACCATGATGCCGACGGTACAACAACTCCAATTACCTTAAGTAAAAGATGGATCTATGCTTATGAGAATTACCCTTTTGATTCTTATGCTGCTTGGCGCTATTTGGAGGAAACAGGTACAATTTTAACCGGACTTGGATTTACTATGAAAGGAAGTGGGATAGGTGATCCTGAGACTGCAATTCAAAATTATGTCTTTAAAGGAAAACCACATAACGGTTCCATTTCAGTTCCAATAACTCCTGATTTTCAAGCACTCGTTGGCAACCCATATCCATCGGCTATAGATGCGATTGAATTTATAAAAGATAATATCCCTGGAGTTGATGGGAATCCGGGTTCAACAACAAGTATTGACGGAAACCTTTATTTCTGGGAACACTATACGACGAATTTAACACATAACCTTGAGGAATATGAAGGTGGTTATGCTACCTATAATCTTACTGGTGGGAATGCCGCCATTTCACCGCCATTAGTCAGTGAAAATGGTACACCAACAAAAATTCCAGGACAATACATCCCTGTTGGCCAAGGGTTTTTCGTTACAGCTTCAACTACCGGTGGATCAGTTACATTTAATAATGACCAGCGCGTCTTTCAGAAAGAAGCTGTAGGAACTTCAGTATTTATGGAGATGATAGATCATCAAGAAGACTTTCAAAGTCATGCTAGCAATCTTCCTCTTGATAATTCAAATGAATCCCAACCAATTCAACGTGTTCGCATAAATTGTCAAACTGTTGAAGGCTCCTTAAGGCATTTACTGTTAGGCTTTGATCCGAATAATTTTGCAACAGAAGGCGTAGATGTTGCCTATGATGCACCAAACACCGATGAGATCGCGGCAGATTTTTCATGGTATATTGATGAGGCCCTATTTACAACCCAAGGCGTTGGGCAATTTGATATCACCAAAGCATATCCTTTAAGTGTTTCTGTAACCGATCCGGGCTTAGTGGAAATTGCTTTGGAAAGTTTAGAAAATTTTGATGAGAATATCGATGTCTATGTCCATGATGTTGATAGCGAAACTTATACCTTGATCAATACGAATAACTTTAGTGTTCAATTAAATCCTGGTATTTATTCTGAACGTTTTTACATCACCTTTAACACGAATGATACTTTAGGCAGTGAATCTGTATTAGTTGACCCTATCGGCATTCACTTTTTAAATGAAACCGGAGAAATTCAGGTTGCGCTAAAAACTATTTTAGATATTGAAAAAGTGTCTTTATTTAATATAATAGGTCAAGAAATCATGGTCTTTGAACAGGAAGATTTCAATTATTTAAGTTCTGGAGAACTACGAATTCCTGTAACGAATATTTCAGAAGGTGCATACGTTATTAAGGTGTTGAGTGATTCAAATGTCAGCACCAAAAAAGTGATCATTTCCAACTTAGATTAGGCTTTATATTCCGAAGATTAAAATTATTTACTAAACATGGCTGTACACCAAAGTCATGTACTATCTGGTCTAGTCGGCCAAACTTATAACGGCATGAAGCATCATATAAAATAAAAAACTCCGAGTATAAAACTCGGAGTTTGATATTAATTTATCTGACCAAATACCAGGTATTTAGCGAGTTCAAGCTATTTTAATATTTAATTAATTTTACTTGTCGTGTTGTACTGCCCTGAGTCACATTAGCAAAATATAAACCTGCTGGCCAAGAGCTGCCTAAATGTTCTATTTGGTTTGTTTCACCTTTTTTATTGAATACCAGTCTACCATTAAGGTCGAATACATGTATTTCTATCGGAGCATTTCCTTTAACGGAATTCAATAATATCAAGCTGAAGTAAGTATTGGAAGGGTTCGGCCAAGATACCAGCTCAAAAGGATCTGACAAGCTTTCGTCCTCCGCTTTATCATCGTCACAAGGACCTAAAGAATCGCCATGATCCAGATGTGTTTGAAGGGCATTAACACTGATACAGAGGGTTACATTTCCATTATGACAAACCGATACCTTGGTTTGCTGGCTATTGCAGTAAGGCAATGTTGCATCAGACCCATCACAGTCCTGATCAATTCCATCGTTTATAACCTCGGGTGCACCTGGATAAATTGTAGCGTCATTGTCGTTACAATCAACATCTGAGCATGCACCATCTTTATCTACATCAACGGTTGTAATGCTGGCATTGGTGTCATCACAGTCTATACTTGTTGGCACACCATCCATATCTTCATCACCATCAAGACAGTCAACGATCACAGCTTGACAAAATTGGCCATTATCCACTCCATCCCAGGCTGCTGAGTCGCAAGATGGAAGACTTTGTCCAGGGAATGCTGGTGTGAGAAAATAACCATCTCCTACTCCGTCTCTTACAAACCACAAAGGATTTCCATTAGTATCATCTTCAACCGCTAGTGTATACCCTGTACCACCAAAGCTATCACTTCCATTGGTCCAAGCGGAGTAACCGTTACCATCATCAATAACATCCGGAGCTCCGAAAGATATTACTACATCAGTACCTGAATTATTAAAATTAGTACAAGTAAAATCAATTCCATTATTCTGCCCGAATGCTGACATCGTAAATAAAAAAATAAAGAGGGATTTGTAGATGTAGCTCGTGATGGCTACATCAGCGCTTTTGGCGCAATGTAATTTTGTTTTCATAATGTTCAAGGATTAAATTATTAGCAAATTAAAGTTCGCTTTATATTCTTAAAAATTATGTTAATACAAATGTTAAAATTATGCGCTAAAATGACTTTTTATTACGGATTTTCCGTAAAGTATCGATGACCATTGGGTAAATTCAGTAGGATTATTTTTAGTAATGCAGTCGTTTATTTTCTGATATGATAAGCACTCGTCACAGACGCGGAGATATTATTTGTATTGTTTGTTTTAACACTCGTGACAGATGAGCGCTAGCGCAGAGGGAATAACCATATTGTTTATATTTGATTCATTAATAAAAATAAAATTATGATTTTAGGAGTTTCAGAGTGGTTAGGCGGCAAATTAGGTTGGAAAGTATCTCATATCCGTATTGCTTTTGTTGTATCAGTACTATTTTTTGGAGTTGGTCTTGGACTTTATTTAATTCTTTGGATAGTTAAAATATTTTCAAAATAAGAGTAAAAGGAAGCTATTTACTCGCACTCGTCACAGACGAGCCCTAGCAGGGATAGTATTTGTATTGTTTGTTTTAGCACTCGTCACAGATGAGCGCTAAAACATAAAAAACCCAGTTGTTTTCACAACTGGTTTACTGTGTAGCGGGAACTGGATTAACTTCGCTATCGCTCGTTGGGCCTGAAAAGGAAGCTTGTACAGCAACCCAAATTTTAAATAAAATTTACTTTTTTGACATTTCAATTTTATAAAGTAAACTTTATAAAATCTTATTTACAAAAAAAGCCAAACACATTCGTATTTGGCTTGTTGTAGCGGG
>JABDMU010000034.1 GCA_013001285.1 Flavobacteriaceae bacterium
AAACTCATACCCGCCGATTTTATTGGTTTTACCCAGTCGTTGCATAAGAACAAAGATCATCAAGATAAGTTAATGTCTAATTTCTTTGCACAAACAGAAGCATTACTAAAAGGGAAATCAATTGATGAAGTTGAATCGGAACTTATGAGTTTGGCAGATGAAGACCGTAATAAATTAAAGCCTTTTAAAGTGTTTTCCGGGAATCGTCCAACCAATACCATTCTTATTAAATCCCTCACTCCAGAAAGCTTAGGGAAGCTCATAGCGCTTTATGAGCATAAGATCTTTGTGCAGGGCGTCATTTGGAATATATTCAGCTTTGATCAATTTGGTGTCGAACTCGGAAAGCAATTGGCTGGAAAAATATTGAAAGATTTTAATCAAAATGTTGATGAAAATCATGACCCTTCTACCTCAAATCTTATTGAATATTACAAAAATTTAACATAAGCTTTGTTAAAAACTCTGTTTATAGTTTTATTTGCTCTAAAATTGATAAGTACGATAATAATACTAACTTCAAATGTTGAAAATTTCTTAATGATATCTTAATAATTTGTAAGATTTTATACTTAATTTTGCGACAAATTAAAAACCAATTTAATTTCATATGAAAAAAACTACTCAATTTTTGTTATTGTCAGCAGCGTTGTTATTCTCTGTTGTAACAATGGCACAAAGCACTATTACCGGGACGGTAGTAGGTTCAGACCTTAATGCTCCACTACCTGGAGCCAACGTCATTGAAAAAGGCACCAAAAACGGTACTACGACTGACTTTGACGGAAAATTTACTTTAAAAACCGATGCTGCTTCAGGACAAGTGGTTATTTCATTTGTAGGTTATGAAAAAATGACAATGGCCTTCAACGGGAATACTGATCTTGGAACGATTACAATTTCACCAGACAATACACTTGATGAGGTTGTTATTACTGGAACAGGGATTATCGATTTAGCTGAAGATAGACAAACCCCAGTTGCGGTGTCTACCATTAAGGCTGCAGAGATTCAAAAGAAAATTGGAGCTCAGGACATTACAACAGCACTAGTTAATACACCTTCCGTTTATGTTGCCGGTTTATCTGGAGGTTTTGGTGATTCTAGAATCGCTGTTCGTGGATTTGAACAGGATAACACAGCTTTTCTTCTCAACGGACAACCAATTAACAGTATGGAAGATGGAAGAATGTTTTGGTCTAACTGGTCAGGAATGAATGATGTTGCTAGCGCTATTCAAATTCAAAGAGGACTTGGGTCTTCAAAACTTGCAATTTCATCTGTTGGTGGTACGGTTAACTTTGTAACTAAAAGTACTGATCGTAGAGAAGGCGGTTTTGTTTATGCAGGTATTGCAAATGACGACTACCTTAAAACAACTTACTCTTACAGTACAGGAAGGAATGATAAAGGTTGGGGAACAAGCTTTATGTTGTCTCACTGGCAAGGTGATGGTTACAACGAAGGGACTTTTGGTCAAGGGCAAACCTATTTCTTCTCAGTTGGATATACACCAAATGACAAGCATAACCTCAACTTTTTGATCACAGGTGCACCTCAATGGCATGACCAGAATTTTTCAAAAAGTATTCAAACATACTTAGATAGAGGATTGCGTTATAACAATAACTGGGGTATGTATGGTAATCAGTATCTTACTGAAAGAAGAAACTTCTATCATAAGCCAGTAGCAAACTTGAACTGGGATTTTAACGTTAATGAAACTACCAACCTTTCCACTGTGCTTTATGCTTCTTGGGGACGTGGTGGTGGAACCGGTAACCGTGGTAATAGAATCAGAACTGCAGAAGGACGAATTGATTATAATGCTATTTATGCATATAACGAATCAGTTCCAGGAGGTACTGGAGGATATTTCACCGCAGGAGGTGGATATGTGACGCGTTCGTCAATGAACTTACATAGCTGGTATGGTCTAGTATCTAACCTAGAAAAGAAATTAGGCGAAAATGTAACTTTAAATGTTGGTTTCGATTTAAGAACTTACTATGGTGAACACTTTAGAATTGTTGAAAACTTCCACGGCCTTAATTCATGGCAAGAGAACATTCGATTAAGAGATCAAAATAATGACCATCAAACATATGGATCATTTGGGACTTATAAGAATGTGATCACAATGAGAGATATGGCTGCCAATCCATGGACCGTTTTATTTGCAAAATTCGATGAAGATGAGAAAATTGCTTACAGTAATGATGAGCGCATTTCTTATGGAGGATTTTTTGCTCAAATGGAATATGCTAAAGACGATGTATCTGTATTCTTCCAAGGAGCAGCTTCTAATCAATGGCACCAAAGATTTGATTATTACCAATATGCTGATCAAGCCTTGATTGATGGTACTTCATCTCAAAACGTTGATAATGATAATGATGGTAACCCTGACCCACTTCCAGCTGGAATTGAGCCTGGGGTAAATTCTGAAAAAATATCAAATTTTGGATTTAATGTAAAAGGTGGTGGTAGCTATACCATAAATGAGGATAATAAAGTGTATGTAAATGCTGGTTACTATTCTCGTCAACCTTATCATGATAATATTTACTTGAACTTTACGAACCAAGTTAATCCTTTAACTGAAAACGAAAAGATCTTAGGTCTTGAAGCAGGTTATTCCTTCAAAAGCCAATTCTTTTCGGCTAATTTGAATTTATACAGAACATCATGGAAAGATCGTGTTGTTACATCTTCAAGTGTTGTAGATGATCAACTTCAGTTCTCAACTAATTTTGGTGTTGAACAAGTACATCAAGGTATTGAATTGGATTTTACATCTAAGCCCTTACCTCAATTACGAATTAATGGATTTTTATCTATTGGAGATTGGGTATTTAAAGGAGAAGGAGTCACTCAGATTACTGACGAAGAGCAAAACGTGATAAGCACTGATGAAACTGATTTTGATGGTGGAAAAGTTGGTGATGCTGCACAATTTACCGCTGGTATTGGTACTGATGTTCAAATCTGTGAAAACTTTTCTTGGGATGCTGATTACAGATTCTATGATAACTTATATGCAGATGTAGGGGCAGTAAAAGAAAATCTTGAATTACCTTCTTATGGTGTTGCAGATACTGGATTATCTTATAAAATGCTACTTGGAAGAGATAAAATGAAATCTTTAAGCATAAGAGCTAATATCAATAATGTATTTGATAATGAGTACATTTCAGAATTAAGAACAAATATTGCTGCTGAAGCAGGGGACGATACTTACGAAGGTATCAATACAGCTAACCAAGGGTATTTCGGATTAGGAAGAACTTGGAACCTCGGATTAAGATATAAGTTTTAATCTACCATATCTTTATTACCATTAAAACCTTCTCATTTTTGAGAAGGTTTTTTTATAACTTGAATTTAGTACATTTGTTTAAAACCAACTTAAAAGTAATATGTACGACGCACTTAAAAATTTACATTCCTATTGGGCCTATTTTGTATTATTGATGCTTATTGTGGCAGTAGTCAATGCCATTATTGGACGTACTTCTAAGAAGGAGTATACTCAGCAAGCTTTTCGAATTGCTTTATTTACTTTAATCGTTGCACATATGCAATTGCTTATTGGACTTATCCTTTATTTCATTTCACCAATGTTTGATCTTTGGGACAGTTTAGGTGGCGAGGTCATGAAAGATAGTTTGGCAAGACTCTATTTGGTTGAACATCCACTAACCAATATTATCGCAATTGTATTGATCACGATTGGCTTTTCTAAAGCTAAAAAGAAGTTTGAATCTGCCTCTAAATATAAAACGATACTTATTTTTTATTCAATCGCACTTATTCTCCTGCTTTCAAGGATACCTTGGGATGCATGGCCTAGATAAAAAAAGAGCGACTATTTTAGTCGCTATTTTTTATTCGTTTATAATAAATAGGTGTTATTCAATGACCTCTTTAATTAAAGTAACATAAACAGGAAAGTGATCACTAAATCCATTAGTGAATCCCCCATCTGCGAAACTCCTAAGGGGATAACCCTTCCATCGTCCTTTTTTATTGGTCAAATAATTTTTATTAAAGATCCCTGCCTTGTAAAAGCGAAATGAAGAGTAATCCTTTTCTAATAATGGTTGGGTAAACATGATTTGATCAAACAAACTCCAGCTATCTCTATAGGCATTACTTCCTATGCCTTTCTTTGCTAAATTTTCCATTGGATTATAGATGCCCTTTAATACAACCTCATCACGGTCACTCTTCGCATTTAAAATATCTTTCACACTAGCATTGGTTGGATCATCGTTTAAATCTCCCATCGTGAAGATCTTCGCATAGGGATCAATAGCTTGAAGCGAATCTATTAAGCGTTTATTAAGTTTGGCAGCAGCAACACGTTTTGAACGGCTGCGCGCTTCACCACCACTTCGTGAAGGCCAGTGATTCACTATGAAATGTACGAGATCACCATCTAAATTTCCGCTTACTAGAAGCTGGTCTCTCGTATAAACACGCTTTCTTGAGACATCATCATAAATGATCAATTCATGACTACTCTTGCTCAAAGGCACAAATAGCGCCTTTTGATACATTAAGGCAACATCAATACCACGAAGATCAGGAGATTCAAAATGAACAATGCCATAATCCTTACCAATTAAAGCAGGATCATTGGCTACATCTTCTAATACTGCTCGGTTCTCGATCTCTGAAACACCAATGACCGCAGGCGAATTGTTGCTGATATCAGCTCCAATTTCAGAAATGACACGAGCCATATTTCGAACCTTTTTTTCATAAACACCTTTTCGATTGAAATCCATTTCCATGATCGGACTCGCTTCATCAAATTTATTAGGATCGTTGATGGTGTCAAACAAATTTTCTAAATTGTAGAAGGCTACTGTATGAATTTTAAATTTGCGTTTATCTTGTGCATTTACGGTTATAATAAATAGCAGACAAAGCGCTGAAAGACAAAATTTTAAGGTTCTCATTTATAGTGATATTATGTTTCTGTAAATCTATAATCAAATCTTAAGCCAAAAGTAAATATTAATAATAAATAACGTAAATTTGCGAGCCTTAAATCTTTATTTTTTAACCTAAAAAGAAGTAATAACTATAAATTCAAGTATGAAAAAAAGATTATTGATTTTTTTATTGGGGATATTTTCAATTTTTTCGGCTTTTTCTCAACAAACTGTAATCACAGGAAGTGTAAAAGATGCCATTTCTAATCAACCTATTTCCAATGTAACAATCACTATTGAGGAAACACAGCAAACAGTCTTAACAGATGATTTAGGGGTATTTAGTTTTTCAACAGATGTACCTTTAGGCGAACAAGTATTACGTGTTTCAAAAGTAGGATATTTGGTAAAAAGATATCCAATTGTAGTTAATGAAGGGCAAACAGTAAATATTACTGATATGACTCTGGAAGTCGATCCTAATGAAACTGCAAATTCATTTGTTATCTCTTTATCGGATGATGAACTTAATGGCGATGACGATGGATTCACTGACAACATATCAGGACTCTTACAATCGTCACGAGATGTGTTCTTAAACGCTGCAGCCTTTGATTTTAGCTCAACATTTTTTAGACCTAGAGGTTTAGATAACTCAAGTGGAAAGCTATTGATCAATGGGATTGAAATGAACAAACAATTTAACGGCAGACCGCAATGGGCAAACTGGGGTGGTCTAAACGACGTTCAAAGAAACCAAGAATTCTCAATGGGAATGTCGCCAAACGACAATACTTTTGGGGATCTGGCAGGATCAACTAACATCATCATGAGAGCTTCAAAATATCGTGAAGGCGGTCGTGTTTCATTTGCATCTGCAAACAGAAGTTATCAAGGACGTATCATGGCAAGTTACAGCTCTGGATTAAAATCGGGTGGCTGGTCTTATTCTATTTTAGCATCAAGACGATTTGGTGATGAAGGTTTTATAGATGGTACATTATACGATTCGAATTCTTTTTTCGCCTCGGTTGAAAAGCAATTGAGTGAAGACCATAGTTTGAACTTTACCGGAATATATGCTCAAAACAGAAGAGGGCGTTCAACTGCTATAACGGATGAGGTTTACCGATTAAAAGGTAGAGAATACAACCCGTTTTGGGGAACCCAAGATGGCGAGATCAGAAACTCTAGAACGCGTGAGATTGAAGAACCTATATTAATGTTAAACCACTTCTGGTCACTTTCAGAAAAATCAACATTAAACACAAACGTTGCTTATCAATTTGGTAAAATTGGAAATAGCAGAATTGATAACGGTGGTACACAGCTTGAATTCGGACCAGGGGGAGAAGCTTTTTATACAGGTGGAGCCCGTAATCCTGACCCTGCATATTATCAAAATTTGCCGAGTTATCATTTACGTTTCGACAACCCGACAGCTTACGATTTTCAAAATGCATTTGTACATGAGCAGGAATTTAGAAATGATGGTCAATTAGATTGGTCACCGCTCTACGAAGCGAATGCACGAGCAGGAAAGAATTCAACATATATCATTCAAGAAGATCGAAATGATGACACACAGCTCTCTATTAGTTCAATATTTAATACAGAGATCAATGATAACATCAATTTAAACGCCTCTTTGAATTATCGTAAATTGAATAGTGAAAACTTCGCTAGCGTTAAGGATCTATTGGGAGGAACAGGATATTTAGATGTCGATTCTTTTGCGGAAGAAGACCCACAATCATCTACGGTACTCACAGATATCGCTCAAAGTGATGTCAATAATCCAAATAGAATTGTAACTGAAGGCGATCGCTACAAATACAATTTTGAGATCGATGCAAATGTCATAAATGGCTTTGCTCAAGCACAATTTAAATACAGCAAAGTAGACTTTTACGTTGCTGCAAATGTTGGTAAAACTTCGTATCAGAGAAATGGCTTATTTGAAAACGGTTATTACCTAGGCAATGCATCATTTGGAAAAAGTAAAAAACTTGATTTCACAACTTATGGTGTGAAAGGAGGATTGACCTATAAAATTTCTGGGCGCCACCTTATTGATCTTAATGGAAGTTATTTCACTAAAGCACCAACCATTAGAAATTCATTTAGTAATTCTAGACAAAATAATAACGTCGTTAGTGGGCTGACAGAGGAAACTGTCAATTCAATTGATGCCAGTTACATTTATAGATCTTCATTGGTTAAAGCCAGACTTACCGGATTCTATACAAATTTTTCTGATGGAACTGATATCGGGTTTTACTTTACTGAGGATCTTGCAGGATTAGGTATTGAAGAAGATGCCTTTGTTCAAGAGGTCACGACAAATATTGAAAAGCGTCATGTAGGGGTTGAATTGGGTATAGAAGCTCAAGTTACACCAACAATAAAGTTAAAAGCGGCTGCTTCAATAGGTCAATATACGTATCAGAATAACCCAAACCTTTATTTAACAAGTGATGACTTCCCTGGAGAATTAAGATTTGGAGATGGTACAACTAACTTAAAAGATTATCACGTGGCCGGTGGTCCTGAACGCGCAATGCAATTAGGGTTTGAATACCGTGACCCTGAATTCTGGAACATTGGTATAACTACCAACTACTTTTCAAATGCGTACGTTGATGTAGGTGCTCTAGCAAGAACAGCCAATTTTGGTCTAGATTATGATAATCAACCCATAAATTCTTATGATGCTGACATAGCTAAAGACCTTCTTAAGCAAGAAGAATTTGACGATTATGTTTTAGTTAATGTAATAGGTGGAAAATCTTGGCGAATTGGAAGCTACTTCCTTGGATTCTTTGCAACGATAAATAATGTCTTTGACCAAGAATACAAAACTGGAGGATTTGAACAATCTCGTCTTTCAAAATACGACACCTTACTTGAGGATAAATCAAGAGAATATGGCCCTGTTTTTGGAAGCCGATATTTCTTTGGGAACGGAACAACATACTATCTTAACGTCTACCTAAGATTCTAAAAAAAAAATCAAAATGAAAAAAAATAAATATTTCAGAATAATGAAAGCAATACAATTAAAAAATTTAGTAACCATCCTACTAACTTTAGTAGTGATCACGTCATGTGTTCAAGATGACGACTTTAAAACGCCTAACCTTACTATTACAGAACCTGTTTTAAGTGGTCCAGTGATAACTATTGATGCTATTGCAGGCTTTTTAGCACAAGAACAAGATAATGGCAGTGGCGCTGTAGATTATACAGATGAGGAAACTACCTTTACCTTTGACGAAACAAATAGCTATGTTGAAGGGTATGTCATATCTAGTGATGAAGCAGGAAACTTTTTCGAAGAGCTTCTTGTTCAAGATAAAAGTGAGAACCCAACTATAGGAATGAAAGTTCCTGTTAATGTAAATCCTTTATATACGCGCTATGATATGGGAAGAAAAATCTACATCAAATTAGATGGTCTTTCTATAGGAATAACCAATGGCGTTTTAACGCTTGGATTCCTGAATGGAAACGAAGTTGATCAAATTCCTGCACCTCAGGAAGAAGATTATATATTGAGGTCTTCAGAACAAGCTACTTTGGTACCACTTCCTATTACTTTCCAAGGACTTGAAGATAGCATGACCAATTTATATGTGACACTTCAGGATGTTCAATTTCAACGTAATCAGGTATTGATAGATAATCCTTTAACTTTTGCAGCTGAACCATTAGATGAGTTCGATGGTGAGCGTATATTAGAAGATTGTAGTAATGGCTCTAGCGTAATTTTTAGCACGAGCACATTTTCAGATTTTAAAGGATTACATCTTCCTGCTGGGCGTGGTTCTATGAATGCGATTTTATCAAAGAACTTCTTTGGCGACACCTTTAACATAGTCGTGAATTCAGCGTCTGATATTACTTTTGATAATCCAGAAAGATGTGATCCAGATTTCTTATTCTGTGAAACTGCTAGTGGTGGTGGATCGACTTTCTGGGAAGAAGATTTTGAAGGCTTTACTGGATATGCTTCAGAGGGATGGGGTAATTTTAATGTAAGCGGAGGAAGCTTACAATGGGTTACTGGAAGTTTTTCAGGAAATGCATATGCACAGATTTCAGGGTTCAATTCTAATGAAGATCCATTCCAAGTGTGGTTAGTCACACCTACAATTAGCTTAGATGGAACAACAGGAGAAGAACTTAGCTTTGATGTTCAAACCAACTTCAACAATGGGAATATCCTTTCTGTATTCGTTTCTACAGACTATGCTGGAGATCCAACAACTGCTACCTGGGTACCTTTAGATGCTATTATTCCAGAAGGAAGTTCTAGTGGATTTGGAAGTTTTGAGGGAGTAGGGCCAATTAATATTTCTTGCCTTGATGGCGATATTAATCTTGGGTTCTACTATGAAGGTGCTGATCCAGGACCTACAACTAGATACCATGTTGATAATATTGAAATCACAGGAAACTAATCATTATATAATGTATAAAAACCACATCACGCGATGTGGTTTTTTTTTAATCAATTGCCATTTGAACAATGGATAAATTATTCTTTAGCGTATTTAACTATTATAAGTCGAAAAAGAACAAAAATGCTTCTTTGTATGCAAGTTTATATATCACCTTGTTACAAGGTGCCTTATTGTTGTTACTGGGCATCTTCTTCTCAGAATTCTTTAGGAATATGAACATGTCAGTAATGTCATCAAAGAAGGCCTGGGTTTTGTATTTATTGGGGTTGCTATTTATTTATTTTAGGAACTGGATGTATTATAGTGGACGCAAACGCAAAATATTGAACGCTAAGCAAAGTGGTAAACGCAGCCTAAAGCGATCTATTTATGTGCTTTGGTTATTACCGTTGGCCTGCTTTGGAGTGGCCTTGATATTGCTACAGATATTGAAATAAAAAAAGCCTCAACGCGAAGTCAAGGCTTTAAAAATTGGTTAGTTAGTTATTCATACAAATAACACGTTTAAGAGTTCGGGTTTCCACTTGTTATAATGAATTCCGAACGTCTATTCATTTGATGCTCTTCTTCAGAACAGTTTGAACCACATTTAACTTTAAGGTCGTTCTCACCTTTACCTTCTCCTGTAATTCTACTTGCATCTATTCCTTTTGAAATGACATACTGTACTGTTGTTTTTGCACGTCGCTCAGACAATCCTTGATTGTAAGAAGCAGAACCGCGACTGTCAGTATGTGAATTTGCCTTTATGACCATTTCAGGATATTTTTTCATGATCTGAACCAGCTTATCGAGTTCAAATGCAGCTTTTGCTGTGATGTTTGATTTATCAAAATCAAAATAGATTGGATTCAATTCGATTTGATCCATAACAATGATCTTTTCAATAGGATCTAAGGACACACTAACATTTACTTCTTCTTCATTTGAACCATCAACTGAAACCATAGTACTTTCATAATCTTCCATAGTAACTTCTAATTGTGTACTGGTTTCACATTCAATGATAAACTCAGCAATCCCGTCTGCATTCGTTGTTTTTGTTGAAATTGAATTGCCTTCAGTATCTTGTAAATTCACTAAAGCGCCACTTATCGGATTGCCCGTTTTTGAATCGGATACAGTAGCAGTGATCAGCACATCACAGATGGGTTGCAATTTTTTAACCCCATAGATGTCATCACTTCCTTGTCCGCCATCTCTATTTGAGGAAACAAACCCTTCGCCTGTTTCTTCGTTCAATCGGAAAGCAAAATCGTCACCATTACTATTTAAAGGCACTCCAGCATTTCTAATAGGCGCCATTTTCCCGTCGATTTCCTTGGTTTGGAAAACATCCAAACCGCCGAGTCCTAAATGACCATTCGAAGAAAAATACAAGGAATTATCACTACTGATATATGGGAACATCTCTTGACCTTCTGTATTCACTTTTTGGCCAAGATTCATAGGTTCACCTAAAGTACCATCATCATTAATGGCTGCTTTGTAAATATCAAAATCTCCAAATCCTCCAGGCATATTTGACGCGAAATAAAGTGTTTTTCCGTCACTACTAACTGATGGATTTTTGACTGAATAATTGTTGCTATTGAAAGGTAAAGGATCAACTTCACTCCAACCATCAGATAAAAGAGTACTTCTGTATAGATTTAAAACACTGATCTTATTTTTGGTCAATGTGTCTTTTTCGTAAAGATTGTCAAAATAACTTTCTCTAGAAAAATACATGGTCTTTCCATCAGGACTGAAACTAACAATGCCTTCGTGATACTTGGTATTGATACGATTGCCAAGTAATCTTTCACCAACATAAGAACCATCACTTGAAACTGTATATTCATAAATATCTAAAAATGGCTGTCCGTTCCATCCATATGTTCGTCGCGACGTGTTACGCGCCGACGTGATGTATAATTTTCCACCTTGTAGTGTGCCACCGAAATCTGAGGTCTCCGAATTAATTTCTAAATTCTGAACATTAAATTTCTTGCCTTTATCCAGAAGCTTAGGTAAATAATTAGGGTTTGCCTTAAATGCTAAAGCACGATCATCACCTGGGCGCATTTCTGCAAATTTGGCCATCCATTGGTTAGATTCATCATACTTTCCATTAGCTTTAAGCATTTGAGAATACTTATAGATCATTTCAGGATTTTCAGAATCAGTCAGAGCTTTTGCATACCAGCGTTCGGCTTCTTCAGTGTTGTATATGTTGTAATAGCATTCCCCTAATTGTCCATAAACATAGGTATCTGCTTCGCCTTTTTCTACTAAACTATGGTAGTCTTCGGCAGCTTTAATGAACTCCAATCTGCTAAAGTGCTTATCGGCTTTTTTGGTTGCTTTATTTTGAGCTGTTAAGCTTAAGCTACTTAACAAGGCTACTGTAAAAAGGGTTATTAGTTTTTTCATAATGATGCTTTTAGCTTAATGGATTAAAAATAACGAGGTGAACGAGAGATCTTTTTAGGAAAGTTAAGATCAAAATTCAAAAATACTTCATGAGAAGAATTTGTGACAATATCCAACTCAGATTGGATGCTATCATAAGCATATCCAATTCTTAAATTAGGCATGACGAGGAAATTGATCATTCCACTAAACGAATCGTCTAAACGATATCCAACACCAACCTCCACGATATCATACATAAATACGTTTGCGTTGATATCAAAACTTACAGGTGCATCAGAGGCATATTTTAAAAATGCATGTGGTTTTAATTTGAAGTTTTCATTCAAATCAAACACATAACCAGCAGCAGCAAACAGATGCTGAGTTTCTGATCCTATTTTGGTCCCATTTGAATCCAGATGAACGGCGTCTAAAAGGTTTGGCATAGATACCGAAACATAGTAACGGTTTGGTTTGAAAAAGTAAACTCCTGCTCCAATATTTGGCGTTGTTTCATTAATATTATTGGCAAAAAATGGATCCCCTGAATCAATCAAGTCAATTTGACCTTCCTGAATTCCAATGTCATGAAAAGTAAATCCACCTTTCAATCCAAAAGCAAGTTTGGTTTCTGAGGTTACAGGAATGGTGTAAGAGAAATCAATATAGGCATTGGTTTCTTTTACAGGACCAATCTCATCAGCAATTAACGATAATCCAAGTCCAACACGATCGCCAACGGGTGAATGACCTGCAAAAGTAAAGGTCTTTGGTCCACCATCTAATCCAGCCCACTGACTTCTATACAGAACACCTATGGCAAGGCCTTCGGTTGTTCCAGCATAAGCGGGATTGATGACATTCATGTTATACATATATTGTGTGTACTGAGGGTCTTGCTGAGCATTAGTTTTTAATGCGAACAAGCATACAATTAATATGATATATATTTTTTTCATTATTAGGTTGTTAGTTTCGTTAATAATTTAAATAGATCCAACTGGTGATAGGTTCTCTAGATGAGTTGAAGTAAATGATATAGAAATAGGTTCCAACAGGAAGTATTTTACCGTCTTGGTCAGTACCACACCATTGATCAACATAATCATTGAGTTCATAAATCTTGGTTCCATAGCGGTTAAAGATCTCTGCTTTTCTTATATCTTCACGATCTTCTAGATGATCTAAGATCAAGCAGTCATTAAACCCATCCCCATTTGGTGATAATCCTTGAGGTATGTCAACACAATACGCATTTTCATAGAAATTAACTGTGATTTGACTTTGACCCCAACATCCAGTAACATCATCAAATACTGTTACTATAAAATCACCAGATTCTTCGGCATCAACCGTTAATTCATATAAATTGCTTGGTCCATTTTGCACTTCCACGCCATCAAGGGTCCAGACATAAGTTAGTGGTCCCATATTTGGATCATCAGCATTTGCGACAAGAGCTTCTAAAGTATTAGCTTCATTTGCACATTTTATTATGCTTGCTGATTCAAACGATACCTCAGGATTCGGGAAGAACTCTACTAAGATTTCATCAGAGAAGGTACAATCTGTTCCATTTATTACAATATCAGCACGATAGAATGCCGTCGTACCAACCGAAATAGTTGTTCCCGTTTCTCCAGCAAGCAATTGTCCGTCCTGATACCAACTTATGGTTGAATTATTTGGAAGGTCCCCAGCATCAAGTATAACTTCGTCACCTTCGCAATTAGCGTTTCCAGATGCTAATAGGATATCATCCCCAAGATCAAGATCACCAATATCAAAACTTCCAGCAGCTAAGAACACAGCCGAATCAAATAAAGTATCTCCATCGTCAGCTACCACTAATTTGATATGGTATAATTCGTTTGGAATCACATCAGCTTGAGCAGTCATAACCACCGTATGGCCTCTAAAATCTGTTGGGCTTATTAATGGGTTTAATCCGTTAGGATCACCGTAATAATTATCAAAGAATTCTGCATTAACTGAAGGGCAGCCACCGTTATAAGTTTCGTCTCTAACCGTTAATACTGAAATTGGATCAACCGTACCTGGCACAATGGCTAGGTTAGTAGTGACACCATTTGAGTCGGTTAACAAGAATGCAAAGGCATCTGTAAATGTACATTGGAATGTTCCATATTCTTCAGCAGCAAAAATAAAATCAAAACTCATGTTATCTATGACCGGAATGAAATCAAATTCAATGACCGAAGCATTATTTGTATCTCCTGGATCTAATCCAGGAATTGCGTTTTCTAGATCGGCATCACCTGGCCAAGCAAAACTTCCATCGCTTATGGTTTCGTCTTCAGGTCCAGGAGCATTTAGTACATCACCCGAGGTCATTATAAGTCCGCTTTCAAAAGGCCAAGAAGACCCATTTTTTTCAAAATATCCAATTCCATTTGTACTACCAAAGTCAGTACCAGTAGACCATGTAATATTGAATACCTGGTTACATTCTGAATCGATCAAAACATCTTGAATGAGTTCTTCAACAGTATATTGATCTGTGTTTGTTGTTATTGGAGGCGGTATTGTAAAGACACAAATGTCAAATGTAACATCCTGTAAAGGTGTTGCCGTCCAAGAATATACTCTCACCGTATAGGTGTTTCCAACGGTTAAACCGTTAGCTACACTATCATTTGGGTCGCTGCAATAAAGTTGTGTAAGATTATTACAATCATCACCTTCATAAACAACGTGATATAGATCTTGAGTATCTCCTACAATGTTGAATAACGTAATTGCATGATCTGTAGAAACAGCTGTAAACGTGAACCAAACGTCATCATCAGCGGTTCCACCACAGCCATTTAATTCAGCTGAAGGCGTAGCTCCAAAAATAGTTCCAGAACCAAAATCAGTACAGTTACCATCAGCATTTGCAATGATCACAGTGGCATTGGCACATTCATCATTTGCAGGTGGCGTTGGAGGCTCTGTACAAGTTACTGTTAACGTATAGTCACCTACACTAGAGCCGAAGCCAAATACATAAACATAATATTGTGTTCCTAAGGTTGAAATAAATTCAACTTCAGATTGAAGTCCACCACATGCACCAAAATTATCATCGTTTCCAACAATACACGAAAGGGCGGTACAATCACCTTCCCAGACTTGAATTTTAGTGTCGTAAGTTGAACCACATAATGAGAAATTAACAATATCTCCAGTTCCTGTGAAGGCATACCATACTCCAGGCGAACCACCTCCGGTTCCACAGAAACCTCCAGGTTCATCAGTATCAGTAGCAGCACTTGTATTTCCAGAAACAACATCATCACATGCTATAGGAGTTGCGAGAGTACACAAATCATTATCAGGTGGGCAAGCCGCTTGAGTAAATGATGAACTCGTGATCAAACAGTTGCCGTCGTCATTATTTGTAATAGTAATGATCACGTTTGTGCCATTAGGATAAGGGCCCATTGTAACCACCCCTGTTACAGAAGCAGTTTGTGCGGGACTACCTTGGTTATCAGTAACATCAACTGAGGTTGCAGTTCCGAGATCGGTAATATCAACATCCATTAAAAATTGTTCACCATTAGCACAGTCATTAACTAAGGTATAAGTTGCAGTTGGATTTGTACATGTTGCACAAGACACATTGAAATCAATTGGTGTATAGCCTTCAGATTGACAACCAAAAATGCCATCAGATTGAACAAATAAGCTTATGGTATCTCCAGAAGATTGAAAACTCAGTCCGGAGACATCACCTAAATTACCGTAAGGCGTAGCCGCATTTAAATCGGTTACACCATCTGAATCATAAATGATCAATTCATCCCATCCATTTTCAACTTGTCCTTGATTTATGGTAAGGTTTAACGATGAGCCGTCATCACTTATGAATGAATAAATTACCGTATTATTATTGTCATAACAGAATACAGTATTCACCGGGCCATTAGCGCAGATCACTGTAGTATTAGGATCGGTTTCAGTTGTGAAGCTGGATGAAGTACATCCAGTAGCATTCCCTGAAGCATTGTAAGGTGTTATTGTAATATAATATGTAGTTGAATAGGCCAGTGTTGCCGGATCATAGGTTAACACATTTCCAACATCAAAATTATCAAGGATATCGGTTCCTCCTGGTGTTGTACCAATTGAAATAAGATAACCATCGGGAAATCCAGATGCTGGAGACCAATTGATCGTTGGATTAATACTTTCTCCTGTCGCACCATCTGTGGGAGCTGTTACGACAGCATCACAATTAGGAACCGCAGCCCCTTGAGAACTGATCACCGAGTTTTGAATACACCATCCCCATTGCCAGCCATCGGCATCATCATAGGCATAACGGTATTTAAATCCAGATAATTGAGTGGCAGTAAAACCGCTAATATCAAATCCAGTTTCAAATGGTTGTAAGTTATTACAGGTTTGGTAATCATTAAGATTGGTGGTTCCTTGAAGATCCAGTAATGAATTCCAAGTTCCTCCATCAGCATCCCACCATTGAATGAGAAGCGTTCCGCCAATATCTCTATGTGTATAATCTCCACTTATGGTAATTAAATTTTCGGTTGCTGTAAACGCAGCCGTTAAATCTATTATTGGAGATTCAGAAGCAATATCATCATCTGATGTGCTACCTGCAGCATCATCGTCGAAAGCAAATGAGTTATCAACAGTTGGATCACCAAGCAATCCAGCGGCCGTATAAGTCCCTGAAGTGGCCCAATTTGTATTTGGCCAGTTAGCAGGTTGATTTAAAACTTGAGAAAATGATACAAACGTAAATGAGAGAAAAACAATTAGTAAAGTAATTTTTTTCATTTGTATTGATTAAGTTAGTTTATGTTTAAAATGAAGTTATGATAGACCAAGATAGAAAAAATGAGTTTCATCATTTAGTTAACAAACTTTTAATAGATAAACTGCAATTATCATCGATTAAAGGATTTTAATTTTATAGTTAATAATTGACGTAAATCCATGCGGCTCGCTCCTTATTATTTTGATATCGCATAACATAAAAATAGGTCCCAACAGGAAGTAATTTCCCATCATTTGATTGGCCTTTCCATTCATTAGAATAATTAGACTTAGAGTAGACTAGAGTTCCATTTCTATTATAGATTTCTAATTTATGAACATCATAACTGCTAAGGTCAAAACTATCATTAAATCCATCGTTGTTTGGTGAAATTCCTTGAGGAATTACGCAATTTTCTAATTCAATTACTGTTAGACTGTTTGATCCTGTACATCCAGTTCCATCGAAGGTGACCTCGATTGTGTATTCGCCAGCAACTAAAACAGGCAAGGTTAAACTTGACTCTCCTGTTATTATTACACCATCTAAATACCATGAGATACTTACCTCGTTGTCAGAATAGTTTTCACCTGTTGCTACTATTTGAATTGGCACAGTAGCATCAGGACAAACCTCGAAGTCAAAATTTGGATCGAAACTGGTCACAGGAATATCGTTTACAACAAGATCAAAACTTGTGGTATCATAGCAATCAACTGCTTGATTACTTTCAACTCGAGCAAATAATGTCTCTGGATTAGAAGTGTTGTTATAAGGTGATGCAATTGGATTTGTGCCTGATTCTGCATCAATTTGATTTATATGATAGGTCACAGTATATATTGTATCATCCTGACCATTTAAAATGTTAGGAGAATGGCTGTTTAAATCAAAACTCTCTACGCCATCTCTTGTGATATCGTCACATAATTCAAAATCAACGGATGTGGCTGTTGGTGTTGTACCAGAAATGACAAGGTCGAATGTTGAAGTTACAAAGCAACCAGAAGTGGACCCAACGGCATCTACATCTTCAACTCTCACATAAATGGTTTGTGGATTCGAAAGGTTTGTATAAGGTGAACTTAAAGCATTGATGCCAGCTTGAGCATCTGCAAGCGATTCGTGATAGGTGACCACAAAATCGGCAGGGCTTTGGCTTCCTAAAATTCCAGCAGTTTGAGCTTCAAGATCAAAGTCTTCAATGTCATTCCCAGTTGGATCATCACAAGTGACGATATCATTCACTGGATTCGCATTTGCATCTTGATAAAAGGTTATTGTGACTTCGTCTTGGGCGGTTACATCACATTGTTCATCATATACAATTAATGTATAAGTGTCAGATTCTGTCACAGTTAATGACGATGAAATTTCACCATCAATTACAATACCATTTTGATACCATTCAAAGACATCTGCAAAAGGTGAATTAGCAAAAATTGTATAGTCGGCGAATCCACAAAGTTCTTGATCTTCTCCAAGATCGGCCTCAATTTCTGCAGTTATCGATCCTGCACCGGCGTCGCCCTGATTGGTCTGCTGAATTTGAATGAATCCAGGTTGATTAGAAAAGTTTGTAACTAAGAGCACGTATATCTCACCAGAAAGGGCATTATCAATGGTAATACTTTCTTCAGGTGCTGGCGAATAGCTGCAATCAACAATATTTCCGAAGGGATAAAAATTCGGATTTGTTGTATTGTTAGGACAGGTTGGACAATCGACCAAAAGATCAAGTTCGCAGTAGTCTGTTTGGTTGTCAAAAGGGCCCCATAATACGAAGTCAACGTCGAGTCCGTTTCCAATGGGATTACCATTGGTATCAAATTCGGTATTCTGTACAATTTGTATTTCAATTAACCCTGGATCACCAATCTGAATAATGTTCCATGAAGGATTAGGAATAGTTCCTAAACAGGCTACACTGGAATCATTTGGTAGGCCAACGACATTGGTTCCAATTAGCGCACCTCCATCAACACAAAAATTTGATGCATTTTCACAGATCGTATTCTCTGGTGCTTCTTTTATACACAGGTCAAAACTACTTGTTTCTTCGGCAGAACCTGCAGAAAAAACGCGAACAAAGTAGGTGTTACCCACAACCAGTTCAGGTGTAATACTTGCCGTATCTCCAGAACAGTATAATTCTACTAAACTGCCACATGATCCTTCATAAACTGCATGGTCCAAATTTGTTGTACCATCAGTAATATTGATAATTGAGATCAATTGAACATTATTCAAGGCAGTGAATTCATACCAAACGTCATCATCAGGATTTCCGAAACAACTGCCTTCAGAGACTCCCGAATCCGAGGCTGCAATTATAGATCCTGGAGTAAGGAGATCACAAGATTCGTCGTCATTCACCACTGCTGAGGTAGCATCAATACAATTGTCGTTATCAGGAGGACATGCCAATTGTTGAATTGGGCCAGAATTTATTATACAATTAACGTCGTCATCATTAGAAATTGTGATGATAATATCTGTTAAGAAAGGGTACGGTCCAAATTGTGTTATTCCAGTAGTCGTCACCTGAACTGGTGCACTACCTTGATTATCAGAGATCGTTAATGATGTGGCATCCCCGAGACTCGTTACATTAACATCTATTAAAAATTGGTCACCATTGTCGCAATCATCAACCACCAAATAATTGGCAGTTGGATTGATACAGGTAGCACAAGACACTGAAAAATCCCATTCCAATCTTGCACCAGATTGACAACTTACAGAACCATCACTATCCACTTCCAAAAACATTGAATCACCTGTTGATTGAAACACTAATCCGGCAAAATCATTAATGGCCGCATCATTGTTATTGAATAATATTGTTCCAGTATTGTCAGCGCCATCATATATTGTTAAATCATCAAAAAAGCCTTCGATGGTTCCTGAATTAAATTGAATGCGTAGTGGGCTACCATCAGATGATGTAAACAGCCATGATGTTGTATCATTATTCCCATAACAATATAATATGTCTAATGGCCCTGCCGAGCAATCAACAATATTCAAGACACATTGATCTTGAGTTAGGGATGGGCTGGTCAGTATGCAATTGGCGTCGTCATCATTGGCTACAGTAATAACTACGTTAGTATTATTTAGAAATGGTCCGAACGAAAATTGACCAATTGCTGATGTCGTTTGTGCTGGACTTCCTTGATTATCGGAGATCGTAATTGACGAGGCTGAACCCAGATCGGTGAGATCTACATCAACGAAAAATTGTGGACCATTGATACAATCTTCTGAAACTGTATATGTGGCAACAGGATTGGCGCAGGTGGCGCAGGACACATTGAAATCCCATTCTAATCGCGAGCCAGATTGACAACTTACCGAACCATCGCTATCAACTTCCATGAAGAGTGAGTCTCCAGTAGAGTCAAACACTAAGCCAGAAAAGTCTTGGATTGCATCAGTATTATTATTGAATAATATTGGCGAGCCATTATCTGGGCCATCATAAATAGTTAGATCATCAAAAAAGCCTTCAATCGTTCCTGAAACAAAAGATAGTCTTACTGGACTTCCATCTGTGGAGGTAAATAACCATGATGTTGTGTCATTATTACCATAGCAGTAATTAAATTGAAGAGGCGGTTGTGTGCAATCAACAGAGTTTAAAACACATTGATCTTGTGTTAGTGTTGGACTTGTTAAGATACAATTGCTATCGTCATCATTCGTTACTGTAACTACAACATTGGTGTTGTTTGCAAATGGGCCAAATGTAAAAAGTCCGATCGCACTTGTGATCTGTGGCGCACTACCTTGATTATCTGTTATTGTTATGGAAGTTGCCGAACCGAGGTCGGTAAGATCAACATCAACAAAAAATTGAGGACCATTAATACAATCCTCATTAACGGTATAGGTGGCTGATGGGTTTACACATGTAGCACAGGCCACGTCAAAATTCCATTCCAATCGAGATCCAGATTGACAACTTACAGAGCTATCACTATCGACTTCAAGAAACAGGGAATCTCCAGTTGAACTAAATTCTAATCCGGTAAAATCTTGAATAGCATCTGCATTATTATTAAAAAGAATGGCACCAGTATTATCGGTACCATCATATATTGTGAGGTCATCAAAAAACCCTTCTATTGTTCCTGAGTTAAAGCTTATTCTCAATGGGCTTCCATCATTAGAAGTAAATAACCAGGTCATGGTGTCATTGTTGCCGTAACAATAAACCGTATTTACTGGGGAACCGTTACAATCTATACTAATTTGAGCATTACCCTGTATTCCGGCAATTAAAAGGATTAAACAAAGCGCAATTTTTTTCATTTTATCGGTTCGTTGGTGTATGTAAGTTCAAAGGACAAAAACTAAAATATCAATTTCGATTTAATCAAAATAATAAGTAGAAAAATAATCCAAATTAAGGATTCTTTTTTATTATAACTCAGAGGGAATTAAGGGAAATCGAAGATAGAGAAAAATGCAGTCAATCATTGATTCATCACAGTTTTAATAGACAAAACCCACTATTTCATCGATTAAATGTGAATAAGTGATGCATGTCAAATATTAGCCCTTTTTTAGAAGTAGATACACAGGGAAATGGTCACTATAACCTCCTTTATATTTTAGACCCACATAAGTCCTAAAAGGATTCCCCTTGTACTTTCCTTTAAATTGTTTTAAAAATTGGTCATCAAAAATATTAGCTTTTGAGAAACGATGCTTCCCTTTGGCGTGCTCAAAAAAATTAGTTGAGAACATGATTTGATCAAATAAATTCCAATTAAATCTATAGTTTAAACTTCCACGTTTATAGGAGAGCAACGTTTCCATGGGATTGAACAATTCTAAATTGTGAACTAAATTCTTTACGCTTTTGCACTTAGGGTCATCATTAAAATCGCCCATGACAATGATCTTGGCATTGGCATCACTTTCCTTAATTTGTTGTACCACTTCAATAAGTCTGTTAGAAGCGATTAATCGTTTTGGTTCGGTTATTTCAACACCTTCGCTTCGTGAAGGCCAATGATTGACCAAAGCATAAATTTTTTCTCCATTTAACAATCCTTCTACACACAAGATATCTCGGGTATGATCAGGGAGTCCGTCTTCATCAAATAGGTTAATACTAAAAACTTCGGTATTGATCACTTCAAAAAATTTCGAATTGTAAAGTAGGGCAGTGTCAATACCACGTTCATCGGGTGAATCATAATGTACAAAGGCATAGCCTTCATTTTTAAGAAATTTTGAATTCACCAAGTCCCGAAGTACTAATTTGTTTTCAACTTCAGCTAATCCAACAATAACAGGTAATTTATTAGTCGATTTTAGGCCTATTTGAGAGATGGTATAGCCCAGTTTTCTAAGTTTTTTTTGATAGCGTTTCTTAGTCCATCTCCGTTCTGAATCTGGCAAGAAATCGTCATCATTCGTTAAATGATCATCATGGGTGTCAAACAAATTCTCTAAATTATAAAAGGCAACAGTAAAATAATTGGAGTGTTTTTTTTTCTTTTTGAAGAAGGACATATGCTAATTTGAAAGCTTTGCATAATCATATTCAGAAAATGCCTAATTATGCACCTAAGATACTAAATTGAAAACATTCAATTTGTACATTTGCAATTCACGAAAAGGAAATGATCGAGAAAAAAGACATTGAGTTAGAAAAAACTGTATTGATAGGAGTGATCACTAAGGATCAGAACGAAGATAAATCGAAAGAATATTTAGATGAATTAGAGTTCTTGACCTATACAGCTGGTGGTGAGGTATTGAAACGATTTACACAGAAATTAGAAATGCCACATCCAAAAACCTTTATTGGGTCTGGTAAAATGGAAGAGGTCCAACAATTTATTGATGCAAATGATGTTGGAACTGCCATATTTGATGATGAGTTATCGCCTGCCCAAGAACGCAATATCAGTAAAATACTAAATTGCAAGGTGCTGGATAGGACCAACCTCATTTTAGATATTTTCGCACAACGCGCTAAAACAAGTTATGCGCGCACTCAAGTTGAACTGGCCCAATGCCAATATTTGTTACCGCGATTGAAGGGTATGTGGACGCATTTGGAACGTCAAAAAGGGGGTATTGGAATGCGAGGCCCAGGTGAAACTGAAATTGAAACAGACAGACGTATTGTAAGGGATAAAATCTCGCTTTTAAAGGATAAAATTGCTAAGATCGATAAGCAAATGGCTGTGCAACGCGGTAATCGCGGGAAAATGGTACGAGTTGCTCTTGTAGGTTATACTAATGTTGGAAAATCAACCTTGATGAATGTCATTAGTAAATCGGATGTATTTGCCGAAAACAAACTTTTTGCGACTCTAGACACTACGGTTAGAAAAGTTGTAATAAAAAATCTACCTTTTTTGTTAAGTGATACCGTTGGGTTTATTAGAAAACTGCCAACACAACTTATTGAATCCTTTAAAAGTACTTTAGATGAAGTTCGGGAGGCAGACTTATTGCTACATGTTGTTGATATTTCCCATCCAAATTTTGAAGAGCACATCGATTCGGTAAATAGTATTCTAGACGAGATCGAATGTCAAGATAAACCAACAGTAATGATCTTTAATAAGATCGATGCTTACGAAGCCGAACCTTTTGATGACAGCGATTTAATTGTTGAACGTAGCAAGGCTAATTATTCCTTGGCTGAATGGAAGAAAACATGGATGGCCAATGGTGGTCAAACCTTGTTTATTTCAGCACTGAACAAGGAAAATTTAGAAGAATTCAGAAAAACAGTTTATGATGAAGTAAGGCGGATCCACATCACAAGATTCCCTTATAATCATTTTTTGTATCCTGATTATGATGAACATATGGAATAAAAAAAGCACCTTGAAAAAGGTGCTTTTTATTATTTTAAGTGAATCGAATTAAAGCGAGTAATTCAATCCGAACATCCAATATGTTTGTAGTTTATTATCTACATTATCAAAAGTAGCATCGGTATTACCAATTCCTAAATTATAGTTTAATGCCTCTTGTTTGTTATTTCTTAATCCGAAATCAAATCCTACACCGATCTTTTTCCATAGTGTATATCCAAATGAATTCGTCCAAGTCCAGTTAGAATAATCGGAACTCTTATAACTTTGGAACAATGATAAATTAGTTTTGAAATTAACAGCTCCAATCTTACGTGTATAATCGGCCACTATCTTTGCTCCTAAAGACGATTCAAATACAGTTTCTCCTTTGCTAAAAACAAAGTTGTAGTTTAATGGATGAATCACAACAATAAGATCTGTGATTGGTGTCCATGTTGCACCAACCCCAATATCTAAATATCCTGGATTATTGAAATTGTTTAAAATTGTTGTACGGTATTCACCCAATGTTGAAATCGCAAAATTTTCACTTAGTTTACGACCGTATAATGATGAAATATTAAAAACATCTGTAGCTTCCCTAAAATCTTCACTATCTGTTGGATCATCTTTATTGTCAAGTTTAACCCAAGATAAGTTGATGTTTGCGCTGTTTCTCCAGAAAAATTTGTCTTGTAAAAGATTTGCGTAACCGTTGACGGTAAAACCAATATTTCCAGAAGAGTTATTTGGTGCACCTTGAGCGTACCAATTGCTAAATTCAGAAATGCTTCCGCCTATTGTTCCGAAGGCTCCTTTTCTCCATCCTGGCAAGGCATCAATTTGTGCTTGAATTGCATTTGCTTCACCTTGTAAGGCATCAGCAGCCGCTTGTTTTTCAGCTTTTTGAGCTTTTAATTCTTCTTTTGTTTGTGCCTGTAAAGATGTTACAGCAATACACATTACAAATAATAAAATTAGTTTTTTCATTTTTTTCATTTTTTAAGGGTTGGCAAATATAAAGTTAAATTCATATTTACCAAAACGTTAATTATTGGTATATCTATTTTTTTGAATTACCTATAAGACACAGAAATTTAATAGAAGTCACCAATTCCTAAAACGAAAGGCTATTTTTTAATAGATTTGAACAAAGGAACCGAAGAACAAGCTTCACCATACATGATCGATCTAGCTATGGGTTTAAGTTTTTGAGAGAGGAAAATATAGGCGTTCTCGGGAACGGGTTTTTTTGAGCATCCTTTTATGATCACCGGTTTGTCTTTAAAACTTGAAACATCAAGCCGGTCAATTATGTCTTGATAGATTGAAGTTTCTAAAGTGATCAAGTCTCCTATTACAATTTTTTTGGCATGAGGCTGAAGATTCAGACTGATCAGCATATATGCCCAGGCAGGGATGATGGCATCGGTCGAACAACATAGGGCGACATAGTGGTCTTGATATTGCTCCCAATTATGATCCTTTGCAAATTGTCTAAACTCTTTCTCCTTTAGTATAAGACCTTCATAGAGCCAATCTTTAATATCGAAAACAGAGCGCTTACCTTCAGGATAAAAGTCCTCAAGATCTATAGTAACAAGTTTACTATTGGCAACCCGATTTATGATTTCTTCTGCCATAATTTAAAGCATTCCTAAATCTAATTTTGCCTCTTCACTCATAAGATCCTGGCTCCAAGGCGGATCAAAGGTGATCTCAACTTCGGCGTCTTTCACTTCATTGAGTGATTTCACTTTTTCTTCAACCTCAAGAGGCAAGGTTTCAGCCACGGGACAATTTGGCGTTGTTAAGGTCATGAGGATCTTTACCTCATGATCTTCATTAACCATAACATCATATATGAGTCCGAGCTCATAAATATCAACCGGAATCTCTGGATCGAAAATCGTCTTCAAAACGCGTACTATTTTTTCGCCTAAGGCATTTACATCGATGTCTGTTGTGCTCATTTGCTTAATTGTGTTTGAAATGCGATCGCATATATTTTTAATTGCTTTATCATACTAACCAAACCATTTGCTCTGGTTGGAGATAAATGTTCTTTTAATCCGATAGCATCTATAAAATCTGTTTTAGCTTCAATAATGTGTTGAGGGGTTTGATTCGAAAAAGCTCTGATCAAAATAGCAATAATCCCTTTTGTTATTATAGCATCACTATCTGCTGTGAACACTACTTTATCGTTAACCAGGTCAGCATGCAACCAAACCTTACTTTGACATCCTTTTATAAGATTATCATCTGTTTTGAATTCGGGTTTGATGAGTGGTAAAGATTTACCCAATTCGATCATGTATTCGTAACGTTGCATCCAATCGTCAAACATTTCAAATTCCTCAACAATGTCGTTTTGTATATCGTTAATGGTCACAGTTTTCATTTTAGCTAATTTACAACAAGAATCGTTCCTAATCAAAGAATTAGGACAGCATCATTTTTGCCTTATTTACACCTTGAACCAAAGCATCTATTTCAGCTTTGGTATTATAAAACGAAAAAGAGGCTCTTACAGTTCCCGGAATTTTGTAAAAATCCATGATAGGTTGGGCACAGTGATGTCCTGTTCTCACGGCAATTCCCATTTTATCTAGAAGGGTGCCAATGTCGTAAGGGTGAATGCCTTCAACATTAAATGAAATGACTGCTGTTTTATTTTTGGACGTACCATAAATTTTAAGCCCTGAAATCTCAAGCAATTTTTCTGTGGCATAGTTTAAAAGTTCATCCTCATAGGCTGCAATTGCCTCTAATCCAATAGCATTCAAATAATCAATGGCTTTCCCAAAGGCGATCCCACCGCAAACATTTGGTGTTCCTGCTTCAAATTTATGAGGCAGATCGGCATAGGTTGTTTTTTCGAAGGTTACTTCAGAGATCATTTCTCCACCACCTTGATAAGGAGGTAATTTTTTGAGCCATTCTGTTTTCCCATAAAGCATTCCAACGCCTGTTGGTCCACACATTTTATGAGCTGAAGCAACATAAAAATCGGCATTTAATTTTTGAACATCTGGGATCAGATGCGGACAAGCTTGGGCACCATCTATGAGTACAGCTGCCCCTACTTGGTGCGCTTGTTTTATGATCTTTTCTATAGGATTAATAGTGCCTAGCGCATTTGAAACATGGTTAACAAAAACCAATTTTGTATTCTCGGATAATAATTCTGAATAATGCTCGAGATCCAACTCCCCTTCAGGAGTCATTGGAATCACCTTTAGTTGAGCTCCTGTTTTTTCACAAAGCATTTGCCAAGGCACAATATTACTGTGGTGTTCTAAAGCCGAAACAAGGACTTCATCCTCTTCAGTAAGGGAATTTTCAAAACCATGAGCCACTAGGTTGATGCTGTGTGTGGTTCCGGAGGTAAAAATAATTTCATGGGCATCTGCTGCATTGAAATGCTTCTGAATTTTTTGCCTCGCTTTTTCGTAAAGATCTGTGGCTTCTTGACTTAAAGAATGTACACCACGATGTATGTTGGCATTATAGTTCTCGTAAAATTCAACAATGCAATTAATGACCTGAGTTGGTTTTTGTGATGTTGCTGCATTATCAAAATACACCAAAGGTTGACCATTTATTGTGCGTTGGAGTATTGGGAAATCCTTTCTAATGCTGTCAACATCAAAAGCGATATGTGGTTTTGCTGCATTCATTTATAGATCGAAGCCAATATTGACACCAAGTTTGGTCGCAATAATTTTATTGATGCGTTGTTTAAGTTCGCTAATCTTTACGCTTTCCAATACATTGTTTGCAAAGGCATACATTAACAAGGCTTTTGCTTCTTTTTCTGGAATCCCACGACTTCTCAGATAAAACATAGCGTTGTCATCTAATTGTCCAATGGTACAACCATGTGAGCATTTCACATCATCAGCAAAAATCTCCAATTGGGGTTTTGTATTGATGGTGGCCTTGTCATTAAGCAATAAATTATTATTGGCTTGAAAAGCATTTGTTTTTTGAGCTTCTTTATCAACGACAACCTTTCCATTAAAAACACCAGTTGCATTATCTCCAAATATACCTTTGTAGTCCTGATGACTTTCACAATTAGGCTCTTGATGATGAACCAAAGTGTTGTGATCAACATGCTGTTTATTTCCAATAATGGTAACCCCTTTTAATGTAGAATCAATGCGTTCGCCATTCTGATAGAAATTAAGATTATTTCTAACCAATTTTCCTCCAAATGAAAACGTATGTACAGACACGTGACTTTCTTGTTTTTGCTTTACAAATGTGTTATCTATTAGTGAGGCTTCTTCATTATCATTTTGAACCTTATAATAGTCGACAATCGCCCGCTTATTTGCAAAAATCTCTGTTACACTATTAGTAAGCACAGGATTCTCTGTAAGACTTTGATGACGTTCAATAATTTGTAAATGTGAATTTTCATCAACAATAATCAAATTTCGAGGTTGCAACATAAGTGCAGCTTCATTCCCAGTCGAAAAATGAATGATCTGAATTGGTTTTTCAACCAGTTTATTTTTTGGAATATGAATGTAAGCGCCTTCTTTTGAGAATGCGGTATTTAATGCTGAAATACTATTGCCTTTTGCTATTTTATTAAAATAATTCTCAATGATTATTCTGTACTTCGGTTTTGACAGTGCAGCTGACATGAGACAAACATCCATGCCGTCATGGGTAGTCTCTGATAAGTGCGATGAATACTTTCCATCGATAAAAACGATCTTATACGAGTCAATATCATGAATAAAATATTTTTTAACCTCACTATATTCGAGTGCATTTTCTTGTTTTGGAAAAACACTATAGTCTTCTTTAAGAATCTTGTTCAAGGAGGTGTATTTCCAATCCTCTTCTTTTTTTGAAGGGAAACCTCGGTCTTCAAATTCTTTCAACGCTTCTTCACGAATATTATGGACAAAGGAATCCACATCGACCTGATTTTCGAATGCTAAAAATGAAGAAATTAGTTTTTCTTTTAAATCCATTTTAAACAATTAAGCGTTCACTTCTTCTTTGATCCAATCATAACCTTGTTCCTCTAACTTATAAGCCAATTCTTTTGGGCCGGATTTCACAATTCGACCATCAAGTATGACATGAACAAAATCAGGAACTATATAATCTAATAAACGCTGATAATGCGTTATGACAACAACAGCATTCTCCTTACTTTTTAGTTTATTAACTCCATTTGCTACAATCTTCAAAGCATCGATATCTAAGCCAGAATCGGTTTCGTCCAAAATGGCAAGTTTTGGCTCTATCATGGCCATTTGAAAGATCTCGTTTCTCTTCTTCTCACCTCCTGAAAAACCTACGTTCAAAGAACGCGATAAGAATTTCCTATCGATATCAAGCAATTCAGATTTCTCACGAATAAGTTTTAGCATTACATTAGCGGGCATTTCTTCTAAACCCTGTGCTTTTCTTGTTTCGTTTATGGCCGTTTTCATAAAGTTGGTCACGGTAACACCAGGGATTTCAACTGGATATTGGAAAGACATAAAAATGCCTTTGTGTGCACGTTCTTCAGCAGAAAGTTCGTCAATAGAATCATCATAAAATAGAATCTCACCTTGATCAACTTCATATTCTTCTTTTCCGGCAATAACCGAAGCTAAAGTACTTTTACCAGAGCCATTTGGGCCCATGATAGCATGAACTTCTCCAGGGTTTACTTCAAGATTTATGCCTCTTAAAATACTTTTATCTTCAACACTCGCGTGTAAATTCTTTATTTTTAACATAGTTCTAATTACCTAATTTGATTACATCATCTCCATCAGCTTTTGGCTCGGAAACATTTAATATTTCTTTTATTTCAATGCGATAATCCCAACCTTCTTCGCCATCTGGTTTTGGGAAGATCTTAGCTCTTACCTCTACAGGAACCATATCAGTATCAGCCTTTTTATAAGGGCTTGCCATACTGTTTAACTCATGCATTTTTTCATCTATAACAACACCATAAACTTCACGATGAGTTTGCAAAACTGCCGCATCTGCCAAGTATAAAAAGTCACCCTTCAACAAGGTAAGTCCATCACTTTGTTTTTCGGTTTTCTCTGGACTATCTGCCGAATAGATAGTTTCCTTATTATCTGATGTTGAGGTTGATTGCTCATTGGTTTCCTTGCATCCAAGAACAAGCATTAACCCAAACAGAAATAACATTGTTTTTTTCATATCTAAATTATCCTACTGATCCTTCTAAACTAATTTCCAATAATTTTTGAGCCTCTACAGCAAATTCCATTGGTAATTTACTTAGGACGTCCTTACTAAAGCCGTTTACGATAAGTGCTATAGCTTTTTCAGTATCGATCCCACGCTGATTACAATAAAATATCTGATCTTCTCCAATTTTACTTGTTGTAGCTTCATGCTCGATCTGGGCTGTTTTATTTTTTACTTCAATATATGGAAAGGTATGTGCGCCACATTCATTTCCCATCAATAAACTATCACATTGTGAAAAATTTCTAGCGTTTTTTGCTCTTGAATTTATCTGAACCAATCCGCGATAACTATTCTGTGATTTTCCTGCAGAAATACCTTTAGATATAATTGTAGATTTTGTGTTCTTTCCAAGATGGATCATTTTGGTTCCAGTATCGGCTTGCTGGTAATTGTTAGTGACAGCGATCGAATAGAATTCACCTACAGAATTATTTCCTTTAAGGATACAGGATGGGTATTTCCAAGTGACCGCACTTCCGGTTTCAACCTGTGTCCAAGAGATCTTGGCATTGGTTTCACATAAGCCTCGTTTGGTCACAAAATTAAAGACACCACCTTGACCTTGTGCATTTCCTGGATACCAATTTTGAACCGTCGAATATTTAATTTCGGCATCATCAAGAGCGATCAATTCAACAACAGCAGCGTGCAATTGATTTTCATCACGACTTGGTGCTGTACAGCCTTCAAGGTAGCTGACATAACTTCCTTCATCGGCAATGACTAGTGTTCTTTCAAACTGTCCTGTACCTGCTTGATTAATTCGAAAATAAGTTGATAATTCCATTGGGCATCGAACGCCTTTCGGAATATAACAGAAACTTCCATCGCTAAAAACCGCACTGTTTAGGGCCGCATAAAAATTATCTGTTTTTGGCACTACAGAACCAATGTATTTTTGAACCAATTCAGGATGTTCTTTTATGGCCTCACTGATGGAACAAAAAATAATACCTTTTTCAGCAAGGGTTTTTTTGAAAGTAGTCGCCACCGAAACGGAATCAACAACAACATCCATGGCAACACCAGCTAATTTTTTCTGTTCATCTAAAGAGATCCCTAATTTTTTAAAGGTTGCTAAAAGTTCAGGATCTACTTCATCAAGACTATTATATTTTGGTTTGCTGTTAGGAGCAGAATAATACGATATGGCTTGGAAATCTGGTTTTTTATATTTGACATTGGCCCATTCAGGTTCAACCATTTGTTGCCAAATTCGAAAAGCTTCCAAACGCCATTCAGTCATCCAATCAGGTTCTTCTTTTTTCTTTGAAATGGCCTTGACGATATCTTCGTTTAATCCAACAGGGAATGTTTCTGAATCAATATCAGTATAAAAACCATATTCATACTTCTTGGTTTTCAGTTCTTCTCTTAAATCATCTTCTGTATACTTGTTCATCGTCTATTTTTTATAAAGAAAAACTTTCTCCGCAACCACAAGTTCTATTTGCGTTGGGATTATTAAATACAAAGCCTGTTCCGTTTAGACCGCCAGAATATTCCAAGGTTGTTCCAATAAGATATAAGAAACTCTTTTTGTCAACAATGATCTTTACACCATTATCTTCAAACACCTTATCCTCATCAGCATGAGAATTATCAAATTTTAAATCATAGGACAATCCAGAGCAGCCACCACTTTTTACACCAACACGAACAAAGTCGGCAATGGGGTTGAAGCCCTCCTCTTTCATGAGCTCTATGACTTTACTTTTTGCTGTTTCTGATACTTTGATCATTAGTCTTATATAGATTTTGTCTAAATAGAGTGCAAATATACAATATAAGTCCTGTTTTACCATAATACCTAACATTATATTCACATATAATATAATAGGTATTGCCTATTGAAAATAAAGTCAATTTTTGGAATTAATTTCGGCTATAGAAGTAAATACTAAATGCCTTGGGGGAAATGATAGATCCGGTGGCGCTTTTTTAAATGAATTTTACTTTTAATAATAAACAACTGCTTGATCAAGCGATCTACAGCATGATTTTGCTTTGAAGGTAGGTCAAAATCACCTTCTTTATTCAGTGCAATTGATATATTGCAATGCTTACAGCGAATCTCTTCATTTTTTTTATTTACAGATCTTTTTCTGTAAAAATTATGGCCAAAATTGGCACATAAGTCGTTTGTAGGTTCTAAACTCATGGCAGAATTTGTAAATGTTTGGGAAGATGAAGATAAACAAATATTTCATTTACCCGACTAAACGGCCTAATTATTCGATGAAATGCACAAAATCAATAAAGAATCTTTTTTTAGGCACAATTTATTCGACATAAAAACGCAGGTTAAAAAACCTGTTTATTTTTGCAATATGATAGAAGATAAAAATACAAGTAAAACAGCAATAAGTGAATTGGGCGAGTTTGGCCTTATTGATCATCTCACAAAAAACTTTAAAATAACACAAGAAACCACCATTAAGAGTATCGGAGATGACGCTGCAGTTATGAATTTTAAAAATAGGGAAGTGCTGCTTAGTACCGACCTTTTGATCGAGGGTATTCATTTTGATCTGAGCTATATGCCATTGAAACATTTAGGATATAAAGCAGTGATTGTAAATCTGTCAGATATTTATGCCATGAACGCTATTGCTAGTCAAATTACAGTATCAATAGCTGTTTCCAATCGTTTTCCTTTAGAAGCATTGGAAGCCCTTTATTCTGGAATTGAAACGGCATCGAAACTTTATAATGTTGATGTTGTAGGAGGTGATACGACCTCTTCAAGAACAGGACTTTTGATATCAGTTACAGCAATGGGTTCAGAAAAAAAGGAAAAGATAACATACAGATCAGGAGCACAAGCAAATGATCTTTTGGTTGTAAGTGGCGATCTAGGAGCTGCTTACCTGGGACTTCAAATATTAGAACGAGAGAAACAGGTATATCAGGTGAATCCGAATAATCAACCAGACCTCGACCAATACTCGTATTTAATAGAGAGACAATTAAAGCCGGAAGCCAGAAAAGACATAGTGACTCTATTAAGTGATCTCGATGTAAAACCGACTTCAATGATAGACATAAGTGATGGTTTGTCTTCGGAAGTCATTCATTTATGTAAACAGAGTAAAGTAGGAGTAGATCTGTATGAAGATAAAATTCCATTAGATCCCCAAGTTATTTCAACCTGCGAGGAGTTTAAACTGGATAGTACGACTATTGCGTTAAGCGGAGGCGAAGATTACGAATTATTGATGACCATTTCGCAAGATGATTATTTAAAAATTAAGGGAAATCCAAATTTAACGGTTATTGGATATATGACGGAAGAAAGTTCAGGAATGCATTTAGTGACGCGAGCAGATACAAAAATACCCTTAACTGCTCAAGGGTGGAATGCTATTAACGATCAAACATAAGTTGTTGTCGCTTTATTCGTTTTAAATGAATACGCTCTAATACCGAATTTATTTCTTTGTGTTTGGGTGTAAGTAAAGTTAATTTTCCATTGCCATTTGTTGTAACCTCTTCATGGCAATTTTTGCAGGTATATTCCTTGACATGATAAGTGACTTTTTTAGAGACCACATATTTATGACCAAATAAAGAGCAATACAAATGTTTCACAACGATTTACAATTAATTAATTAGAGAGATACTCAAAGTTAATAATTAGTTGTATATGAGTGCTCATGCACCAGAATAAATCGATGAAGTGAGTGATTTTTGCTTTGAACGCATCATTCTTGATGTGTGAATGTGCTCTAAAACAGAATTAATCTCTCGAAATTTAGGTGTTAACTCGGTTAGTCTGCCATTACTATTAGTGGTCAGCTCCTTTTTACATGACTTGCATTTGTATTCTTTTACATGTGATGTCACATTTTTTGATACCTCAAAATTGTGCCCAAAAACATTGCAATACGCTTTTGAGATCGGGTTAGATTTGGTAGTTTTTGACATATGTTAGTAAATTTAGGAAGACTAAACATAGAAAAAATTATAAAAAAAACGATAAAATGCTATATCTTTTCGATGAAATGCATTAAAATGTAAGTAAATTCTTTATAATTTTCAATATAACTCATATGCCCATCAGGCAATTCTTTCATTTCAATATCTGAATTTTTAAGTTGATCCTTCACTAAATCAAACGGAATGACAGTGTCTTTTTTTCCAACGATAATGAGTTTAGCGAGTGGCAATTCCCTAAAAAGTTTTAAATGATCGGCTCTTAATTTCATACCTTCTAGAGCCGAAATTATTGCCGAACTTTTCATTTTTAAAGCTTCATTTATAATCGTAATGATCTTTTGAGATAATCTGGATCTATTTTCTGCTCGGAATAAATTGGATATAAAGACCTTTACAAAAGCTTCTTTGTTATTTTTGACCACCGCTTTCGCCTGATCTCGCTTTTGTTTTTTCTCGTCAGTATCTGCAACAGCCGTTGAATTCACAAGGACTAGTCCGTTTAGTTTTTCTGGATATTTATGAGCGTAGGCTAGCGCAACATATCCACCCATAGAATGACCAATCATCACGAATTGTTCGATATTTAAATGCACAAGAATTTCGTGAACAGCATCGGCCATAATAGGCATGGAATGCACGGTTTTTAAACTTCCTGATTTTCCATGACCAGGCAAGTCTATTGCTACGACCTTATATTTATTATTGAGTTCTTTAATTAATGGAGTCCATGTATTTGAACTCATAAGAAATCCGTGTAGTAAAACAACAACATGGCCATCACCAGTAACTGTAAAATGTAATTTTGTGTTTCTAAAAGAAATGAATTGACTCATTTTTCTAATTGCTTATATTGTACAAAGATAAGTGACCCTATGAAAAATACTAAAGAAACATTTGCCATTGGATTTGGGATATTTGCAGCATTTTTTGGTGCTGGCAATTTGATTTTGCCACCATTATTAGGTTTTAATTCTGGACCAGATTGGTGGTTGGTCGCTATCGGATTTATCACCTCAGCGACCTTGATACCACTTCTTGCTTTGTTTGCACACGCAAGACTTCAAGGTACCATGCTTGATTTTGGGAATAAGGTTTCTCCACTTTTTAGTTTAGTTTTTTGCCTTTGTGTATATATTATCGCAATAACACTACCCTGCCCGAGAACGGCTGCCGTAACTCACGAAATGGCCATTCAACCATTCTTTGGGACAAATTCACTCCTTACTAGTGCCATTTATTTTGTTTTGGTTTTCGTATTTGCTATGAATAGAAATAACGTCTTGCAAATTTTAGGAAAGTATTTAACGCCTTTTATTGGAATCATATTACTAGCCATTATTTTAATTGGCATTTTTTCTCCCGTGGGTTCGATGAATCCTTCTAGTTTTGAAGCGCCCATGGTCAGCGGTTTTTTTGAAGGCTATCAAACATATGACGCACTTGCGGGTTTATTAACGGGTGGGATTGTGGTTATTTCATTAAATATAAAAGGCTATACTTCTTTTGAGGAGAAGAAGAAAATAATAGCTAAGTCTGGTTTGATCGCCATGTTGGGTTTATTCATAATTTATGCTGGATTGATCTCAGTTGGTGCATTATATAGCGGACAATTTGAGTCTACCATAACACGAACTGAATTATTAACTGGTTTGAGCAAAGCTACTTTAGGCCATATAGGAACAACCTTTTTAAGTGTGCTAATTGCTCTCGCTTGCTTTACTACAGCCGTTGGAATTGTCGTTGGAACCGCCGATTTTTTCAGAGGTTTATTTAATAACTCCAAAAGAGCCTATTTTATAACTGTTTTTATTTCCTGTTTGATAGGAATTTTAGTTGGACAGCTTGATGTGCACGATATTATTGTTGTTGCGCTTCCAGCCTTAATGTTTATTTATCCCTTGTCTATTGTACTTATCTTATTGAATGTAATACCAGAAAAATATGCCTCAAAGAAAGTGTTTAAAGCCGTGGTTTTGGTCACTTTTATTTTCAGCATTCCTGATTTCCTTAATTTTCTAATTCCACCTGAGAATTTAGATGCTCTAAAGGCAGTCATTCCTTTTGCAGATGACAATTTAGGGTGGGTTTTACCGGCAGTATTGACCTTTCTGATTGTAAATTTAGTTACAAATAAGTCGGTTAATTCATAAGATCTTCGATCTCTTCAATTTCAATTGGAATATTTCGCATGAGATTAAAAGGCTCACCAGATTTTTGAATGACAACATCATCCTCTAAGCGTATTCCAAAACCTTCTTCAGGAATATAAATACCTGGTTCAACGGTAAATACCATTTGAGCTTGCATGGGCTCATGAAGTAATCCATAATCATGTGTATCTAAACCAATATGATGGCTGGTACCATGCATGAAATATTTTTTGTAAGCTGGCCAATCAGGGTTTTCATTTTTAACATCGGCCTTGTCAATCAACCCCAATTCCAGTAATTCTGAAGTCATCATTTTGCCAACCTCTACATGATAAGCCGCCCAGTCAGTACCTGGAACCAATAATTTAGTGGCTTCATTTTTAACACGATTTACAGCATTATAAACCGCCTTTTGTCGCTTAGAAAATCGACCTGAAACAGGAATTGTACGTGTCATGTCTGAAGAATAATTGGCATATTCGGCACCTACATCCATTAAAATGAGATCGCCCGACTTACATTGCTGGTTGTTTTCGATATAGTGTAAAACATTCGCATTATTTCCAGAGGCGATTATAGGAGTGTAAGCAAATTTTCTTGAGCGATTTCTCAGAAATTCATGCATATATTCAGCTTCAATTTCATATTCCCATACTTCGGGTTTTACAAACTTTAAAACACGCCTAAATCCTTTTTCAGTGATGTCACAAGCCTTTTGCATCAATTCAATTTCAATAGGGTCTTTAACAGATCTTAAGCGTTGAAGAATTGGATTGCTTTTAGCTACGCTATGTGCTGGATATTTTTCCTTTAACCATTTGGTAAATCGATCTTCTCTAGTTTCAGTTTCAACCGATGCTCTATAATGTTCATTAGTATTAATATATAGAGTATCACATTGTGTCATGATTTCGAACATAATTTTTTCCATGTCCTGAAGCCAATAAACCGTTTTTATTCCACTTGTAGCAAAAGCTTTTTCCTTGGTTAATTTTTCGCCTTCCCAAACCGCAATATGTTCATTGGTTTCCTTTAGGAAAAGGATCTCTCTGTGTTTTTCCTTCGGACAGTCTGGAAAAATGACCAGCACGCTCTCTTCTTGGTCAACACCACTTAAATAGAAAATATCACGATGTTGTTCAAATGGCATTGTGCTATCGGCGCTAATTGGATAGATGTCATTACTATTAAAAACAGCAATACTGTTAGGCTTCATTTTTGAAGCGAAATTTTTACGGTTATTGATAAATAATTTAGAATTTATGGCGTGATATTTCATCTACAAAAGATTTTGTTCAAATGTATTAATTTTTAAATGTATTGAATAAAAAAGCATCCAAAAATGGATGCTCTTTCATTTTTATTAAAAATTAAAATCATTTATTCGTTGCATTCTTTATGGCACCAATGATGGCCATTAAAACACCGCCACCAACACCACCTCCGGCAACACTACCGAGGATACTTCCAATATCCATACTTGTAGAAGCTTCAGCAGCTTCAGCTCCTCCTAAGCCTAAGGCTCCAAGGAGATATCCTCCAAGGCCACCACCTAAAATACCCGATATTGAATTCCAAAGGGTACCTAAGGAGAATTTTTTCATTAATGAACCTGCTAAGTTACCGCCTACGGCACCACTTACAAGTTGAATAATTAAAGGCAAATACTCTTCCATTTTTGTTTTAGTTTATTAGTTAATTGTGCTAAAAATAAAAAATTAATAATAAATCAGCATTTATAAGAACAATTAATTATGAAATCTTGAAATTAAAAGTTAAAAATTTGAGTAATTCATAAATGTTAAAATGATAATTTATAGTATAAGATTTTGACACTCTCGTTCAGTTTAATTAATTTCATGGACTTAAAACAACTAACCACATGAAAACTTTCAAAACTCTATGTCTAGCCTTTTTATTTTTGGGCGCGCCTTTGTTTGCACAACAGCCTGCATCTAATGCCAAAGATGTTGAAACTGCTCTTAAGCAAAAAATGGAAATGACGAATACATCGCTTGTAAAAAATGTCCCATTTGAGAACATTGGCCCAACTATTATGAGTGGACGGGTGGTTGATCTTGATGTCAATCCTGATGATCCAACAGAATTTTATGTGGGCTATGCTTCAGGTGGTGTCTGGCATACCACGAATAATGGAACTACTTTTGTTCCTATACTCGATAATTCTCCAACGCAAAATGTTGGCGACATTGCAGTGCATTGGCCATCTAGAACCATTCTCGTAGGTACTGGAGAGAACAATGCATCACGCTCTTCTTACGCCGGGATAGGCATTTTAAAAACAAATAATAATGGAGAAACATGGACCAATATTGGGCTCATGGATTCTCATCATATCGGTCGCATTCTCATCAATCCAAATAATCCTGATGAAATCGTTGTTGGTGTCACGGGACATTTGTATTCACCAAATCAGGAGCGAGGTGTTTATAAATCAACCGACGGTGGAAAAACCTGGAGCCAGAAATTATTTATAGACAATATGAGTGGAATTATTGATATTCAGCATGCTCCAAATAATTATAATGTGATGTTCGCTTCCTCTTGGACAAAGGATAGAAAAGCCTGGAATTTTTCTGGCAATGGGAATAACTCTGGAATTTACAAATCAACAGATGCGGGTGAAACCTGGACCAAGGTATCTACACCTTCCAGTGGTTTTCCAACTGGTGAAGGTGTTGGGCGTATTGGATTGGCATTATATAATGACACTATTATTTATGCTATTCACGATAGTCAATTTAGAAGGCCTTCGAATGCTCGAGGAAATGGGCGTGGACAGGGTCTCACAAAAGATGACTTTAAAAACATGAGTGTCGATGCTTTTTTGAAATTAGATGATAAGCAGCTTGGAAATTTTCTTAAAAACAATGGATTTCAAGAAAAATATCGTGCTGATAATGTCAAGCAAATGGTGCGAAATGGAAGCGTAAAGCCTGTTGACCTCGCGAAGTATTTAGAAGACGCCAATTCAATGCTATTTGATACGCCAGTTGTTGGTGCTGAAGTTTATAAAAGTACAGATGGTGGTGCCACTTGGGTCAAAACCCATGACGATTATTTAGATGGTATTTATTTTAGTTATGGTTATTATTTTGGTCATATTTATGTGTCTTCTGCAAATCAAGATCACATCTACATATATGGTGTACCCATATTGAAATCTAAAGACGGTGGAAAATCCTATAGTTCAATTAGCGCCGAAAATGTACATGCCGACCATCATGCCCTTTGGATCAATCCAAAAGATCCAGATCACTTGATAAATGGCAATGACGGCGGCGTAAATATTACTTATGATGACGGCGAAAATTGGATCAAAAACAACTCGCCTTCAGTAGGTCAATTTTACGCAATTGCTGTAGACAACGAAAATCCGTATAATGTTTATGGTGGACTTCAGGACAATGGAGTTTGGGTTGGACCTCATAATGCTCGTGAAGATAAATCATGGCATCAACGCGGCCAATATCCATGGGAAGGAATTATGGGAGGCGACGGTATGCAAATTGAAGTCGATGATCGCGATGCTAATATTGTTTATACTGGTTTTCAGTTTGGAAATTATTACCGATTAAATCGTGAAACTGGTGAACGACTTCGTTTCGATATCAAACATGAACTCGGTGAAACACCGTATCGATTTAATTGGCAAACGCCTATTTTATTATCTCCTCATAACCAAGACATCGTTTATTTTGGAGGTAATAAATTATTACGATCAATGAATCAAGGCACTTCTTGGGAAGCCATTAGTGATGATCTGACAACTGGAGGAAAAAAAGGAAATGTAGCCTATGGTACAATTACATCAATAAGTGAAAGTCCATTTCAATTTGGGTTGATCTATACTGGCAGCGACGATGGTTACATCCATATAACGAAGAACGGAGGTGGTTCATGGGAGCGTATTTCAAATATATTGCCTCAAGATCTTTGGGTGTCTCGTATAATTGCTTCAAAACATAAAAAAGAACGTGTTTATGCGGCATTAAATGGATATCGATGGGACGACTTCGAGGTGTATCTATATATGAGTGATAATTATGGCAAATCATGGACATCTATTAGTAGTAATATTCCGATGTCTCCAGTAAACGTCATTAAAGAAGATCCAGAAAATGAAAATGTTCTTTATGTGGGGACAGATAATGGTGCATATGTGAGCTTTAATAAAGGGAAGTCATGGGAAATATTTAGCCATGGCCTGACAAATGTAGCCTTTCATGATCTGGTCATTCAAGAGCGAGAAAAGCATCTGCTATTAGGAACCCATGGTAGAAGTATTTACAAAGCCGACATTGCTGCACTTCAGCAAATGAATTCGTCATTCAATTCAAAAGATGTGACCTTATTCTCTGCAGAATCAGTGCGATCATCCCGTCGTTGGGGAAGTTCTTTTATAAGATGGATGAATGCCTTTGAGCCTTCTACAACATTTTCTTTTTATTCGAATTCTGCCGGAAATAAAACCATTAAAGTGCTTTCTAAAGGTGGGGCCGAACTTAATTCAATTTCAGTAAATGCCGATAAAGGATTCAACTCTGCCAATTATGATATCACCATGACTGAAGCCGGTAAAGAGTCTTTAATGAAAGAAGATACAAGTTTGAATATCAACCGAGCTCAGAATGGGAAATATTACCTTCCGTCGGGAACTTATACCATTAAAATTGGAACAGAAAGTACAGCTTTTGAAGTAAAATAAATTACAGTTTAGAATACACGGAATTAGATAAGGAGAATAAAACTAATCAAGGGCCAGAGAACAAGTAGTTGATAGTCCTTAGTGATTTAATTCCTATGTACTGTAATTAAAAATCATTCTAAATAAAAATTAAATCTTCAACTTGTTGCCTATGATTTAATTGAAGCGTATTTTTGTTGGAGTTAAACTAACTTCAAAAAAATGGGTGGATTTTTTAAATCTTCGATTGGAAGAAAGTTTGCCATGGCACTTTCGGCTTTCTTTCTTATGTTTTTTCTTTTACAACATTTTGCAATAAATTTTACATCGGTCTTTAGTGGTGAAACTTTTAATGAAGTATCCCATTTTATGGGGACTAACCCGTTGATTCAATTTGTGCTTCAACCTATTCTAATATTTGGGGTGATCTATCATTTTGTTATGGGAATCATTCTGGAATTACAAAATAGAAATGCACGTCAAATAAGTTATGCGAAAAATAACGGTGGAGCCAATTCAACTTGGATGAGCCGAAATATGATTTGGACAGGATTGGCAATACTTGCCTTTATGGGATTGCATTTTTATGATTTCTGGTTTCCTGAGATCAATACAAAGTTCATTGAAGGCGACTGGTCTGGATTACATGATGGCGAATTTAGATATTACCATGAATTGCAAGAAAAATTCTTAAGCCCTGTACGTGTCGGACTTTATGTTCTGGCCTTTGTATTTCTTGCACTTCATTTATTACACGGATTTAATTCTGCGTTCCAATCAGTGGGCGCGAATAATAAATATACGAGAGGATTAAAATTGTTTGGAAAGCTGTATGCCATACTCATCCCATTAGGATTTGTGGTTATTGCCTTGTATCACCATTTTAATCACAACCATTAATTAATTGCATATGGCATTAGATTCTAAAACACCTGAAGGTCCTTTAGCCGAGAAATGGACCAATCATAAGAATAAGATCGATCTGGTAAATCCAGCCAATAAACGTCATATAGATGTTATTGTCGTTGGAACAGGGTTGGCTGGCGGTTCGGCTGCTGCAACCTTAGCAGAATTGGGTTATAACGTTAAAGCCTTCTGTTTTCAGGATTCACCACGACGCGCGCATTCAATTGCAGCTCAAGGCGGCATAAACGCTGCTAAAAATTATCAAGGCGACGGCGATTCTACCTATCGTTTATTCTATGATACTGTCAAAGGTGGTGACTACCGTTCTCGAGAAGAAAATGTCTATCGCTTGGCTGAGGTTTCAGCAAATATCATTGATCAATGTGTTGCACAAGGAGTTCCTTTTGCCAGAGACTATGGCGGACTTTTAGATAATCGTTCCTTCGGGGGGGTTCTTGTATCCAGAACCTTTTACGCTAAAGGGCAAACCGGCCAACAATTATTACTTGGAGCATATTCGGCAATGAACAGACAAATTGGTCGTGGCAAGATAAAAATGTATAACCGTCATGAAATGCTAGATGTGGTTATTGTTAACGGAAAAGCCAGAGGAATCATAACTCGAAATCTTGTCAATGGAAAGATTGAGAGACATTCGGCGCATGCGGTTGTTTTAGGGACTGGCGGTTATGGAAATGTCTTTTTCCTGTCTACAAATGCCATGGGAAGTAATGTAACTGCGGCGTGGAAAGCCCATAAACGAGGTGCCTTTTTTGCAAATCCATGCTATACACAAATTCATCCTACCTGTATTCCAGTATCTGGAGATCACCAATCTAAACTGACCTTAATGTCGGAGTCATTACGAAATGACGGACGAATATGGGTGCCGAAGAAGAAGGAGGATGTGATGGCTATTCGAGAAGGCAAATTAAAACCAACTGATTTGGCTGAAGAAGATCGTGATTACTACTTGGAAAGACGCTATCCAGCGTTTGGAAATTTAGTGCCAAGAGATGTGGCTTCACGAGCCGCAAAAGAGCGTTGTGATGCTGGTTTCGGTGTTAATGCAACAGGCGAAGCAGTTTATTTAGATTTTGCCGCTGCAATAGAACGCTATGGAAAAGAACAAGCTCATATTAAAGGTCTAGATGAAGATGATGCAGACCTTGTAAAAAAATTAGGAAAGGATGTCGTAAAGGCAAAGTATGGGAACCTATTTCAGATGTACGAAAAGATCGTAGATCAAAATCCATACGAAACGCCAATGATGATCTATCCTGCTGTACATTATACAATGGGCGGCATTTGGGTTGATTATAATTTAATGACAACTGTTCCTGGATTATACTGTATTGGTGAAGCTAATTTTTCTGATCATGGTGCGAACCGATTAGGAGCATCGGCTTTAATGCAAGGCCTAGCAGATGGCTATTTTGTATTGCCTTATACTATTGGGGATTACCTTTCTGATGATATTAGAACAGGCCCTATTTCAACAGATTCCCCTGAATTTGAAGCTGCAGAAAAAAATGTGACTGAAATCATTAATAAATTGGTGAATAATAAGGGATCCCATACTGTTGATTATTTCCATAAGAAATTAGGAAAGATCATGTGGAATAAATGCGGCATGTCAAGAAACGAAACTGATCTTAAATCGGCTATTTCTGAAATTGCTGAACTTCGTAAAGCCTTTTGGGAAGATGTGAAAGTACCTGGTACCGCCGATGAATTTAATGAAGAATTGGCAAAAGCCATGCGAGTCGCAGACTTCCTAGAATTGGGAGAGTTATTTGCCAAAGATGCATTGCATCGTGAAGAGTCAGCTGGTGGTCATTTTAGAGAAGAACACCAAACCGAAGAAGGTGAAGCTAAACGTAGAAAGGAATTTCAATTTGTTTCAGCCTGGGAATATAAAGGAGAACCAAAGGATGCCGAATTGCATAAAGAAGATTTGGTCTATGAAAATATAAAAGTGAAGGAAAGAAGTTATAAATAAAAGTAAGCTATGAATTTAACTTTAAAAATTTGGCGTCAAAAGAATGCGAGTGATAAGGGAAAACTTGTTGACTATTTGATCAATGATGTATCACCTGATATGTCCTTTCTTGAAATGTTAGATGTACTAAATGATAAGTTGATCACTGATGGGGATGAACCAGTAGCATTCGATCATGATTGTAGAGAAGGAATTTGTGGTATGTGTTCACTATACATAAATGGTGAGGCTCATGGTCCTGATCGTGGGGTAACCACCTGCCAGTTACATATGCGAAAGTTCACCGATGGAGATACCATATATATAGAACCATTTCGTGCAAAAGCTTTTCCAGTGATAAAAGATCTTGTTGTTGACCGTTCGGCATTCGATCGCATTCAACATGCAGGTGGATTCATCTCTGTTAACACTTCAGGGAATACTCAAGATGCCAATTCGATCCCAATTTCTAAACATGCAGCCGATGAAGCTATGGATGCCGCAACTTGTATTGGATGTGGTGCCTGTGTCGCCTCATGTAAAAATTCCTCAGCCATGCTATTTGTTGGAGCCAAAGTTTCACAATATGCATTATTACCACAAGGACAAGTGGAGGCAGCAGATCGGGTATTGAATATGGTCAAACAAATGGATGAAGAAGGTTTTGGTAATTGTACCAACACTGGAGCATGCGAAATTGAATGTCCAAAAGGGATCTCCCTTGAAAATATAGCCCGAATGAATACCGAATACCTTAAAGCTTCGCTGAAAGGCTAAAAGAAGAATTAATTCTCGAGGTCCCGTCAAAAGCATGTTTATTTTCCGGATGGCGTTGAAGGCGTTTTTTTGATGAATCGAGTCTTTAAGTTTGTCAATAACAGTAGCTACTTTAACTATTAAAGATCATTAATTAGCAAAAATGATTTTATATTATCTTTGAAGTTATGCAATACAGCTCTAAACTCCCCAATGTTTCAACATCAATTTTCTCGGTGATGAGCACTTTGGCGAATAAACATAATGCTCTTAATCTTTCCCAAGGCTTTCCTAATTTCAAGAGTGATCAAAAACTTATCGATTTAGTATCCAGGGCTATGAATTCAGGACATAATCAATATGCACCTATGCCTGGCTTGCTAAGTTTAAGGGAGGCGCTTTCCAGAAAGTTTGAAATGCTATATCAAAGTACTTATGATCCAGAACTTGAGATCACCATTACGGCAGGCGCAACTCAAGCTATTTTTACGGCCCTGTCAGCGTTTGTTGGTCAAGATGATGAGGTCATCATCTTCAAACCAGCCTACGATTGTTATGAGCCAACCATCGAACTGAATGGGGGAAAAACTATTGCGATTCAATTAGAAGCACCTCATTATAAAGTTAACTGGGAATATGTTCAGGAAATGATTTCCGAGAAAACTAAAATGATCATAATAAATACACCTCATAATCCCAGCGGCACACTGCTTTCTAAAGAAGACATGCTCAAAATGCAAGAGTTATTAATGGGAACAGATATTTTAGTTTTAAGTGATGAGGTCTATGAGCATATCATTTTTGATAATGAAGTCCATCAAAGTGTATGTCGTTTTTCAGACTTAAAAAATAGAAGTTTTATTACTGCATCTTTTGGCAAAACATTTCATAATACTGGTTGGAAAATGGGCTATTGTTGTGCACCGAAAGAGCTCATGAGCGAGTTTAGAAAAGTGCATCAGTTTAATGTGTTTAGCGTTAATCATCCAATTCAAATCGCTCTGGCTGAATATTTAAATGAGTCTAAACATTATGAAGGATTATCTTCGTTTTACCAACAGAAAAGAGATATGTTCCTTAATCTGATCTCTAGCTCAAGATTTAAATTTACACCCGCAAAAGGTACTTACTTTCAAGTATTGGATTTTAGCGATATCTCTATGGAAAACGATATAGAATTTGCTAAAAACATGACCATTGAAAAGAAATTGGCGGCTATTCCTCTTTCCGTATTTAATGAAAATGGGCTTGACCATAAAGCACTTCGGTTTTGTTTTGCTAAAAATGAAGACACCCTTAAAGGCGCTGCTGAAATTTTATGCAAACTATAATGCAACTTTTTTCGTATATATGTGTTATATAAAAAGGAATAAAAATTAAAAATGATGAAGCACTTATTTATTTTATTACTGGCCTTTGGCATTTCCAATATGACTTTTTCTCAAAAAGTCGTTTCTGATGGCGTTAAATATGAAGTGAAAGGAGACCGAATATTTCAGAATGGAGAAGATGTAACAGCCAATCTTTCGAGCGAGAAAATCAATCAAATACAGACTGATCTTCGTAAAAAGCAAAAACTAGAAAAAGACGAAAAAGAGGCAAAAAAGGCTGAAAAACGCGAAGAAAAGGCCGAAAAGAAGCAAAAACAAGCCGAAAAAAAGCAAAAACAGGCAGAACGTGAATTAAAGAATAAGCGAAAAGCTGAACAAGTTTTAGAAAATGCTGAAAAGAAATTAGAAAAAACACAACGCAATTATTCACGTCAAAAAGAGCGTGGTCGATTATCACCAGTTTCAGAAGAAAAATGGCTTAGAAAAATTGAAAAGCAAAAAGGCGATGTAAAGCGCGCCAAGAAAAAGCTAAGAAAAAGCTAAGAAAATTCATATTTCATTAACCAATCGGTTTGCTTGTCCTTACCTATGAAATAAGGATGTGTACCAAATTTTTTAAACCCATGCCGTTCATAAAACCGAACGGCATTTTTATTTTCTTGCCAGACACCAAGCCAAAGCACCTTTATAGCAGCAGCCTTCGCTATTTTAAAGATTTCAATAAGTACCTGCAGTCCTAAACCTTGATTTTGATGAGACGCTTTGATATAAATACGTTCTAACTCCATACTATTTTCATGAAGGCGTTCGTTTTGTGCCGTTTTGACATTTAGTTTAAAATATCCAATTAGTAGGTCTTCTAAATAAATAAAATAGAAATGGCTGTAGGCATTTAAAAGTTGTGTTTTAATGGATTCCGTATTGAACGCTTCATCCAAATAAGTTTTAAAATCGATTGGATCATTGTATGCCTCAAAAGCATGAACAAAGGTGTCTCGAGAAATAGTCGCCAAGAGCTCAAGATCATTTGGATTACATCTTCTTAATGATATTTGCTTTTTTCTTTTCAGATTAATTACATTTGATATATGCAAGATAGCTTGAAAATCGCACTTATTCAATCGCATTTGATCTGGGAAAATCCTGAGCAAAACCGTATTAACTTTGAGCTAACAATAGATGCGATATCTGAACCAATAGATTTTATCATTTTGCCAGAAATGTTCACTTCAGGGTTCACTATGAACCCTTCAAAGGTTGCTGAGACCATGGACGGGACAACTGTTAAATGGATGACTGATATTTCATTAAAATATAGTGTTGCTATTGGGGGAAGTTTGGTCATACAAGAGGAGGATAAGTTTTATAACCGATTTGTTTTTGCACTTCCTAATGGTGATCTACGTCATTATGACAAACGGCATACCTTTACTTTGGCTGGAGAACATAAGGTGTACGGTGCAGGTAAGAAAAAGGTGATTTTTGAATACAAAGGATGGAAAATTTGTCCGCAAGTTTGTTATGATCTTCGGTTTCCGGTATGGGCAAGAAACCTTGAAGATTACGATTTATTGATCTATGTGGCAAGCTGGCCTAAGCCGAGAATTGATGCTTGGGATGCCTTGTTAAAGGCACGTGCAATAGAGAATATGTCGTATTGTGTTGGTGTTAATCGCGTTGGCTTAGATGCAAATAACTATGAATATCCCGGGCATTCAGCAGTGTACGATGGATTAGGGAAATTGGTGACTGAAATTCAGAATGAAGTTGAAAATACCTTTATTGTAGAACTTCAAAAAACGCATTTAACAACAATAAGAGAAAAATTGCGATTTTTAGAGGATCGCGATCAGTTTAATCTTTTAAAGTAAATTCTTCAATTAAATTCCAGCTTGCTCTCACTTCAAGCACTTCTGGATAATAACTAACGCGTTCAGATTGTGTTTTTTTCAAATAGATTCCAGGATCATATTTTCTGTTTCCATTATCGTCAAAAATAACTCGTAAGTAATATCTATTAGGCAAGATATTATTAAAATCTAATACCGCTTCTTGAGTGGCATATTTCTCAGCAACCAGATCATTTTTTTCATCAATCAGCTGTATAATTACAGGGTATTTTGCATTTTTTAGGGTCAATCTCAGGTTGCCATAATCTGAAAAGGATCGTGTTTTAAGATTAAAATTGAGGGTGTCATTGGTGTCTTCAAAGAAATCAGTCACTGCTCCTGGCAGCAATCTCACCTTATAATTATTATTTTCTATTTTATTAAAATCTATCCCTAATCGATTATTAAGCGTGTCTAAGGAAGTATTAAATTTGATGAGTATTGAATCTTTATCCATGATGCTGATCAATTGTTCGTTTACCGATTCAAAAGGAACGCTGCCTTCAAGTTCAAACGGACCATCAAAAGGGATAAACCGACTTTGTAGTGCTGTAACAACCAAGGAGTCTTTAGTTTGATCTTTGATTTTTACGTTGAGCGTATCAGAATAATTCACATGAGATACTTCAAAACTCAAAGAATCTGAAGCAATTTCAGGTTTGAACCAATAGAATAGTGTATCTCTTTTTTGGTCTTTGGTAATGCGTTCCATATAGTCTTGGGGACGATTGGAGAGCAATTTTATTTTCATGGCTTCATGGTCACCTTCATAACCGAATGCAATTTTTTGACCTGCAAGTAAACGTGGTCTGGTTGCTTTAAAATCGACATTTTCCTTGAATAATTCTATAGTATAGCTAGTATCAGTTGGAAGGGATATGTACTCATTAACAAAACCGATCTTATCAGTTTTCTGTTGAAACTTGTAATCGCTATTTTGATCTTTAATTGCAACGAGCAAATATTTTCCTGCCTTTAAATTATCCAACGTAAAATTACTGGTACTGTCTAAGGTACTGGTGATATATTTTGGTTTCTCCTTATATACAATGGAATCAGTGAACGTTGAATCTACATCATAAAGCATGACTGAAACAAACTCCTCGACCGTACGATCTAGAGCATCTGAAATTGAACCGCTTACTTGAAGAGAATCAATATAATTACCCGTTGAAAAAACATAACGATAAAATGGATAAGGATTGTCCTCATTGTTATCAATAATACTTTCACCAAAATTGAAAGCGTAGGTTGTGTTAGTAGCTAGGGTATCATTGATTTTTATGGTTATGTATTTGCTTGCAGTGCCCAAAGGAGTGATCTCTGGCTGAGGATCCATTGGAGGGGAAATGATCAGGTTGCGTTGCAAGTTCTTGATCTTAATATATTCATCAAAATAGATCTTGATCTCTTTAGAATTAAAATTTGTACTGTAATTTTCAGGAATTGATTTCGTGATAACTGGCGGCTCAGTATCTTTTACTCCTCCCTGAGGAGAACCGCGATTGGCGCAATTAATAATGAGCATCCCAATGGTAACAAAGGCAAGAAAATTAGAAATCCGTTTGAGCATTATTAACACATATTTTGAGCAAAGAAACAACATATTTAAAGAAACGAAAAACTCATTCTGCAATTGCCATGGTTGCGACACTAATTTTCACATCTGCATGTTTTTGAAGTATGTTCGCACAGGCCTCAACTGTTGCTCCTGTCGTGATGATATCATCAACCAGTAAAATGTGTTTTCCAGATAGTGAGGTGTCTTTTTGAAGCGTAAAAATTTCTTCGTTATTGTTCCATCTTGCCAATCGTTTCTTAAAAACCTGAGTACTCGTAGCTGTTGACTTCAGAAGAATTTGTTCAGAAAACGAAGTGTTCAATGCCTGCGCAATTGCTTGACCAAACTTAGTTACTTGATTATAACCGCGTTTGCGTAATTTCTTTTTATGTATGGGCACTGGAATTACGAGATCAATAGATTCAAACGCCTTGCTTTCTTTTAGCTCATGGCCTAACCATCTGCCTAATACATCGCCTATTTTTTCCTGCCCTTTATATTTTAAATTGTGTAATAAATGTTGAACTCTCCCTTTTTTCTGAAATTTTAAAAGTGCGGTTGCGTTTTCAATTTTTACACGTCCGTAAAAAACTTTTTCAACTAAATTTTCATTTTCGAAATGCGCATTAGTCACTGGTAATGAATGTCGGCAAGAAGTACATAAATGCTTTTCATTATCAGATAGAAGATCAATGCATGCATAGCATAATTTTGGAAAAAATAAGTTTAACAAGTTTTTTATCATTTGGTCGATTAAAATTAGTTTATACAAACTTAAAACATATTTTCGCTTTTTATAAATTAATTAATTCATCCCTTACTGTAGAATGATAGTTAATACACAAGTTTTTAACTACAGATTTACCATTGGAACGTTAATTATAGCCATAATTGCTTTAGCTATTTATGGATTTTCAAATTATAGTGAACTAGAGGCAGATCGAGATTATCTGGTTCACGAAAAAAAACTCCTACAAAAGGAACTTAATCGATTTATCAATAGTTATGATGAGATAAGTTCAACCAATACAATCCTCAAATCGCAATTTGAAAATGCAAAATTAAGCGCACAAAATGCTTATGATTCGTTAGGTATTTTAAAAGCAAATGTGTCCACATTGGCACGTTACAAAGCTAAATTAATGTTGCTTGAGAAGCAAAATGAGATTTTGCAATCTAATTCTAATAAAGATGTCATAGACGATCTTGAAAAGGAAAATGGTGATATCGCTGAAGCATTATCAAAACAAAAAGCTTTGAATGAAATGCTTGAAAAAGAGAATCGTTCCCTCGCTGAAACGGTTGAAAAAGGGACACTCCTGTTCGCCAATTCATTCGAGGCCAAAGTATTCAGAACAAAAAAATCTGGAGAAAAAGTTCAAACAAATAAGTTCAATAACGCGGAAACCTTTGAAGTCTGTTTTGTGCTTGGTGAAAACCCGCTAGCGGCTAAAGGAGAAAAGAAATTTTATATTCAAATTGTTGGCCCCGACAATAATGTCGTTAATGATAAAGGTGCTGTGAATTTTGGTGAGTCATCATTGATTTATAGTTCAAGTATCGCCATTGAATATAATAATGTTTCGGAAGAAATATGTGCTAATATTCCTAACAATGAGTCCTTTAATAAAGGGGTTTATTATGTTAGCGTTTTTGAAAATGAACGTAAACTTGGAAGCACACAAATAGAACTAAATTAATCCAACAAATAAATTTTAGGAAACCGCTCCATTAGTTTGGAGCGGTTTTTTATTTTTGCAGCATGGCAAATCAAGATGATCAGTTTAAAAAAGTAATTTCACATGCAAAAGAATACGGCTATGTATTCCAAAGCAGTGAAATTTACGACGGATTGAGTGCAGTGTATGACTATGCTCAAAACGGAGTTGAATTAAAAAATAACATAAGAAATTATTGGTGGAAGGCCATGGTGCAAATGCATGATAATATTGTCGGGATCGATTCTGCCATATTTATGCATCCAACCATTTGGAAGGCCTCCGGTCATGTCGATGCATTTAATGATCCATTAATCGATAATAAAGATTCTAAAAAACGTTATCGTGCCGATGTTTTAATAGAAGACTATTGTGCGAAGATAGAATCTAAATTAAATAAAGAAGTTGCAAAGGCTGAAAAGCGATTTGGTGAAGCCTTTAATAAAGAAGAGTTTGTTTCAACCAATCAGCGCGTCATTGGCTATCAAACCAAAATAAACGAAACCCTTTCCAGAATGGCCAAGTCTTTAGAAAATGAAGATCTGGCAGATGTCAAAGCCTTGATAGAAGAATTGGAAATTGCTGATCCTGTTTCAGGAAGTAAAAATTGGACCGATGTGAAGCAATTCAATTTAATGTTCGGAACTAAATTAGGGGCTTCAGCCGATTCGGCTATGGACCTGTACCTACGTCCAGAAACAGCTCAGGGCATCTTTGTCAATTTTTTAAATGTTCAGAAGTCAAGCCGACTTAAAATTCCGTTTGGAATTGCTCAAACAGGAAAAGCATTTAGAAATGAGATCGTGGCCAGACAGTTTATCTTTAGAATGCGTGAGTTTGAGCAAATGGAAATGCAGTTCTTCATCAAACCAGGTACTCAAAAGGAATGGTATGAACAGTGGAAGGAAAAACGTTTGAAGTGGCATTTGTCCTTAGGGTTAGGTGAAGAAAACTATAGATTCCATAATCATGAAAAATTAGCTCATTATGCTGATGCAGCCAGTGATATCGAATTCAATTTCCCATTTGGATTTAAGGAATTGGAAGGGATACATTCAAGAACCGATTTTGACTTGAGTCAACACGAAAAATTCACAGGAAAAAAATTACAATATTTTGATCCTGAAGAAAATAAAAGCTACACGCCTTATGTTCTTGAAACCTCCATTGGTTTAGATCGTATGTTCCTAGCCGTGTTTTCAAAGGCACTTGAAGAAGAACAATTGGATAATGATACGACACGAACAGTTCTGAGATTACCCGCTGTTTTAGCTCCCAATAAAGCAGCTATTTTACCACTGGTTAAAAAAGATGGATTACCTGAAATTGCACAACAAATTGTTGAAGATTTGAGATGGGATTTTAATGTGGTCTATGATGAAAAAGATGCTGTTGGAAGACGTTACAGACGTCAAGATGCAAATGGAACACCTTTCTGTATTACAGTTGACCATGATACGCTTGATGACAATACCGTGACCATACGACATAGAGATTCTATGGAACAAGAACGCGTTAAGATTCAAGATTTGAAGGATATAATCAAAAAAGAAACCGATATGAGGTTTTGGTTAATGAAGATGTAACTAAAGCCAAAAAAACTTATTTAGCCCATGATTTTATGGGCTTTTTTTTGCATAATATCGAACTAAAATCAACTCTTATTTCATTTTCTTTAGATGATTATCATTAATGTCGCTCTAATCGTCTAATAATTAACAAAATATTTAAAATTTCTACAAAAAAACAGTACTTTTAGCTTTCTTAATATTTCAAAACTAATACAATCGTAAATTTTTCAACATGAAAGCAAAATTACTCGTAGCATTTAGTTTTTGTCTTTGTTTACTAACCATACCAACAAACGCACAACAACTAGATAATGTACCCCAAAAAGCAGCAACAATTGGCGAATTAAATTATACATATGTGCCAAGTATTGCTAGTCAGATAAAAAATGGAACCTTCATCCATGGCGACAGAAATCCTGGCGCAGATGGATTCCAAGCTCCACCTAAAATGAGAGGTGGAAATAATGTCGTTCCTGGGAAAGGTTCATATGGACCAGATCCATTAGTAGACGTTCAGCGCAATGCAGAACTTTTGCCAACAAGAATGCCAGATTTGATTTTTAACCCAACTGCGGGAGTCAATTTTAATTTGGCCCCTTCTGATCCAACTGGAGCTGTAGGACGAGATTTCTATGTAGCCGCTTGGAACATTTCTTTTAGAATATTCAACAAAGATGGAACACCAGCTTCACCTATTGCATCACTAGGCACTTTATTTGGAGAGAATGTGGGTGATCCTATTGTTCTTTATGATTCTGAAGTAGATAGATATATCGTCACTCAATTTTCTGGAAGCGGATTTAGTGTTGCCATTTCGCAAACAAACGACCCAGTTAATGGCGGTTGGCACATTTACTCACCAACGAACTTTAATACTGGAGCATTTCCGGATTATACAAAATTTTCAATTTGGTCTGATGCCTATTACGTAACAGCTAATATCGGAGGTGGTAATGGTCAAGTATGGGCCATTGAACGCGATGAAATGCTCAATGGTAATCCAGCGACAATTCAAGGGTTTTTCTTACCTGGGATTATAACAAATGGATTTTACAGTCCACAAGTTTTTAATATTTCTAACGATGTTCATCCGGCAAATGGCAAGGCAACTGTAGTTTATATGGCTGATGACGCCTGGGGAGGTGTCGCTAATGATCATTTGAAATTATGGACCATTGATGTTGACTGGGTGACACCTGCCAATTCAACTATTTCAGCGGCAACCGAAATTCCGGTGACGGATTTTACGGGTGTATTTGATGGTGGTGGATTTTCAAATTTAACACAACCTGCGGGTGGTCCAGATATTGACTGTTTACAGGCAACAATTATGAATCAGGCGCAATTTAGAAAATTTGGCACTCATAATTCTGCCGTCTTTAACTTTGTTGTTGATGCCGATCCAGGTGGAGGTGAATTAGCCGCAGTGCGTTGGTATGAAATGCGTCAAACCGCAGACGGACAGCCATGGACTATTCATCAAGAAGGTACGTATACAGCACCTGAAGGTCGTCATGCATTTGCCGCAAGTATGGCCATGGATGCTGCTGGCAACATTGGTATGGGGTATTCCTCTTTAGATGGCGTAAATGATGAACGCATCTCTTCGCGATATACAGGTCAGTTTGCAGGAGCTCCTTCAGGGGTTATGAACGCTGTTGAAGAGCTCATTTTCTTAAGTACGACAAATAATGGAAGTTTTAGATATGCCGATTATTCACACTTAACAGTAGATCCATCGGATGATGCTACATTCTGGTTTGACACTGAAGTTTTTGACAGTGGTGGATTAAGAAATGTCGTAGCCGCATTCCAACTAACAGCGCCTCAAGCTGATGACGTTGGGATATCTAATATAACCGCACCAGTAAATGGTGTCTTAGGTCCTACCGAAACAATTACTGTTGATGTAAGAAACTTTGGAACCAATTCACAATCAAATATCCCTGTGAGTTATACTATTGATGGAGGTACTGCAGTTAATGATGTTTATCCAGGACCGCTTGCCGGTGGAGCCACAGATTCATTTTCGTTTGCTGTAACAGCCGATTTATCAGTAACAAATCAAACTTATACTATAGTTGCCACAACCAGTTTGGCTGGAGATGCAGATACTGGAAATGACGCGTTTACTGCTATGGTCACTAATGCAGCTGACCTTTGTGAACCAACGGCAACTTCTGGTTGTAATGTTGATGGGATTAAGAAATTTGTTCTCGGTACTATTGATGCTGATGATGGGGCAAATGGATGTAATGGTAATGGAGCAGGATATGTTGATCGTAGAAATCTCTCTACTGATCTGGATCGTGCGACAGGAAATAACACTCACATTCTTCAAGCACAGCATAACTGGGCTACTGCAGCTAATAACGAAGCGCTTTCAGTCTGGATCGATTTTGATGATAACGGAACCTTTGATGTTTCAGAACGTTTGATCTCAGGCGTTGGTTTTCAAACCAATAATGCGTTAGAAGATTTCGATTTGGTCATTCCTACGAATGCCAATATGGGACCTCATGTTTTAAGAGCAAAAGCAATTGATGTTACTGCAACAGGCGATATATTAGATCCTTGTACTGACTTCTCCTTTGGTGAAGTTCATGATTATACGGTTAATATTATCGATACTGATTTAGGTTTAGATGATCTTGAACTAGATGCATCTTTACTTGAGATCATTAGCAAGCCAAATAATCAATTCGAAATTACATTGACCACATCGTTTAGTGATAAACTGTCGTTTAGCGTTTATAATATGCTCGGACAACAATTGGTGTTCAATAATATTTCGAAAGGCAACGATGGAAAATATTCGTATCAATTAGATATGTCTTATGCTTCAACCGGAGTTTATATTGTAAAAATGGGACGCGGTGATAGTTTTGTTACTGGACGAATTGTCGTTGAATAATCATTAATTTTCTATAAAAAAAAAGAGAAGGAAATCCCTTCTCTTTTTTTTGTAATCATATTTCGATTTTTATGTACCAGCCTTTATTTCTGTTAGCTCAACGGGTTGAATGTTAGGGCATCTGTTAGGCATTCTTAAACCTCGAAATTTCACATAGACCTTGGCATCATTCGATTTAAAAGAAGCGAATTTTTCAGCATCAAAATTTATTGGATCGTACATTAAGTTTTTCTTTTCATCAACAAGGATATAATTGCATTTACTGTCTTCTTGATATTTAACCGAAGCTAATATATAGCCATCAGCTACTAATTTTGAATCGTCCATAGTTTCTATAGCTTTGGTTTCTTGTTCGTTTGTTGCAGCTGATTTTGCAGAATCGCAACCAGCGGTCGTTGCAAGAAATAAAAAGATTGACATTTTAAAAAACAAAATCATAATGTAAAAGTTTAAGGTTATGAATTTCAATTTACAAAAAATGTGCCTAAATGGATTTAGAAGTAAGCTTTTAGCTGAATACTACCTGTATGGATGGCCTTACTGGTTTCAGATTTTCTTCCGAAGTAATTGAGATTAAGATCAAGAAATTTGGTCAATTTCTTCTGTGCGATTAAATTCCAGGTGAAGTTTTTTCCAGGTTGTAACCCTTCCATCATCTGGTAACCAACAGGAGAATTAGCATTGCCGCTGAAATCATTGGAAAAGAAATTGAACTCCCCACTAATAGCTGCTTTTTGATTATTGGAAACGGCAAACGAAAGACCATACTTTTGCTGCCTTAATGTTTCCATATCACCAATGGTATTGTCCTTAGAACTGAACTGGTAAAATACATCAAACCGTATCGCATCATTTAATAAATACGATAGTTTTGGATTTAGTCTCACTTCATCGATCTTGAAATTCTTTGTTGGGAAATTTTCGCTTTCACTCTCATTTTGGTCAAAAGCGGAAAATAGTTTGACCAACCAGCTTTTATAAAGGAGATGCGTAAAATCGAATTGGTGACTTTTCAGTTTGTTTTCAATATAACCAACAGATAAAACGCTTCTAGATTCATTAGAAAGGAAGGTATATGAAGTTGTATAGTGCTGTTTTCCCCGATTAAAAAATAAGGTGTTTCTGAAATTTAATTGAAGCCCTAATTGATCTGCTGTGGTGTTTTCAAATGGATTTAAATTGAAGTTATTCCCATTTCGCCTTACCTTTCTATCGATGAGATAAGCAGTTTGATTGTAAAACTTAGTCCAAACAGAAGCTGGTTTCGCATTTACATTTGCCCATTGTTGCGGATTAATAGTGAGGGTTTGACTAAGTCTGTTTTGATGCGTTTTTAGAAAAATCTGATTTGGTAATAATACTCTAATATAACTGCCTTGATCCTGAAATTGAGCAATTTCAAATTCTTCAAGCTCCTGAATGCCATTGTTGTTATAGTCTATCCAGGTATAGGCACCCTGTCCGGGTTCTACTTCAATATATGTAAATTCCTGTTGAGGTAATGTTCCTGAATTGGTTTCAAAAACAGTATTCCATTGCATTAGTTGTTGAATGAATTTCTGAGAATATTGTAATCTGGAATTTAAGGACTGTTCGTCTTCAATAGTCTCATCTTCGTATGACAACGTTCTATAATTCACAAAAAGCCCCAAATTCGAATTTTTATTTTGAATGATCTTCGATTTTACAAAATAGGTGTTCGACGCGTTAACACGTTCAAGTTGGTTATTTCGGATACTGTCATTGATCCTAAATTTGTAGCCAATTTCAACAAAAAGTTTGGTGCTATCACCAATCCCAGTAAATAGTTCATAGGTTGCAAACTTCTGACTTAGTTCTGATAGTTCGTTTGTTGACCTATCTACTTGCTCATTATCTTCTAAGGCTATTTTTGAACCAATCCAGCCTTTGTTATAGCGATATACAAACCGATTAAAAGATCGAAGAAAAGTAGATTTATTTGATGTAGAATTTGCTGTTAGGTAACTTGAATTAGAAAAAATATTAAATCTGTTCATTTTCAAACTTGCAGCTAATACATGTCTGTTTCCATTAAAGTTGTTTGCAAAGTTCAAATGCTCAAATTGATACGAAGCTATTCCTTTTTTCGGATGCATAAGTTCGATACCTGATGTGGCAAAAATTTGGTTGCCTAACCCGTTTATATTTTGACTAGAGGTAGGCTGATCAATATTCCAATCGCGAATGAATTCAGGTCGATATAACCTTTCTATAGTTCTAAAATTGTCATCAATGTAATCGCCATCAAAAATGGCATTGATGTTCCATAAACTATCTGATTTCTTCAAAAATTGATTAACAGAAAATTTGGCAGCTACACCATCGTTATTTGAATCGTCTGTATCTGAAAATAAATTGAGGTCATTTTTGCTTGCAGCCAGTTCAAAACCGATGTTCGTTTTTTCTGATGGCTGGTAGGTTCCATTAAAAACTGCAATTTGCAACTTGGTAGGTGCGATGAGTTGAATAATTGGCGCGTATCGTCCTTGAGGAACGCCATTTATAGGTGCTATGTACTCGAAAATGGTAGAGAGGCCACTAGTATTACTAACTATATAATCTCCTTGATTGTCGCCTACTAACGTGAATTTTACGCTAAACAGCTCGTCATCCGGATCGCTGGAAAAAACAAAGACCTCTTCATTATTGATGATCTCCTTTCTGTAAAGCACTCTATTTTCATTAAAAGGCTCTGGAATTGCTGAGGGTGCTATCATTAATGAATTATCATCACCAGCATCTGCTAATATTTGAACTTGTTCTTCGGATAGGTTTTGCTGCAAGGGTTGATTTTTAGCGTCGTTCTCATTGTATACAGAAACGCCTAGTTTGAGTTTCTCCGTTTCGTAATTGGCACCTCCAAAAGCCACAAGACGTGAATAATTGCGATCGCTAAATTGATAGTCTACCGTTATTCGCATTTCTGAAGTCACAGGAAACGTTGAATTAAAAATGATCTCACCTGCATTATAGTCAATGATATAGTCCTTGTTTTCACCGCGTTCAAGTAAAAGGCCGTTTACATAAACCATTTCACTTCCTGAGACAATGAGTACGAATAGTTCCCCATTTGGACCTTGTAATTTATAGGGTCCTTGATTTCCTTCCTGAGCGCGAAACTGACTCGTTGCAAATTGCCCTCTTACCAGAGCACCAGAAGCTGTCATTTGAGTTTTAGATTCAGGATGGTCTAAATTAACGGCAACAGATAGTCCTTGTACGCGTTTGGAAAAATTTGCATAATAGGAGCCTTTATTGGTAAGATCGATATCACCAGCTCTAATTTTCCATTTATCGCTAAATAATTCAATAAAGACTTGATCAAATTCATCAAGACGCTGCGAATAGCCGCTTTCCTGCAATGGAATGTTAGCATCTTGAATAGAAGCCCGAAGGGAGACCTTATCATTTAATTTACCCGTGATCTGCAGATCTAATTCGCTATTTAAAACCGAGTTTTGATTATTTCCTATGGTAACACCTCGACTTATACTTCCGGAGGTACTAAGGCCGTCAAATGGCGTGAATGAGGTACTTTCACTGGGCTGTGAAAGCTTATACAATTTATCGAGATCCTTAGTGTCCTCAACAATAATGCTTCTGTCAAGTTGGTTGTAGGTTTTTGTTAAAAATTCAGGATATCTTAAATATTCAATGATGATCGAATCATTTGTGACAGTCCTATTAAACGTTAATACTGCTTTCGAATAATCTATAATGTAAAGGGTGGAATCAATTAATTCCCCAAATTTATCTTTGACTATAAAGCGTGAAGGATTAATGCTAACGCTATCAATCACTATAGTATCTCTTACTGATACTTTTTTTGATCTGTAATTGGACGATTGCTCCTGAGCCAGAGCAAAGAAACACATCAAAAATAATACAATCGATAGTCTATATTTCATCTTATTGTAAAACTAAAAACCTTGTAAAATATTTTGTTGATAGTTTTCGTTAAATCTGTTCAAATTATATGGTATAAAAGTACAGCATTATTTATTTTAGCTAAAATTCAATAAAAAGCATGGAAATAGTATCCTACAACGTCAACGGAATTCGTGCAGCCATTAACAAAGGGTTTATCGATTGGCTAAATAAAGAAAGTCCGGATGTTGTTTGTCTTCAAGAAATTAAAGCGATGAAAGAACAGCTCGATCTGTCATTATTTGAAGCTGCTGGATATGAACACAATTATTGGTATAGTGCTCAGAAAAAAGGCTACAGTGGCGTTGCTATATTAAGTAAGCATAAACCTGATCATGTAGAATTTGGTACTGGAATTGAACACATGGATTTTGAAGGTCGTAATTTAAGGGTAGATATCAATGACATTTCCATTATGAGTATGTATTTGCCTTCAGGCACAAATTCGAAACGTTTGGATTATAAGTTTCAGTACATGGATGAAATTCAGAATTATTTATCAGAATTGAGAAAATCATTTCCGAATTTAATTGTTTGTGGCGATTATAATATTTGCCACCAAGAGATCGACATTCATAATCCAAAAATGAAAGGTGTTTCAGGCTTCCTTCCAGAAGAACGACAATGGATTGGCGAATTTATTGATAGTGGCTTTATCGACTCTTTCAGGCATCTCAATACAGATGTACAAAAATACAGTTGGTGGAGTTATCGCGCTAACGCTCGAGCTAATAATAAAGGCTGGCGTTTAGATTATGCAATGGCTTCAGATCCATTAAAAAAGCGCTTAAAAAAAGCAGAAATATTAAATGATGCTTATCACAGCGATCATTGTCCGATATTTTTAGAAATAGATTAATAAATATACTATGATAAAAAAGTTTGTTTTAATAGCACTGATCATGGGCTTCGTAAGCTCATGTGTATCACCAAAGGTTTATAAAGATCTTGAAGATAAATATACAGCATTAAAAAAAGAAAATCGAAGCCTAGCTGACGAAAATAAAAGACTACAAGAAACGAGAACAATGTTGCAAAATGATCTCAATGCTTTAGTTAAAAATTATGATGAGGCCCTTGCCGAGAATAGCAAAATGAAAAATGAATTGGCCGCTCTAAGATCATCTTACGATAATCTTTCAAATTCTTACGATGCTTTGGAGAAGAACAGTTCGGCTGCAATTGCTGAAAATGCAAAAAAAAATAGAGAATTATTAGCTCAACTAGAGGCTAAAGAACAAGCCCTAGCTGCCGAAAATCAGCGACTTGAAAAGTTAAAGAAAGAATTAGAGGCACGCTCAAATCGTGTTGAAGAATTGGAGGGATTAATTGCGGCAAAAGATGCTGCTATGAGCAAATTAAAGGACGCTATTTCTCGTGCATTAACAGATTTTGAAGGGAAAGGATTAACCATTGAACAACGCGATGGTAAGGTTTATGTCTCTATGGAGAATAAATTATTATTTAGTTCAGGAAGTTGGGCTGTTGGTTCTGAGGGTAGAAAAGCAGTACAACAACTTGGAAATGTATTAGCAGATAATCCGGAGATCGCTATTTTAATTGAAGGGCATACTGATAATGTGCCATATTCAGGAAATAGCACGCTTTCAGGTAATTGGGATCTGTCTACAAAACGCGCGACAGCAATAGTTAACATTCTGCAAGAGAACTCACGAATAAATCCTGAAAATTTAACAGCTGCTGGTCGTGGTGAGCACTCTCCAGTTGCGTCAAATGCAACATCTACTGGTAAGGCCAAAAACAGAAGAATAGAAGTGATTCTTACACCGAAACTTGATGAGATCGCTAAACTCTTAAACGATATTTAATGAAGTATACAAGGCTTCCAAACACCCAAGTAGAGGTTAGTAAAATTTGCCTAGGGTCAATGACATGGGGCAATCAAAATACAGAAGCAGAAGGCCATGAGCAATTAGATTATGCCCTTGATCAAGGCGTGAATTTTATTGATACTGCCGAATTATATCCGGTACCTGCAAATGCTCAAACTCATGGAAGAACAAGCAAGATCATAGGAACCTGGTTAAAAAAACGAAACACTAGAGATAAAGTTATCATTGCTTCTAAGATTGCAGGACCTGGGGATTATACGGCTCATATTAGAACTACTGGATTTAGTCCAAGCTCAATTCGAGAAGCCGTTGATCTGGAATTAAAAAGACTACAAACCGATTATATAGACCTGTACCAATTGCATTGGCCAGAACGACAAACGAACACATTTGGGGTTCGAGATTATAGGCATAATTCAAATGACCCATGGACGGATAATTTCAGATCTATTTTGGAAACCTTAGACGAGCTCTTGCAGGCTGGAAAAATTAGGCATGTGGGATTATCCAATGAAAAGGCTTGGGGAACGATGCGTTATTTGGAAGAATCTAAGGAAAATGATCTTCCAAGAATGATAACCATTCAAAATGCCTATTCTATGCTCAACAGAACCTTTGAAGGAGACCTTGCTGAAATTGCCATGAGGGAAAACATTGGCTTGTTACCCTATTCACCATTGGCCTTTGGGGTATTAACTGGAAAGTACATTGAAGGGACTGCGGCACCAAATGCTAGATTGAAACTGTTTGAACGTTTTTCGCGATATAGTAGTGCTGAGGCAACTGAGGCTACAAGAAAGTATTTGCAGTTGGCGAAAAATCACAACATCAGTCTCACCCAAATGGCCTTGGCATTTGTAAATCAACAACCCTTTGTGACTTCAAATATTATTGGCGCAACTACTTTAGAGCAGTTAAAGGAAAATATAGACAGTATTAATGTTCATTTAGATGATGAACTTATTGAAGAGATCAATAGCATACACAATAGCATTCCTAATCCTGCGCCCTAATCGTAGAAATATATAAAACCAAAAAAGCCTTGCTCAAACAGAACAAGGCTTTTTTTTATAATTTAATAATGTCACCATTTTTATCTTTAAAATGGTACTCTAAATATGTGTAAGCATCTCGAGGTAATATTTTCACCCATTTTTTATGTTCAAAATACCATTTTGAACGTATCGATGGAAAGCCTTTTGTTAGAAAGGCTGCTATAAAAGGATGTGTGTTTAAGGTCACCTTCTTATAGTCTTTTTTAATAATTTGATCTAGATCTTGTTTAATTTTATCAATTAAAACAATTGGTGCTTCAACTTCTTTTCCATTTAAACCATTTGGATGTTCTTCCGCGGTTTTAATGTTCATTTCAGGTCTTACACGCTGTCTGGTCATTTGTATCAGTCCAAATTTACTTGGAGGCAATATTTTATGTTTCGCTCTATCATCTTTCATTTCATTTCTAAAATGGTTGAATAAAGCTTTTCTGTTTTCGGCTTTCACCATATCAATAAAATCTACCACAATTATGCCGCCCATATCACGTAAGCTTAATTGTCGTGCTATTTCAGTAGCAGCGATTAAATTGACTTCAAGAGCAGTTTCTTCCTGGGATTTCGCTTTGTTTGAGCGATTTCCGCTATTCACGTCAATAACATGTAGTGCTTCGGTATGTTCAATAACCAAATAGGCACCTTTTGCTGTTGACACTGTTCTTCCAAATGAAGTTTTTATTTGTCTTTCAATTCCGAACTTTTCAAAAATTGGAACTTTCGACTGATACAACTTTACTATTGATTCTTTTTTTGGTGCAATTTCTTGCACGTAATCTTTAATTTGAAGGTAAAGCGTCTCATCATCAACATAAATAGATGTAAATGAATCGTTGAATATATCTCTTAAAATTGAAGAGGCTTTATTCATTTCGCCCAGCACTTTGCTTGGGAGATGCGCTTTATGTAACTTTTTACTCATTGCGACCCAACGGTCATACAAGTTTTGTAAATCTCTGTCAAGTTCAGCTACTTTTTTGCCCTCTGCAACGGTACGAACGATAACACCAAATCCTTTTGGAGTTATACTTTTTACGAGTCGTTTTAAGCGGTTTTTTTCATCGCGATCTTCAATTTTTTGAGAAATTGAAATCCGATCAGAAAAAGGCACCAAAACCAAATAACGTCCGGCAATTGAAATCTCGGAGCTTATCCGAGGGCCTTTCGTTGAAATGGGTTCTTTTACGACCTGTACCAATACAGATTGATTTGATTTTAAGACTTGAGCTATGCTTCCGTCTTTATCAATATCTTTTTCAAATGGGAAATTTTTTAAAGAATAATCTTTAAGTCTACCTGTGCTTACACGTTTGATGAATTTTAAAAGGGAAGGTAATTTCGGACCTAAATCATGATAATGCAAAAAGGCATCTTTTTCATAACCAACATTAACAAATGCGGCATTTAGTCCGGGAACAGTTTTCTTTAACTTGGCGATAAACACATCACCAACAGCAAACTTGTTATCATCTTCATCTCTTTGTAATTCAATTAACTTTCCATCTTTTAAAAGGGCAAAATCAACATAATCTGAACCAGAACGAATAATTAATTCTTTATTCATAAAGTTAATTTTTATCCATTTCCTAATTAGAAAACAGATGGATTATACATTTTTTCACAGGATATTTTATCCGGTAAATTCATAGTCATACTAGGTAGATAGTATGTTATTATGAATTATTTTCAAAGAACGATTTTTCTAAAAAACCGAAAAAGTAGTTCAAACAACTACTTTTCCTGAATTATTTCTTCTTGCGTCGATTAATTCGACTTCTTCTTGTGACGATTAGCTCGTCGTCTTTTTTTACGCTTATGCGTAGCTACCTTGTGTCTTTTTCTCTTTTTACCACTTGGCATAAATGTTTTCCTTTTTTTAAGTTAATACTGTAATATCGTTATTTAACTTCAACATTGGTTTTAACGCCTTCAACGAAAACCTTTGCTGGCTTAAATGCTGGAATATTGTGTGCAGGAATCTTGATAGTGGTATTCTTTGAAATGTTTCTACCAGTTTTTTCTGCTCTTGTTTTAATTATGAAGCTTCCAAATCCTCTTAAATATACATTGTCACCACCTTCTAATGAATTCTTTACTTCATTCATAAATGTTTCAACGGTGGCTTGTACATCACCTTTTTCCATTCCCAATTTCTCAGAAATTTTTGTTACTAAATCAGCTTTAGTCATTATAATTGTTTTTAGGGTTACTATTAATTATTAGGGATGCAAATATAATTATTTTAAATTCAATATTTCAAACCTAAATCATTAAAATTTAATCGGATAAACGCTTATTTTTGCAACTTACCCAAGAGTTCAATGAATTTTAGTAAAATTATCAGAAGATGGTATGCCATTCATAAACGGGATTTACCATGGCGAAATACAAGTGATCCATATCGCATTTGGCTATCAGAGATCATCCTTCAGCAAACTCAAGTGAGCCAAGGACTACCTTATTATGACGCCTTTATTTCAAGTTTTCCTACAGTTTTTGACCTTGCTAATGCTACCGAAGATCAAGTTCTAAAATTGTGGCAGGGTCTGGGCTATTATTCTAGGGCGAGAAATTTACATCATACTTCAAAATTAGTGGTTCAGGATTTTAATGGAAAATTTCCTATCACCTATGACGAGTTGATAAAATTAAAAGGGGTTGGCGACTATACTGCAAGCGCAATCGCTTCAATATGCAACGATGAACCCACTGCAGTAGTCGATGGAAATGTTTACAGACTCTTGTCGAGATACTTTGGAATTAAGACGCCTATTAACTCGACTGCTGGGACAAAAGAATTCAAAAGTTTGGCCCAAGAGTTATTGCCTGAGGCAAAAATTGGGGATCATAATCAGGCCATAATGGAATTTGGAGCAAGGCAATGTAAACCAAAATCTCCTAATTGTTCGATTTGCCCTCTTCATGACTCGTGTTTTGCTTTCAGAAAACGTTTAATTGAGGTACTTCCAGTTAAATTGAATAAGCAAAAGGTGAAGAAACGCTATTTTAATTATTTGGTTATGCTTGCCAAGAATGGTTATACCTTAATGGAAAAACGACATGGTAAAGGAATTTGGCAAAACCTATATCAGTTTCCATTAATTGAATCAACAAAGCGGCTTTCTTATGCAGAATTGTGCGCTCAAATAGACCTTCAATCGATGCTAAATGGTTCGGATTATGAGATCAGTTTATATAATGAAAACCCTATTACGCACAAATTATCCCATCAGCATTTGATAACGCATTTCTGGATTGTGAACTTAGAAGAAATACCTGATGGCGGTATTCCCTTTTCAAAAATTAAAGCGCTTCCAGTTCCAACATTGATCTCAAATTTTATGGAAGGCCTTTCCATATCCTAAGACATTGATTTATATTTTTTTCATTACTTTTAATAATGTCCTTAAAAACATCTAATTTTGCACTAAATAAATTAATTTATGTCTGGAACTTTAAATAAAGTAATGCTAATTGGTCATTTGGGAGATGCTGTAAAACTGCATTATTTTGATGACAAAAATTGTGTTGGCCGATTTCCGCTGGCAACCAATGAAACCTATACCAATAAACAAACCAATGAACGTGTAACCAATACAGAATGGCACAACATTGTGGTTAGAAATAAGGCGGCTGAAATTTGTGAAAAATATTTAAGCAAGGGAGACCGTGTTTATATTGAAGGGAGAATTAAAACTAGAAAATGGCAAGATGATTCTGGGAATGATCGATATTCAACAGAAATACACTGTACTGAATTCACCTTTCTCACAACAAAAAACGAAAGCCAAGGCGTAAATACATCATCAAATACTGATCAAAATCAAGATAAACAGCAAAATCCTGTTCGAGAATCTTTAGAAAAAGATAATGATGATCTACCTTTTTAAGTGTTTAATTAATTCTGTGACGATTGGATCCTGACCCCTTTAGTTTATTAGTTTTTTTTAGCGCAATAGACCTGCCTATGGTCCTGGGCTTTGTATTATTGTTTGTGCTATTATTTTGTTCGGCATTAATTTCAGGTGCTGAGGTGGCTTGTTTCTCACTAACTCAAACAGATCTTGATGATAATTTAGAGACTCCTTCAAGGCCCTTAACTATCATTATTAAATTATTAGAACGACCAAAAAAATTACTCGCTACGATATTAGTTGCCAATAATTTTATCAATATCGGGATCGTTATCTTGTTTGCCTTTTTAGGCGAATCTATTTTTTATGGCATTGAAATAGACTGGGTACGTTTTGTTCTAGAAGTTGTTGTTATCACATTTTTAATATTACTTTTTGGTGAGATCTTACCAAAAATTTATGCCAGCCGAAATAAGGTGAAATTTGCCACTTTTATGGCATATCCCTTGAAATTCCTTGACTTTATTTTCTCACCGTTAAGTTTACCTATGAGAAGGATGACCATTTTTCTTCACAATCGCCTTGGTAAACAACGGTCTAATTTAAGTGTCGATCAATTATCTCAGGCTTTAGAGTTAACCAGTGAAGAGGATACCACGAAGCAAGAACAGAAAATTTTGCAAGGCATTGTTTCATTTGGGAATACCGACACCAAACAGGTCATGAGGCCGCGGATTGATATTTTTGCCTTAGACAGAAATTTAAAATATAATGAAATATTACCTTCGATCATTGAAAATGGGTACTCAAGAATTCCGGTATTTGAAGATAATGTAGATAATGTAATAGGCATTTTATATGTGAAAGACCTCCTGCCATATATCGATAGAAAGCAATTTGATTGGGTTTCATTGCTCAGAGATCCATTTTTCGTTCCTGAAAACAAAAAGCTTGACGATCTGATGTCTGAATTCCAAGAAAAAAAAGTGCATTTGGCCGTTGTAGTTGATGAGTACGGTGGCACCTCTGGCTTGGTATCATTAGAGGATGTGATTGAAGAAATTGTAGGCGATATAAGCGATGAATTTGATGATGTCGATCTCATTTATTCCAAATTAGATGACCTCAATTATGTTTTCGAAGGAAAAACACCTTTAAAGGATTTTTATCGCATTTTGAAATTGGAAGATGAATCGGTTTTTGAAAACAGCAAAGGAGAGGCAGAAACTATTGCTGGATTTGTTTTGGAGATATCAGGTAGCTTTCCAAGATTGAATAGCAAAATAAATTTTGAAAATTACGTTTTTACTATAGAAGCCTTAGATAAGAAACGTATAAAACGTATTAAAATTACAATTGAACCTGCATGAGAAATTTTGTCCTTGCCATTATTTGTTTGAGTATTTTTTCATGTGATGATCCTCCCTTGCCAAAACCAAAAGCGTATTTAAGACTGGAATATCCACAACCAAAATATAAAATTTTAAATACCGAATTACCTTTTGCCTTTGAGAAAAATATCCTTGCCGATAGTGTTGGAGCTATTAAAGTTTCAAGAGATGGGAAATCGAAGGGAATTGATCTTGTATATCCAAATTTAAAAGGTACCATTTATGTAACTTACAAAGCCATTGATAAAAGTAATCTTGAACTGTTTTTGATGGACGCTCAAAACATCACTCAGACGCATACCGTTAAAGCTGATGAAATCATCGAACAGCCCTATATCAATACTGATCGAAAGGTATACGGTATGTTCTATGAAGTTGGTGGAAATGCTGCTTCGCAGTCACAGTTTTATGTAACGGATAGTGTAAGGCATTTTGTTACAGGGAGTCTGTATTTTTATGCCAAGCCAAATTACGATTCTATACTACCAGCCGCTCATTATCTAAAGAATGATATTCAGCATATCATGGAAACCATTACTTGGAAGAAATAAAAAAGGCCAAGAATTAACTTGACCTTTTTACAATATCTAAATGTTGTTTATTTGGCTTTACCAGCGCAACAGGCTTTTTTGCAAGCTGCCTGACACGCTTTTATTTCTGCTTCTGTTTTATCTTTACAACAGTCTTTGTTGCAATCATCAGCACAAGCTTTTTTTGCTGGGGACTCATCCACCGTTTTCATGTCTTTTACCGAATAGGTTTCTCCAGTTTTTTTAACAGTTTCTTCTAATGATTCTGTAGTTACTTTAGCTTCATCATATGAAACCATTGCCAGTTTTTTGTCAAAATCAACAGTAGCCGATTTTACACCTTCCATTTTTGCTAACTTCTTCTCAATGGTTTTAGCACAACCCATTGCACAAGTCATACCTTCAATAGTGAATTCTGCCATGGCAATTTTAGCATTTGGGTCAATTGAAGCTTTTGCAGTTTCGGTGTCAACCTGAACTGTTTTCACTTCTGGTTGCTCATTTTTACAGGCTATCACAACGCTGCAAAAAACTACGAGTGCAACTAATTTTTTCAATGTCTTCATATTTAAATAATATTATTTTAAATACAAAATTAATAATAATTGCTGTTAATTGCGGTTAAAATTCTCACTTTTGTCTACTTAAATTCGAAGTGGTGCAATTAAAGCAATCAAAATGGATCTATCTCTTTGTACTCTCATTGATTTGGGGTAGTTCATTTATTCTTATTAAGAAAAGCCTAATTGGTCTTACGCCTTTACAACTAGGCGCCTTACGAATATTAATATCAGGTCTATTTATTTTCCTATTTGGATTCTATAAATTAAAATCAGTTAAACGAAAGTATTGGAAATGGTTGATCATTTCTGGGTTCTTGGGCACCTTCTTTCCTTCGTTTTTATTTGCTTTCGCCGAAACTGAAATAGATAGTGCAGTTGCCTCAATTTTAAATTCATTAGTGCCTTTAAATACCATTTTAATGGGGTTTGCAGTGTTTAAGATAGCCTCAACCAAGCGGCAGGTTTTAGGTGTCATTATTGGTTTTACTGGAACAGCAATTCTTATTGGAAAAGGCGCACAATTAAATCCAGGTCAGAATTATTTATATGCAGGACTCGTTGTTATTTCTGCAATCATGTATGCCGCTAATGTGAATATTATAAAAAAATATTTACAGGAAGTCAATGCCTTAACCATAGCTACCGGAAACTTTGCTTCTATCGTAATTCCTGCTTTTATAGTCTTGTTATTTACAAAATTCTTCACTTCAGAAACGTTTAACCAGCCTGAATTGAAACAGGCCATAGTTTATGTGATCATTTTATCGGCATTTGGAACAGCCCTAGCCAAGGTGATGTTTAATAAATTGGTTCAAATGTCTACCCCTGTTTTTGCTTCATCTGTTACTTATTTAATGCCAATTGTTGCTGTAGTATGGGGACTTTTGGATGGTGAAAGCTTTAGTTTTGTTCAAGGTTTAGCCACCCTGTTGATTTTAGCTGGTGTTTATCTTGCCAATAGAAGAAAATAAAAAACCCAAGGGGAGACCTTGGGCTTTTGTTTTATTTTCAAATATTTTTTTAATTAAAATCGGCATCAGTTACACCTTCATTGACTTTTACATTCGTAAAATTCATTGAAATGACTTGAGGCCCGGATTTCACACGCTGATTATACGGTACTTGTACACCATTAACCGGCGAATAGTTATCATAGTCAACAACCGAAGTTATGGTTTGGCCTTGAACTTCAGTTTCAGTTTCAACACGAACTAACAATTTTGAACTTGCATCGTAATATCTGAAAGATTTCTTATCACCATTATTTACCTTTAATTTAAAGACGTCTTTACCATCAATGGTCGTCATAGCTTCCAGTGCAACATTGCCTTGATCATAATAGAGCTCTGGAAAAAGAACTTTGTCGCTCTGTTTCTCTGAAATTTCTTCTGAAGTAAAAGGTGTTTTCATCCCTTGTTGTTCCATATAACCTGCTTCACCATTAAACTTTTGCTTCATTAATACGCCCATGCCTTCTGCTGTCATCTCCATAGATTCCTTATTAGGAACCATTAATTTTAATTCGGCAGAGAGCGCTAAAGGAACACCCTCAATAGTAACATTTGCATTAGAATGAAGTGTTTTAATAGTCATTAATTTGTTTTTCCCACCTATAGTCTTAATATAATTGTCTAATACAGATTGGGCCGTTACCCCTTCCGGAATGGGTTTTGTAAATTCAGGTTTTGAAACTGGATTCGCGTAGGTATCAAAATATTTTATCGGAATTCCAGTTTTCTCAAGATTTTCTAACACTTCACTACCTTTTCCAACCACGATAATTCTTGAATTCTGAGGTTTGAAATATTTATTAGCTACACGCTTAACATCTTCAATTGTTACCGCATTTATTTTCTTGAGATAGGTGGTGTAAAAGTCTTCAGGTAAATTGTTTAGCTTGATATTTAAAGCATACCGAGCTATTGTTTGAGGATTTTCTAAGGCCAGAACGAAATTCCCAACATATTTAGCTTTTGCATTTGCCAAATCTTCAGCACTAACAGGTTCTGTTCTAATTCTATTTATTTCCTTTAGAGTTTCAACTATCGAGCTGTCTGTGACCATATTTCTTACTGAAGCCCCGGCTCTAAATCTAGCGGCTGAGTATTTATTGGTATTTATACTTGATCGCGCACCATATGTATAACCATGTTTTTCTCTCAGGTTCATGTTGAGGTAACTTCCAAAACTGCCTCCTAAAATTTGATTGGCCATTAAGACGGCATGGTAATCGGGATCATTCATTTGAAAATTCACCGTATTCGTTACCGAAATATTAGATTGTACCGCGTTAGGCATGTCCACAAAATTGATTTGCGTGAACTGAACATTTGGTTTTGGATTAGGAATGGTACGGTCAACCTTGACAGAATTGCTCCATTCGCCGAAATATTTTTCTGCCAAAGTTCTGATCTTAACAGGATCAACGTCTCCAACAACGACCAAATAAGCACTTCTTGGATTAAAGTTTTCTTCATAGAATGCGCGAACATTATCTAAGTTGATATTTTTCAGGCTTGCTTCTGAGATAAATTCTCCAAACGGATGATTAGTACCATAAGTTAATGCTGTCGCAATACGTTGTGAAACCGCTGTCACATCTTTTTCTTGGGTTTTTAAATTTTCAATTTGCCTTTCAACTTCCTTTTGAAATTCTTCTTCAGAAAAAAGCGGATTTTTAGTGGCATCAGCCATCAATTCCATAATGCGTTCGGCGTATTTTGATAGTGAACTTGCGAAAGCACCATTTGAGCCAAAATTTAAATTCGCACCAAGAAAATCGATCTCTTCGTTAAATTCATCCTTTGTGATGGTGGTTGTTCCATTTCCAAGCATCGCACCTAAAATAGTAGAAACGCCTGCTTTGTCACCTTCGAGTACTGGTGGATTATCAATTGTTAGGTTGAAAGAGACTCTTGGTAGTTTATGATTTTCTACGATCATTACTTTGAGTCCGTTCTTTAATTCGAATTCATCAGGAGTGCCTAGCATGATCTTTGGTGCTGGTCCTGGTTTCGGTTGTTTTGATCTGTCTAATTGAGCGTGAGCACCAAATGTGATCACGATCAAAAGTATAAGGGTAAAAACTTTAGTTTTCATATATCTGATATAAGTATTTTTTATTTATCGCTTGGTTTAGGTAAATATTCAAGTTCGACACGTTGATTAGGATTTAGGTATTTTTTAACCACTGATTGAATTTCTTCTCTTGTGATCGACCTGTAGATCTTGATCTGATCATTTATGAGGTTCACATCGCCATGTAGCATATAATAGGTTGCTAATGATCCAGCAATACCCTGAACACCAGCATTTGAATTTACAAATCTATTTTCAAATTTATTCTGAAGTTTTTGATAGTCGCGTTCAGAGATGAGTTCATTCTGCATTTTAGTGATCTCTTCATCTATTTCGGAGAGTAGCACGGATAAGGAAACATCGCCCAATGGCAGCGCGAACATGGCATAAACCCCATAATCACGTTGTGCGATATTAACTGCCTGAACGGCCAAGGCCTGTTTTTGATCATCGACTAATTTTTTATAAAGCTTTGAACTTTTACCATCACTAAGATAGGCAGAGATCATGTTTAAAACATAAGCATCTCTTTCGGCAAAACCAGGAGTTCGGTATGCTGCTAATATGGCTGGGATTTGAATATTGGCATCATAATATTTTGCTTTTATGGTTTCAGTAATTGGCTCTTCCTTTGGAAAATTTCGTTCGTAAACTGTTCCTTTGGGAATGTCCTTAAAATAAGTCTTAATTAATTCCTTGCATTTAGCAGGATCGAAATCGCCAGTAACGACAAGAACCGCATTATTTGGCACATAATACTTATTAAAGTAAGCTTTAAATTCATCCAGAGTAGCTGCATCTAAATGCTCCATTTCACCAATATTCTTATTTTTATATGGGTGTTTTTTGAACAAATTATCATTGATGGCAAATAAGATTTGAGCATAGGCCCGATTGTCATAAGAAGATCTTTTCTCTTCCTTTACAACTTCATTTTGAGTTTCTACACCCACGACATCAATTACTGGATGTAGCATGCGTTCAGACTCCATCCAGAGCCCAAGCTCCAAATTGTTAGAAGGGAATACTTCATAATAATAAGTGCGATCTAGAGATGTATTAGCGTTATTGCTGCCACCATTTGAGGCAACGATATCAAACCATTTTCCTCGATCAATATTTTCGGTACCTTCAAACAGGAGGTGCTCGAAAAAATGGGCGAAGCCGGTACGTTCTGGATTTCCATTATCACCGAGATCTTTTCCACCAACATCATACATGACGCCTACGGTAACAATTGGCGCTGTATTGTCTTGATGCAAAATGACATGTAAGCCATTATCCAGATCAAATTCTTCAAATTTAACTTCTTGAGCATTTGCGGCTAAGACCACAAACACGAAAGTTGCTAAAGAATAAAATAAGTTTTTCATTAGTTATATGTAATTAAGATTAAACGAAGGTTTGACGTTAACAAATTCAATTTGTTACGATTTCCACAAAAATAAAAAATGGCATTGGTTAATGTCTTAACAAAATCAAAAAATAAATAATAAATTATAGGTTCGGACTGATTTTTTTACGAAATTTAAAGTATTAAGACTTAAATTTTAAACAGTTCAGAATGAAAAATTTTACTCTTCCAGTGCGATTTGGAATAGCAGCTAGCGGATCATTAATTGCGTATTTTCTTTTACTTGCCTTATTTGATAAGCATACTTCTCCAATATTTAGTATGTTCAATGCTGTTATTACTGGGTTTGCTATTTATGAAGCCATAAAATATGCCAAATTAAATGAAGGTAAGGCTTTTGGCTACGTCAGCGGATTCAAAACTGGGTTAATCACAGGAAGTATTGCCACTCTTGTTTTCACTATATTTTTTGCCTTTTATGTCACGGAGATAAATCCGGAGTTTTATGAGACCTTAATGAGCAAAGTAAATATGGACGTCAGTGTTGGACTTCTAATTTTTTCTGTCGGTATTCTAGGTCTGGCCACTACAGGCATTCTCACCTTGACCTTTATGCAATTATTCAAGCCGTCACAAAACATTTCTTAATAACAAAAAAGGTTTGTTGATTATTAAAATTGCTGTATATTTGCACCCGCCTTCTGAGGAGGTGATTTATATTTAAAGTAAAAATTAATAAATAATAAACGTTACGCTATGTACGCAATTGTAGAGATAGCAGGGCAACAATTTAAAGTTGTAAAAGACCAAAAGGTTTTTGTACACCGTTTACAAACAGAAGAAGGTAAGAAAGTTAATTTCGATAACGTTCTCTTGATTGGTGATGGTGACAATGTGACCGTAGGCGCCCCAGCTATAGACGGCGCTCAAGTAGGAGCAAAAGTCTTAAAGCACCTAAAAGGTGACAAGGTGATCGTTTTCAAAAAGAAAAGACGTAAAGGTTACCGTGTTAAAAATGGACACAGACAATCTTTAACTGAGATCGTTATTGAAGGCATTATCGCTAAAGGAGCTAAGAAAGCTGCTCCAGCTAAAAAAGAAACAACCGCTAAAGCTAAGGTCGAACCGAAAAAAGCAGAACCTAAGGCAGTAGCAAAACCAGCTACTAAGAAAGCAGCTCCAGCAAAGAAAGAAGCTGCGCCTAAAGCCAAGCCAGCTGCTAAAAAAGCAACAGGTAAAGCTGATGATCTTAAAAAGATTGAAGGTATTGGACCAAAAATTGCTTCAACCTTAGTAGAAGGTGGAATTGCAACTTTTGCTGAACTTGCTAAAGCAAAACCAGCTCAAATTTCAGAGATTATTGCAGGTGTTCGTGGTAACCACGTTACCGATACTTGGCCAAAGCAAGCTAAATTAGCTGCAGATGGTAAGTGGGATGACCTTAAAGCATTACAAGACAAATTAGATGGTGGTGTAGAGAAGTAATCTGCAAAACCTTTTATTAATAATATAAAATCGTAAGACAATGGCTCATAAAAAAGGAGTAGGTAGTTCGAAGAACGGTAGAGAATCAGAATCGAAACGCTTAGGTGTGAAGATCTTTGGTGGACAAGCTGCGATTGCCGGAAACATTATTGTAAGACAACGTGGGAACACACACCATCCAGGTGAAAATGTGTACCAAGGGAAAGATCATACTTTACATGCTAAAGTTGATGGTCTTGTGAAATTCACAAAGAAAAAAGATAACAAATCATTTGTGTCTATTGAGCCCTTTGATGCTTAAGACCAAATAGAATGTATATAAAAACCCTTTCTTTCAACAGAAAGGGTTTTTTGTTTCCAGAACTTACGCGATAAGGATTGAAGCGGCTAGCTTTTGGAAGACTTTAAGGTCTTACAAAACTAATAGCGAAAAGCCTGGTGCATCGATGCCATAGCAGCGTTGCAATTGCCATAAAAAAACCCTCACAATAGTAAGGGTTTGTTATTATATAGCGCTGAAATACATCCAGCATGACCTAATTTAATATCTGTAATACTCAGGTTTGTAAGGGCCTTCTTTTTTAACACCGATGTATTCGGCTTGATCGTTTCGTAACTCGGTCAATTCAACACCGATCTTCTCAAGGTGTAACTTCGCTACCTTTTCATCTAAATGTTTTGGTAACATATATACCTTATTTTCATAAGCACCTTTATTGGTCCACAATTCGATCTGAGCCAAGGTTTGGTTTGTAAATGAATTACTCATAACAAAACTTGGGTGACCAGTTGCGCAGCCCAGATTCACCAATCGACCTTCAGCAAGAATGATAACATCTTTGCCATTTACATCATAAATATCAACTTGAGGTTTAATTTCTGTCTTTTTGAAATTATCATTTAACCAAGCCATATCAATTTCGTTATCGAAATGTCCGATATTACAAACGATGGTCTTGTCTTTCATGGCTTCAAAATGTCGTCCTTGAACGATATCTTTATTTCCTGTAGTTGTGATGACCACATCTGCTGTTGAAACTACGGATTCTAATTTCTTTACTTCGAATCCATCCATAGCTGCTTGAAGCGCACAAATTGGATCGATCTCAGTTACAGTTACGATACTACCAGCCCCTTTAAATGAAGCGGCAGTGCCTTTACCTACATCGCCATAACCGCAAACAACAACACGTTTTCCGGCCAACATAACATCTGTAGCACGACGAATGGCATCAACCGCACTTTCACGACAGCCATATTTATTATCGAATTTACTTTTTGTAACAGAATCGTTCACGTTAATGGCTGGCATTGGTAATGTGCCATTTTTCATGCGATCGTATAAACGGTGCACACCTGTGGTTGTTTCTTCAGATAAGCCGTTGATTCCAGGCACCAGTTCCGGATAGCGGTCTAAAACCATATTGGTCAAATCACCACCATCATCAAGTATCATATTTAAAGGTTTTCTGTCTTCGCCAAAGAAAAGTGTTTGTTCAATACACCAATCAAATTCTTCTTCAGTCATACCTTTCCACGCATAAACGGGAATACCAGCATCTGCAATAGCAGCAGCAGCTTGATCCTGCGTCGAGAAAATATTACATGAGCTCCATGTGACTTCAGCACCTAAGGCCAATAAGGTCTCAATAAGAACGGCAGTTTGAATGGTCATATGCAAGCATCCTGCGATACGCGCACCTTTAAGAGGTTGAGAATCTTTATATTCTTCTCTTAGACTCATTAATCCTGGCATTTCTGCTTCGGCTAATGCAATCTCTTTTCGTCCCCAAGCCGCTAAAGATAGGTCCTTGACTTTATAAGGCACGTATGGAATTGTTTTTGTACTCATAGTTGTATATTTGTCTATAAATTTTTCGATTGCAAAGATAATCAATAAGTTTCAGAATATTAAATGCCACTTTACAAAACACTGCATCCCAACTCACAAACTCATGTTAAAATTTGGAAGATCAGTGAATCCTTTAGCGAATTAGAACAGGATATTGAGTTAACCGAAGACAGTCAATATCGTGTTGAACATATGAAAAGCGATATTCACAGACGTGGATTTTTAAGCGTTCGCCATTTATTAAAGGCGTTTAACTATACCGATGAAGATCTTTACTATGATGAATTTGGAAAACCACATTTAAAGGATGGTAAATTTATTTCAATTACCCATTCATTTATTTTTTCGGCAGTCATTATAAGTGAATCATCTGTGGGCATTGATATTGAGAAGCAACGTGAGAAAATTCAATTGATCTCGAAAAAATTTATCGATTATGAATTTCAATATTTAGATAAGGACTCAGATGAGCTTGTTTGCAAACTCACCGTTATTTGGTGTATAAAAGAATCACTTTATAAACAATTTGCAACCCCTGGATTGAGTTTTAAACAACACACACTTGTAATTCCTTTTAATTTGCATGACGAACAAACCGTATCTTGGATAGATTATAAAGGCATAAAGAAAAGATACACTGCTAATTTTTTTGAATTTGAAGGCTTTACCTGTGCTTATGTATTACCCGAATGACAACAATTTATTCAAATATCATCGCCTCCCTTAAACAAGGTGAAAAATTATTGGCTGTTCTTATCGATCCTGATAAAACCGATCTTATTCAAATACCCAGTTTTATGAAAAAGGTGGAAGCTTCGGTGATCACGCATATTTTTGTTGGAGGAAGTGATGTCGAAACCAATGCTACCCAATTACTAGTTACAGAAATAAAACGATGGACCGATCGTCCTGTGATCCTGTTTCCAGGAGATATTAACCAATTGACCGAAGCTGCAGATGGCCTTTTGTTTTTATCGCTGATCTCTGGTAGAAATCCGGATTTTCTCATTGGAAAACATGTTGAAGCCGCTAAAAAATTAATGCATTCTAACTTAGATATTATTCCAACAGGTTACTTGCTTATTGAAAATGGCAAAGAAACGGCTGTGCAACGCGTATCAGGAACCAAACCAATACCGCGTCATGACCTTAATACCATTGTCCAAACCGTAAAGGCAGGAGCTTTACTCGGATTGAAATTGATATATCTCGAAGCAGGTAGTGGTGCAACCCATCCTGTAAATAAAGAGATCATCGTGGCAGCACGATCAGTAATAGACATTCCACTGATTGTTGGTGGTGGTATAAAAACCATGACCCAACTACAGGATGCTTATGAAGCTGGAGCCGATCTTGTTGTCATTGGAACAGCCATTGAAGAGAATGCTTCATTTTTAGATCAACTTTCATTGACTTCATTTAAATGGAACAATTAACCGACTTTTTCTTGCAGCCTTATAGAAGTGCGTCTTCTTTTGATATTGCATTAGAAGTCACTGCAGCTCTATTTGGAATAGCCAGTGTGTGGTTTGCCAAAAAAGAAAGCATTTGGGTGTATCCAGCCGGAATTATCAGCACTGCAATTTACGTCTATATCTGTTTTATGTATACCTTATATGGTGACCTTATCATTAATGTGTATTATACAGGCATGAGTATATATGGATGGTATATGTGGACTCATATCATTGAAGGCGAACATATTGAAATAACGACATCATCACCTTCAGATAGTTTTAAAGCTTTGGTTATTTTTGCTGTAACAGCTGCTTTTGTGATTTGCGTGTATTTGTATTTCGATAGATTTGACAGACTAACCGATTATTTTGACACCTTTACGACTGGGATCTTCTTTGCGGCCATGTGGTTAATGGCGAATAAGAAAATTGAACATTGGACCTTATGGATTGTTGGAAACATCATCTCGATCCCGCTTTATTTTATAAAAGGTTTGGGTTTTACTGGAATTCAATTCATGATTTTTTTAATATTAGCAATTTTAGGATATAACGAATGGAAGCGAAGCTTGGACAACAACCCTCAGCGTGCATAAAAATTGTTTTATTTGGGCCTGAATCAACAGGGAAAACAACCCTATCGCAACAATTGGCAAGGCATTATAACTCGGTTTGGGTGCCTGAATATGCGCGAGATTACCTTCAAAAAAAATGGAATAACGAACGCCTCACCTGCGAGACCAAAGATTTATTACCTATTGCTATTGGCCAAATGAAATTGGAAAACGAACTTGCTCAAAAAACGAATTCTGTTTTGATCTGTGACACCGATCTTCTAGAAACCAAGGTGTATTCCGAAGCATATTACGCTGGGACCTGTGATCCAATCTTAGAAAAGTATGCCATCAAGAATCAATACGACCTTTATTTTTTAACTTATATTGATGTACCTTGGTTGGCCGATGATTTGCGTGATAAACCTCATGAACGTGAGCGCATGTTTAAAGCTTTTGAAAAGGCGCTCATTGATTACAATAAACCATACATTTTACTTAAAGGAACAAAAAAGGAGAGGCTGGATAGAGCAATAATTGAAATTGATAAACTTTTAAAGCATAAAGCGTGAAATTTTCGCAAAAAGATAAAATTCAATATACTAATAAGGGCATTTCATTAGAGCGTATTCAGGCACAACTTGATCTTTTTAAAAAAGGACTTCCTTTTGTAAAATTGAAAGCAGCGGCAACCGTAGGTCATGGCATTTTAAAATTGGATGCCAATAGTAAGAAAAAATACATCAACTATTTTGAAGCAAGAAAGGACGAAAAAGATATTGTGAAATTCGTTCCGGCTTCAGGAGCAGCAACAAGAATGTTTAAATTTCTCTTTGAATTTCTCGATAAGTTCAATCCTGATGAAGAAAGCATAAATGCTTATATAAATAAACACAAGGCCACGGAATTATCGATTTTTATAGTGGGATTAGAGCAATTCCCATTTTATGAAGAGGTTGTTCAACAAGCACGAACTTTGGTTCCTAATTTTAATTCCTTATCTAATAACGATAGAAAATTACTTTTTATTAAAACGATGTTGGATGCCGATAAATTGAACTTTAGTTATTTCCCGAAAGGGCTTTTGCCTTTTCATAAATATCAGAGTCATAATGCGTCGGCATTTGAAGAACATTTGTTCGAAGCCGCGTTATATGCGGAAGCCAAAGGCAAGGCGAATTTACATTTTACAATATCTAAAACACATAAGCAGAAGTTTGGTGATGAATTTAAACGTATTGAAGGTATTGTTGCTCAAAAAACCAATACCGAGTTTGATATCGAGTTTTCCTTTCAACTGGAATCTACAGATACCATTGCGGTAAATTCTAAAAATGAACCCATAAGAGAAGCTGATGGATCTTTACATTTTCGACCTTCAGGCCATGGTGCCTTATTACATAATTTAAATTCACTTGAAGCAGATATTGTGTTTATAAAAAACATTGATAATGTTGTTGTGTTTAAGTTTGAAGAACAGGTGGCCGAATACAAAAAAATGCTGGCTGGACTTCTTATTGAAACTCAAGACAAATCTTATGACTATTTAAATTTATTGGAACAAGAAGAGGTTTCTGAAGATTTGATTCTGGAGGCGGCAACTTTTTTAGCCAAACAATTGAACGTTGTTATAAATCCAGAATTTGAAAAATTCTCAAAAGCAAATAAAATCGAATATGTGTTTTTGAAATTAAACCGTCCGATTCGTGTTTGTGGGATGGTTAAAAATGAAGGGGAACCTGGAGGTGGTCCATTTTGGGTAAAGGGAGAAAATGGTGAAATAACCCTTCAAATTGTTGAATCTGCGCAAATTGATTTAAATAATAAAGAGCAAAAAAAGATCCTTAAAAATGCGACGCATTTCAATCCGGTGGATCTTGTTTGTGGTATTCGAAATTATAAAGGAGACGCCTTTGATCTTACACATTATGTCGACCCAAATACCGCATTTATTAGCACCAAAACGAAAGCCGGTAAGCGATTGAAGGCTCTGGAATTACCAGGATTATGGAATGGAAGTATGGCCAAATGGAATACCATTTTTGTAGAAGTCCCACTCATAACGTTCAATCCAGTAAAGACGGTAAATGACCTTCTAAAAACACCACATCAAATCGATTAATTTGAATAAGGATCTAATTATTACCGAGATTAAATTAAAGGGGATCAGAAGCTCTGGAAGCGGAGGGCAGCATGTTAATAAGGTGTCTTCAAAAGTTGAACTATCTTTTGATCTTGATGCTTCAAATGGTTTATCTGATAATGAAAAGGACCGACTAAAACAATCAATTGGGAACAGATTGACAGCTTCAAATATTTTGCTTTTACAATGTGACGAAGCACGAAGCCAACTTAAAAATAAGGACATCATTACCAAACGTTTTTTTTCTCTTTTGAAAGATGGTTTAAAAAAGAAGAAAAAACGCATTCCCACTAAAACACCAAAAAGCGTCTTGAAGAACCGGCAGGAAGCAAAACAGCGCCAATCTCAGAAAAAGAAAAGCAGAAAGAAACCTGATGTATGATTTTTTAGCTTTTGGTTGGTTATAATTCACTCTAAGGTTTTATCTTTGCAGAGTTCTCATTAAAGGGGTGCCCATTCCCGAAGTAATTCGGCAGGCTGAGATCATACCCATTGAACCTGAGCAGGTAATGCTGCTAAGGAAAAAAATGTCATTCTAAGCGCAGCGAAGAATAACATGGTTTCAATACTTAATACTGAATAATGGCCTCTTTTTATTCGATAAAAATTCATTCGAATGAAAAATCGATGTTTAACAATGTTATGTTTAGCAATTTCACTATTTGGAATTGCTCAAGAGAAACTTCAGGATTCTACAAAAGTTGAAACTCTTGATGAGGTTTTAATAAAGGCCATTAGAGTCAATGCCGATTCTCCAATTACGCATTCTAATGTCAAAAAGGAACAACTTGAAAAGCGAAATCTAGGACAAGACCTTCCTATTCTCCTAAATTTTCTGCCTTCGGTAGTAACCACAAGTGATGCTGGTGCAGGTGTTGGATATACAGGAATTAGAGTGCGTGGTGTTAGCGCTCAATCGACTAACATTACGATTAATGGAATTCCCTACAACGATGCTGAATCCTTGGGGACTTTCTGGGTGGATCTACCCGATTTTTCCTCTTCTGTTGAAAGCCTCCAACTGCAACGCGGTGTTGGCACTTCAACAAACGGTTCTGGAGCCTTTGGTGCTAGCGTCAACATTTTAACCGATGCTGTTTCTCAAGATGCTTCAGCTGAACTGTCTAATGCCTTCGGAAGCTTTGCTACAAGGAAACACACATTAAAATTTAGCACTGGAAAACTGAACGAAAAATTTGAAATTTCAGGTCGTCTTTCTCAAATTAAATCCGATGGTTATATCGATCGTGCTGAAGCTGATCTAAAATCCTATTTTTTACAAGGTTCATATGTTAAGAACAACACGTTAATAAAAGCCTTGGTTTTTGGAGGCCATGAGGTCACGTATCAGGCATGGAATGGTATTGATGCTCAAACCTTAGAGATCGATAGAACCTTTAATCCCTCTGGTATGTATACCGATGATGAAGGGACAATTCGGTTCTATGATAATGAGGTAGATAATTACAAACAAGACCATTATCAGTTGCATTGGAACCAGCGTATTGACAATAATTGGTCGACAAATCTCGGGTTAAATTATACATATGGACGTGGTTACTTCGAACAATATAAAGAAGATGAGGATTTTGCTGATTATAATTTCGAGGAAATAAGCATTGGCGGTGAAACAATAAACACCACTGATTTGATTAGGAGACGTTGGTTAGATAATGATTTTTATGTTGTAAATGCGAGTGCAAACTACAAAAATGACAAGTTCAACGCCTTTTTCGGCGCTTCCCTTAGCGATTATGATGGCGATCATTTTGGCGAGGTCATCTGGGCAGAATATGCAAGTCAGAGTGAGATTAGAGACCGCTACTATGAGGGCAATGGTGAAAAATCTGATGTTAGTGTTTTTGCAAAATCGACCTACGAGATGAATGATCGTTTAAGTTTATTCGGGGATCTTCAAATGCGTTTTGTGGACTATAAAACTTCTGGATTGACCTCAGATCAAGTCAATTTATTGGTTGATGAGAACTACAATTTTTTCAATCCTAAAGCAGGGATCACTTATAAATTGAATTCTAAAAACAATCTGTATTTCTCTTATGCCAGAGCAAATCGGGAACCAAGTAGGAGTGATTTTGAAAGTAATCCTGAGATCAAACCAGAGCAGCTCAACGATTTCGAATTGGGTTGGCGTCATGAATCAAAGACATTCCGTTTTAATGCTAACGCTTATTATATGCTTTACAATGAACAGTTGGTGCTTACGGGAGCCCTTGACGATGTTGGAACCCCAATCAGAACAAATAGTGGTGAAAGCTACCGACTGGGATTAGAATTGGAGGCAGCTATACAACTTTCCAAAACTTTTTCAGTCCAACCCAATATGACCATAAGTTCAAATAAGAACAAAGAAACTATCCTTTCTCGTGATGGTGCTTTAGTGAATTTGGGTAAAACTAATATTTCATTTTCACCAGAATTTATAGCGGCCAATGCTTTTACATATCAGCCAAGTAGAAATGTTCAGGTGACGTTGTTGAGCAAATTTGTTGGGGAGCAATTTATGGGAAATAGTGATTCGGAAGTGTCGAGATTGGACAGTTACTTCGTAAATGACCTGAGTTTCAACTATACTTTAAACACCAAGGCATTTTTTAAATCGATTACCTTTTCGGGATTGATCAATAATATCTTTAATGAGAAATATGTATCGAATGGTTATTATTTTACCTATGATGATGACTTTTCACAACCGGGAGTGATCACCACTATTGAAGGTGCTGGGTATTATCCGCAGGCAACGACTAATTTTCTAGCTGGAATCAGTTTAAAATTCTAATTCGTAATGATCAAATTATTGCCATTTAGTTCAGTGCGATAGGCTTTAAGTCCGCATCTTAAATTGGCGTTTTCTAAAGGTTGACCTGTGAATAAACTGTATTTGTTTTCGTCAGAACATCCGCAGATGCCTTCGAGACCAGAAATGCTTAAAATGGAGCAGGTATTTGGTGAATGATTAGGATCGGCAGCATCATAAGCTGCAAAACCACTACCTGTATTGGTGACGATTATTCCGCCATTTCCTTCGTTTGGAACATAAACAGGATTACTCACAAAATTCAATGGATTATACTGCGGAAGATTCAAATTAATTGAGGTATTGACCCCTACATTCAATAGGAAGTTACAGTTGGAATCGCTGTTATTACTTTTACTACAGGCAAAGATTACTGAAATAATGAGCAAAAAATAAATGGTCTTTTTCATAGCGTTTTATTGCGGGCACAATTTACAATAAAAACGTATGTAATTAAATATTTCGTATATTTGTGTTACAATCTCGTGTCTACGGGATTTTTTGTGTTTATATGACATCTATATAGGCTCATTTTTAATTAAAATAAGACGATATGAGTAATATATCATACTATACAGCTGAAGGATTGAAGAAATTGAGAGACGAATTGAGTCAGCTTAAAGATATTGAACGCCCTAAAGCCTCACAAGCCATTGCTGAGGCCAGAGATAAAGGAGACCTTAGTGAAAATGCTGAATATGATGCTGCTAAAGAAGCTCAGGGGATGCTTGAAATGAAGATCGCTAAATTAGAAGAACTCCTTGCAGGAGCGCGATTAATTGATGAATCTCAATTGGACACCTCAAAAGTCCTTGTACTTTCGAAGGTGAAAATAAAAAACCAAACCAATGGTATGGAAATGATCTATACTTTGGTAGCTGATGGGGAAGCTGATCTGGCTTCAGGGAAAATATCGGTAAATTCTCCTATCGGACATGGATTACTTGGTAAATCGGTTGGCGAAGTGGCTGAAATAAAAGTACCTAATGGGACTTTGAAATTTGATATTTTAGAAATCACAAGAGACTAATGGCAACCCTATTCACAAAGATCGTTAATGGTGAGATCCCTTGTTACAAGGTAGCAGAAACCGATGATTTTTTAGCCTTCCTAGACATTAATCCCAATACAAAAGGTCACACACTGTGTATTCCAAAAAAAGAGGTTGATAAAATTTTTGATCTTGACGAAGACACGTATTTAGGATTAATGGCATTCTCAAGAAAAGTGGCGAAGGCTATTGAAAAAGTTATAGACTGTAAACGCGTTGGAATGACTGTTATCGGGCTTGAGGTCCCGCATGTTCATGTGCATTTAATTCCGCTTCATTCTATGGAAGACGCCCGATTTATTCAGAAAGCGAATATGAGTTCAGAGGAATTTGTAGAACTTGCTGCTTCAATTGGAAATTTGGTTTAAAACTTAATAACGCCAAAACCGATTAATACTCCCAATATTATCAATGCATCTATGCTAAGGATGATCACCCATGCCAATCGTTTTAGTTTGAGAGATTTTGGTTTCGGGGTAATGGTCTTTTGGTGATAGTCAACAACACGCTCTATAGCTTCAGTCCATCTCACTGGAAAAAGATCGGTTTCACAAACGGTACATCTTAAAAAATGTGTGGTTTTATCTGTTATAGACCGAAAAAACTTGTTCTCTTTAAACTCCTGTTTAAAGGTGAGTTCTAATCCTTCTTTAGAAAAGCATTCCGGACAATTATTATTTAATGAAACCGTGGACAATGTGATGAATTTGCTCATAAACGTAACTTTAGATTGAACTTAGTTTGAGAGAAATTTGCATGGTGGTACCTTTATCTGTTTCAGAGTGTAAAACTTTAAGTTTTCCTTTATGATAATCCTCAACTATACGTTTTGACAATGACAATCCCAATCCCCATCCTCTTTTTTTACTTGTATATCCAGGATCGAAAATGGTTTTATGCAAATGTCTTGGAATGCCTTTGCCAGAATCAGAAACATTAATATTCACATACTTATCGGAAGGATCGATAGTAATACTAATATCCCCTTTACCCTTCATAGCGTCAATTCCATTTTTTACGAGGTTTTCAATGGTCCAACCATAAAGTTGCTCATTTAGGTCGACATAAATTTTTGAAGTAGGTGTTGTAAAATTAAAGTTGATAAGTTTTGAAGATCTCGATTTTAAATAATCATAAGCTTCCTGAGTTATCTTGACCACATCAACTTTTTCCAGTGTAGGCATTGATCCTATTTTACTAAACCGATCTGTAATTGTTTGCAACCTCAGGATGTCTTTTTCAATTTCCTTAATATGATCGGGATTAACATTTTCAGATTTTAAAATTTCGGTCCAACCCACTAAAGAGGACAATGGCGTTCCAATTTGGTGAGCCGTTTCCTTGGCCATCCCAGACCATAATTTATTTTGAGTAGCAATTTTAGAACTTCGATAAAAGAAAAATACCACAGAACCAAATAGAACAATGATCAATAATAAGGCTAAAGGGTAGTATTTTAATTTATTTAAAAGCGGGGAATTCCCGTAATATATCAGGTTCTTGACCGTATCTTCATATTTAACTTCGACAGGAACATTTTCTTTTTCAAACCGAAGTATTAATCGTTTCAATTCTAAAGAATCTTTGGTCACTGATTCAGGAAGGTTTTTATGACCTCTGATATTGCCTTTCTCATCGGTCCAGATCATTGGTGTTGAGGTGTTGCTTTGCATGGTTTTGAGTGGAAGGTCACCAATATCGTCATCTAGGTTTCTAACATCATTGATCTCAGTGTAGGCATCAGACCAGAGCCCCATTTTAGTTCGCTCTTCTGCTTTAAAATTTTGAAAAAAGACATACGTATTCCAAAGAATTAAACTAATAATAACGAATGAAGTCAAGATGATGATCCATCGTATGACATTTCTATTATTGGAGATGAGCATGCTGGTTTTTTTTCAATTCTAAATATAATGGAATTATGTTAATATTATTGTTCAACTTGTTAGTAAATCAGTTTTTTGTTGCCAACCCTTTTGACTAAATTTGTGACCTTGTTCACCGCATTCAAAAAGGGATAATTATTTATCAGCATGACATCATTTGAACCTAAAGACATTTCGGTACCTATATTACATGGTCTATTGCTGAGTGCAGTGGCCCCACGCCCAATCGCCTTTGCGAGTACTATGGATAAAGATGGACATCCAAATTTATCACCCTTTAGTTTTTTTAATGTGTTTAGTGCAAATCCGCCTATTATGATATTTTCTCCAGCGCGTCGCGTTCGAGACAATACAACAAAACACACTTTAGAAAATGCTGAACAAACTAAAGAAGTTGTTATTAATGTCGTGAATTATGATATCGTTCATCAAATGTCTTTGAGTTCATCAGAGTATCCTGAAGATGTCAATGAGTTTGAAAAATCTGGTTTAACCATGCTTGCATCAGATTTGGTAAAACCTTATCGTGTTGCAGAATCACCTGTTCAGTTTGAATGCAGGGTCAATGACATCATCAAACTTGGAAATGAAGGAGGAGCAGGAAATTTGATCATATGTGAGGTGCTAAAAATGCATATTTCTGAAGATGTTTTAAATGATGATGGCTCTATTAATCAGGAAAAATTAGATTTGGTTGCAAGAGCTGGCGCTAGTTATTACAACAGAGCGAGTAAAGGATTTTTTGAAATCCCTAAACCAACCAGAGATTTAGGCCTAGGCGTTGATGCCATGCCAGAACACGTAAAAAACAGTATGATCTTAACTGGAAATGATTTGGGAATGTTGGGCAATGTTGCCACCTTACCAAATTCAAAAGAGATTGATATCTTTGTAAAAGATGTGAGTGAAAGATATCCTGATATTCGCGCCATGTCACACAGAGATAAACATAAAATCGCTCATAACTATTTAAGTTTTGGCGATGTTGAAAGTGCCTGGAAATTATTATTAAGTTAAATACGAAATACAATACAAATGGAAATTCAAGGAAAAATAAAAATGATTGATGAGACCAAGGAGTATGGCTCTAATGGTTTTAGGAAAAGAGAAGTGGTGATAACAACCGAAGAACAATATCCACAACATATAATGGTTGAGTTTGTTCAAGACAAAACCGATCTGTTGAACAACTTTCAAGTAGGACAAAATGTAAAAGTAAGCATCAATCTAAGAGGAAGAGAATGGGTAAATCCGCAAGGTGAAACAAAATATTTCAATTCTATTCAAGGTTGGCGTATAGAAAACCTTCAAGATGCTGCTAGTGGCGAAGTACCTCCCGTACCACCTATGGATGCTTTTGAACCAGTAAACGAATTAAATGCTGATGATCACGATGACCTTCCTTTTTAATAGCATTTAAACAATTTTTTTAAAACCTCATTATCATTTCAATGAGGTTTTTTTATTTTTAATCTTATGCAGTTACTAGATGCCAACGATCAGTTTCCTGATGTATCCAAAGCCAATGCTGATGGACTTCTAGCCATGGGTGGAGATCTATCGGTTTCAAGATTAATTGAAGCCTATAAAAAAGGAATATTTCCTTGGTTTGATAATGAAGGGCCAATTTTATGGTGGTCTCCAGACCCACGTTTTGTGCTATTTCCGAATAAATTGAAAGTTTCAAAAAGCATGCATCAGATAATAAGAAATGGCCGATTTACGGTTACTGAAAATAAAAAATTTCACGACGTCATTACCGCCTGTTCTGAGGTCGAACGCGATGGGCAGGCCAGCAGTTGGATCACATCAACTATGGTCCAGGCATATTGCAAGCTTCATGAACAAGGTTTGGCAAAGTCAGTAGAAGTTTGGCTTGAAGATATGTTGGTAGGTGGGCTTTATGGTATCGACCTGGGGAATGGTGTTTTTTGTGGTGAAAGTATGTTTTCTAAAGTGAGTAATGCAAGTAAGCTAGGCTTCATCACTTTTGTAAATAAAAGTTCCTACACCCTTATTGACTGTCAGGTTTATACTAAGCATTTGGCCAGTTTAGGCGCAGAAGAAATGTCACGAGATGAGTTTTTATTGTATTTAACTTGATAAATGTCATAAAATCTTTACGTTAAAAAACGGAAATTGGGCATATAATTGTTTTATATGCTTACACAACAAGATTTTGAGCAATACACCAACACGGAGTCGTTCCTGAATATTTTAAAAAAGAAACTTTCAGAAGACCGTCTTAAGGAAATTTTGTACGGCGTTCAGTATGAAAAAGAACTAGAACAACTGCAAGGTGAACTCGTAGACCTTCAACAATGGGTAGCAAAGAAAAAGAAAAGAGTATGTGTCATATTTGAAGGAAGAGACGCCTCTGGGAAAGGAGGTTCTATCCGTCGTTTTGCACAGCACCTCAATCCAAGATCGATGCGCGTCGTTGCCTTGAATAAACCCACTGAAGTCGAAAAAGGCCAATGGTATTTCCGACGGTATATCAAGGAGTTACCTAATCCTGGTGAAATCGTATTTTTTGATCGGAGCTGGTACAACAGAGCAGTTGTAGAACCGGTAATGGGTTTTTGTACCCATGCGCAATATGAAACCTTCATGGCGCAGGTTCCAGAATTTGAACATATGTTATATGAAGATGATGTGTTATTGATTAAGTTCTGGTTTTCTATAACCAAAGATGAACAAGAAAAACGCTTTTTATCGCGTTTAGAGAATCCTTTAAAACGCTGGAAATTCAGTCCCGTTGATAAAGAGGGACAACGACGTTGGGATGAATATACATATTATAAGGAACAGATGTTTTCAAAAACTCACACCACATTCAGTCCCTGGATCATTATAAAAACTAATGAAAAAAAGAAAGCTCGTTTAGAAAGTATGCGTTATGTACTTTCAAAATTTGAATATGAAGGTAAAGGAAATACAGCCGATATTATTCTGCCGGACCCAAATATCGTACAACGCTATCATCGTTTAATTAATCATGTGGACTAATGGAAAAACTGACTGCAAAGGAGTTAAAGCGCTTAAATTCAAAAGCGGGACTAAGACAATTTTTATCAGAGGAAGACATAACACTTCCAAAAATCTTGAGAAATTTAAATTACGAAGCACGTCTTAAGTTGTTACAAGCCGAACTCATTCATCTGCAGCATTGGGTTTACAAAAACCAAAAGAAAATTGTTATTGTTTTTGAAGGACGTGATGCTGCCGGAAAAGGAGGCGCCATTCGTCGAATTACAGAACATTTAAACCCAAGGCAATTTAAAGTAGTGGCTCTACCAAAACCTACGAGAGAAGAAAAGGGGCAATGGTATTTTCAAAGGTACATCAATCAATTACCAAGAAAGGGTCAAATTGTTTTTTTTGACAGAAGTTGGTATAACCGCGCGGTAGTTGAACCTGTTAACGGATTTTGCACTAAGCGTGAATATAACATCTTTATGAACCAGGTCAATGATTTTGAACGCATGATCATCGAGTCTGGTATTACTTTAATCAAATTTTATTTTTCCATTACTAAGGATGAACAGGAAAAACGCTTTGAAGAAATAATTTCGAGCCCAATAAAAAAATGGAAATATAGTGAGGTAGATCAACGCGCTCTGTCATTGTGGGATGATTATACCGATTATAAAACTAAAATGTTTGAATTGACAAATACGAAGATTGCTCCCTGGAGGATCATACAGGCCAACAGAAAAAGTAAAGCCCGAATAGAGGTGATTAAAATCATATTAAAAACAATTCCTTATATACCAAAAGACGAGGTTGGAATCGACTACATTGTTCAAAAGGAAGAAGATTCAGATAAGTAGTTTCACACCTCATTATACCTGAAACAATTTACTTCATGATCATTGACCATGCCAGTGGCCTGCATATGCGCATAAACTACTGTGGAACCCACAAACTTAAATCCTCGCTTTTTTAAATCGGCACTTATTTTATCGCTTAGAGGTGTATTGGCAGGCCCATTTTTATAATTGAGGATTTTATTTTTAATGGGTTTGCCATTGGTAAACTTCCAAATATAATTACTAAAGCTTCCAAATTCTTTTTGAATGGCCATAAATGCCTGTGCGTTAGTAACGGTTGCTTTTATCTTTAATCTATTTCGAATGATCCCCGCGTTTTGTAACAACTCATCGATCTTATCTTGATCATAAGATGAGATTTTTTCGTAATTGAAATTGTCAAAGGCCATTCTGAAGTTCTCTCGTTTCCTCAAAATAGTGATCCAACTTAGCCCTGCTTGAAAGGTTTCTAGGATCAAAAATTCGAATAATTTATCATCCTGATAAATAGGTACGCCCCACTCCTCATCGTGATAGGCTTCATAAAGAGGATCGCCAATACACCAACCACATTTATTTTGTTCACTCATGATACCTTGTAAGTTTCAAGAATAAATATAGACATAGATATGACAAAAATCATAATTAAAATATATTTTTCAATTTACATTTGATTCAAATCTTAATAAATGAAAACCCTACTTGAAACAAGTTTAAACAACAGCATTTCATATCCTGAATACAAACTTTTGATCGATAAAATGGTGCAATCAAGATCAACTACTGGTTCTGAAAAAACGGAGGCACTTATCGAATATACCAAACTCAACCAAAGACGAATGAAACGCTGGGATAAAACCATTCGTCTATCCGAAGATCATGAGAAGTTAATAAAGGAATTTGATGAGAAGATCATTTGGTTGGTTATAAGTGAAAGTTGGTGTGGTGATGCTGCTCATGTTATTCCTGTTATCAATAAAGTGGCGGAAGTTAACCCTAATATTGAATTGAGAATTGTTTTGCGCGACGACAACCCAGATTTAATGGATGCCTTTTTAACCAATGGTAGCCGGTCTATTCCAAAATTGATCATGATCGATGCCAAATCCACCGAAATTTTGGGGCTTTACGGTCCAAGGCCGAGTCAAGCGACTAAAATGGTCACGGAATTCAAAGAAGAACATGGACTTCTTACCCCAGAGTTTAAAGAAGATTTGCAGCGATGGTATAACAAGGATAAAGGCCAAACAATAATAAAGGATCTTTTAGAACTGCTAAGACTTTCCTCTAAAATAAAAAGTGATTGTGCCTAGTTGATTTGCTTTTGAGTTGTCAGCATTGAATTTAGATGCCTTGGCATACTCAATGGCATGATCAATTAAACACCCATTTGAAGAGGTTGATGATGAATTTACATCAGTATCAGTAACATTTCCGTGACTATCTACAGTAATATTTATAACAATTTTCCCGCTTTCTTCACAAAGATAAATAGGTGGTGGGAGGTACTCATCCGTCCTATTTACTAGTGAAAAACTCACCCTACTATTCTTGTGATTTCCTGAGGAATTTGATGGAAGTGAAGCACGTTTATCTTGAGATCTAATATCGATTAATTCATTGATCTCTTCAAAGGAATCAAGATCGTCATTAGTGTCATTAGTTCCATTAGATTCTGAGATATGGTCGTCAATCTCATAATCTTTGGCGGCTCTATTCCTAATTTTATCCATTGTATTTTGAAAAGCTTCATCTTCGAACTCATTATTTTTTTGAGTTTCATTATAAGCCTTATTGGTGGCCAACAAAGCATCGATGCTTTCCATGAGCTCGGCCAATTCCTCTGGGGTTTCTGGTTCTTCCAACTCTTCTGGTAATATTTCGTAATACGTTTCAGCATCAAATTCCACATGTCGAGTTAAATGTACATTAAATGCCATTAGAACCAGCGTTGAAGATAGCAATGCGGTTATGATCAGGGCTTTATATGTTCTTATTACAGAAGACATAGGTATTTAATATACGTTCAAATTAACTAAAAAAGATCAAAACACCATAAATTCAAGAAATAAGGAAAGACTTGAAAGCTTCTCGGTTTGTTGAATGCCAAATCGTTTTCTGCTGAAATCTATACCAATTAACCAAGAATTTTTTATGTTGGCATCGAACATTTGATAACCTAATCCAGCCTTATAGAGTGTTCCTTTCCGAAAATTTTGATTGATGCCAATCAGACGCCCATAACTTCCCCTGACAAACAAATTATCATCTTTAGCAATAATATTATACTTAAAACTCAAGTGTACTGGTAAGAATTGAAATCCTTGTTGGCTATGCCAATCGTATTCAAGATTGACACCTAGTGCAGAGCGTTCATCAAATTGATAGCCCAAGGTATTATTAATTAAGAAGGCGCTTGGTTGTATGAAAGTGTCATCGTATTCATCAAAAAGCATATAGTTTTCATTGAGTGTAAAGGTAGTGCCTAACGAGATCTTGTAGAATAATCCACTGGTTTTTATAGCATCCTGGCATAGTCCTAGATAAGTGATCAAAGAAAAACAAATAGTAAGAAAATAGTTCACGACTTAGTTGGATTTAAGCCAATACTATCAACAATTATTCCGAAGGGAGATCTGCAATAAATTTTTCTATCGTTATGGCATTTTTAATATCGAAATCACCAATTTTCGTGCGGCGTAACATCGATAAATGCGCCCCAGTATTTAAGGCCTTACCAAAATCATGGGCAAGGGATCGAATGTAAGTCCCTTTGCTGCATATGACCTCGAAATTAACATTTAGGCCATCTATTTTAGTGATTTCAAAGGCATCAATTCTTATTCTACGTGATTTAATTTCAACAGCTTCCCCAGCACGAGCAAATTCATACAGGCGCTTGCCCTCTTTTTTAATGGCGGAAAAAATTGGAGGATATTGTTCGATTTCTCCTATAAATTTTTCTGTGGCTTTTTTAATTTTTTCTTCCGAAAGATGATCGGTTGGATAATTCTGATCGATCTCAGTTTCTAGATCATAACTAGGCGTAGTACTTCCTAAAACTAAAGTCCCAGAATATGCTTTTATTTGGTCTTGAAATGTAGAAATTTGTTTAGTCATTTTTCCTGTACAAATCACCAATAGTCCTGTAGCTAGAGGATCTAAGGTTCCGGCATGACCGACCTTAATTTTTTTAATATTAAAGGCTTTTCTTATTGACCATCTTAGTTTATTGACCACTTGAAAGGAAGTCCAATGGAGTGGTTTATCAATGAGTAAGATCTGACCGTTTTTAAAATCGTCTGAAGTCATAAGCTTATGATGTTGAAGCAACACTAATAGCTATGATTCCTACTATTGCACAGTATATTGAAAAATAACTAAGTTTACTTTTTTTGACTATTGCGATCATCCAAGTACATGCCAACAAACCTGCTACAAAAGCCGCAAAAAACCCTGCAGAAAGTATAGCAAAATTATCACTGTCATAAGTGAGCTCGCCGCTTAAAATATCTTTTCCAATTTTTCCAAGAATAAGTGGAACAACCATTAAAAACGAAAATCGAGCAGCCTTCGTTTTGTCATTTCCAAGTAATACAGAAGTTGAAATAGTAGCACCAGATCTTGAAATTCCAGGTAACATGGCAATAGCTTGAGCCACACCAATAACAAATGCGTTTAAAAAACTCACTTTTTTATTAGTGTTCTTGGCTTTATCGGCAAGGTAAAGCAATAAGCCAGTAAGAATTAACATAAAACCAACCAGTCTTATATTACCATCAAAAAGTAAGGCTAATTCTTGTTCATAAGTAAATCCGATAATGGCAGCAGGTAACATGGATAGTGCAATCTTCGCAACAAACTGAGTGTCTTCATTCCATGTAAATGAAAATAGGCCTTTCAAAATGCATAAAACGTCTTTTCTAAAAACAACAATCGTACTTAATGCTGTTGCAAAATGAAGAACTACTGTAAACAGAAGGCTTTCGTTTGGAAGAGCGTCATTTCCTAAAATGACCTTTCCTAATTCTAAATGCCCACTGGAAGATACAGGCAAAAATTCCGTTAGTCCTTGAACTAGTCCTAATATGATAGCATCAATAAAATTCACAGAGCAAAAATATCAAATTACTCTAATGCACAGCTAAAATGAGACTTTATTTTAAGTGAGACTTATTTTTTTGACGAATCTAAAAGAATGGCATGGATTTGAATGCCAAAACCGATAAGAATTAAAGTTGGTGCTAAGCGAATACGTCGAAAATTAAATATTTCTGGATTAAAAACATTAGGATCATCGCTACCACCTCCAGACATTAAAATAAATCCAAGTGCAATACAACCCAAACCTATGAACATCCATTGGTAATTTTTCTTTCCAAAAATAAAATTTTGACCTTGCTCTAATTTCCTTTTTTTCTCACCCATGATTTATTCAAATTCGGTATAAATGATAGTTACTTCAACTTCTAATTGTGCAATATGCTCAGAAGTTACTGCACCACCTAGCAGTTTCGGTAAATGCAAAGTAACGGATTTATTTAAAACTGCAGCGTTAAGGTCTTCTAAAATTTAGCCTTGCTCTAAACCTTTATTGAAATAATAACGATCGCCACTTATATCTTTTAAAAAAAATAAATTCACCTTTTTATTACCAATCAATAATAAAGTTGATCTGTTTTTAAGTTTAAAAAACGCTGGGTGGCAAAATACGTACTGATCCAAGTGATCACTATTCCGATGAGGAAAATTCCAATAAATAAAATACCTAATAAAAAGGGGTTATTCAGCAATTCTAATTCAGGAAAAGTTTGATTAACGTAGTATAAAACTACAGCCATTCCAATGATAGCAATAAAGGCACCAAGCATTCCCAGTTTTACGCTTTTCCAGATGAATGGGCGTCTGATGAAGGTTTTGGTAGCGCCTACCATTTGCATGGTCTTAATAATAAATCGTTTTGAGTAAACCGCAAGTCTGATCGAGCTATTTATAAGCAAAACAGCAATAACCGTAAAAAGGGAGCTAATGATCAACACCCATAAACTGATGCGCTTTACATTACTATTCATAATCGAAACCAGGTCTTTATCATAACGCACGTCTTCAACAAATTTTTTGCTTGCCGTAGCCTGTGATATACTGTCTAGTTTTTGGGCAGTCACAAATTCGGCCTTCAAATTAACATCAATTGAATTCTGTAAAGGATTATAACCCACATCATCTAAAAAATCTTCACCATATTCGGTCTTCATAAAATTAGCAGCTTCATCTTTAGAGACGTATCTGGTTTCTTTCACATAATTTGATAAGGTCAAGCTTTTCTCTAATTGATCAATCTCAACCTGTTTTGCCGATTCTTTTAAGTAAATGGTCATGACCACCCGTTCTTTAAAATTATCGGAGATGGTTTTTGCATTTAGAACCAACATGCCTAACAATCCTAATAAAAAGAGGACCAAAGCAATACTTATAACCACTGAAAAATAGGAGGAAATTAGTCGACGTTTTTGATGTTTCTCAAAGGTTGAACTCATGCATTAATTTAGTTGATGATGTAAAAATAAAAAAGTAAATTTATTATCTCTATTATTAACTCAAACTTATGAACATTGTTGTCATTGGAGCAGGAGGTGTTGGAGGCTATTTTGGTGGAAAATTATCCCAGGCAGGATGTAACGTCACTTTTATTGCTCGTGGAAAGCATCTTGAGGCCATTAAGTTAAACGGACTTAAAGTAAAAAGCATTCACGGCGACTTTATTGTGCATCCTAAGGCAACGGACAATATTTCTGAGATCAGCAACCCAGATCTTGTTATTTTGGCTGTAAAAGCTTGGCAAATTAAGGATATTGCTAAAAAGCTCAAGCCTAGAATTTCTGATAAAACTATGATTTTGCCACTTCAAAATGGCGCAGATAATGCTGATCAATTACGATCAATATTGAATAAGAATAACGTATTGGCTGGTTTTTGTAAAATTGTGAGTCGTATTGAAGCACCTGGGGTTATTGATCATTTTGCCCATGATCCTGAAATTGTTTATGCAGAATATGACAATGTTAAAACAGATCGAGTCTACACCGTAAAAACCCTGCTTGATAAAGCAAATATCAAATGCCAAATATCGGAAGATATCCATCTCGATATCTGGAAAAAATTTCTATTTATAACTACCGTGAGCGGTATAGGTGCCTTAACCCGTTCAGTTTTTGGGATCATGAGAGAAGATGATGGCATACGACAGATTATGTACCAAACTGCCAATGAGATAGTCGCTGTAGCCAATGCAAAAGAAATATATCTTTCTAATAATGACATCGAATTGGTCTTTAAGGTCATCGATAATTTAAATTATAATACAACGGCTTCGATGCAACGAGATATCATGAATAAGCGCCCAAGTGAATTAGATAATTTCAACGGTTATATTGTAAGAACGGGCAAACAACTGCATATCTCAACACCAATTAATACCTTTATTTATAATTGTTTGTTGCCCCAGGAAAAATCAGCACGATCTTAGATTATTTTGAAACTACGCCAATTTATTTTTAGGCTCTTTACTAATTAAATATACACCAGAGATCACTAGCAAACAGCTCAGTATTTTGATGAGGTTAATGTCATCAGCATACTTTTCACTTACTAAAAAATAACCATACAAACTCACCATGATAAAACTAACGGCTGGTTGCAGATATACATAACTGCTGTTTACTGAAGGCGACACATAATTCAATGCATAAATATTAAAAAGGTAAGCAAAGAATGTGGTAAAAATCACCACAAATCCAATGACCAAATAGGTGTTAAGGTCAAAGTTCGAAAAGTCAGTCGAAATCAAATCGCCTATACCAAATGGGAACATAAAAATAAATCCGAACAAAAACACCCATGTAATAATGGTTATCGAATTATATTTAGTCATAAGAGGTTTTACAATTACTAAATAAAGTCCGTAACAACAGGCATTCAAAAAGACAAATAAATTACCCAACAATGAACTCGTTCCTCCCGAACTATTGCCATAGCCAACTAAGATTACTGCGCCAATGCCGCCAATAGTGATCCCTAATACCTTATGTGTTGTGATCTTCTCTTTGAGCAAGAATGCACTAAATATGAGCACCATCACAGGAATTGACGTAATTATAATAGAAGCGTCAATAGGCGAGGTTAAATTTAGCCCATTAAAAAATAATAATTGATTGGCAGCTGCTCCAAGTAGACCACATAAAGCCAATCGTCCTAAATCCTTTTTAGAAACGGCTTCCTTAATAAATAGTTTAAGTATAAAAAACAGCAAACAACCAAAGAACAAACGAATAAAAACAAAGGCGGAAGGGCCAATTTTCTGAGGCATAATGCCTTTGGCGATGATATAATTTGCACCGTATATGACATTGGCACCCAAGAGGGCCAAATGGGCTTTAAT